>JBOFYJ010000022.1:0-8232 GCA_051654605.1 Metamycoplasmataceae bacterium | reverse complement strand
TAGGGGGGACGCCGACATACGTGTAAAAACCGGTAACTTGATGGAAATTAAATCCATTAGCTACCGGTTTTATTAATTTTCTATTAGTTTTTGTATATCTATTTCATGTATTGGACTTGGTATTGATTCTAAATCTATTATATATTCACCAAATCTTTTAATATGGCCTGTCATATAAGGGCTCATAGATTTAATATCACGAAGAGTTACTGGAGTACCATTTTTACTTAATTGCTCAATAGCATTATTTATATCAATGACATTTTGTAATATAACAGCATTTGATAACAACTCATTATATTTTATAATCTTATTTTGTTCTTCTGGATCATTTTCAGCAACTATGCCTTCTCCACCAAAGAAAAACCACTTAGAAAATCCATTATAAGCTTCTGTTTTATTTGTACTTTCTGTTATTTTATTTCTAAGTGAAACATTTGAAATAAATTCTAATAAATATATAGTTCTGATTACCCGTCCTAACTCTCTAAATGCTTGAAATAATTTATTCTTTTTACTATCATTATTTAATTTTCTAAGCAGTGTTGATGGGAGTATTTTACCTGATTTTATTGATAATACTACTTGGAATAAATCTTTATAATGAGTATTTATAAGATTCCAATTAATTGTTTCTTTAAAGAGTGCTTCTATATGATTATATTGTACTTCTTTATCTACCTTATAAAATTTCAACTCTTTCCAATTACGTATCCTGGGCATTAACTTGATACCTAACATATATGTAAGTGCAAAAACTGTACTTGATTGTCCTTGAGTATCTCCATGTACTATATTAGGATTTATATCAGATTTATTTTTCAATAATCCATCTATGATATATACAGCTTCCCATACTCCACAAGGAATAAAATGACTAAATAATGCTATATATGTATCTGAAACATGGTGATATGCAATAGCACCCATTCCACCATATCTTATATGATTTTCTGATAATAAATTTTGAGAATACATATCTATTTGTGTTCCATCTGCTGCAACTACATTAATATCTCCCCATATTTTAGGTAATGAACATTTATTATATTCATTAACAATATCAGCAATTGCTCTATCTAATTTATCTTCACTAATATGCCTTTTATTTGTAAAATGTATCATATGAGGTGTTATATTGCCTCTAATATGTTTTGAAGTTTGTGTTGGTCCCATATTTGAACCATATCCAAAAGTTAAAACTATATACCGTTCTTTAGGATTTTTAAGTTTGGGTTCCGAGCCAGAGATTGGACCAAAATGTTTAGTATATCCTACCCAATGTTCCACATTACAAAGAATTTCCATCATATTTCTCTCAGGCATATACTGTTCTATTTTTCTCTTAAATTCTTTGATTTTAACGGTATCACGAGTACTATTTTTACGCCTTAAGATGACTTCTCCATCTGCTTGTATAGAAAGTTCAACATTATCATCATAATTATTATTAACGTGCCTACATTTATCTGTAAGCATAGACTGCAAATTCTCTATAAAACAATCTTTTCCTATAGGAATATTAATTTCTTTACAATAATCATCCAATAATGGAATGCACTGATCCCAAGTAAGTAATTGTTCTCTATAATCAGCATATTCATCAGAATCATTAGCATAAATATCACCTGTTTTAAATTCAGAGGCTATATATGAAAATACACAAATTTCAAAATACCTTCTAAAAAAAACATCTTTTCCATCCAATTTACTTTTAATAATCTTTTGCCATTTTTGATTAGCAAAAGATAAATCAATGGTTGCATCTATAAATTCAGATTTCCGAGATTCATTAGAAAGTAAATACTCTATAGCCTTAACTAATGACTTATTATCGGTTGTAGAACCTATAGATAATATATTTAGAATCTGAAAAAAAGTTTTTCTATGACTTTTAAATGACTTCCATAATAACGGATAATAATTTTTATTATTATAAGCAGTTATTTCTGTGCAATCTTTAATTAATACTTCATAACCACCATTTCTAGTTACTATATTTTTAAAATTATCTGCAAAGTCATTTTTATTAGCACATTGATAAGAAGTTAATAACATCTCTTGTAAAATCTCAATCATACTTTCTGTTTTCCCTCTTTGATTATCTAACATCAACTCAAGATTCTCTTTAGCTTTGTTATGTATTTTTCCAATTCTTTTAATAAACATAGTAATCATATCATCTAATGTTTTAACTGTATTATTATATATAAAGCAAATTAGTATAGTATTTCTTTTAGAATCTGAAATTTTTTTCATTTCAGCTGCATCTAAAGCTTTAGCTTGTGATGCGAAGTATTTAATTTTAGCTGGATGAATATCCTTTATAATATTTTCACCACATTTTAATCCTTTTAAGTATAAATAGTTATTTTTAATTGATTTCATATTGTTCAATGTAGGGCTTTTAGGTAGTTCTTTTATATAATTAAAAAGTGATTTACCTTGCTCATCAATTTCAAGAATAAATTTTAAAGATTCTTTATCAAATTCACTTAATTTAAGTGCTACATTATCAAAGATTGTATTATTTATTTCATTTCGCTTAGTACTAATTATTCTATCTAGAGTACTAAATGAAGGTAGTTCACAATTATTTTTGATTAAACTTTCAATAACTGCATTAAATACATCAGCTGGATTTTCCATTATTGGCTCAAAATCTTCAACTGTTTTAATTGCTAATTCTTTTATATATCTTAAGTCATCTTTTATATTTAATTCTTGTTTGATAATGCTTTTATACTTATATAATGTTTTTTCTGATATTAATAAATTTTCTTTAATATCTAAATCAAATATAGTATTTATATATTTAATTATTTTAGTTGGGATATTACTGTATTTAGGGAAATATCTAAGTTTTTTAAACAACTTTAGAAATGTTAAAAAGGTAATTACTTGATTTAATCCTTTTACATGTCTATAAGCAAGTTGTATTTCTTGATTTGAAGGTGTATAGTATTTTAAAATTTCATCTTCAGCTATTTTGTCATTTAAAACTGGATAAATAGTACGATCTATTAATGCCACAAAAATCATTCCTTTACTGTTTTAATCACCATTTCAAAAAGTATACTTTTTGAAATGGTGATTAAATTATAATTATAGTCTTTCAAAAATTCAACATCTAGTATTATGAAAGATTTCAAAATTATAGTATAATTATTGAAAGACTTATTGTATTTTAAGGAGAATTATTTGATGAGAAAATTTTTTTATGCAAGAGTAAGTAGTACAGCTCAATCTTTAGATAGACAACTTGTCAACGCTAAACACCTTGGAATTGACAATGAATATATTTTTTTAGAAACAGCAAGTGGAAAAGACTTTAAAAGACCAGAATATCAGTTATTGAAAAGAATGCTTAGAGAAGGCGATATCCTGTATTTAAAATCTTTAGACAGGCTTGGAAGAAACAAGCAAATGATTTTAGATGAATGGAAGGAACTTGTGAAAGTGAAAAAGGTGGACATAATTGTTTTAGACATGCCATTACTAGATACTACTAAATATAAGAATATGAATGGATTAGAAAATCTAATTTCAGATATAGTACTTCAGCTTTTAAGTTATATGGCTGAAGATGAAAGAACTAGAATAAAAGAAAGACAAAGAGAAGGTATAAAAATTGCACTTAACAAAGGCGTAAAATTTGGAAGAAAGAAAATAGAAGTAGGTAATAATTTTGAACTTACCTATAATGATTGGAAAAATGGAAAAATTACAGCTGTTAAAGCAATGGAGCTTCTTAACCTAAAAAGTAATACATTTTATAGAAGAGTAAAAGAATATGAATCTATTAATTAAAAACAAAACCGGTATCTAATGGATTTAATTTCCATCAAGTTACCGGTTTTTACACGTATGTCGGCGTCCCCCCCAGTAGGTGCTATTTTTTTTATAAATTACAAGCAAAAATAAAAAAATAAATTAGATATGTAACATAATAAGTATTTTGTTACATACATCACGAGGTTCACAACGGTTTTAAGCCGTTTGTGAGCCTTTTTTGTGTTAAAAAAAATTAGAAATACTAAACTTTTTTAAAAAAACAAAATAATTTGTGCTGTGATAATGTAAAATAATTATTTTAAAATATAACATTTACGGGTTAGTTACATTTTTTTTACCAGTTGTTCAAAACTTTTTAGGTGGAGCGTAGCACATTAATAATAGAGAGGTAATTAAAAAAATGATTTATTCACATTAAAAGAAAAATGTAATTTAAAAATAATTAGCAGATGCTAAGGAGTAATAAAATTATTTAATATAATAGCTACTAAATGTTTACCGTTTGTTCATTACTTTTTGGAGCAAACGTCCCATATTAATTTATGTAGGCAATTAAAAAAATTATATTTATAAATTAAAAACCTAAATTATAACAAAATAAAAAAATAAAATTAAAATAAAAAAATTATTAAAACAAAAAATTAAAAAAATTTTAGAGATAAAAAAATACAGAACTTATTTTTTAAAATAAGTAAATTCTTATAGCAGAATTTTTAATTTCCCATTTTGCTGGAATAGCCAGCCTGTATAAAAAATTATTTTTAAAATTAAAAAAATAAAATTTTAAAAAATAGCTTTAGCATTTCTGCTAGAGCAACGCTATTAGCAAAAATGCTAATAGCTATTTTGCAAAAATTTTTGCAAAAAGAATTTGGTCTCCTGGAAGGAGCAAATTCCATATTTAGGTCTCACAGATTTATATAAATTACAATTTGTATTGTGTTCTGTGATTGTACCGGTTCAGCCTGAAGCAAGTGATAGCAATAGATACAACGTTCTTTGATAATTTTTTTTAGTTTAATTTGTCTTGTCTGCATTAACGGAGTTAATGCAGTATTAATGATGCGACAAAGCAATAATAAATACGATATTAATAATAAAATTGAAATATAGAGGTGCGAAGCACCCGAAAAAAATAAGGAGATGAAACATATGGCGAGAGCAAAAAGTAGGTCTATAAAGCAGCAACTTTACTATACGATCAATGAAAATTTTAAAGAAGGAATGGACAAGCACAGCTTAAAAAAAGATGGGAAAATGGATGGAACTAGAATATTTTCTTATGCAGATAGAAAAAATTTTGTAGACTTTACAGCTAATTTTGCGAACTGGATGTCTGTAAAACATACAGAAATTAGAAAAGTTAAAGATATAAATTCTATGCACGTACAAGAATTTTTAGATTTTAAGGGTAAAACTTGCAGTAAAGCAACAATAGAGCAGTATATGTCTAAGGCAAATAAAATGCAACGTTTAATTAATAAAACGTATAACTTAAATAATAAATTAGATATAAAACTTCCAGAAAAAATTAAACATAAACAGAAAATACGAGATAAGCAGATGGAGATAAAAGACTGGCAGAACCTAAAGAAGATTGTAAATCCTAACGCAGATAAAGCATTAGACGTGGCTAGATATTTCGGATTAAGAATTAGTGCAGTAGTAAAATTACAAAAAAGAGATATAAATTTAAAAAATGGATATGTAAAAGTTGTGGACAGTAAGGGGAAAAAGACTAGAAAAGTAGAAATTGCAACAGAAAAACAAATGGAAGTAGCTAAAAAATTATATAACAGCGTTCTAGGAGCAAGGGAAAGGATAGTACCTATACAAGCAGATTCGGTAAATAGAGAACTAAACAGAAAAATGCAAGAACTAGGAATAAAGCAAAACTACGAAAAGACAAGCACACACGCAATACGAAAGCTATACGCATTAGAGACGTTTAATAGAGTTAGAGAAGAAGGAATGACTATTATGGAGGCGAGGGAGTATGTAAGCGAGCAATTAGGGCATACGCAAGAAAGAGGTGATAGTGACGAAGAATTAATGAAAACTTATGTAAGAAGTTTAAGATAAAAATAAATATACTAGACGTCGGATAATATGATAAAATATATACAACAGAAAAAAAATGTACGGATACGCAAAAAAGAGCTTGTAATTTCGACGTCACAGCTCTTTTTCTATAACTTAGCCAAAGTCCCACAGGACTTCTAAACTTTTTTAATTATATTATTATAATAGCAAAGAAGAGTTTAAAAGTAAATACAGGAATTTGGGTAAGTTGCTAGTTCGTGGAAAGGAAAAAAATATGAGCAACTTAGCTAAAAAAGAAGAAAAAGAAATTAAACATTTAAGAGATCTAAGGATTATAAATCCTAAAAAAATAGAGGAAAGTATAAAATTTATAGAGAAAATTCATGGAGAAACAGATGGTTATATAACATTAGCTGTTAAAAATAATGTTGGTTTTAGCCAGTGGCATTATAAATTAGAAGAGACTAATGGGGTAATAGAACATTTACATAGGCAAAAAACAGATAGCTATGTAAGTATAAATAGTTTTTATATTTCAGTACGAAATACAAATAATATAAGAAAAATTAATGCTTTATATATAGATATAGATAACCATAATGATACAGTAACTAAAGAAATGGTACAGGCATTAATAAAGTACTTAAAGAAGCATTATTATAATAAAAATATTCCAGAGCCAACAATAACAGTCTTTACCGGTAGAGGACTTCAATTAATATTCTTACTAGAGAATTTACCATCACAAGCTTTGAAATTTTGGCAGAACATTGAAAATGAGTTAGCTAAAAGATTAAGAAGTTTAAATTTTAATGGATTTCAACTCGATGAAAGTTGTACTGATGTAACAAGAATATTCAGATTACCAGGAACAATTAATACGAAATCAAAAACATATGCAGAAATTATTGAAATCAATGATAATGTATATAGACTTGATGAATTAAAAAAAGAATACTTTAAATATGTGCCTAAGACAACTAGAAAGCGTAAAGCTAGGGTTTTAAATATAACAGCAGGTAAAAAAGGTCTTAATACTTATGAATTGCACTGGAAGAGAAGAGAAGATATAGAAAGATTACAGAATGCTAGAAACGGAGAGTGTAATGGATATAGAGAGCTTATGTGTTTTTTATATAGATATTATAGCTGTTTAGTTGAAAGTAACTGTAATGAAGCTTTAAATAGAATGCTTAAGTTTAATCAAAAGTTTAGTGAACCACTACCACTTCATGAGGTTATAAAGGCTACTGAAAGTGCAGAAAAAGCATATAAAGAATATATAGAAAGTGTAAAAAATAATAAAGGTGATACAACAGTATTTGAAAACGGAGAGTTTAAATTAAAGGGATATAATTATACTAATGCTAGATTAATAAAGATTTTAAATATAATAGAAAAAGAGCAAAAGGAACTATTAATATTAATAAATAAAGATGAAAAGTATAGAAGGAACAATAATAGAAGAACCCCAAAGAATGAAAATGGATTGACTAAAAAACAACAGGCATTACAAAATTTAAAGATAAAAGTATTAGAATTAAAAAAAGAAAATTTAAGTAATAGACAAATAGCTGATATATTAAAGATAAGTGAGTATAAAGTTAGAGATGTATTAAAATAAGTATAAGGTATTTAATACTCTATACTGCGATTAAAAATGCTCTACATATTAGTGTGTGTTCTACATTTATGGAGAACACCACTTGTTTATAACTCTTACTTCCCTATTTTAGGGGGTTCTAGCATATTTTCAAATCTCTAAAATTTCAGATATTATAAAACATTAAAATATTATTTTATTCAATCTTAATTTTATGGTGGTCTTAGGGTTAGTGGTACATTTTTTGGCTTTTTTGGACAGTAAAAATTACGTAAGATAAAAAGGGATTTGTGTAAGACATAGAGAATATAAGGGTTAAGAGAATTTTTAGGGGATTAAAAAATGGGTTTAGAAAATAAAAAAAATGCAAGTCTTACAGTAAGATTAGATTGTAAGACAAAAGAAGATTTAAAAAAATTAGCTAAGAATAAAGGTCTTACAATTTCAGAAGTAGTAAATTTACTTATCACAGAGCAAATTGAAAGAGAAAATTTCAAAAAAAATAATCAAGAGCAGTTAGAAAAAAGAAGTGGATCAATGGAAGAAAAGATTAAAAAATTAAAAGAAAAAATGAAATGGTAAAAATAAATGTATAATAAAAATGTTTAATATAGATAAGCGTTAATTATTCATTAAGTAGTACCTATGCCAGTAGGGGGGACGCCGACATACGTGTAAAAACCGGTAACTTGATGGAAATTAAATCCATTAGCTACCGGTTTTATTAATTTTCTATTAGTTTTTGTATATCTATTTCATGTATTGGACTTGGTATTGATTCTAAATCTATT
>JBOFYJ010000021.1:0-1906 GCA_051654605.1 Metamycoplasmataceae bacterium | reverse complement strand
AATTATAGTATGTGATATTTAAGGAGCATTACCTATCACAAGTCCATGTGTTAAACAAAAATTAATGTGTGTGTCTCAACAAAGTTAATCAATATCACAGAAGAAAAATTAAATAGTTAGTATTGAGGTGATTGTTTTGGGTAAAAAGCCTAAGGGAAGTTTAAAGTATCAAATCATTATGAATTTAGATAAATTACAAGCTTATGGTGAAGATAAGCATGCAGCTAAACAGATTGAAAAAGCTAAATGTGAAGAATTAGGTATTCCTTGGAATCCCACAAAGGTTGAAAAGATTTATAGTATTAAAACTTATGATATTTATAAAGATAAATGTATTCATTATGGGGAATGGGCTAAAAAAGAATTTGGTATTGGTAATGATATTAATAAATTACTTGATAAAGATATAGCAAAAGCTTATTTAGAGCATAGAGAAAAAGCTGGAGATAGTCCTTACTCTTTAAGAACTTATGGGGCTGCAATGGCTAAATTATTTAGAGGAAGTTCAACTGATTTTGAATTTAAGTATCCAGTAAGAAGTAGAGATAATATAACTAGATCTAGAACTAGTAAATTTCATGATACTGAATTTTCAGTTGAAAAAAATAAAGATATTATCCAGTTTGGCAGAGGTTCAGGACTTAGAAAAACAGAACTTGCATTACTAAGACCTGAACAAATTCAAAGAAATTCTGAAAATAGAGTGATTATTGAGATTAATAAAGAAAAATATGGAGCTCAAAGTAAAGGTGGTAGAAATAGAACTGTTGAGGTTTTAAGAGATTATGGAGAACATATATGGGAAATGCGTGAAAATGCCCTTCAGAGAGAAGATAGAACTGTATTTGAATATATTCCTAATAGACTTGATGAACATGCTCTAAGACGTGAATATGCAACTTTAAAATATGAGGAAATAGTTAATGATAAAATTAATAATGATGAAGAAGTAAAAGATGACTACCATACACGAGATGGCAGTCACAGATCTTTTGATAGAGAAATTTTAGAAGAAGTATCTGAAAATTTAGGTCATAATAGAATAAATGTAGTTGTAAAACATTATTTAGATTAATAAATTAAATAGGAAAAATTTTAATAAAACGAAAAATGGGCTGGGTATAAGTTTTAAAAAATATTATACTTGCAAAGTAAGTATTTTAATTTAAGTTGAATTTAAATAGGGATTATTAATTTATGATTGAGGTGGTAATTATGGATATAAAAGAGCAAGTGAGATATGTAAATGGAGAATTGAGGAAAGGATTTAGTATTACTAAAATTGAAAAAAATTTAAAAGTAGGAAAAGATACTTTAAGAAAAAGATTAAATAAACAAGGGTTTACTTATGATAAGCTGCAAAAGCAGTTTATAGAATCGGCAATAAATAAAAATATAGATAAAGATATAGAACAACAAAAAGAAATAAAAACTAACAATACTCAAATTAGTAGTTTAACAGGTTTTACGCAAAATGAAATTAAAATTTTAAAGCAAATAATTAAAGAAAAATCGGTAAAAAACAATAATGGGTTAAGGAAACTTATGAGTGATGATTATAAAACTACAACCTTAGAAATTGAAATTAATTTAGCTAGAGTGTTGGATAAATATTGTTATGAGAATAGATTAACTAAGAAAACTGTTATTAACCAAGCTTTAATTAATTATTTAAATTTATAATAATAGTGGGGTCAGTATACCGACAGAGAAAAAGGATTAAATCATTAGATTTAGTCTTGTTTTTTATGAAAAATTTATAGGTCTTAGGGGGGACGCCGACATACGTGTAAAAACCGGTAACTTGATGGAAATTAAATCCATTAGCTACCGGTTTTATTAATTTTCTATTAGTTTTTGTATATCTATTTCATGTATTGGACTTGGTATTGATTCTAAATCTATT
>JBOFYJ010000020.1:0-1080 GCA_051654605.1 Metamycoplasmataceae bacterium | reverse complement strand
TTGAAACTATATAGTAGTATATTAAGGTTAAAACTTCGATATATTAGTATTGGTCAGCTAAAAGTCTCACAACTCTTACACCCCCAACCTATCAACCTCCTAGTCTCGAAGGTATCTTAAAGAGTACTTATCTTGAAGTCAGTTTCCCGCTTAGATGCTTTCAGCGGTTATCTGTTCCAAACGTGACTACCCAGCTGTGCCACTGGCGTGACAACTGGTACATCAGAGGTTTGTCCATCCCGGTCCTCTCGTACTAAGGACAGATCTTCTCAATACTCTAACGCCTACAGTGGATAGGGACCGAACTGTCTCACGACGTTCTGAACCCAGCTCACGTACCGCTTTAATGGGCGAACAGCCCAACCCTTGGGACCTTCTCCAGCCCCAGGATGCGATGAGCCGACATCGAGGTGCCAAACTCTACCGTCGATATGGACTCTCGGGTAGAATCAGCCTGTTATCCCCAGGGTAGCTTTTATCCGTTGAGCGACGACCCTTCCATTCGGAATCGCCGGATCACTATGTCCTGCTTTCGCACCTGCTCGACCCGTCAGTCTCGCAGTTAAGCTCTCTTATGCCATTGCACTCTACGGTTGATTTCCATCCAACCTGAGAGAACCTTTGAACGCCTCCGTTACTCTTTCGGAGGCGACCGCCCCAGTCAAACTGCCCACCTAGCACTGTCTTCGAGGGTACAAACCTCAAATTAGAATTCCGACATAGTATGGTTGGTATTCCACCAGTGACTCCGCGTAATCTAGCGACCACGCATCATAGTCTCCCAACTATCCTATACATACGATGCCAAAACCCAATACCAAGCTACAGTAAAGCTCCATGGGGTCTTTCCGTCCTACTGCAGGTAACCGGTATCTTCACCGGTAATACAATTTCACCAGGCCTCCCGTCAAGACAGCTCTCAGATCGTTACACCATTCGTGCAGGTCGGAACTTACCCGACAAGGAATTTCGCTACCTTAGGACCGTTATAGTTACGGCCGCCGTTCACCGGGGCTTCAATTCGGAGCTCTCACTCCTCCTCTTAACCTTCCGGCACTGGGCAGGTGTCAGCCCATATAC
>JBOFYJ010000019.1:0-200180 GCA_051654605.1 Metamycoplasmataceae bacterium | reverse complement strand
AATTACAGATTTTAATTTTGATAAATTTACTTCCGCTTGAGATTCAAAAACTAGAAAAATTACTTTAACTCCTATAGAAGGATATCAATTTGTAACTCCAACTACTGGAGGATTAACTCTTGTATCTAATGAAATTATTATTCAATTAAACATAAAAGCAAATACAACAGCCCAAGAAATTTTAATTACAGATCTAAATGCTTCTCCTAAAATTTCTCAAGCAACTTTAGCTCTTGTATTCGAAGGAATTACACCTATAAATTATGAATATATTTCAGCTTCTTGAGATTTAGGAACAAGAAAAATTACTTTAGCAGCAAAAACAGGATATGAATTTACAACAGCATCTGTTATATCTCTTCCAATAATTGTTAAAATGAATACAACATTAAATACAACAAATCAAATTAAAGTTACAGAATTAGAATTAGCTACCGAACCAACAGATGCAATAATAAATAGTCTTTTTGATAATGTACCTGATAATACTATTATTCAATCTAAAGAATGAGATACATTAAATAGAAAAATTAAATTAACTCTTAAAAATGGATATTTATTTGAAAATAATACAAACACTCTTGTATCATCTCCTGTAACTGTACAATTAGATATAATAGCAAATCCAACACCTTTAGAAATTTTAATTACAGACTTAAATCCTGATACTAACGGTTTAATTTCTCAACAAACTTTAGAAAAAGTATTTGGTGGAACTATAAATAAAAACCACAACCTTATTACTTCTACTTTTTGAAGTTTAAGTAAAAGAACAATCACATTAACTCTTAAAGATGGATATATATTTGCAAACCAAACAGATACTTCTAAGCAAAATATTCTTACATCAAATAAAATAATTGTTAAAATGAATACAACATTAAATACAACAAATTTAGTTAAAGTTCTAGAATCAGAATTAGTTAATACTCCATCAGATACAATAATAAATAGTCTTTTTGATAATGCACCTGATAATAGCATTATTCAATCTAAAGAATGAGATACAGTAAATAGAAAAATTAAATTAACTCTTAAAGATGGATATGTATTTGCAAATCCAACAGATCCTAATTTATCGAATGTTCTTACATCAGCTCCTGTAATTATTCAATTAGATATAACAGCATTACCAACACCCCCAGAAATTTCAATTATAGAACTAAATGATTCTCCTAAAATTTCTCAAGCAACTTTAGCTAAAGTATTTGGTGGAAGTATAAATGAAAATTATGCCCTTATTACTTCTACTTTATGAAGTTTAAGTAATAGAACAATTACTTTATCTCTTCAAGACGGATATGAATTTAAAAATCCAACCACTCCAGGAACAACTCTTGTATCAAATGAAATAACTGTTAAAATGAATACAACATTAAATACAACAAATTCAGTTAAAGTTCCAGAATCAGAATTAGCTACTAATCCAACATATACAAGAATAAAAGATCTTTTTGATAATGTACCTAACAATGCTATTATTCAATCTAAAGAATGAAATATAGTAAATAGAACAATTATATTAACTCTTAAAGATGGATATTTATTTAAAAATAATACAAATACTCTTACATCATCTCCTGTAATTATTCAATTAAATATAACAGTAAATACAACACCTCCAGAAATTTTAATTTCAGAATTAAATCCTACTTCTCCTGATCTAATTTCCCAAGCAACTTTAGCTAAAGTATTTGGTGGAAGTATAAATGAAAATTATGCCCTTATTACTTCTACTTTATGAAGTTTAAGTAATAGAACAATCACTTTAACTCTTAAAGATGGATATGAATTTGCAAATCAAACTGCTCCAGGGGCAACTCTTATATCAAGCAAAATAACTGTTAAAATGAATATAACATCACAAACAGGTATTAAAGTTTCAGAATCAGAATTAGCAGCTGATCCATCAGATCAAATACTAAATAATGTTTTTAATAATATTCCCGATATGGCTATTATTAAATCTAGAGTATGAGATAAAGCAAATAGAACAATTATATTAACTCTTAATGAAGGATATATATTTGAAAATCCAACACCTTCTGGTCCAACAAATGAACTTATATCTGAATCTATAATTATTCAATTAAATATCATAGCAAATCCAACACCTTTAGAAATTTTAATTTCAGAATTAAATCCTATAACTGGAACAATTACAAAAGAAACCTTAAAAAAAGCATTTGAGGGAAGTGTAGAGGCTAATTACAGTAATATTGCTTCTATTCAGTGAATATCAACTACAGGGATAAAAGGAAAAATTAAATTAACTCTTAACTTAGGATATGAATTCCAATCTAAAGCATCTGAATTTGATATTCTTGAATCAGTTGAAATAACACCTACAATCATTCCATTAACTTTAACAAAAAATCTAAGTCCACAAGTTTCTAAAACAGAATTTGATAAAGATACAATTAGTGAAGCAACTTTAAATAACGTTTTTGGAGGAATTAATATTGGCGATTTAGGAACTAAATTCAATGCAACATGAACAAAAGATAGTTCAACAACAGGAACAATTACTTTAACTGCTATAGGAGATCATAGATTCGATGATGGATCATCAGGATTTACAGATACTTTTATATCAAACCCAATAACAACTTTTACTCTTTTAGATATAAAACAAAATCCCGCATTTGTTCCAGGAACAACTCTAATTTATCAGTCAGAAATAGATGCTAAACCAATTAAAGAAATTTTAGGTAAAATATTTGCTGGGGCTGACCTAAAAGATTCAGCTAAATTTACAGCAAACTTAACACAAGGATCAGTTCCAACAAAAGCTACAATTACTTTAATAGCCGCTGATGGATATAAATTTGGAGATGAAGCAAATCCAACAATTGATTTATCAGTTGAAATAACAATTACACCTAATACATATTTAAATATACAAATTAATAATTCAACACCTACTATTGAAATTCCAGAAGCAGAATTAAATGGAAACCCTATTTCATTAGATACATTAAGAAAAGCCTTTACTATAAGTGATGATAAATATTTCAATCATTTTACATCTTTTTGAGATTCAAGTGCTAAAAAAATTACTTTAACAGCTAAACCTGGTTACCAATTTAATGCTTTAGGTTCTTCGGCAGCTGAGTATACTCTTTTATCAGAAGTAATAACACCAACCCCTGATCCAACTCTTCCTCCTTTCAAATCAAACATTCAAGCTAAAGTAGTAAGTGCTAAAATTACTGAAGCTGAAGTTATGGCTAATCCAATTAGTAAAGAAACTTTGGAAAAGGCTTTCGATGGAATTACTGACCAAAACTTTGATCAATTTAAGGCTTCATGAGATTCAGTTAATAAAAAAATTGTTTTATCTCTTAAAAAATAAGTAGCCAAATAATTATAAAAATAGATAAGAATTACCTATTTAAATAAGTAATTCTTTCTTTAATTAATATATTAATTTCAATATTAATATATTTTTTTATTTTTTTATTTAAGCTTTTTCAAAGTTTAGGAAAGTATCTAAATACCTATTTTATCAATATCAATAGACAAATTAGGCTTTTAATAATTAATAAAATATAAAGACTAAGAGCCTAAACATTTCATTTTTTCTTGTTTTTTTATAATATAATTTTATGGAAAAGTTTATTTATAACAACATAACAAAAGGAGACATTATGAATAAAAAATCATTATTTTCAATAGGAGCACTTTCGGTTGCAGCACTTGCTATTCCGCTTGTAGTTGTCACCTCGTGTTCAGATGAAGTAGAAATAAAGTATATTGAGGTAACTCCTAAATTAAAAGTTTCAAGCAATATTTCATTTTTTGAAGTACAGGCTAATCCAATTACTAAGGAAACACTAGATAAAGCTTTTAATGGAATTACAAATGAAAATCTTGATCAATTTACTGCATTATGAGATTCTACAAATAAAAAAATAGTTTTAGTTTCAAAAGATGGATATAAATTTGGTTCAATTAACTCTTCTTCAAATAAACTTGATTCAATTAAAATAATACCTACAACAATTAAATTAAATATTACAGTAAAAGAAACTCCTGAAGAAGTATTTCAAGCAGAAGTTGATGCTAATCCAATCGCTAGAGCAACATTAAATAAAGTTTTTGATGGAATTACAGATGAAAACTTTAATCAATTTAAATCTGTTTGAGATCAAAAAACTAGAAAAATAATACTAACTTCTAAAGAAGGTTATACATTTAATTCGGGAAATGATTCTCTTGATTCTCCTTTAATTTCAACTGGCCTAAGTTATTTAGATATAGTGGCTAAAAAAGAAATTAATGAAGGTATTAAAGAAAAAGATTTAATTGAAAATAGAATCCCAAGAGAAGTTTTAGAAAAAGCTTTTGATGGAATTACTAATGCAAACTATAATAATTTTGTATCTATTTGAAATTCAACATCTAAAACAATTAATTTAATCCCAAATGAAGGATATAGATTTGGTTCAGCGAGTGCTCCACAAGCTACAGAATCATCAATTCCATTACCAAAACTTATTTTAAATATTAATCTTAATATAAATATTGATAAAAATGGTATTACAAGAGAAGAAATGGTTGCTAGTCCAATAACTAGAGCAACTTTAGATAAAGCCTTTATTGGAATTACAAATGCAAATGCTAATGCTTTTGAAGCTAGTTATTTAACAGTGCCTGATAATACTCCCCCTATTTATGCTTTTGTGCTAACAGCTAAAACTGGTTATGAATTTGATAGAATCAATAATAGTACTGGAGACCAATTTGTTTCTATGACCTTTAATCTTAAAGAAGGCGGAGAAACTATTACATATATTGATATAAAAGCAAAAGGAACAATTACAGAAGGAATTACTAATGAAGAAGTAACAGCTCCAACAATAACTAAAACAACTTTAGATAAAGTATTTGATGGAATTACCGAACAAAACTTTAATCAATTTACATCTGCTTGAGATGAAGGAACTAATAAAATTACTTTAACAGCTAATTCAGGATATAAATTTGGTACTGAAGCAACAAATGCACAAGATACAGTTGTTTCAGTTGAAATAAAAATTGCAATATCTTTAAATATAGTACAAAAAGATATTGACTCTGCTGGAATTACAAAAGCTGAAATAGAAGCTTCTCCATTAGCTTTAACAACATTAGAAAAAGCCTTTACTGGAATTACAGCTGAAAATATGGCTAATTTTAAAGTTCAAGTTAATAAAGATCCAGCTAATACCACAACACCTTATTCAATTACTTTAACAGCTAATGAAGGTTTTGGATTTGGAACTTCACTTGAAAAAACAATCGTTTCTAAATCATTTAATGTTAAAGAAGAGACTACTATTACATATCTTAATGTAGTAGAAAAAGCAGATATTATAATTAGAATTACTGATGCAGAAGTAGCAGCAAATCCAATTACTCAAGTAACTTTAAATAAAGTTTTCAATAATATAACAGATGAGAACTTTAATCAATTTACATCTGCTTGAGATGCAGGAAGTAATAAAATTACTTTAACAGCTAAAGATGGATATAAATTTGGTAGTGCAACAAATCCAAAAGATACAGTTATTTCGATGGCAATAAAAACTGTACAAGCTTTAAACATTACAATAATACCTAATCTTGAAAATGCCGGAATTACAAAAGATGAAATAGAAGCTGGTACATTAACTAAAGCAACTTTAGATAAAGCATTTAATGGAATTACAGATACAAATATGGCTAATTTTACTGCTAATGTTTATCTTGTTCCAAACAATACAAACCTTTATTATTTTGTTTTAACAGCTGAAGAAGGTTATGGATTTGGAAATAAATTTGGAAATCAAATTCCTTCTACTACTTTTATTGCTAAAGAAAATGCTATTACATATATTACTGTAAAACAAAGTACAACTCCTAAACCAATTACTGATAAAGAACTTGTTGTTACCCCTTTAACTCAAGCAACATTAGAAAAAGCTTTCGATGGAATTACAAACGAAAACTTTAAACAATTTAAATCAGCTTGAGATGCAAAAACAAATATAATTACTTTAACAGCTAATTCAGGATATAAATTTGGTAATGCAACAACAAATACAGATGCAGTTGTTTCAATTAAAATTACACCTGTAAAAGGATTAGAAATAACAGCAAATGATAAAGTTACTGATGGTATTACAATTTTTAATTTAAATGCATACAAAATGACTAAAGTAACATTAGAAAAAGCATTTACTGGAATTACTGATGAAGATATAAAAAATGAAAAATTTGTTGCTACTGTAAAAACTACTGGTACTGGTACTGATAAAAGCTATAATATAGTTTTAACAACTAAAAAAGATTTTGTATTTAGTGATGGTTCAACAGAAATTACTTCTCAAAGCTTTAAAGTTGGAATCGGATATATTAATGTAATACAAAGAACAGATATTATAAATCCTATTACTGATCAAGAATTAAAGGTTAATCCGCTTGGTCAATTAACTTTAGAAAAAGCTTTCTTTGGAATTAATTATGAAAATTTCCCTGGTCTTGAAGCAACTATAACAGATAATATAATTACTTTAAAAGCTAAAGAAGGATATAAACTAGGAACTGAAGCGGCTCCTGAAGAAACAGTTGTTTCAATTAAAATTACACCTGTAAAAGTTATAGATGTTATTTTAAATCCTGATGTTTATAAAAATGGAATTACAATGGATGATATAAAAGATCCAAAAACTATATCTCTAGCAACCTTACAAAAAGCGTTTATTGGAGTTACAGCTGAAAATATGAATAATTTTGATGTAGAAGTTCTAAATCCTGGTAATGGTGATCTTTATATAATTGTTTTAACAGCGAAATCTGGATATGGATTTGGTAACCTTCTTGGTAATCAATTAGTTTCTGCGGCTTTTGAACCAAAAAAATAAAATAAGCAAAATTAGATTTTAAATATAAAAGAATATTCTTATTAAAATTTTAAAGATAGTTTTAAATATGAAACTATCTTTTTTATATTTTGGTTTTCAGTGATTTATATTATAATTATAATAGTTTAACTTTGAATTAAACGATTTAAAAGGAGTTTTTATCATGAATAAAAAATCATTATTTTTAATTGGAGGGTTTTCTACAATGGCAGTTATTGCTCCTATTGTAGTTGCTACTTCATGTAGTACTTCTGTTACACCAGAACCAGAAGGGACAAAATATATTAATGTTACTGTAAAAGCTACAGTTACAGACAAAATAACTAGTCAAGATGTAACTGCTAATCCCATTACACAAGAAACTTTAGCAAAAATTTTCACAGGAGTTGATGCAACTACTTTTGCTCAATTTACATCTGCTTTTGATACAGCAACAAATAAAATAACTTTAACGCCTAAAACAGGATATAAATTTGGAACAGCTGCTAAACCAGAAGATAAATTAGAATCAATTGCATTAACAATTGTAAATGTTATAAATGTTACTCCAAAAACAGCTATTGAAGTTAGAATAACTGATAAAGAAGTAGCCGCTACTCCAATTACTCATGTAACTTTAAATAAAGCTTTCAATAATGTTACAGAAGAAAACATGAAACAATTTACATCTACTTGAGATACAAATGCTAAAAAAATTGTTTTAACACCAGCTGCAGGAAGTGAATTTGTTTCACCAGGGACAGCAGGAAAAATTGAATCAATTGCTATAACAACTGTAACAGTTTTAGAAATTGAAGCAATACCTAATCTTGCTTCTGCAGGAATTACAGCAACAGAGGTAGCTGCTAATCCATTAACTTTAGCAACATTGCAAAAAGCATTTACTGGAGTTACAGCACAAAATATGGCTAATTTTACAGCTACTGTTACTGAGATTCCTAATAATACACCTAAACTTTATTTTATTACTTTAACAGCTAAAGATAATTTTGGATTTGGTAATCAATTTGGTAATCAACTTCCATCAAAAACATTTAATGCAAAATAATAATTAATTAACTATTAAATTAAATATAAACTAAAACAGATTAGTTTTTGTTTTAGTTTATTTTAATTATATTCAAGGAATTTATATGAATAAAAAAACATTATTTTTAACAGGATGATTATCAACTACAGCAGTTGCTATTCCACTTATTGCAGTTACTTCTTGTGCGACTATAAATGAAGGAACAATATTTTTAACTATCGCCTCAAAAGAAAGTGTTTTAGGAAAAATTAATCCAGATGAATTAACAACAAATCCTATTTCTCAACAAACATTAGAAAAAGTTTTTAATGGAATTACAAAAGATAATATTAATCAATTTACATCTGCTTGAGATCAAGCTAGTAAAAAAATTACTTTAACAACTAAAGAAGGATATAAATTTGGTAACGAAACTTCTCCGCAAGATAAAATTCAATCAGTTGAAATAATCCCTACAATTATTTTAAATATTAGTCAAAATAAAAATGTTCACAATAATGGAATTACCAAAGCTGAAATAGATGCTCAACCAATTGCTAAAACAACTTTAATAAAAGCATTTGATGGAATTACTGATGAAAACATTAATGGTTTTACAGCAGTAGCGCAGCTAGTTCCCGATAATACAAATCTTTACTTTATTTTATTAACGGTTAAAGATGGTTATGGATTTGGTGATCAAATGGATATTCTTACTTCATTAACTTTTACAATCTAAAAAAATAAACTTATAAATTAAAATTTAATATAAAAAAATAAACTATTACTAGTTTATTTTTTTTATTAATTATTAACTTTGATTATAATAACTATTCTATAGTTATTATAATATCTCCAGCTTTAACTTTATCTCCATTATAATGGTGAATAGTTATTTGTCTTGTAGGAGATAGTTCTGGAACAACTATTGGAGAAATTGTTGATTTACATTTTTCCATTTCGTTTAAATCCATTGAAGCGATTAATTTATCTTTTGTAACTTCGCCTAAATCAATATTTGAATCAAATATTTTCTCAGCTTCAGATACTGTATCTATTCCTAAATGTAATAATATTTCAGTTCCATCGCTACTTCTAAAAGTATAAGCATGTTTTGTATGGAATACATTTGCTAGCTTTCCATTTATTGGTGAATAAATTTGTGAAGAACTTGGTTTAATAGCGATACCTGATCCTAAAGCACCTGAACTAAATAGATCATCAGGAACTTCATTTAAATAAACTATTTCTCCATCAAAAGGAGCAAATATATTAAATGTTTGTGGAATATTTTCTTCTTCATTATTTTGCTTATCTTCATATTGATAATCAGATTCATTAGAAGAAGTTTGTCCGCCTTTAATTAAATCATTTATTTTATCAGAAATAATTGATGCTTCCCCTCCAAAAATAACTTGAAGAGAATTATCTTTTTTAATAAATCCTTTTGATCCTAAAGGAACAAAATCATCTCCAGTAATGCTTTCAGCATCATTAACTGTAACTCTTAATCTTGTAGCACAAGCTGAAACATCAACTAAATTATTAAAGCCACCTAATTTTTTAATTATTTCATCAATTCTTTCATCTTTATTTTTTGTTTTAGCTTCATTATAATTTTGTTTATTAATTAAAGTCATTGGATTATCTTTTCTCCCTGGAGTTGCTAAATCGAATTTTTTAATTAAGATTCAGAAAGTAAAGAAGGCAAATAGTCCTTCAGCTGCTGCTAGAACAAATGCTCAATAGAAATTTGTTCCTTTAGCAACTGGAATTGCTCCATAAATAATTAGATCAATAAATCCTCTGGCAAATCCAACACCTACATGGGCATTCATTAGTTCCATGAACATATATGAAAAACCAGAAAGAGGGACATAGATTAAAAAGTATAATCATGGAGCACAGAATAAGAAAGTAAATTCTAATGGTTCGGTAATTCCTGTTAAAAAGGCGACAAGCATAGCTGAACCAATAACTAAAGAAACATTTCTTCTGTTTTTAACTTCAGCTGCTAAAATCATTGCTCCCCCAATACCCATACATACACCTAAATAAGTTGGATAATCTTGAGTAAATCTTCCTGCATATACTCCAGTATATTTATAGAATCATTCAAAAATTTGAATATCTCCTAAAGTATTGTATGGTAATGAATTAATGAAGTTTCAAATGTTTTGATCTCCATCAATACTTCCTCCACCTGAAAATGAATTAAAAGCTTCTAAAATTCTTGCTTGAATAGCAGGATCTAAATTAGCAGCTTGTAATCCATTAGTTAAAGTTTCTAAAGTTAAAACTCCTCCAAATGGTGTTTGAAAAGCTAGAACAATTGGAATATGGTGTAATCCAAAAGGCATTAATGCTCTTCCAAGGATTCCATATAATAATCCTCCTGTTCCATAAGGAGCAAATTGAATACCTTCTCCCATTTTAGTAATTCCTAAACCAACTCAAGGTCAGAATACTAAAAAGATTAAAGATAATAAAAACATTACAGGAATTAAAACGATTGGAACTAATCTAATTCCTGAAAAAAAATCTAAACCAGTAGGTAATTTTACAACAGATATATTATTATAAATATATGATGTTAATCCCCCTACTATTATTCCTCCAAATATGGAAGTATTTAGGGTGGTCATTCCTAAGGTTTTTGTAGTTATTCCGATGACTTCTTTATGAAATCATAAAATAGAAACAACGTTATTTCCTTCGAATTGAATAAACGCTAGTTGCGTTGAAGAAAAAACTAGATAGGCAAGAGCAGCACAAAAACCAGAGGCTCCCTTGTCTTTTGAAAATGTAATAGTTATAGCAATACAAAATAAAAGAGGTAAATTAGAAAAAACTACTTCTGACATTCCTTTAAAAATATCAGCAAATACTTGGCCTATTTCACTTTGTACATTTGCTCCAATCGCCCCCCCAATCCCCAGTAATAAACCGGCAATTGGAAGAATAGCAATCGGAAGCATTAATCCACGTGATAGTTGGCTTAAAAATGATTTAACTTTCCCTTTATGTTTTCCATTGGAAAGTTTATTTTTAATTTCGCCAGCCATTTTGTGGTTCTTAATTTTCGAAAAATTAAAACTCATAAAATCCTTTCTTTATATATTATTTAAAAATTTTTTTGTAATTTCTTTTGGTCTAGTAATAGCTGAACCAACAACGACAGCAAAACAACCTAATTTAAGTAAATCTTTTACTTGATAAGGTTCTCATATTCCGCCTTCAGCAATTATTGGTTTATTTGAATGCTTTAAACAATCTTTTATAAACTTATAGTCATTTTCAATATTGCTAAGATTTTTTGTCTCTTGTGTATATCCTCTTAAAGTTGTACCGATTAAATCAAAACCAAGAACTTGTGCATTCTTTACATCTTCTAATGTTGCACAATCAGCCATAATTAAAACATCTTTATATTTTGTTTTAATTACCTTGATGATTTCTTCAAGACTTTCTTTAGGTCTTTTTCTACTAGTTGCATCTAAAGCAATACATTTAATCCCTAATTCAACCAATTGACTAACTTCTAAAAGAGTTGGTGTTATAAAAACATCGCTATCATCATATTTTTTCTTTATTAGACCAATTATTGGTAAATCAGTTATTTGCATAATCGATTTTATATGATCAACTTGACTTAAACGAAGAGCTTTAGCTCCGCCTTCAATGACTGATTGAGCAACTAATGTAATCGCTTTAATATCATTTAATGGTTCTTTATCAACTGCTTGACATGAAACAATTAATTGATTTTTAATTAGGTCTAAAAAACTTTTTTTCACTTTATTATCCCTCCTTATATTTTCATTATATTATTTATAATAAAACAAAGATTTTTTATAAAAAAATAGGGAAAAATTCCCAAAACTATTTTCTATTTTTTCATTCACTTAAAAAGACTAATGACTTATTTAAATATTCTTCTGTTTTTGTTTTTAGAAGATAATTTATTTCCATAAATAAAGCATCAGCTATTAGTAATTGAGATATTTTAGAACTAGTCGCTATTATTCTTTTTTCTTTACCTAAATCTTTTAATAAAATTTTGTAATCAATATTTTCTTTAATCTTTTCATTAACTGTAATAATAACGGTTTTACTATTTAACTCTTTAGCCGCTTTTAAAAGAAAAATAACTTCTTCAGTTTCCCCTGATTTGCTAAAAACTAAAATTAAATCATTTTCATTAAAATTAGAAATCTTTAAAATTGCATTATGAATATCTTGGCAAGAAGAAATATTAATTCCAATCTTTTGAAGATTATTCGATAATTCTTGAGCTGCTAAAAAACTACTACCTATTCCAAAAGATAAAACTCTATTTGATTTTTTAATTATTTTTGCTATTTTAGAAAAATTATTAACATCAATATTTAAAAGAGTTTCATTTATTCCAAAATTACTATATGACATCAAATTATTGATTCTGGTTTTAGTATCTTCACCAACTTTAATTGAATAAATATTTTCATGTTTAGTAATTTCTTTTTGAATAAATATTTTCATTTCAAAAACATTATTAAAACCAATTTTTCTAACTAATCTAGATAAAGATGATTTAGAAATATAATATATTTTTGAAAGCTCAATTATACTAGACATAGTAAATAATTTAGGATCTTCATTTATCTTATCTACTACATATATTTCGCTGGCATTTAATTTTTTATTAGAAACATCTAATATTTTATAATTCATACTTTTATTATAGTATAAATGTAATTTACTTAAATTTATTAAATGTAATATTATTTTTATTTTCTTTTCATTAAAGATCTTTATATAGTTACGACTTAATCTTTTGTTTTACATATTAATAATAATTTAAAAACTCTTAAAATTAATTATTAAATTACAAGAAAAACTAATAGCATATTTATATTTATTAGTATTTTTTTAAAATAAAAGAATAAAATTATTTAATATGTCAATACTATTAGATGAAATTAGAAAAAAACAAACTAAAGAAGAATATTTAAAAATAGTAATTAATAATATAGAAAAGTTAATTGATTTTTGTTATTATAAATATTCTAATAATATAGATGAAATTATTTATAAAATAAGTGGAGGAGCATTTGGCTATTCTTCTTCTTTTTTTGAGGAAATTAAAAAATTTCTTGATATAAAAAAAGAAATATTTTTATTCGATGAAAAAAATCTAAAATATTTAAATATCCTTTGAGAAACATTAAAAAAAATTGAAATTTTTCATATAAGTTGTTATAAAAAACTTTTTAATGTATGGGAACAAGCATTTATTTATTCTGAAAAGCATTTTTCTGCTGTTTATAGTTCTATATGGGAAGCAAAATATTATTTACTTGAATTTGATGTAGAAAAAGGATTTCAATTTAAAGAAGAAAAATATTTAATAGATATTATTGATAATAAAACTTTATCTAGTTTATTTTATTTATATAAAAATTCAAAAACTCTAGAAGAAAAAGAAAACAATATAAGTGCTATTTGCAAAAAAACTATTTTTTTATTTCAACGTAAAGATTCTCCAGACACATATGAATTAATAAAATCTAAAATAGGAGAAAAAGAAACAAAGAATTTTTGTGGAAAAATGCATAGTTATTTTAGACATACAAGTAATGATAGTTCTGGGCCCGAAGCACAAGAATGAGCAAAATTTAATAATGATAAAAAAAATGAAATAATGGAAGAAACATTTGTTGATTTATTATATATAATAGCTCTTTTAAGAATTAACAGATTACTTCCAGATATTAAATAAACAATATTATTTATAAAATGATTCATCAGTCCAATTTTTTAGAAAAAATGAAATAAAACCAGAATAAAAGTTTTCATATGAAGAGTGATAATTTGAATTATTTTCTTTATTTATTTTTTCAAATTCTACTATTTTTAAATAAATAAAATTATAGTCAACATTAGCTAATATTAAATTTTTATTTTTTTTAAAATTAGAAATAAATTTATCAAATTTTGTAATTAGATTTTTAATATCATTTTTTTTAAAACTTTCAAAACAAACTTTTATATCATTTATTTTTTCTATATAAATTCTTAATTCTTCTATTTCTGATTCTTTCAATTCTTCGTTTTTTTTATGGGTTTTAATTTCTTCTCTTAATTTAAATTCTTTTTCAGAAGTTTCAACATTATTCTTTGATTTCTCTTCTATTTTTGATAATTCTTTACTTATACTTTCTATTTTTGAATTGAATTCCTTTAACTCTTTTTTATGTAATAAAAATTCTCGTTCCTTTATTTTTATTTCGTCTAAAATAAGGTTTCTTTTATCTTCAAATTCATTATAAAATAAATTTAAATTATTATTTTTATAATTATTCCATTCTTCTTCTCAATTATAAGAAACATTATTAAAATATTTATCTTCACAATATATAACATTATTTATAAATTCATCAAAAAAGTCTATTGAAATTATTTTTTTAAGATTAAAATTATTTATAACAACTTGATCATTATAAAAAAGTTTAAAATCTTCTCAAAAACTAACTATTTGTTCTGGCTCTTCATAATTATTAAACTCATGTATTTTATCAAATGAAAGTATAATTTTTCCAAATTCTTCTTCAAAAAATTTATTTAATAAATTGTATATTTTTTCCTCTATTTTTTCTTTTATTGGTCAATTTTTATAAATTAAAAATAATCCATGTCAATTTGATTTTTTAAATTCTTCAAGTAGATTTTCTTTTTTAATAAATCTAGACACTTCTCTTAAAGTTAAATTTTTATTATTAAATTCTATTTGTAAAAGATCATTTAGTATTTCGATTTGTGTTCCATTAAAGCTTTCACTTTTTAGAAGTCCCTTATAATTTTGTGTAAAGTCATAATAAGGTAATGTTATATATTTATCAATTTTTCACTCTCCATTTTCACTATTTCTTAATTTATCCTTATTCATTGGTAAAACAAATAAAAAATTTCTATAAATTGACATTTTTTGAATTGCTTTTATAATTTCTCAAGCATCCTCTTCTAGTCTTTCTATATTATCTAAAATAATTAAAATAGGATCATTAATAATTTTCTGCATTTCAATAATTTGTTCTTCATTATTTAAATTCTTTTCTTCAATTTTAGGAATTTCCATTCCAGTAAATTTATTTACTCAAGGTATTGCTCATACATTGAAAATATTTTTTACTATTTTTAAAGTACTAGTCTTTAAACCACTATCTTTTTTTTCTAAAATTATTTTAAATAATTCAGATATTAAATCATCAGGAATATTATTTGCCGATGAAAATTTTCAGGCATCTATAATAATTATTCTTTTAATTTTTCTTAATTTAATACATTCATCATTCAACATTATATATTTAGCCATTTTTTCTATAAAGTAGGTTTTTCCTGTTCCTCATGGTGCATTTATAATTGTTAAAGGAGATTTTATAGATATATTCTCAGGTATAAAATCAACTTCAATATCATTATCAGATTTACAATTATATTTATTTTTTATTTCTTCAAATTTTATTTCGTTTTTTTCTAGTTCCTTTAGAAATTTAGAATAGTCTTCTTCTATTTGTTTAAAGAAATAAGAACATTGTTTTTTTAAATCATTATCTTTAAAATCAACAACAATTTTATGGTTGTTTTTCATTTTTGTTTTCCTTTTTTGTTTTAATATAATTAAATAAATATTTTTTAATTAAAAAATTTTATTATTAATATTTTATACACAAAAGGCATTAATAATAAAAATGAATTAAAAATTATTAATTATAGAAACCTTTTAATTATATTGAATTAATAAAAAGCTAAATTTATTAATCATTATTTTATTTAAATATTTTTTATAAAAAAGCATATAATTGCTTTTAATATTTATAAAGAATTAAAAATACCTTAGCTTTATATTTATAAACCAAAAAACAATCAACCAAGGAAAAAATATGAATAAAAAAACATTTTTTTTAATAGGAGGAATTTCAACTGTTGCAGTTGCAATTCCTTTTATTGTAGCTACATCATGTAGCTCTACAAACAATACAAAATATATAGGTATATTACCTAAATCAACAATTACATTAAGTATTATTGAAAAAGAAATAAGCACTAATCCAATTTCTCAGCAAACATTAAATAAAGTTTTTGATGGAATTACCAATGAAACATTTGATCAAGTTAATTCAACTTGAGATCAAGCAACTAAAACAATTACTTTAACAGCTAAAGAAGGATATAAATTTGGAACTGAAAAAGAACCACAAGATACAGTTGTTTCGCCAGAAATAAACCTAGCGACCGCTTTAGATATTGCTGTAAATCCAAAAATGAATGAAAGTGTTTTTATTTTAGGAGAAGTAGAATGACCTGGCAATTTATCAAAAGAAACTTTAGATAAAGCTTTTACTGGAATTACCATTGAAAATATGGCTAATTTTGATTCTAGTGCAGAACTAACAGAAAATCATAATTGTCGTATTCTTTTAACAGCTAAACCCGGTTATGGATTTGATAGTGAAAATGGAAGTGAAATGATTTCTTCAGTATTTCCTATAAAAAAAGATAATGAAGCTGAAATAGGAAGAACTTTAAAAATCGCTAATAATGATACTTACAAAAATCAAGTTAAAGAAATGATTTTTGGAAAAGATAAACCAATAACTAAAGAAGCGATTAATAATTTTCTTCAATTTACTCCAGAAGAAAAACAATTAGAACAAGATTTTAATGTATTTATAAAAGGAAAAGTTTCAATATCAAAAGAAGAATTAAAACAATTTTATAGAGACCCATGAATTCTTGGTTCTGGATGAAAACCTGATTATTACACTAGTTCAGATGATATTATTTTATTTAATGACTTTGTTGCAAAGAAAGTAAACGATGTAATTGATAGTAATCCAAAATTTAAAGGAATTTTTAAAAAACATTTACTTTTTACATCAATGTTAATAAAAAATCCAGTTAATCCAACAGAAATAATGGGAAGAACTACAATATATTTAGAAGGTGGCACTATGAATTTTTTTGATCAAGCTACAATAAACTTGTTGCAAGATCCATTAAATTGAAAAGAAGCACCAAAAATGACTGAAAAAGAAATTTTAATTCATAATCAAAAAGAAAGATTAAAAATGGAACGTGTATATCAAAAAAGAACTCCATTTATCCCAGCAGATAAATATGAATTAGCAGAAATGGTTTTAGGAATAATGCCTCGTTCAGGAGAGTATTATTTTGTAGATATTAGTGGTTCTGATAATTTTACAATGTTTCCTTCAATTGTGGGAGATAGAGGTTATATTGAAAATTTACCAAATATCGTAGAATTTAAAGACCCAGCTAATCCAAATGTAGAATTTTCTTTTTCAGGAAAAATTTATCATACAATCCAACTTTCTAAACTTAATACAATGATAGATTTAATAGAAAAAACAAGTAATCTTGAAATTAGTATTTGACAAATTGCTTGAAATGATGATGGAACAGATAAAGTTTTAACTCCTGAAGAACAAAAAGAAGTAGATAGATTAACAGTGGAAATGAAATTAGTTGCAGCAGAATCAAGAAAATTTATCCGTGACCCTAATAATGTTATTTCAAATGTAGGGATTAATTCAATAACAGATGGACCAATTTTAATTGGTAATTTTAATAATTATACAATAGCAGCTTCTAGCGCCGGAACAGTATTACAAGCCGGAACAATTTTAACCAATACTAGTACATCAGAAGAAGTTTTCCAAGCTATTAAAAATAATATAACAATTGATGGTAAAAATCCAACAACTTCTCCTGGAGATATAGTTTGAAAAGCAACCGTTGATACAACCGGGAAAATTACAGTCAAATATACTTCAAAAGATAGTGTATTTATAGATACTGATCAAATTATATTTACAATAGCAAAAACTCCTACTACTCCTTAATATTAATTAAAAATATATGTCAACAAATTACAAACAACAATTAAACAAATTAAAACTTTTTCTTAAAGAAAATTTCGAACCTGGAAGTATTATAAAATTTAAACTTAAATATCAAAATACAAATAATGCACCATTTATATTTGATAATAATTTAAATTATAAAATATTATCAGAGTATTTTTTTTTAAAAGAAAAAATGTCAACAATGCCCGATACTATAAATAGTTTTTTATTTGAGTTATCTAAACAAGGATATTTAATATTAGAACAAAATAAAGAAGATGAATTCCACACTACATTTATATATACTACAACACTTAAAATAAATTTAGAAACATCTTTTGAACCAACTATTTTTTTTGCTAGAGAATTTGGGAACGAAAATACTCTTAATTTTTTTAAAAAACTAAATAAAAAAATTCAAGAGGAACTTAAAATGGAAGTTATTATGTTTGAAACAAATGCAATGCTTGGTAATATTAATAATTCTATAAAGAATGCAATACATACTTCTTCATTTTTTATTGCAGATCTAACATCTAAAAATGAAGATATTATTAATAATAATGTTATGTATGAAATAGGAATGGCTCACGCTTTAGACAAACCTACATTATTAATTATTGATAAAAACCAATCCCCATTTGATAATAATAAAAATAATAATAAAAAATTACCTTTTGATATTTCAAATCATACAACATTATCTTATTCTGTTGATGATAATAATGATAAAAAAATAAAAGAAATACTTGATTATATTAGACAAGAGCTTTTAAAGCAATAAAAACACCATATAATTATTTTATAAAAGGTTATTAATTTTCAAAATTATTTTTATATAATTTAAAATTCATTCATAACTAAATTTTATTTCTTTGTAGCATTATATTAAGTATATTTAATTAACTTTGTTATAAATTTAAAATTTTATTAATAAGTTTTTCTTTTAATTCTTGATCTTGAAAAACATTAGTATAAAGATTTTTATCAAAAAGACTTGTTATACTTATTAAAGTAGAGACCAAAAAGCTTTTATTTTTATTATTTTTTATGCTTTCTACTTTCTGTTTAAATTTTTCTATATAAATTTTAATGTTTTTAATAGAAATATATACATTTCCTTCTATTAACTCATTTATCTCTTTTAAAAAAGAACATAAATAATTATTTTCTCCCTTTAATAATTCAAGATCCTTTATATTATTGTCATATATTAATTGATTACTATTAAATAAAATATTTAAATCTTCTATTTTTTTTAAACTATAAAGACTACTAGTTTTCTCGCCCCTTATTAATTCAGTTGAAGAATTTGACTGAATTTTTTCTTCCTCTAATTCTCTATTTTTTAACTCCAATTTGGCTATTTTTTGATTAATTATTTTAATATTTTTACTTTTATCGTCAAATATGTTATTAAGACATAAAATTAATTCATTCAATTTATTATTAAGATCTTTTTGCTTACTTAATCATTTTTCAATGTCAATATCAATTAAAAAATTATAATTAGTATTTGTAAAATCTTCAAAGTAATTAAAAAAAGGAATCAATGAATTATTACTTTCTTTATGTGATTCAATGAAATCTATAATATTATTTAATTCACTATTATGATAAAAATTTTTGATTTTATATAAATCATTAAAATCATTTTTCAAATCTTCAAAATCATTTTCAATTTCTTTATTAATAATTTTGGAATTTCAAATCTCCTTAATTTTTTTTAATCCTTCATATTTATTTTCAACAAAATACTTTTTAACTTCTTTATTTTCAAATCCCCTCTCTACTAGTCTTGTTGATAAGTTATAACCATCAATACTTTCATTTAATATATTATTAATTAAATTTGCTGACTCATTATCAAAGTTAAGTTTATTTAAAACTCCTAAGTAATCTTGTTTAAGTTCAAAATATGTTCCTAATGTTATATATTTATCAATAGCTGACTCATTTCTCATTTCATATTCAGAATCATTTCCAAATTTTAATTGTGATTTATTAATTGGTAATAAAAAAAGCAAATTATCAAATATGGAAAGTTGTTGTATTGTTTTTATGATTTCTCATGAATGTTTTCCCATTCTTTCAATATTATCAAAAACAATTATAGAGGGCTCTATCATTGAATTAATTTCTTCTAACGATATATGAAATGATTTTTTTTCTTTATTTTGCTCTTTTTCCTTTTTATTTTCTTCTTTAATCTCTATTTTTTTGTTAAATAATTCTTTTAAAATTTTGTATATATCAATTCCAAAATTTAATATTCCATTTTCTGGAGAAAATGACCCATCAAGAAAAATTGCTGTTATTACTAATTTAGGGAAAATAAATTCAAATATTTTTTCAAGTTTTTTTAAACTTTCTTTGTTCTTTGTTTCTTCGCCTTTAATATATATAATATTAGATATAGCTATATAAATTGTTTTAATAATTTCATTTAAAATATCTGGAGATGATGTAAACTTTCAAGTATCAATTACAATAAAATTTTTAAACATTTTACGCTTAATTTTTTTTTATTTCAATTTAATGCCATTTGTTCGATAAAGTATGTCTTACCAGTGCCTCAAGGAGCATTTAAAATTGTTGTAGGAGATTTTATTGATATCTTTTCTGGTTCTATATATATATTTTTATTTCCTTTTTTGAATGAATTTCATTTCTTTTCTATTACATTAATTTCCTTTTTATAATTAGTCATTTTTTTCTCTAATGTAATTATAAATTTTTTTATTTCTGATAAAAAATTAGTATTATCAGAAATTAAAATTTCCTCAGAAAATATTCTACTTGGTAAATTATTTACTTCAATATTATTTTCTTTAATTTTCATAATGTTTTATATTATAACAAATTTAATATTATTAAAATATTTATAAGTATTTTTAGTTAATATTGTTAATTATTTAAAACTTATTTATTTAAGATTATTTCTTTCTAAAATATCAAATACTTTTTCAAATTGTTTATCGTGCTTTTCTAAGGTTTCTTCGACTTTATCAAGTCTTTCATCTATCTTATCAAGTCTTTGATAAATAGGTGAAAGTTTTTCATCAAATTTTTTATCGATTAAATCAGAAATAGCTTCTAAAGTTAATTTATTTGATTTACTTTTATCCACTATTTCTCCTTAAAAAGATCCACTTACCTTATTATTTTCTTTTATATTGTTTGGTTATTTTTTTTGATAATTGTTTAGAACTGATTTATTTAAGATTATTTCTTTCTAAAATATCAAATACTTTTTCAAATTGTTTATCATGCTTTTCTAGTATTTTAGAATGTTTTTCTAAAGTTTCATCTATCTTATCAAGTCTTTTATCTATCTTATCAAGTCTTTTATCTATCTTATCAAGTCTTTGGTAAATAGGCGAAAGTTTTTCATCAAATTTTTGATCAAGTTTTTTATCAATTAAATCAGCGATAGCTTCTAAAGTTAATTTGTTTGATTTACTTTTATCCACTATTTCTCCTTCAAAAGTTCCACTTACCTTATTATTTTCTTTTATATTGTTTGGTTATTTGTTTTTTGATGATTATTTAGAACTGATTTATTTAAGATTATTTCTTTCTAAAATATCAAATACTTTTTCAAATTGTTTATCGTGCTTTTCTAGTATTTTAGAATGTTTTTCTAGTATTTTAGAATGTTTTTCTAAAGTTTCTTCAACTTTATCAAGTCTTTCATCTATTTTATCAAGCCTTTGATAAATAGGGGATATCTTTTGATCGATTACATTTGAAATAGCTTCTAAAGTTAATTTGTTTGATTTACTTTTTTCCACTATTTCTCCTTCAAAAGACCCACTTACCTTATTATTTTTAATGATAACATTTTTAAACTTAACATTTTGAAGTTTATTAAATTCTTTTTTATCCATATAAATATTTTATAATTTATTTTTAATAAATATTATTAATTAATTGTTTGGTTTTCGGAATCTTTACTAAATAATATTATTTATTTAATATAATTTTTTTATTTGTTAAACTTTTTAAATGGAAAAAATGATAACTATAATTAAATACGGGCCCCCAAAACAAGAAATGATCGTAAGAGATATAAAAAGAATTTGTACATATATAAGAATAAATGAAAATAGAGGTTCAGAATTTTATTGTAATAATATATGTGAACCATATAAATTTATATTTCCTCCAATGGCTGAGCCAAAAAAATTTTGAATAACACAAAGTATGATATGTAGTCAATGTTTAGTTAATTTACAAAAAACATATAATATTAATTTTGAAAAAGAAATTATAAAAACATTTTTATATAAACAATGAAATTCAACTGAAATCCATAACTATAAAAATTATTCTCTTATAAAAAGCTTAAAATCAAAAATTAAAATTAATTCAAAATCAAAATTAGATCCTGAACTTGCATGATGAAACAAGCATGATTATTTATTAGGAATTCCCATATATTGATTAAAAAATTTTATTTTACATGATTATTTTTTAAAAGGAAGTAAAAAGCAAGGAAAATTTAATGGGCCAGATTATATATTTAAAGATATTAAAAATAATAAACTTATTGGATTTGAAATAAGTTCATATAAATGAAATTTAATTAATAGTTTTAGAGAAATTGAACAAGCTAAAAAATTTGCTAAAAAGAAAATTTTTCATTCCACATGTTTTAATGATCAAGTAGAAGAATTAAAAAAATATATTGATAACAAATCCTCTAAAAAATATATTGAATGTGATGAAATATATTTAGGTATTGTTGTTAGTAATACGCTTGTAGATTGAGAATATTTTGTTTTAGAAGTTATTCTAAATGAATATATTAAAAAAAATAATAAAACTTTTAATGGCGTTTTTATTTTATAAAATAATAAATATATTATTTATTACCTTTTTGTCTATTACAATTGATACAAGTAATTTGTAGATTACTTATATCATTACTCCCGCCTTTTGATTTGGCTTTGATATGGTCAATATCTCATGCGAAGTCGCTAGTAGGTTGTTGACTTACATGAGCTCCAAATATTATTTTTTCTCTACATATAGAACATAATTTATGATTACTTTTACAATCTTTAATATTACAATTGCAAGGCAAGCTCTTATTTCATATTTCTAAATCTTTTTCTGGCAAATTCATTTTACCCTCCTTAATAATTTATTTTTATTATTTTATCACCTTAAACTTTTATAAATCACAAATAAAATTATTAGGAGTTATAAGAATTTTATTTTCTTCATAGTTAAATCCAGTTTCATTTAAATTAATTTCTATTTTTGGAGAAGATAAAATAATTAAATTTGGAGAGTAAATATTATTTGTATCAAACATCTTAATGTTAGATACAAAATATAATAAGTAATCTTCTTTATATTCTTTATAAAATTCATATTCTTGTCTTGACATATAAAAACGATTTAAATTGCTATTAGTTGTTGATTTAACTTCAATATACTTTATTTTATTTTCAATAGTGATTTCGAAATCATGATTTTCATATTTATTCATTTGAGAAACTCATTTAACATTTTCTTTTCCATAATGTTCAATTAAATTCTTATATACTAATTGTTCACCACAAAGTCCTATATTTTCTAATAAGTCTTTATCAATTGGTTTTTCATTATTTTGACTAATTAAATTATATTTATTTATCTTGTTATTTAATTCTTTTGTATCTAATATTTTTAATTCTTTATTATTTAATATATGTTTTAGTTCTAGCTTTATTTTATCAGGAGAATTAATTAATAATGAAGAGTAATATGTATTTCATTCATTTAGGATGTCTTCATATTTAATTTTTTCCATATTTTTTAAAGTTATATTAATATAATTATCTAAAGCAACTTTAATATCGTCATGGGTATAATTTTTTAATTTATCTTTTTTTGTTTCACTTTTTTTGCCAAATTTTAATAATTGTCTTAATGAATTAATATCCATATCATTAGATTTTTTATAACTTCTTCTATTATTATTAATAATTCTTGTTTGAGTTAAATAGTATTCATTTATGTTTCCATTTTCATTATTCATTAAGAAATGATCTATCATAATATCAGAATAAAAAGAAGCATCTATTCTGCATCTACTTTTATCTCAATTATCACTCTTGAAATAAGCCTTACTTTTTTGAAAGGAATCTTGAAAGATTTTTATTATTTCATCGCTTTGATTCATAATAATCAGTATAACGGATAAGTTAAGTCTATTTAACAAAATATTGTTAAGTGCATTTAACAAAAAATATATTGTAATAAACTAGTTAAATTTTTATTTTTAGAAATTAAGTAAAGTATATTTTAGAAGATGGGTTATTTGCATTAACATTAATTCAATTTTTTATTTTATAAAAAATATATAATGTAATGTAATTTAAATACTTCTAAAAAAATTAAATTTATAAGAAATTAAATCTAAAATAAATAAACAATATAAATAATGAAGAAAGGAATTATTTAATTTTAAATAATATGTCTAAAATATGTAAAGGTAATTGTTATGAAGAAATATCTATTAGTTCTAATAAATATATAGAAGTAAATTCTTTCGAAAATATATCCAAACATTTAATGTTAGAAATATCGGATGAAACTGATGAAATATTATTACAACAAAATATTGTAGATATTAGCAAAAAAATTAATGAGATTAAAGATGAAATAAATATTGTAGAAAAATATAGGTTAATTTCAGAACCCTATGCAATTAAAACTTATAATGAAATACATGATTTAAATCAACATAAACTCACTTTAATTTCAACTGCTGAATCATTTAAAATTAATTCTGATAAGTCACAAACACAAGGAATCGATGCACTTTTTCATTGTTCTACTTGCAAAAAAATTCATATATTAGAAATTAAATTTACAGAAAAAAATAATTCTGCAAATTTATCAAATTTATCAAGTCAATTAGATAGTAGAATTAATGATATTTCAACATTAAAAAATAATTTAACACAATTATTAACTAAGAAAAATCAACAATTATCAAATAAAAGAATAATTTTTTATATTAATAAAATTAATGAAAATGATTATAAAAAACATGTTGTTTTATCAGGTTTTTTAATATCACAAAAATATTTTAAAATAAAAAAACAAATAAATCATAATTTATTATTTACACACATTAAGGATAATGATGATTAACGATATTAATAAAAGATTTTTAGATGCAAAGTTAAATAATAGAGAAATGTTATTTAATAATGATGAAATTAAATACATAGAAAGTTTTCGTTTTTATTCAGAAGATCATGAAGAAAAAGATAAATTATTATTTTTTATTTGCAATATCAAAAATAATTTACCTATTGAAACAAAAAATAATGTAAAAAATATTTTTTCAAAATTTTATAACTTTTTTGGAGATGATGATATTCAAAATGAAACCATTAGAGGAATTCCTATTTATAAATTAAAGGAGAAATCACTAAAAATAAAAGATAAAACATTAACTACATCGCAGGAATTTGTTTGAAATTCTTTAAAACAACATAATATAGCATTATCGGCTCCCACAGGTTTTGGCAAGTCCTTCATATTATCAAATTTTATTATGGAAATGTATGAAAATTATAAAGAATTCAAACACGTTTTAATTGTCCCAACCGAACTTCTAGAAGAACAATTAGTAAGTAAGTTGCAAAATTCATATGAAAATTATAAAAATACTATTGGTAATGATTTTTATATTAATCAAATAATTATTTGTACTCCAGAAAAATTTTTTACAATTTTAGAAGATGAATTGATAAATATAAAAACTTTAGTTTTTGATGAAGCTTATTTTTTATTTTCTGAAGAAGATGAAAGATCAAAATTTGCTAAATATATTTTTTTAGAATTTATTAAAAAAAATTCTTCTAAAATAAAAGATATTAAAATTTTCTTAATTTCTGTTAATTTAGAAAAAGACAAAATTGAAGAATTAAATAATAATCATAAAAATTTAGATATAAAATTTATAAAAATAAATTCAATATCAAAAAATAATAAACATTATGAAGGGATTAATTTTTCTTCTTTTGATAAAAATAATATATATAATTTTGAAGGAATTACAGGAATTTATGCAAATTCAGAGATGAATATTATTAGAATAATAAAAGATATTAAAAAAGATAGTTTATTTTTAGAAAATATAAATAAATATCATAAAGAAAATTTCAGTGATGAAAAAATAAAAGAAATAGATAAAAAAATTGAAGAAATAATAAAAATATATAAAGAGTATGATATATTAAAATATTTAAAAAATGGATTTGGATATATTCATAGTAATATGCCTAATAGTGTTAAAAGGTTAATTATTGAATTAATAGAGGAAAGATATGTTAAAGTTCTAGTTTGTTCACCCGTCATTATTTTTGGAATTGATTTACCATTTGATAATATGCTAATTGAAAATATAAAACATGGCTATAATAAAATTCATTTAAATGATTTAATAAATTTAATTGGAAGAACTGGAAGAGTAAATAATATAAAGAAAAAATCAAGTTTTGGATTTGCCTATTTAAATATAAAAAATAATGAAAATAAGATATGACATGAGGAAAATAAAGAAAAAATTAATGAATTACTTAAATCAAAAAAATATTTAAAAATTGAAAAAATTAAACAGGAAGAAAATAAATTTATTGATTTATCAATAGAAATGTTTAATAAAACAAGTGAATTAAAATATTTAATTGATCCTAGAATTAATTATCTAACAACAGAAAAAGTAGTTAAATATTCTATATCTAAAGATTATGATAATATTTTTGAAAATTTAGTATTAAATAATAAAAATTATCAACAAAACAAAATAGAAATAAAAAAAATAATATATTGCTTATTTATTTTTTATAATTGTAATGAATATTCAAATCATTATAAAGTAAACATTTATGAAGGATTAACAGATATACCTTTTTATGAAATTTATAATAATATAAGTATAAATGAATTAGGTGGTACTCAGTTAAATCATTTATTAAAATTTGTTAAATGTAGTTTTAATGTAGAAGAAACTATAAGAGTTCATGCTCGTGATTTATTTAAAATGTGTAAATTAAATAATGATTTTGATAATTATTCTAATAATCTAGAAAAAGCAATAAAAAATATTAAAACTCTTGGGAATTATTTATTATCTATGTTTTTAAATCATTTTAGTTCTCTTCATAATTCAGAAAAATATAGTTCATTTCATGATTTTAATATTTTTAAAATACCATCTAAAACATTAGTTAAAATAATAAAAGAAAATAATTTATCTGAAGAATGATTAGTTTTTATAAATAATGAAACAAAAGAGAAGAAAAAAATAATAGAAATTTTAAAAAGTATAAATTTAAATAATAATACAAATGATAAAGAATGATTATTTAATATTAATAAAACAGAGTTATCAAAATTTTCATCACATCAATTATTAAAAAAAATTCATGATTTAATATTAAAAGAAGAAGAGAAATATAATAAATAAAAACTTTATTAAAAATTAAAATAATATAAAAAGTTTAATAAACTATTTATATTAGTATAATTATTTATTATATGAAAATAGAAATTAATTTAAGACAACAAGTATTAGATCAATATAAAGATATGTCTTTAGAAGAAATAAATTATCATATAAATAATTTAAATCAAAATAAATATATATGTTCTGATTGTAAAGCACCTTTAATAATTGCTGCATTTGGCCCCAAACATAAAATGATATGTTATTTTAGAGCTAAAAATTCTCATGAAAAAGATTGTAAATTTATAAATATTAAAAATTATCAAAATAATAAAAAAATTAAAATTGGTAGCAGAAAAGAAAACGAATCCTTAGAAAGAGCACTATTATCTCTTATTTCTAAAATAAATAATAATAATGATGATGATGAAAAAATAAATATTGTAAATAAAAAACTTAAAAAATTAAGTAATTTTAATAAATCTAATAATACCGATTTTATAAATGATAAAAAAATAACAAAAGTTCTTAATTTACCTATAAAAGAAGAAGATTTAATAATAAATAGAAAATATAAATTTTCTAAAATAATTAATATAAATAAATATAATACAGGTAGCAGTAAAACTTATTTTTATTTAAACAATATTTTAAATAATAGTGATTTAAGTATAGAAATTAAACCAGAAGTAGGACAAGCGTACATTTATTTACAGGAATTTTTTAATAAAAACTTACAAAATTCTAATATTTTAGTTTCGTTTGTTTTTGCTTATGAAGGAATGTCCTCATATTTGACTAATGATAAAAATAAAAAGATTTCATTATGAAGAAATAACTCCTGTTTAATACATATTTCTCAAATTTAATTTTAAAAAATTATTTTTGAGTATATCACAAGAGGTTTATCGAAATTTTCTATAAATGATCCAGTCCGTAGTACTATACTTTTTAATTCATATTTAAAAATAGAAACCCTTTCTGGAGTATTTTTTGATACTCCCATATAAAATAATTCATTAGGAACATAATCATCAGTTTTTGGAATCCCTCCCAAAATAAAGTTAACTCCTTGTTTTTTCATTTCGTTATAAATTATTGAACCCTTATAAAAGTACATAGCTATAGTTCTATCTTGAATTATAAATTGTTCTTCTTTAAATGAACAACTAACTACAGAAGATAAAGTGGCCCCTATAGATAATCCATATGTATATATTGTAATAATCTTAAATAAATTGAATTTATAACAATTATAATAAATAACTACTTTTAATAAATTTTTTTAAATAATTTCTTATTTCAGGATTAGTTGCAAATATAAATGTACCCTTTTGTCCTCTACTCAATAAAACTTTATAAATGTTTTTAATTAGTCTTGTTAATTCTTCATTATCTTCTTTTAAAGATTTGGTTCCGTTTCCTCGGTAATTTGCTTTTCCAACTTTATCATAATAATTTTGGTAATTTGCATATAATTGATTATTTTCATTAATTGATAAATCATTACCAATAATTACAGCACAGTAATCTAATTCTAAACCTTGAATTGTATGAACACAACCAGCTTGCCTTTTATTTTTTGATTTTGATAATCATAATGAATTAGCATATGAAAAATTTCAAGGTATTGATCAATCAAATTCTTCTATATAAATATCGTGATTTTCTTTTAAATATATTTTATCTTCCAAAAGATTTTTAGATTTTCATGGTCAAGCATAACCAGCAACAATTTTTGAATTTATAAAACCTTGCTCCATTTTTTGATTTATTAGATCTTCCATTTGTTGTGGACTATCACAAACAACTATTTCATATTCTTTATTTTCATTTAAGTAATAATTAGCAGTTTCTTCTATTTGAAGGATATTATCTAAGGCATTTATATATCCATCTGCTCCAATACATCTAAATTGTGTTTTTAAGTGATAATCTTCCCCTTGAAAGTAATTCATTTTATTTTTTAAGCAAGAATCAATAATATTTTTATTTGAACCAATTTCTCTATTTGAAAGCATTTGCCTTTCATCAATAAAGAAAATAACATTTTTCCCAGCTTTTAAAATATCATCTATTTGATTATTTCCACTATAGTTATTTTCACACTTTTTAAGTCTATGACCTTCATCTACAATAATTCAATCAAAAGTTTTAGGCGCTACATTTATAAAACCTGCCCCACCTTTAAATAATGTGGAAATAGAATCTTTATATTTATTGTTTTTACTATATTCTTTTAATTTCTGAATAATCGCATTTTTAAATGATGAATTAGGAGCTACATACTGAACAGTTTTTTCTTTAGATAAAAGAGCAGTTAAAATATTTAAAGCGACAACTGATTTTCCTGTTCCTGGATTCCCATTAACAATATAAACATTATTTTCTTTATCTACATTTAATAAAATATTTTCATAAACATTTTTTTGCGAATCAACTAATATAAATTCAGGTTTATTAATTATTGAATCAGCTACAACCTCAATAAGTTTTTTTGAAGGTTTAATTTTTCCATTTTCAATGTAATAAAGTATTTCTTTTCCTTTTCCCTTTCCAACTAAAGAAATTATTTTTTGTTGTAATAGACCAACATCTTCAGTAAAATAAATTGGAAAATCATTTACATAAGAAAAAATTGTTAAATTAACTAAATCGATATTAATTTTCTTTTCTGCATTATGCAAATAAGCTACAGCATTACATTTGATTTTTTCAAGTTCTATTGCAGAATTAAATGACTCTAATAAATATTTATATGTTTTAGCTTGAAATGAAGGATGAAGAACTTCTCTATTACCTCCACCAGTTCAGGTTTTAACATAATCACCTCTTTCAGAAATTTCGACTTTACTTCATTGTTTTAATTCAATAATTAAAACATTATTTTGATCATGATCATTTTTACCACATATTATCAAATCAATTCTATTAGAAGTAAAAGGAATTTTATATTCAATTGCTATTTGACAATCATTTGCTATTCTTATATCATCTAAAATGTTTCCAACAAATTGTAATGAATTATGTCATGATTGTATTTCTCTTTGATTATTAATATTTAATCCCTTTTCTAATAAACTATTTTTGATATTAGTAACAATTAAATTTTTTCTAACATCACTAATAAAATCATTTTTAGAATTTTCGTAGATTATCATTTATATTTTGAAAAAGGGTTTTATAATGCTTATTATTTAACTTTTTAACCACTTTATCAATTCTCCTTTTTAATATAATATTACATTTAAGTTTTATTTTTTAAAACTCTTTTTTTATTTTTATTTATTTTATATAAATATTCACTAATTTTTTAAGTTAAATAATAAGCATTATATAGACTCAATAAAGTTAAATGAAATATATTTAATGGATTGTAATCAATTAATTGAAATAATGATTGAGCAAAATTTTAAAGTAGATGCAGTTATAACTGACCCTCCTTATAATATTTCTAAAAAAAATAATTTTAAAACCATTGGAAGAAATGGAATTGATTTTGGTGAATGAGATAAAAATTTTGATCAATTAAAGTGATTAACAAATGTTTCTAAAATATTAAAAAATAATGGATCAATCATTATTTTTAATGATTGAAAAAATATGGGCGATATTGCTGAAGAATTAGAAAAGCTTGCTTTTGAAATTAAGGATCTAATTAGATGAATAAAACCTAATCCTATGCCTAGAAACACTTCAAGAAGATATGTAACTGATTTTGAATTCGCTTTATGAGCAACTAAAAAGAATGGTAAATGAACATTTAATAAACCAAAGGATAAACCATATTTAAAACCAGAATATATTTCCTCTCCGCCAATGGGAACAAAAAGGATACATCCTACTGAAAAACCAATTAAATTAATTGAGGATATTATCAAAGTTCATACTAATAAAGGAGATATAATTTTTGATCCGTTTTCAGGATCAGGAGCTATTAGTTTATGTGCTAATAAATTAGATAGATATTTTATAGCTTCTGAAAAACTAAAAAGATATCATGAGTTATCTCAAAAAAGAATTAGAGATTCTTTTATAAAACCCACATTTAATCATTTAGGAAATAAATATAGAATGATTGAAGAATTAATGAGAGAATTCCCTAAAAAAAATATTGATTATTTTGTTGATGTTTTTGCCGGTTCAGGAATAGTTAGTTTAAACTATCAAACGCCTAAAAAAATGTTTTTAAATGATAATGATAAATGATTATCAAAAGTTTTAGAATTTCTTATCAATACTGATGCAAAAATTGTTGTTGAAGAAGTAGAAAAAATAATAAAAAAATTTAAATTACCACAAGAGAAAAAAGAATATAAAGATGAATATAATGCATTAAAAAAAGCATTTAATGAAAATAAATCAGTAGATAAACTTTTAGTTTTAATTTTATATGGTTTTAATCAACAAATAAGATTTAATAATGATGGAAATTTTAATATTCCGCCTGGAAAATATTATTGAAATTCTTATCATAAAAATAAACTTTTTGATTATATTTTAAATACTAAAAACAAAAATATTGTAGTGAAAAACGAAGATTTCGAAACATTTACAAGAAATATTCTTCCTGATATTGAAAAAGAAAAAACTTTATTCTATTTTGATCCTCCATATTTAATATCTAATGCAACATATAACTTAAATTGAACTGAAGATGAAGAAAATAGATTATTAAATCTTCTTTTACACCTAACTAAAAATGGCTATAAATGATTTTTTTCTAATGTTCTTAAGTCAAAAAATAAAAAGAATAATTTATTAATTAATTTTATTGAAAAAAATAATTTTGAAGTTATTTATTTAGATAGTATTAATTATTCTAATTCAAATTACCAAAGATTACAAAATGACTCAAAAGATGTTGAAGTATTAATTAAAGGTTATAAATAATGTATAACAATAATAAATATAATTTATTAAAATTAGGTGTTTCAGAAGCGAAAAGAAAAGACATTAAATCTATTTATGTTAAATATGCTTTTTGACTGAGAGAAAATAATGGAAAAATATTAACTACTGAAAAAATATTTAATGATTGAAAAGATTTAGATATTTATGTTGGAGAATATAAAAAAGAAATGAAAATTACAAGAGAAATTTCTTTAATAAATAAGTTAGGTTTAGGAAGATTAAAAAAAGAAAATTCAGGTTTTCTTATTGAGGCTAGTGATGTTTCAAAAAATGCCGAAATAGAAGATGATATAAAATTATGAGGAATCGATAAAATTGATTTCTTTTTCTTTCAATTAATATTAAAACAAACATATATATCAAAAAATAAAAAATACAATTCCTTTAAAGATATATATGAATTTTTAGAAGCTAATAATTTTGAATTAAATGGAAACATTTTAATAAATAAAGATTATGAAGAATATATACAAAAAATAATAATTGATAAAAATGATGAAGAAATATATAAATTGATTCAATATAAGTCAGGAACACCAAAAAAAAGCGATAATTATGATGAAAATAAAATAAAGGATAAAATTATTAATCTTTTTATAAAATTACAAATAGAAAAAAATATAGATTTTTCAATAGAAATTAAAAATTTATTATTAACTAGTAAATGAACTAAATTTCCTAAGGGATTATCTTTTTTGTTATTTGGTAAAACTATTTCATTATATGAATTAATTGAAAATAATGAAAATTATTCCATTAAAGTATTAGAAAATGATGAATTTTTTAATAGAATTAAATTTAGAATGATGGAAGCTTCTAAAAATGATTATTTGTACCTTATTCGTTCTCATTTTAATTGTCTAAGTATTCTTTTTGAATTTGATAATGAAAATGTTTTAAAGATAGGTTATTTACAAAAAGAAGAAATAAATAAAATTATAAATAGTGATAAATTAAATGAATTAATTCTTGATAAATATTATTCCCCAACTGAATTTATAGAATTTTTTAATTTAAATAATGATATAAGTTTTTTAAAAGAAGAATCTGATAGTGTTTTTCAACAATTTTATAAGAAAGAAGATATTATTAATTTATTAACTGAAATTAAAAGTTGTTATGAAGATAGAAAAGAAAGTGTTTTAAAATTTAAGACTCTTTTAAAAAAACATCCACATATTAAAGGTTTATGTGATAAAAATACTTTTTTTGAATTCATTTCAGGTTTAGCATTTCTACGTAAGTGTAAAAAAACAGAAAATTTAGATATTAAAAATTGTTTGAAGTTAAAAGTTGATTCTCGATATGTTCCTCAAAGATTTGCTGGTCCAGGAATAGCAGATGGTACAATTGTTTTGGAAAATAAATTAATAAACATAGAACCAACAACTCAATTAGTTAGACAAACTAAAATGGAATTGGATTCAGCAAGAGGACATCTAATAAATTCCATGAAGGAAAATAAAGGAATTAATAAAGGAGTATGTGTCATTGTGGCTCCTTTAATTACAAAGGATTTATCATTGGATATTAAAGGTTGAAATGAAGAATATAAAGAAAAAATGACAATAAAATTATTTGATATTGATTCTTTAATAGAAATGCTTAAAAGCGAAAAAGAACCATTTGAATTTATTGAAAACTATTCTTTAAATAAAGAAAGACTAATTAATTAAATTTTTATATTTTAACAAATATAAAAAAATAGCCAAACTATATTGTTTGACTATTATTTTTTTAATATAGATAACTAAATTAACTATTTAAAATACTTTCTTTCTTTTTTTTGAATTCTTCTTCAGTAATAGTACCATCATCTAATAATTCTTTTAACATTTTTAATTCTTCAAATATTTTAATATTATTAGTTGAAGTATTAGTATTAGTTGTTGCATTATTTTCAGTATTAGTATTTGTAGTATTAGTTACAGTATTTGTATTATTACTTGAAGTATTAGTTGTTTCAGTATTATTAGTTGAATTTGTATATTTACTATTTTGATATTGGTGATTTAAAGTTTTAATAGATTCATTACCATACTTTAACTCCGCTGCATCTCTTGGTAAACTATATTTAATTACAAATACAAAAATTATTTCAAAAAATATAGAAAGTATTAAAAATATCATTAAATTTTCGTTTTGACTCTTAAACTTTTCTGAAAAATTATTATAGACCATAAATTCTTTCACTTTTATAATAATTCAAAAAATAGAAATTATAAATATAGCTAATCCTAATAAAACACTTACAATAATTACTATCAAATTTGCTATTGGTGATTCAGGAAATAATCAACCTAATACTAATATAACAGCAAGCATAAAAAGAGATAAAGAAAACATTCAAATTATAAGTTTCATTTCCCTTTTATTTAATAATTTAAAAAAGACTAAATTTTTTATATCATTTTCATTCATTTTAACATCCTTTTTATATAAATAATTATATCAAACTTAAGATATAGTAACTTTTTAAATTCTTATTTATAACATAATTTAAATCTAATAAAAGAATAAATTATGTTTAAAATAAAACCAAGTTGCAAATTAATTAAAATTGATGATTATAATAATAAATTTTTTTTATCATTCAATAGCAATATATTTTTTAAAATACTTAATATTTAAATAAAAAAAATAACTATTATTGAAACTATAACTAATAAAAATAATGTTGATCATACTATTGTTAATCAAGATTTTAAACAAGAAATTATTGAAATAGATTTATTTTTTTTAAATTGTGCAAAATCGATAAATAAAATTTCCTGAATTTTATTTTCAGATTTTAATTCTTCAAGATTTAATTTTGTTTTATTTGTATATATTGATCTTCATAATTTTTCATTTTTTAAATTTACTAAATGAGAAATAAAAAGAGAAAAAATAATAATAAATAATGTAAAAGTTAATATTAATCTTATTTGACTAGATACATTTAATGAAAATATTAAAGAAAACATTATTGATGAAATAGTTACTGCTAAAGAAAGCAATGTATATCCTATATTAGAAATTCTACTAATTATTTTTTGTATATTATTTAAATTATTTATATGGACATCTACCAATTTATCAGCTGCTAAATTTTTTGTGTAAGTCATAAACTATTTTAAACCGCTTTCCGTTAGATCTTATTTGTTCTTCTCTGTTCTTAATTGCTTTGTTTACAAATTCTATGTGATTTTTTATAAAATTAGAATAAGATACAAAAATTATATAATCCTGATTCTCATATAATATTTTAGGTAATTTATAATATCCATATATAGTTTTATTAACAATTTGAATTTGATACATTAAATTATCTTCAACAACACAAATAAGTCCATTAATTCTATTATCTTCTCAATCTCTTAATGATGCAGAAATTTCATTATAAATTCATCCAGAATTAAGAAAATCACCATATTTATATTGAATTTTTTCATTATTATAAGTTAATAAATCTTCAGTTAATAATAAAATAGTGCAAGAAGACCCAGCTATTCTATCATGCAAATACTTTCAAATAGTTTCATCTGAATATCTACTTTTGTTTATTTTTTCACTATAGTTTACATAGTAACTAGAATCTGTAACTAAATTATTAATTTTTTCAAATTTAATAATATTTTTATCATTATGCGAATATGATATAAAGCATGTTGTTTTACTCATAATTATCCTCCTAAGATAAATCAATTATATTACTTTAATTTTTTTAAAAATTAAATTATTTATTTTAAAAACTTATTTATGTAGTATATTTATAATTATTATTATATATAATAATAATTATAAATATACTACATAAATAGATAAAATGGTAAAATTATATTATGAAACAAATCACTAAAATAATTACTTCTTTATCTGCTTTATATGAATTTCATTTTATTTCTTATTCTCCTAATAAAGAATATTTAGAAATGTTATGAGGAACTAATACTAGTAATTATGATAAAAATAAATATGAAATAAAATTGCAAAAAATAAATAGCTTCACAATGGGAGTTATTGAAAAGAATAATAAATTTTATTATTGTCCTGAAAGACTATTTATCGAATTAGAAAAATTCCCTTTAGAAAATACATTAAAAAAAGAAGCAATTGAAAAACTGGAAAAAGTTGTTAATCCCTTTTTAGTAGAAAAATTATATTCTGATCTTAAAAAAATGAGAAGAGGGTTAAATAAAGAAAGAATTGAAGATTATATTGCTAGAAAATCTTTAAATTTAAAAAAACTTCTTCAAGAATATGCAAATGATAATAAATCGATTATTAGAGAATATATTATTGTTCTTTTATCGAATAATGATGATTTAGTAACTGTTCTAACTAAAGGCGGCTCTGCTATTGAAATTTTATCCCTTACAAGACGTTCTACTCTTGATATTGATTCTCATGTAGGAAGAGATGAAATTGCTAATATTATTAAAATCTTAAAAGATAAAAATAATTATATTTATTTCCAAATTAAAAATGAGGATCAAATTAATTATAAAAAACGAATTATTAAATTAAATCTTATTCCTAAATCAAGAAGTAATACAATTACTAATTTAATAATTGGTGATAAAGAAATTGAAATCTTGCTTTCCTTAAATACAATTTATGATAAAGATGAATTGCAAAACATAATCAGTAAATACAACCTTCAAAAAAGACCGCTTCGAAGAATGAAAAATTATTCCGTTCTTACTTTTTCTCAAGAAATGATTTTGGCTGAAAAATTTAAGACATTAATTTCTAATCCAGAAATTACCACAAGAACTAAAGATCTAATCGATCTCCATTTATTATGAGATAAGGATATCGATGAAAAATCATTTATTAAATGATTTTATAAAAAAAGCTTAACTGATCGTAATTCTAAAACAAAAGAAGAAATGGGGAAAATAATTCTCGAAAATGAATCTAAAGAGTTTTTAAAAATAAAAGAAAATTTTGAAGAAGCTGTCAAAATGTATGAATTAGAAATAGATTTTAATCAATGTTTTGAGATTTATAAAAAACTAATTTCTTTTTTTAAAAAGTATCAAAATAATAAAGAATAGAAGTAAAATTATTACTTTATAAAAAAATATCTCTAATAAGAAAAAGTATTATAATAATTATTGGGTTAAAAGAATTTTATAATTCTTTTTAATCCAAATAAGTATATATTCGGTTTAGTATTGTTCCAGTATAAATTTATTTTTTTCTACTAATAATTAATTTTTATATTTTAATTTTTTTATATATTTTTATTTGTAATTTTTGTTAATTTACTTTCAGTTATATTTCTAAGGTCATCTTTATTTATCTTTCTTTCTTTCTAGTATAATTTTATTTTCAAAAATTTATATCTCTTAAAAACAATACAAACAACTTACATTTTTATGTAGGTTGTTTTTTTATTTATTATATTTTATAAAATAAAACTATAATTAAAATGTGGAAAAAATAGAATGTATAAATTCATCATCAATTAAAGAAATAGTGAGAATACAAAATAATCATATTAATATTATTTATAGGTCAAGTATAAATTCAAAATATACATATAAAATTATTCCTATTTATTGAGATGAATTAGTTGAATTTAATAAAAAAAATAATGGTTTAAAAATAAATAGAAAAATTATGTCTGACTTAAAACAAGGTAAAAAAATTTTAAAAATAACTTAAAATTTATTTTTTATCAAAAATAAATTCTTTAATCCCTTTAGCAACAAATTCAGAAGCACCTTCTTTGTAAATTAAAGTTGCAATTTTTTGGATTTGTTTTCTAGCATCAATATTAGTGATGGCAACTGCTGCATGTTTCATCATTTCATAATCATTTCCAGAATCACCAAAAATAATTGTATTTTTTTCCATATTAACTTCTGGATAAACTTCTTTATTTAAAACTTTAAGAGCAGAATGTTTTGATGTACCTTTATTAACTACTTCAATAAAATTATTTCCAACGCAAACAAATGTTAAATTTTTCTCTATTTTGCTAAGGTGATCTTCAATTAATTTTTCAATATTAATTTCATCCATAAGATATAAACATAATTTATATATATTATCTATTTCTTTATAGCTTTTATAAGTAACATAATCAAAAACTCCATTGTTTGATTCATATGATTTTAAAAGCTCATACATTGTGTCGAAATAAGGATTTCCATCATTTATAAAAAACATTTCATCATTTCCGTTATATCCATAAAGTAAATATTTTTGTCCGAACTTTTCACTCATAAAATCTAAAATATTATCAAAGTTTTTTATTTCTTCTTTACTTAGAAAATTTTCATAAATTAAAGAATCAGAAATAGGAGAATAAATTTGATTCCCATTTATTCCGACAATAAAAATTTCTTCTTTTTTTACAAAATCAAAATTTGCTAATAAATTTCTAACATCTTTATAATGTCTTCCGGTTGCTATTGAAAAAACATTATTAGTTTCAGTCATTAATTTATTAATTTGATTTATAGCATTATCACAAATTGTTACGCTATCTTTGTGATGCATTAATAGCGTTCCATCAAGATCAGAAATAACTCATTTTTTCATATTTTTTAAATTATAACAAATTAATTTAAAAGTAATTCATTAATTTTTAATTCATTTTTGATAATGTCAATATTGTAATTATTATTGTGTTTTAATTCTTTTGTAAGAATTTTACCAGCTATTAAAGTTTCAATTTCTTTAGAGATAATTCTTTTAATTGGTCTTGCTCCATATGAACGATTAAAACCTTTGTTATATACATATAAAATAATGTTTTTATTGAAATTTAATTCAATAGAATGTTCTTCAAATACTCTTTGTTTTAATTTATCTAATTCTAATTCAATAATTTTATTAATATCATTTTCTTCAAGAGTTCTAAAAGGAATAATATCATTTATTCGATTGATAAATTCTGGTTTAAAAATTGTTTGTAATTCACGATTAATTTTTGAATCTGAATAATCACCATCTAAAATCATTGTTGAACCTAGATTAGTAGTCATAATAACAATTACGTTTTTAAAATTAACTTCTTTTCCTTTTGAATCAGTTAAAATACCATCATCTAAAATTTGTAATAATAAATTTAAAACATCAGGATGTGCTTTTTCTATTTCATCAAAAAGAACTATAGAATATGGATTATTTCTTACAGCATCAGATAAAGCAGTCATTTCTCCATAACCTACATAACCCGGAGGAGAACCAATTAATTTAGTAATTGATTCTTTATCCATAAATTCAGACATATCAAATCTTAATAATTTCTTTTTAGAACCAAATAAATTTAAAGCAAGCTCTTTAGCTAATTCTGTTTTCCCAACTCCTGTAGGACCTAAAAATAGAAATGAACCAATTGGTTGATTAGGATCATTAATTTTTGCTTTTGATCTGATTATGGCATCAGTAACATTTTTGATTGCTTTTTCTTGTCCAATGATTTTTTTATTAAGTTCTTTTTCTAGTATTAAAATTTTATCGATATCAGAAGATAATAATTTAGATACAGGAATTTGTGTTCACTTGCTAACTATTTCTGAAATATCACTTGCTTGCACCTTAAATTTAAGAAATGAATTTTTATCATTTGAAACAAGTTTTTTTTCTGAATCTCTAATTTTTTCTTCAAGATCTGGAATTATTTTATACATTAATTCAGAAGCTTTTGCAAAGTCAGAATCATTTTGTGATTTATTTAATTTATATCTATAAATCTCTAAATTACTTTTTAATTTTGCAACATCATTAAATGATTTTTTTTCTTCATTTCATTTATCAAATATTAATTTCATTTTTTTATTAATATCTTCTAGTTGTAAAGAAATTTCTTTAATTCTACTTTGAATTTTAGAACTTTTTTCTTCTTTGGAAATAGCTATTTTTTCCATTTCTAAATTAGCTTTTTCTTGCATTAATTTGTCATATTCTTCTGGTTTTGAATTTAAAATAGTTTTAATAGTGGCAGCCGCCTCATCAATTAAATCAATTGCTTTATCAGGAAGAAAACGATCAGAGATAAATCTTGAAGATAAATTAACTGCTTGAATAATTGCTTCATCAGAAATTTTAACTCTATGGAAGTTTTCAAATCTTTCTTTTATTCCTCTTAAAATAGTAATAGTGCTTTGAATACTTGGTTCATCAACTCTTATTTTTTGCATTCTTCTTTCAAGAGCTGAATCAGATTCAATAAATCTTTTATATTCTTCAAAGGTAGTTGCTCCAATTAAGTGCAATTCTCCTCTTGCAAGCATTGGTTTAAGAATATTAGCCATATCCATTGAACTTCCTTGAGAATTTTTACCAGTTCCTACTATTAAATGAATTTCATCAATAAAAATAAGAATTTCTCCTTCTTTAGCGACTATTTCAGCTGTAAGTTTTTTAATTCTTTTTTCAAATTCACCTTGAAAAGATGCTCCTGCAAATAATAAAGGAACATCAATTTCTACTATTTGTTTATTTTTTAAATTATCCGGAACATCTCCAACAACTATTCTTTTAGCTAAAGCTTCTACAATAGCGGTTTTCCCGACTCCTGGATCACCTACTAAAATAGGGTTATTTTTGGTCTTTCTTGAAAGAATTCTAATTAACCTTCTAATTTCTTCATCACGACCAATAACTGGCTCTAATTTATTTTCCTTAGCTAGGTCTGTTAAATTACGCCCATATTTTTCTATAAAAACTATTGAGTCTTCATTATCTTTAAAAAAGTCAAAATCCATTAAACACCTCTTTTAAATTATAGCACTCTTTTATTGGGAGTGCTAATTATTTATTATTAGCTAATATTTCATCTAATTTTTCAGTTGTTTTGAACTTTATTTTAGCAATATTATATAAATTTTTTCTTCCAAATTTTTCAATAAAAAGTAAAGCTGCTTTTTCAACTATTTCATTAGTTCCTAAAGGAATTTCCATTTCAAGCTCTTCATTTTGTTCTTTTACAAGAATTAAAAGTTTTTCTCTTGCAAGAATAGAAGCGGCTGCTACAGCTATAGAATGTGATTCAGCTTTTTCCACTAAAATAACTTCAGCTTTAATTGGAAAAGTTTGAATAGCGGTTGATTGCATAAATTTTTCATAGTATTCACAAATTGTTTTAGTTGTTGAATATTTATCAATTACAACATAATATTTATCAATATCTTTTATTTTGTTTTCAATAAAATTAATAGATTTAAGATGAGAAAACATTTTAAGCTCATGAGCATTCATATACTTATTTAATGTGTTATATCCCTTTTGAGTTAAATGATTAACATGATAAGTTGTTAATTCTCTAATTTTTGGAGCAAGAGCTAAAATTTTATCATCAGAAAGTTTTTTAGAATCTTGAACTCCTAATTTTTTTAGTTTTGCTATATCTTCTGGTTTTACAAAAACAGCTGCTGCAACTAAAGGAGTTAAATAATCTCCAACACCAGATTCATCAACTCCAATTATCATATTAGAATCTAATGAATCTAAATCAAAATTTTCAATGTATTTTAATTTCTCATCCTTATATTTTGATTCTTGTTTTTTTTCTTTACTATTCTTATTATTTACTTTCGCCATTTTTATCTCCCTATTAAATTTTAATAATAACTTATTTTTTTAAATTGTCTAAGAAATTATTAATAAATTCTCCTACTCCGCCTTCTTTATTTGTTTTCTTAGTTATATATTTTGCTTTCTTTTTTGTATCTTCATTTCCATTAGCAAGACATACAGAATAATTTACTACTTTAAACATTGATTCATCATTAAAGGAATCACCAATAGCCACTGTGTTTTCGATTTCAATATCATAGTATCTAATTAAAAGTGAAATAACACTTGATTTTTCCACACCTATTGAAGTTATATCAAAAGCAAGAGTTTCTCCTTCTCCTTTTGATCAAAAAGAAAAAGTAGCTAAATCTCCATATTTAATTTTTAAATAATTCTTTAATTCTCTAGCATCAATATTTTCTTTTAAATCAAGCACAATTCCTGTTGGTTTTAAAGGTAATTTATTTAAATCAATACCAATAATAAATTTAGGAGCAAGATAAAAAGAAAATATTTTTTCTAATGTTTCATCTCTTTTTTCTAATTGAACTCAACCAGGACCTTCAATTGCGATATTTTTAATTTTTGATTTTATATTTTTATCACCTAAAAGATAAAGAATTTCATTCATATCTAAATATTGAATATAATCAATAAAAAATTCATCTTTTGGATTATGAACATGAGCTCCATTAAAATTACCAACTATTGTATCAAGTCCTAATTGTTCATATATCTTTTTAGTCGAAACTCATGGTCTTCCTGTAACTATAGAAACAATGTGTCCTTCGTCAATTGCTCTTCTTATTGCTTTTTCAGTATCTGGGTGAATAGTATTTTCAGTTGATGATGATAAAACTGTTCCATCAAGATCTAAAGCAAATAAATATTTTTCTTTCTTTTCTTTTTTCATAAACTAAATTATAAATTAAATTATGATTTGTAAATATTATTAATTTAAAGAAAAATATTACAAAAAATAAAAACATAAAAAGTAAAATATTAATTGTGATAAAAAAAGCAACTAATAATCAAATAAAAGAATTGATTAAACTTAAACAAAAAAAATATCGAGACCTTACAAATACTTTTTTAATAGAAGGTTTTCATTTGGTTGAAGAAGCTCTTAAAAATAACCTTCTTCTTGAAGTATATTCAATAGAAGAGTATCAAGATTTTAAAAATTGTTTTTTAGTAAATGAAGAAACTATAAAAAAATTATCAACTACAACCACTCCTCAAAAAATTATTGGTCTTTGCAAAAAACCTATTTATTCAATTCCTGCAAAAGGAAAAATTCTTTTATTAAATAATATAAATGATCCAGGAAATCTAGGAACATTAATTAGAACAGCGAAAGCATTCTCTTTTGATGCAGTTATAGTTGAAGGAGTAGATTTATATAATTCAAAGGTAATTCGTTCATCTCAGGGAGCTTTATTTTCTTTTAATTGTATAAATATTAAAAGTTCATATGACTATTTAACCTCTCATAAAAACTTTATTTCTTATGGAGCTGTATTAGATAAAACAAGTAAAAAATATGATCAAGTAGAAATTAATAGCAATTTTATTCTTGTTTTAGGTAATGAAGCTAATGGAATAGATAAAAATATTTTCCCGCTCTTAAATCATAAAATCTATATTCCAATTGATTTTGAATCCTTAAATGTAGCTCAAGCAGGAGCGATTCTTATTAATCATTTTTCCCGAAAAACAAATTAATAAGAAAAAAATATTTTAAAAAGTGATTTTAAATATAAAATATTTTTATGGAAAATACAAATAAAAGCAAGATAAAAGATAGTGAAACAAAGATAAAGAAAGATCAATATAAAAAAATTCTTAATAATCTTTTAAATATAAATGCTAACGATACTTGTATTTTTGGTCAAATAGATAATAAACAAAGTTTCGATGTATATAAAAAATTTGGGAAAGAATTTTTTCAAAAAATTATAAGTAGTGAATATTTTTCTATTTCCCTTAAAGAAAATGATTTACTTGATTTTAAAAATGAAATCGAAACAGCTAATGAACAAAAAGAAATTGAAGCTATATGTCAAACATATAATTTAAATATTCCAGAAAATATTTTAAATCAAATGAAAAAAGATTTAAAAGAAGATAAACTTTTAAAATTAAAAAATCAACTTATTAGCTGATCTGAAGTTGAAGGACAAAAATCTTCATATAAGTGAAAACTTTATTTAAATAAAGCAAGAAACTTAAATGAGCAAAATAATTTATGACCAATACATCTTGGTTTTTTATATTTAACTCTTAGAGTAGATAATAAAACTATTCAAGCTCCTTTATTTTTTAAAGAAGTAAATATTCAAATTAAAAACTCAAGAATTTCTTTAACTTCTATAGGGGATATAAAAATTAATGAAAAACTTGTTTATTTTTTAGAAACTCAAGGATTCTTATTTGATGTTGATTTTAATTTTGACAAAATGTCAATTTTAAAATTATATGAAACAATAACTAAAACATGAAACCAAAATTTTAATATTCCTAATACATTAATTGGGAATATTCCTAACTTTAAATCTGAAGAAATTCTAAATGAAAAAATTGATTTTTTTCCAGGTGTTTCATTAGGATTTTTTGAACCAACAGGAAGTCATTTAAGAAAAACAATGATCAAAATAATTGAAGAAGATTTATTAGATGGAATTATTGATGTTGAATTCGATAAAAATATTTATAAAAATAATATTAATTACATTATGTTTAAACCTAATTTTTCTTTTTATAAAATTCAACATTCTAATTATTCACAAGATAAAGCCGTTGTTTCTGCATTAAATCAAAATACAATAATTTGAGGTCCTCCTGGAACAGGGAAATCACAAACAATTTCCAATATTATTACTAACATATTAATGTTTAATAAAACAGCTTTAGTTGTTTCACAAAAAAAAGCTGCTCTTGTTGTTTTAAAAGAGAGAATGGAAGAATTAGGAATTTTTTGTTTATTTGTTTTAACTGATAGAGAAATGAATAAGAAAGCTTTTTACGAACCGCTAAAAGAATATATTGATTATTTAGAAAATTTAAATATAAATGAAGAAGATAAATTTATAACATTAATTTCTTCATCTGAAAGAAAATATTTAGAAATTCTTAAAGAAATTAAATCAAATCAAAATAATGAAATAAATTTAGATTTATTTTCTAAATTTTTAAAAGATAATGATGGTAAATTTGATCAAGAAAAATTTGAAAAAATTTTAGAACTTGATGAAAATTTAGTTTATGACTTAGAAACTCTTAGAAGCCAGAAAAACTTTAATAAATACATGTTTGCTAAAAATAGTTTAAAGAGAGAAAATGTCTTTGTAAAATATTCTAAAAATCTTAAAAAAACTACAAAATTATTAAAAGAAAATTTTATTGAAGATAATCTTGATTTAAATGAATTCACAACTCAAAAAAATAAAATAGATTTATCTCTTATTCAAAAAATAAATGAAATAAATTCATTTGATTTAAATAAATATAATAGCAAGGTAAACGATCCAAAAAAATTAAAAATAATTATTTCAAAAATGATTGTAAATAAAATGAAAAATCTTTCTAAAGAAATGAAAACTAAATATAATAAATTTGCTTTAGATACTAGAACAGCATCATTAGACATCAATACTTTTATAACTAAACATGCTGATATTATTAAAATAATTTTTCCAATAATTATAACTTCTCCAGAAACTGATTTACATTGCTGAGGACAAAATGAATTTGACTATGCTCTTTTAGATGAATCATCACAAATCTTTTTGGAAAAAGCTATCCCAATATTATTTCTTGCTAAGATAAAAATTCTTGCAGGAGATGATCAACAAATGCAACCTTCAAGATGATTCTCTATTAAAACAGAAGGAGATTCAGAATTTGGTAATATTGAATCTATTTTAGATTATGCAAAAGCAAAAGGTGTTTATAGTATTTTACTTGATAAAAATTATCGTTCAAAATATGCTTCTTTAATGTCATTCAATTCTAAAATGTTTTATAAATCTCAATTAGACGTAGTTGATTCTAATGTTAAGAGTAATGAAATTCCAATTGAAGTAATCAATGTAAATGGAATTTGGGATAATTCAATCAATAGAGATGAAATTGAAGAAGCTTTAAAAATTACTAATGAAAATTTAAATAAATATAACAAAATAATTTTGCTTTGTTTTAATGCAGCTCAAATGGGGGAAATTGAAAAAGAAATTTTTAAATCTTATCCTGAAATGGAAAAAGCAATTTTTGAAGGAAAACTTCTTTTAAGAAATGTTGAAAATATTCAAGGGGATGAAGCAGATTTAGTAATCGTTTCAGTTGTTTATGATAAAACTACCAAACTTCATGCTTCATACGTAGTTAAGAAAAATGGTAAATATGCTCTAAATGTTGCTATTTCAAGAGCGAAAGATAAAATGATTGTTCTAAAATCTATTTACGCTGATGATGTTGTAATAAATGAAAATTCAGATGATGCTAAGATTTTTAAAGAATGATTAAAATTCCTTGATTTAAAAGATATCGATAAAAAGAATTATGTTCAAACTCAAAATAAAGAAGAAAATACAGAGAGAGAAAATAATTTTAAAAGCTCTCTTATATCAAAATTCTTATTAAGAGTAAAAGAAGAAGCAAAAGATGGTCTTTTTGATAATTTTAAAATAGTAGAAAATTTTTCAATAGGAACAATTACTATTGATGTAGCAATTTTAGATAAAACAAGAGATAATGCTTTTGTTCTTGGATTTGCAATAGATGACTATAATTATTTTGATGATTTTGACAAATATTTATCATTTAAAGACAAAAAAAACTTCTTTACAATCAAAAAATATCCAATTATTATCCTTTCAATTTTGAACCTAAATCAGCAAATAGATAAGACAAATCAAAGACTTGAAAAATACTTAGAAAAAAAATTATACGAAAATAAAAAATAAAATTTATTTTGTGCTATTATTATATATAAAACATAAATTCCTAACATATGAAAGTGATAATTTTTTATCATTTTTTGTGTTTTAGGACAATAAAGGCAGTTAAAATGGAGCAAAAACCGAAATTCGAAATTAAAAAATTTGGACCTATAACAGAGAGAAGAGATTATTCAAATACAAAATTTGAACTTGAAACACAAGATTTACTTCAAATGCAAAGAGATTCATACAGTAAATTTTTAAATAAAGGTATTGAGGAAGTTCTAAAAGAAATTTTTCCAATTATGTCAAATAATGGAAAAATTGAAATAGATTACATTAAAAATTCAAAAAGACTTGAAAGACCAAAAGATCCTGAAAAGGAAATGATTACAGCTAAAAAAAGAGGAAATACTTTTTTTGCTAAGCTATATATAAAACTTCGTAAAACTATTATTGAAACTGGAGAAATAAAAGAAGAAGACGTTCTTTTTGGTAATGTTCCCCTACTTACAAATAAAGCTTCATTTATAATCAATGGTTCTGAAAAAGTTGTTGTTTCTCAACTTATAAGATCTGCCGGAGCATATTATGGATTAAAAGTTAGAAATAAACAATCAGATGATCTATTCAATAAATTAGAAATTCTTCCTAGACTTGGATTTTGAATTGAAATTTCTCATAAAGTAACTTCAACAAGTATTGACCCTATTAAAGTTAAAATTGATAAAACAAAATCTGTTTCATTAGTTTTATTTTTAAGAGCATTAGGTTTTAGTAAAGAAAAAATTCCTTACTACTTTGGTAATTCTCCTGAACTGCAAGAAACACTTAAAAAAGATAAATCAATTGATATTAATGACTGTAGAAGAACTATTTATCAAATAATAAGAAAAGGGGACAGAATTACTAATGAATCATTAGATTCTTTATTTAATAATTATTTCTATAATTCAAGAAGATATAATCTTTCTCCAACAGGAAGACATGTTTTAAATAGAAAATTAAAAATTTCTGATCGTTTATTAGGAACAATTTCATTTGAAGATATTGTTGCTGAAGAAACAAACGAAAAATACAAAAAAGGACAAGTGATTTTCCAAAAGGGACATAAATTTACTCATCAAGATTGTCGTGAAATTGAAAAACTATATGATAATGGTGTTTTAAAATATGTTGAAATAGAAGATTTTGAACCAATTTATTCAAATAATAAAGCAAATAAAGTTCCTAAAAAAGTTTTAGTTTCAATAATTAAAGTTTATTCAAATAAAAATAAAAATTCTGAACAACCAGTATTAGTTATTGGTAATGACCAAACATTACAAGGTCTTAACTTATATGCAAGTGATATTATCGCTTCTGTTTCTTATTATCTAAATCTTTTAGAAGGTGTTGGACAAGATGATGATCCAGATTCATTAATTAATAAAAGAATTATTTTAGTTGGAGAACTAGTTCAAAACCAATTTAAAATAGCTTTAATTAAAGTAGAAAAATTAGCTAAAGAAAAAATGTCATTAAAAGATGTTTCAAAAATTACTGTTAAAAATATTATTAATAATAAACCTATATATAATCAATTTAAAGTATTTTTCAACTCTTCTAAATTAACTCAATTTATGGATCAAACAAATCCTCTTGGAGAATTATCAAATAAAAGAAGAGTTACTTCTTTAGGGCCTGGAGGTCTTAATAGAGATACAGCACAATTCGAAGTTCGTGACGTTCATCCTACTCATTATGGAAGAATATGTCCAATTGAAACACCTGAAGGACCTAACATCGGGTTAATTCTTAATTTAGCTACTTATGCAAAAATAAATGATTTTGGTTTCTTAGAAACTCCATACTTTAGAGTAAATAAAGGAATTGTTGATTATTCACAACCTATTTATTTAGATGCTTTAAGTGAAAAAGGTTATACATTTGCCCAATCATCTATTAATGTTGACAATCAAAATAAAATTCAAGATGATTTTATAACAGTTCGTAAAGATAATGACTTTATTATCGTAAAACATGATGAAGTTGATTTTATTGATGTTTCTTCTAAACAAATGGTTTCAGTAGCTGCAGCTGCTATTCCATTTTTAGAAAATGATGATGCCAATAGAGCACTTATGGGATCAAACATGCAAAGACAAGCGGTTCCTCTTTTAAATCCAGAGGCACCAATTGTTGGAACAGGGATTGAAGCTGATATTGCTAAATTCTCTTCATCTAATTTAAGAGCGCAAGATGATGGTGAAGTAATTTATGTTGATTCTAAAAAAATTAAAATTCAACCAGAAAATAAAAAAGAACTTCATGTTTATAATTTAGAATTCTTTAAAAGATCAAATCAAGGAACTTTATTAAAACAATCTCCAATTGTTGTTAAAGGACAAAAAGTTAAAAAAGATGATTTATTAACAAATTCATCATCATTTGCAAACGGAGAATTAGCTCTTGGGAAAAATGTTTTAGTAGGATTTTCTACATGAAATGGTTATAACTATGAAGATGCTATTATTATTAACGAAAGATTAGTAAAAGATGATGTCTTTACTTCTATTCATATTGAAGAACAAACAATTCAATTTAGAAAAGCTAAAAATAGAGATGATGAATTAACAAGAGATATTCCAAATACTTCAACAGCTTCAAAAAGATTTTTAGATGAAAACGGAATTGTAATCGTTGGTTCTGAAGTTTCAGATGGTGATATTTTAGTTGGAAGAATTACTCCTAAAGGAGAATATAATCCTACTCCTGAAGAAAAACTGATGGCAGCAATCTTTGGTCAAAGAGATTCTTCATTTTTAGATACTTCATTAAAAGTAAAACACGGACAAAAAGGAACAGTTATTGGAGTCGAAGTTTTATCTAGAGAATTTGGTGATACTTTAGAAGATGGAATAGATAAAATTATTAAAGTTTCTATTGCTCAAAAAAGAAAAATCAAAGTTGGGGATAAAATGGCCGGAAGACACGGGAATAAAGGGGTTATCTCAATTATTTTACCTGAAGAAGATATGCCACATTTAGAAGATGGAACACCATTAGATATTATGCTTAATCCACAAGGGGTTCCTTCAAGGATGAACTTAGGACAAGTTTTAGAATTACACCTTGGTCTAGTAGGGATGAAATTAAATACAAAATTTGTTACTCCAGTATTTGATGGAATTAAAAAAGATACAATTGTAGAACTTCTAAAAGAAGCTAAATTGCCAGAAACAGGGAAATTAAAATTAATTAACCCAATTGATGGAGAAGTTATTGATAATGAAATAGCTGTTGGGGTTATGTATATTCTTAAATTATCACACATGGTTGATGATAAAATGCATGCTCGTTCAGTTGGGCCATATTCTCTTATTACTCAACAACCTCTTGGAGGAAAATCACAAAATGGTGGACAAAGATTTGGAGAGATGGAAACATGAGCTCTTGAATCATATGGAGCAACAAATATTCTTCAAGAATTATTAACATATAAATCTGATGATATCCACGGAAGAAACAAATTATATAATGCTCTTGTTACAAACGGAGAACTTCCTAAACCAGGAACACCAGAATCATTTAATGTTTTATCATACGAATTAATTGGTCTTGGAATGAAATTAAAAGTTCATGAAAAAGAAGAAAACGAAATGAATGATAATGAAAAAGGAGCAAAATAATGAATAGTAAAAAAGATTTTAAAGTAGATTTTGCAAACAATAAATTTGACAAAATATCTTTGTCACTTCTAAAACCAGAAGAAGTTTTAGAAATGTCACATGGAGAAGTAACTAAACCAGAAACAATAAACTATAAATCTTTTAAACCAGAACCTAATGGTCTTTTTGATGAACTTATTTTTGGTCCTATAATTGATTTTAAATGTGCTATTTGTAATAAAAAATACAAAAAAGGTAATGAAGGAACAATTTGTGAAGCTACTGAAGAATGTAAAAGAAAAGGTTCAGAAATTCTTCCTAAGATTTCAAGAAGAACTAGAATCGGACATATTAAATTAAATTCTCCTGTAGTTCATTTTTGATTTTTCAAAATAGATAATTCTATTATTGCTAAAATTCTTTCTTTAAAAGTAGAAGGAACTTCAAGATTTTTATCTAAATTAGATATTGAATCAATAATTTATTATAAATCTCATATTGTTCTTGAATCAGGAGATTTAAAATCATTACCAAAAAATTTAATTATTGAAATTAATAATGCAGCAAATATTTATTACGATGCTCTTAGTGAAATTAGAGAAAAATATACTCCTAATTCAAGTGAATATAATGAATTAACTAAATATCTTGATGATCTTAAAGATAGAGCAAATTCAAAAGTAGGAAAAGACTACGGAATTGATTTTTATGAATTAAATGAAATTATTGAAGAATTTTCTGAAGGTGTAAAAATTGATACTGGAGCTAAAGCTTTAAAATATTTATTATCTAATCTTGATCTTAGACAAGAATGTATCAATATTAAAGAGGAAATAACTAAACTATCAAGTGAAATTAATTCAAAAGAAAAAACAGTTTCATCTAAATATTTATCAAGAGAAAAATTTTATAAAAGATTAAAAATTGTAACTTCATTTTTAGAATCAAATCAAAAACCAGAAGATATGTTAATTTACAATCTTCCAATTATTCCAGCTGATCTTCGTCCATTAATTCAATTAGATGGAGGAAGACATTCAACAAGTGATATTAATGAACTTTACCGTCGTATTATTATAAGAAATAATAGACTTAAAAAATGAATAGATTCTAATGCTCCTATTTTAATTATTCAAAATGAATTAAGAATGATTCAAGAAGCTGTTGATGCAGTTATTGATAATTCAAGAAAAATGTCAAATCAAGTTATCTCAAAAGATAATAAACCTTTAAAATCTATAGCAGATGCTCTAACCGGGAAAAAAGGTAGATTTAGACAAAATCTTCTTGGAAAAAGGGTTGATTATTCAGGACGTTCAGTTATTGTTGTAGGTCCGGAATTAAAAATGCACCAAGTAGGTATTCCACGTGAAATGGCTGCTAAATTATTTGATCCTTGAATCGTTAGTGAATTAATCGAAAAAGAAGTTGCTACATCTATTAAAGGTGCTAAAAAAATTATCGATAATTTAGATCTTAGAATTTGACCACATGTGGCTAATGCGATTAAAGGAAGATTAGTTCTTCTAAACCGTGCTCCAACATTACATAGACTTTCTATTCAAGCATTTGAACCAGTTTTAGTTCGTGGAAGAGCGATTAAATTACATCCATTAGTAACAACTCCATTTAATGCCGATTTCGATGGTGACCAAATGGCTGTTCACGTTCCTATTTCTAAAAAAGCTGTTCGTGAAGCAAAAGAACTTATTTTTGCTAATAGAAATATTTTAGGTCCTAAAGATGGAGAACCAATTATTAACCCATCTCAAGATATGGTTCTTGGAATTTATTATTTATCAATTGAAAAAGGTGATACAAAAGGTGAAGGTAAATTTTTTGGAACATATGATGAAATGATTTTAGCTTACCAAAATAAACAAGTTGATTTACATTCTTTTGTCGTTCTTCCTATTTCAGTAGTTAAAGACATTCCAATTAAAAATAAACAATATATAACATCAACTGTTGGTAAATTTATTTTAAATAATTGTTTCCCTAAATCATTCCCATTCCTATTTTCAGTTAAATCATTTACTTCAAAAAATAGTTCTGATAATAAATACTTTATGGCAGCAGGAGAAAACTTTAAAGAAAAAATCCAAGCCATTAAAAACGAAGGATTATTACCTGGATTTACTAAAAAAGATATCGGGAAAATTGTTCGAGAATTTTATTCAAGATATGTTTCAGAAATTCCAATGAGAGAAGTAGCTACAATAATTGAAAAAATTAATTTAGAAAATTATTCAAATATTGAAGAAAATATTAAAGAATTAAAAACATTTGAAGGTAAAGGAATAACATCTTTACATTCAAAAATTTTAAGGGATATTATTATTGAAGAATATCTTGCTTTAAATAATAAAATAAGAATTTCAAATGATGGAGTTGAAAGAACATTAGAACCATTAGAAAGATCAACACTATTATCATCAGTATGATTCAAATATACAAACCTAGTTGCTTCTATATTAGATAAAATTAAAAAAGTTGGTTTTGTTTATTCAACAAAATCAGGAATTACTATTTCATATTCAGATATTATTGAACCTTCTAATAAAGAAGAAAAAATTAAAGAAGGGGATGAGTATATTACACAACTTAAAACTTTCTATGAACAAGGTCTTATTTCAAATGATGAAAAATATAAATTATCACTTGAAAAATGAACAAAACTTAAAGATGATATTCAAGTAAATTTAAGTGAAATTCTTAAAGAGAAAAAATATGAAAATAACCCAATTAACATGATGATTAATTCAGGTGCTAGGGGAAATATTTCTAACTTAGTTCAATTAGCAGGTATTCGTGGGCTGATGGCTAATAATACAAAACAATTAAAAGCCGATGCGGAAAATGATAGAGTTGTTCGTTCAACTGTGGAAATTCCAGTTAAATCATCATTCCTTTCAGGTCTAACAGCTTATGAGTTCCATTCATCAACACATGGTGCTCGTAAAGGACTAACAGATACAGCTCTTAATACAGCTAAATCAGGATATTTAACAAGACGTTTAGTTGACGTTGCTCAAAATATTATTGTTCGTGAAATAGATTGTGGATCTGATTTTGGTTACAAAATTAAAAGTATCATTGATACTAAAAAAGAAACTACAATTGTGGAATTAGAAGAAAGAATTGTTGGAAGATTTTCAGCTGAAGATATTGTAGATTCTAAAGGTAATTTAATTCTTAAAAATAATGAATACATTACTTCAGATATCGCAACTCAAATTACAGAAGCTAAAATTAAAGAAGTAGCAATTAGATCTGTTTTAGGATGTCATACAACTAATGGTGTATGTAAAAAATGTTATGGTAAAGATTTAGCAACTAATTCTATTGTTAATATAGGAGAACCAATTGGTATAGTAGCTGCTCAATCAATCGGAGAACCAGGAACACAGTTAACCATGAGAACCTTCCATACAGGAGGGGTAGCTGGAGTTGAAGATATTACTGGTGGTTTTTCAAGACTTATTGAATTAATTGATGCCTATGAAAAACCATGAGGACGTCCAGCAACTATTTCTACTAGAAGTGGAACAATTATAAGAATTGATAAAAATCCACCAAATAAATCAAATGTTATTTTAGTGGAATTAGAATATAAAAATTCTCAAAATGAAATGCGTACAAAAATATATGAATTCTCAGATAAAGCTAAATTAAGAGTATCTGTTGGAGATCAAGTATTAGTGGGACAAAAAATTACTGAAGGTCCAATTATTCTAAAAGAATTATTAAAATATACATCAGTTAGAACAGTTCAAAATTACTTAATTAAAGAAATTCAAAAACTATATAGAATGCAAGGGATTACTATTGCTGATAAATATATTGAAATTATTGTTTCACAAATGTTATCAAAAATTGTTATTCAAGATGCTGGAGATTCAAACTTCTTTATTGGTTCATTTGTTGATATTCATACATATCAAAAAGAAAATGCTAAATTAATTATGCAAGGTAAAAAACCTTCATATGGAGAACTTGTAATTAAAGGAGCAAAACAAACACCTTTATTATCTGAATCATTCTTAGCAGCTGCTTCATACCAAGAAACAGCAAAAATTCTTGTTCATGCTTCTATTGGTAATCAAGTTGATAATCTTATTGGTCTAAAAGAAAATATAGTGCTTGGACATAAAATTCCAGCCGGAACTTCATCTAATTATGAAAGAAATTCAAAATATGACCTTCCTGACCCAGATGAGTTATATTTAAAATAAAATAAAAATTATTATCTCTTAAAACTTATTAAAATTTTTAGTTTATAATAATTAAATGAAAAAGATTACTTTATCTTGCGATGAATGCAAAAACAAAAATTATTATTTAAATAAATCGACAAATGAAAGATTAAAAATACGTAAGTTTTGTAAAAAATGCAATGGATATAGTATTCATAAAGAGGAAAAATAATGAAAGACAAAAAAGTAAAATCTTCTTCCAAAGAAGAGAAACAAAAAGCTTATATTTTAAGAAATTTTTTCAAAGAAATTAAAAGGATAAGATGACCTTTTGATTTTAAAAAAGAAAAAAACTTTCTTTTAGTTTTTGTTTTTATCATGTTCCTTATTGGATTTTTCTTTTTAATCTCTTTCATTTCAGGTCAATTTATAAATCTTATAGGAGCACAATAATATGTCACAACCAAACCCTCAATGATACATGGTTTCAACAATTTCAACCAAGGAAGAAGCTGTTATCGATTCATTAAAACAAAAAGTAGAAGTAGAATCAATGCAAAACTACTTTTTTGATTTTAAAATTTTTTGAGAACCAAAAATAAGTGCAACAGAACTTAAAAAGAAATCTGAAGGTAAAGATTACAAAATTAAAAAAGTTAATATTTACAAAGGTTATATTTTTATAAAAATGATTATGAGCGATGAAGCTTGATTTTTAGTAAGAAATACAGAATTTGTTACTGGTTTAATCGGTTCTTCAGGAAAAGGAGCAAAACCTATTCCTATTTCTGAAAGAGAAATGGGTAAAATGTATGCTAATGAAACTAGAATCGAAAAAGAATTTGAAAAAATCGAATATACTAATCCATTTCCAAAAGGAAGTCATGTACGAATTACTTTTGGTTCATTTGCTAATGAAAGAGGAATTGTTATTGAATCTGATATTAAAAAAAGACATGCTATTGTAGATATTGAAGTGTTTGGGAAAAAAGTTCCTACAGAATTTAGTTTTAAAGCATTAAAGATTCAAGATCAAAATGAATATGAATAATTTAAAAGATATTATTTCTAAACAATTAGATAGTTACTTAAAAAATAATCAAATATCAAATATAAAATACCAAATAACAATACCTTCAGTTGAAAAATACGGTGATTTTTCAACTAATATCGCTCTTCTTTTATCAAAAGAAATTAAAGAAAAACCACAAGATATAGCAAATAAAATAGTTAAAGATTTAAAACATGAATTTATTGAAAAAATAGAAGTAATTCCTAATGGTTTTATTAATTTTTTTGTAAGCGAAAAATATTTTAATTTTATTATTAATTCAATTAATATACAAGATAAAAATTATGGAAATATAGATAAAATAAATAAAAGAATAAATCTAGAATTTGTTTCGGCAAATCCAACTGGGTTTTTACATGTAGCTCATGCTCGTGGAGCTTCATACGGTGATTCTTTAGCTAATATTTTAGAAACACAAGGAATTGATGTTTTTAGAGAATATTATATTAATGATGCTGGCGCTCAAGTTAAAAATTTAGCTAAATCAGCTTTTACTAGATATCAAGAAATTCAAAAAGTAAAATTAGAATTCGATTTAAATGAGGATCCCGATCTTTATAGAGGAATTGATATTATATGAGTTGCTGAACAATTAATATTAGAAATCGGTGATATTTGAAAAAACAAAAAATTTAGTGAAGTAGAAAAAGAATTAACTGAAATAGCTTTAAAAATAGTTCTTAAAAAAATCAAATCAGATTTAGCTCTTTTAAATGTTAATTTTAATCTTTATTTTTCAGAATTAGATTTATATAACAAAAATATGATTTTGCCAATCGTTGATAAATTAAATGATAAATTTGAAAAAGATGGAGCCCTTTGATTAAATACAGAAAAATATGGCGATGATAAAAATAGAGTTCTAATAAAAAGCGATGGAACCTATACATATTTTTTACCAGATATAGCTTATCATAATATAAAAATTTCAAGAGAACCAAAGGTTGATAAATTAATTAACATTTGAGGTGCTGACCATACTGGATATATAAAAAGAATGAAAGTAGCTCTTAAATTAAGTGGATATTCAGAAGATGATTTAGATGTTATTACTCTTCAATTAGTAAGATTAATTAAAGAGGGACAAGAACTAAAAATGTCTAAAAGAAAGGGAACTTCTTTATTTTTATTTGAACTTGTAAAAACTGTCGGAAAAGATGCGACAAGATTTTTCTTAGTAAATAGAAGTTCAAATACTAAAATTGATTTTAATCTTAATTTAGCAACTCTTAAATCAAATGAAAATCCTGTTTTTAGTATTCAATATGCTCATGCAAGATGTATTCAATTACTTAAAAAAGCAAACTTCAATTTTAAAGAAGTAAAAGAAGATTCTTTCATTCCTTTAAACTCAAAAAAACTTATAAAATTAATAGAAAATTTCCCTTTATTATTAGCTCAAATATCAGAAAATTATAAGGTTCATCTTCTTTGTTCATATTTGATTGAATTAACTACTGAATTACACTCGTTTTATTCAAATAATCCAATCATTGGTTCTAAGGATGAAATCATTTGTTTAAAGATGATTAATGCAGTAAAAATTATCCTTGCAAAAGGATTAAATTTATTAGGTATTTCCGCTCCTGATAAATTATAAAAATTTATAGATATGATATTTTTTCAATTTAATATATAATTACTATTAAAATATATATTAAAAGGAAAAACATGAAATTTATTGACAAAAGATCCAAGTTAATTGGAACTATAGGTCCATCTTCTGAAAATGCAGAAGTTCTAAGAAAATTAGTTTTAGCTGGCTTAACAACTATAAGAACAAATTTCTCTCATGGAACAAGAGAAGAACAACAAAAAAAGTTTTTTTTAGCTAAAGAATTATCTAAAGAATTAAATGTACCTATTTCAATTTTACTTGATACAAAAGGACCTGAAATAAGGGTTGGAAAAATGAAAGATGGTGCTCAATTTATTTCTGAAAAATCACTTCTTAAAGTTTATACAACAAAAGATAAATTTGAAAACTTTGAAGGTACATCAAAAGAAATAACCGTTTCTTATGAAATGGAAAAAGATCTTTCAATTGGTAAAAAAGTATTATTTGATGATGGAAAATTAGTTTCTGAAGTAAAAGAAATAGGAAATGGATTTTGTGTTGTTGAAACAGTTAATAATCACCTTCTTAAATCTAATAAAAGAATTAATTTACCAGGAATAGATTTTTCATTACCATTTTTATCAGATAAAGATAAAGGGGATATTGAATTTGGAATTCAAAATGGAATTGATTATATAGCAGCCTCGTTTGTAAATAATGCAAATAACGTTAAAGAACTAAGAGAAGTTGCTAAAAAATACAATGGTGAAAATGTAAAAATATTTTCAAAAATAGAATCTGAATTTGGTGCTCAAAATATTGATGAAATAATTAATGAATCAGATGGAATTATGATTGCTAGAGGAGATCTTGGTTTAGAAATTCCATATTACGATGTTCCTTACCACCAAAAAAGAATTATCAGAAAATGTCGTGAAGCAGGGAAACCTGTTATCGTAGCAACTCAAATGCTTGATTCAATGGAAAAATCTCCACAACCTACAAGAGCAGAAGTTACTGATGTTTACTGAGCAACTGAATTAGGCGCTGATGCAACAATGCTTTCTGGAGAAAGTGCCTCAGGTGATTTTCCAGTTGAAGCAACAACAGTAATGTCAACCATTAACAAAAGAGCAGAAAAAGAATTTTATAAAAAACTTTACTATCCAGTTCAAATGGAAGAAGTTTATAAATATAAAATTTCAAAAACAACTGATAAAGAAGAAATTTCTAGAATTGAAATAGCATATAGAATTGCTAAAATGACTCAACAAGGAAAATATAAATACGTTGTAATTAGATCTAATACAGGAAAATTACTTGAATCAATTGCTCAATTTAGACCTAATGCAGCAATTATTGGTATTGTTTCAGATAAAGATTTAATTACAAAATTCGGAATAACAAATTCAGTATTTGTTTCAATGGATTCTATAAAACTTTATGATGAAATTAAAAATGATTTCAACAAAGCTAAAGAAGCATTAATTCCATTTTTTGCAAAAAATGGAGATTCGTATTTAGTGGCTGATAGACACAATACAGAAGAAAAAGTATTTTAAATAATACAAATCTAAGGAGAAAAAAATGAGTAAAAAAATAGATTTTTTAAAAAAGGTAGCAGAGCTTTCTGATTTAAATGTAAAACAAACAGAAAATACAATTAAATCTTTAATTGCAATAATTATTGATGAAATGAAAAAAGGTGAAAAAGTACAACTTCCTGGTTTTGGAACGTTTAAAATAGCTGAAACAAAAGAAAGACAAGCTAGAAACCCTTTAACAAATGAACAAATTACAATAAAAGCAAAAAGAAAACCTAAATTTGTTCCAAGTAAAAGTTTAAAAGAAGAATTTTCTATTTAATTTTATTAATAAAACTTAAAAAATCAATATACCCCGGATAAATTATTTCTAAATAATAACCATTATTTAAAATAAAATCTTTGGTAATTGATTTTTTTGTTTGTAAATTGATATTACTAGCTTTAATAATAAAGAATTCACTTGTTTTTTTAAAAAGAATAATATAAAAAGCAATTCCTAAATATTTTTCAATTTCTAATAAATAATTATGCTGATGTTCTTTAAAATTAGAAAAAGAAAGATATTCTTTATTAGTGCTTTTCGCTTCAAAAGCAATAAATCTTCCTTTATATATACCATAATAATCAACAGTTGATTTTTTTGATATAACAGAATTAGAAACATTTAATTCTTTATCAACTCTTTCAAATTTAATATCTAAATTCTTTTTATGGAAAAGAGCTGTTCCGTTATTTTTATAAGAATTAATTGTTTTATTTATTATTTTTTCAAGAAGCATTCCTCTATTTTTCATTTTTTCTCCTTATTATTTATTTTCCTAATTAAAATTAAAAATGTTATAATTTATATTATGAAAATAGCATTTGTAGTAGATTCTTCTTGCGCTTTTACTAAAACGCAGGTAGAGAAAATAGGTTTACATTATTTACCTTTATATATTAAAATAAATGACCAAGATTATAAAGATGGAGTTGATTTAACATTCAATGATTTTAAGGATAAATTAAAATCAAATTCTAATATTTTTACTTCTTTTACACCAATGGGTGAAGCTAAAATAATTTTATCTGATTTAGCAAGTAGATATGATCATGTTATAGTTTATCCTATTTCAATGGCCCTTTCTTCTCAATATAATAATTTGCAATCTTTAGTAATTCAAGATAAACTTGATAATGTTCATATTATTGAATCAAAAAATATTTGTTATGGTTTAATGGATTCTCTTTTAAAAGTTAAAACCAGATTAGAAAAGGAAGAAATCTCAGTAACTGAAGCGATTGAAATTTTAAATAATCCAGGAACATATAATAATTTAGATACATTTTTAATTCCTAAAACTACTGACGCTCTTTTAAAAGGAGGAAGATTATCTCCTTCAGCTGCAAAGATAGCAAAATTATTAAAGATAGTTCCTATTATAAGATTTGAATATGAAACTGGAACATTAAATAAATATGATAAAGGTCGTATTTTTACAAGAACATTTTTAAATTTATTTAAAGAATTTTATGAAGAACATTCAAAAAAATCTTCTTCTAAGGATAAATTATATTTTATATATTTCGATGTTGAATGCTCTGATTCTGATGAATTTATGGCTAAAATTAATGAAATTACTAAAAATGATTCTAACTTTATTTTAATAAAAAGTAATATCCCTCCTATTATTGCTGTTCATACTGGTTTTGAATCTGCAGCAATGCAATTTAGTAGAAATAGTGAAGAACTTAAAGAATTTTTTGATCTAACTAAAGATTAATTAAAGATAATGCTTTAATTGTAGCTGTTTCAGCTCTTAATATAGTTTTACCAAGAGAGAAAATAATAAAATTATTTTTTTTGGCTTGATTAATTTCATTATCACTAAATCCCCCTTCTGGTCCTATAAATATAGAAATATCTTGAGGTAGAAATATATTTTTTTCAAAATTATTTTTTTCGTGAGCGATAAATTTATTTTTAGTATTAACTAATGAAAAGGATTTTGAAAAATCAACAGGTTCATAAATAACGGGAATAATATTTCTAAATGATTGTTCTGCTGAATTTTTTATAATTTCTTTAAACCTTATCATTTTTTTTGAATCAATTTTATCGATATATTTTTTATTGGTAAATTCAGTTTTAATTAAGAATATTTCTTTAGCGCCCAATTCAACTGCTTTTTGTAAAGCAATTTCTAAATTTTTTATTTTAATTATAGAAATAAAAATAGCAATATTTTTTTCATATTCATTATTTAAAAATAATTCTTCTAAAATAAGAGCTTTATCTTTTTCTAATTTGCATTTAAAAAAATTTTTTTCAAAAACAGAAATAAATTCTTTGTCCCCAATTTTTATAACTTTTAAATGATCTAAAATTTCCTTAGATAAAATAAAATAATTTCCCTCTTTTTTCTCTACAAAAAATCTATTCATAATTAATCTCAGTATATTTTTTTAATATCTATAATTTTTTTTCTAATTAAAGAATATACTTTTTCTTTATCGACCTCTCCATTTTTTTTAAAAATATTCTTATTTTTACCATATCTTATAAGTTCTGAATATTTATCATTTTCCTTTGAAAAATATTCTAAATCATTTTCACTAAAAAAAGATTCTTTTTTTTCAATTAATATATCTTGAATTTTTGTAATAAATTCATAATCACTTATTACTTCTTTTCTAATTAAATTACATGCTACTAATTTTAAAGCTTGTTCATCGCTTTTAATTTTGGGCATCATTATTCCAGGAGAATCCAAAAGAAAAATATTTTCTATTTGAATTCATTTTAATGCTTTAGTTGTTCCTGGATGATTTTCAACTTTTACTTTTGAATTATTACTAGCTACTAAATTAATTAATGTAGATTTACCAACATTTGGAAGACCAACAACAAAACATTTAAGATTAGATGATAAAAGACCTCTTCTTTTATCTCTTTCAATTTTCTTTTTCAATATTTTTTTTAATTTTTGAATAATATCTTTTTTAGATTTAGAATCCTTTAAATTTAATGCTATAAAATCATCTTTTTCGTCATCAAATTTTTGTTTAACATTTTCAATTTCTTTATCTACTGAAAGTTCTTTTTTTGAAAGAACAAATAATCTTGGTTTATTAGGAGCTATCTTATCAAACTCCTCATTATAAGTTGATAATGGAACTCTTGCATCTAAAACTATAATAAAACAATCAATTAGATCTTTTTTTTCTTTTATATCCTTTATAGCCTTAGCCATATGCCCAGGATATCAATTAATATTTAACATAAACAATATTATATTCTATTGCTAATTAAAAATGAAGTTAAAATTGACATTGACTACAATAAAAAGTTCCTCTTCCGGCTATTTTAGCTTTCTCTATTTTTGTATTACACTTGATACAATTATCTTTTTTGTAAACATTTAAAAAGCTTTGATAATTACCTTCTTTTTCTCCAGAATGAAATGATGAAAATGTTGTTCCGCCTTCATTAATAGCTTTTTCTAAAATTACTTTAATAAAAATATAAATTTCATGAATCTCTTTATCATTTAATTCATTAGCCTTTTTAAAAGGAGAAATACAAGCTGAATAAAGAACTTCATTTACATAAATATTTCCTAAACCAACAACAATTTTTTGATCTAATAAAATACTTTTAATATTTTTTGTAGATTTGTTAAATATTTTTTTTAAATATGAAAATGAAAACTGATTTGAAAAAGGTTCAGGACCAATATTTATATATTTTGAAAAATCATGATCGTTATAAATTTCAAATGTCCCAAATCCTCTTGAGTCATTATATTCAATCTTATATTTTGTTGTAAGAAAAATTATATGAGAATGTTTTTGTATCGGTTCATCTTTATCTTCAGATATTTTATATTTTCCTTCCATTCTTAAATGAGAAATAATCATTTTATTATTAGATATTAAAAAGACAATATATTTTCCTCTTCTAAGTACTTGTTCAATTGTTTCATTTTCTAAAAAAGCAATAAATTTCTTTTTAGTTGAGTTTTTAATAAATTTATCATTATTAACGATGACTTGTTCTATATTTTCATTAGTAAGTTTTTTTGATAAAAATCTAACGACGTTTTCTACTTCTGGTAATTCAGGCATTATAACTAAAATTATAATATATTAATTTAAAACTTTATTATTTTTAAAAATTGATATCTCATCAATATTTTCAAAAACAGAAGCCCCTTCATCAATAAGAACCTTATTTCCACTAAAATTAATATCTTCTGAATTTTTATCATTAATTGAGTGACAATAAATTTCTTTTCCATTTTCTAGAAAAAAGGAAACCAGATTCATTAACCCACTATTTGACTTACTATTAAGAATTATTAAGGCATTAGCAATTCCTGCCACAATTCTATTTCTACCTATAAGTCTTTCTTTGTTAACGTGTTCGTTTTCACATATTTCACTTAATACAAGTTTATTTTTTATATGATCAATATCATTTATAAAATATCCATTTTTAAGTCCATTAGCTGAAATAAAAATAATTGGTCTATCTTGCTCAATAAAAGAATTTACAATTTCTTCATCTAGACCCCTATAATAATTCGTTACCAAAGCATTATCATTAGATAATTTATAAATTGAAGCTTTAACACTTTCTATATCTCCAATTTTATTTTCGCCTGTTATAGTAATTGCATTAACTTTTAATAATTCTTTATTACCTTTATAAAATAAAACAAAAGGCGGTTTATATATTTCTTTAAGACCTGCTGGATATTCATCATCTAAAATAGTTATAGCCTGAATTTCTTTATTTTTTATTTTGTCATAAATTTTTTCTATTTCCTCAATAGAAACAAATTCCTTATCCTTTAAAGCTTTATAAATTTTTTCGAAATTACCTTTATATTTGATAGCAAAAAAAATTAATATATATTTCATTAATTCTCTCTTTCCTCGGACAATTGTCCTATCTATATATGTAAAAAAAATAAAGAAAAAGTAAAAAATAAAACAAAAGTATATATTTTTAAATTTTTTCAATAGTTATAATAACTTCATAAGGCATGATAAAAGAAAAATTTTTTTCTTCTCTTTTGTGGTTAGAACAAAAAATAATTTCTCCCTCTTTTAGTTCATTTAATTGTATTCATTTATTTTTTAAATTAATATTAATTATTAATAGTTCATTATTTTTTTTATAAGCATATTTTATAAGACCACTTGTTTTTTTCTTTATTTCAAATGATTCATAATTTTCTAAAAAATCAACCATATTTTCTTCATTTAAAAAAGCAATTGTTTTTTTTATATAATTTAAAGAGGAATTCATATTTTTCATTTGCTCTTTTACATTTTGTTCAAAGCCGTAAGGATAAATTTTTCAAAATAATTTTACATTTTTATTATTTGTAAAACCAAAATTTTTAGAATTATTTCATGGAAAATAATAATTATTATTAATAGAGGAAATTTCCTTTTCACTATTTCAAAAATCCCTTTCTTTAATTCCTTTTGATTCAAATCTTCTTTTTGTATCTAAAATATAAGGATCATTTAATTCTGAAAAATTTTTAAGGTCTAAATTTAATAAACCTAATTCATCACCAAAATATAATATAAAACTGGTTGGTGAAAATAAAATTATTGATAAAAATGCTTTTGTAGAATCATTTCTTAAAATCCCTTTAGAACCTCATCTTGAAATTATTCTTCCATTTTTATTTTCTGATAAACCAAAAACGGTCTTATCTAAAACATTTTTGGGTTTATTATTTAAAAGATTTTCTAAACTTTTAAAAAATTTAGGAAATTTAAATTTTTCTACTTTATTAAATCCTAAATGATTTTTATTTATACCAAACTCATTAAGTGAAGTATTTATAAATAAATCAATCATATTTGTAGAAATTAAATCTGATTTCATTTCATCAACTACAAAGTTAGATTTTACAAATACTTTTAAAAAACCAAACTCATTCTTTAAAACTTCACAAATTGATTTTAATAAATCAATTGTATTATTTGAGATTGCTTCAGTTTTATTGAAAAGGAATTCAAAATTACTAATCATAATATTTTCTATTTTTGTTTCTTTTAAAATAGTTAAGAGCTTTTTTAAAAGAAAAATGTTTTTTTCTTCATCTCATTTTTTATTTTTATCATCGCCTATTTTTTTATCTAAATAAAAATCTTTTTTATCTTTTGATAAAGAATGTTTTTTATTTAAATTTTTAACTAAACTTGATTTAGAAATATTTTTAATATTAATTTCATAAACAAAAGAAATATTATTATTTTTGAGTTCTTGGATTACTTTTGTTAATGTATTTAGTTCTCCGTATTTTTCTTCAATAGCAACATAGGTGGGAAGATTAAGACTATTAATATTATTAAAAATATCAGGAAAACAAACATAATTAATACCCATAAATTTTAAATATGGAATAGTTTCAATAAATCCTAAAAAATCACCAAAACCATCACCATCACCGTCTCTAAAAAAAAGAGGATTTACTTGATATAAAAAATATTTATTTTTTTCCATTCTTTTCCTTACTTTATGAAATCTAGTAAAATTTTTTCAAATCCAATTTTTTCTTCAATAACACCCTTTTTGATATCCATATCTAATTCAGCAAGTGAAAGAATTAATTCATTAATTTTTTTAATACCCATTTTTATAAGTAATTTATTTCCGTTTTCAATTCTAAAATTATGAATCCCCATTATTTCAGAAATTTCTTGTAAAGATTTTTTCTGTTTTTTTAAAACATCAATTTCTGAACAAATAATTAGAATTGTTGATATGCTTGAAATTAAACTAATAACTTCTTCTCCGTGATTAATTTTTTCTTGATATTCTTTAAATACTTGTAATGAATCTTTATTATTTAAAGCATTTAAAAAACCATAAATATTCTTTGTTTGATATTTTGTTACTAAACTATCAATTAATTCTTCATTTATTTCTTGATCGTTAATAAGAAGTTTATCAATTTCAGAAGAAATAATAAGCATTTCATTTGGTAATTTTGATGCTAAATAAATAGCGCTAAGTTTATTTATTTTTCCACCTTTTTCTTCGACTAGTTCAATAATTTTATTTGGAAGATCTTTTTCATCAACTTTATTAAAAGAAAATGAATTAGCTTTTTTTAATAAAAAAGAAATTAATACATTTGTTTTATCTAAATCTTTTTCTTTGCAATTCAAAACAAAAAGAACAATATTATTTACTTCTTGTTTTAAAAAAGAAATAATTTGTTCTTGTTGTGATTTATTAAAATTAATATTGTTTAAAATTATTAATTCTTTGTCATTAAATAAAGATGTATTTACAATTGAATCAATAATATCTGGGAAAGATGAATCATCATAAAAATTAATACAATTATTAATATTATTTTTTAAAATAATATCATTAATCTTTTTTTCGATATAAAGGGGCTCATCACCATAAATAAAATACATATAATTTAAATTATACTTATTTTTTCATTTGTTGTTTTACTTCTTCAGCAAAATCAACAACTATTTTTTCAATTCCTTCTCCAACTTCAAAACGAACCATTGCAATTGGTTTTGCTTTTATGTCTTTAAAATATTGACTAACTTTTTTTCCGCTTTCTTTTACATATTCTTGTTCAAGTAATGTAGAATCAGATAAAGCTTTAGTTACTTTTCCATTAAACATATTTTCTTTTATGTTTTCTGGTTTTTTATCAAATCCTGGAGTTTCTTTTAATTCCTCAGCAACTTGTTTTCTAATTTCATCCATTTTACTTTGAGGAACTTCATCCATAGATAAATATTCTGGGTTCATAGCTGTTATATGCATAGCTATATCTCTTAATACTTCATCACTAGCACCTTCAGCAACTATTAATGCTGCTTTTTGCCCATCAAAGTGAGTATAAGCACCAAAGTTTACTCCTGGAGTTCTTTTGAACTTAATACTTCTTCTAAATGAGATTTTTTCTCCGATAACACTTGTTGCTTCAATTGCTACTTCTTCAATAGTTTTTCCAGAAGCTGTTTTTAATTTAAGAACTTCTTCATCGCTTGAAAATTCATTTATTAATAATGTTTCTCCAATAGTATTTAATGTTTTATTAAAAATATCATTTTTAGCAACGTAATCTGTTTCTGAATTTAATTCAAAAATTACAGCACAATCTTTATTAATAATAGTTTGTACTAAACCTTCTGCAGCAATTTTTCCAGCTTTTTTAACAGCTTTAGCAATTCCATTTTTTTGTAATCATTCAATAGCTTGATCAAGATTCATATTTGTAGCTTCTAAAGCTTTTTTACAATCAATAAATCCAGAACCAGTTCTTTCTCTTAATTCTTTAATTAATTCTGACATTGAGCTCATATTATTCTCCTGCTTTTTCTGTTCTTATTTTTTTAGGTATAGATCCTGCTTCTGTATTAGTAGTCTCTCTTTTTTTGAAAGTGAATGGAGCACCGGTTAAAGTTTTATTATCTTTTTTACCATCTCATTCTCTTCTTGGTCTATTACTATTAAAAGTTCTAGGTCCTTTAGAATTATCTCTTTGGATTTTTTTCTCCATAAATTCAGGCGGAAGAACAATTGCTTCATCTGGTTGGAAAGCAAATTTTACTTGACCATTTTTAGCACTAACAATCGCATCAGCTAAGATAGTTAAAATTAACATTAATGATTTTATTGAATCATCATTTGATGGAATAGGAATATCTACAAGTCCTGGATCACAGTTTGTATCTACAATTCCAATTATTTTTATGTTTTTAACTTTTTTAGCTTCTTTAATTGCGATTAAATCATAATTAGGATCAGCAATTATCATAATTGAAGGAACAAATTTCATATTTCTTATTCCTTCAAAATTTCTTTGTAATTTTGTTAATTCTTTTTTTTGAAGAATTCCTTCTTTTTTGGTAAGACCTTCTCAATTGTTTGCTTCCATTTCTTCTAAGTTTTCCATTGTTTTAACTCTTGAAAAAATTGTTTTCTTATTTGTTAAAGTTCCACCTAATCATCTTTCATTTACGTAAAATGAATTTGTTCTTAAAGCTTGTTCCTTAATAATATCTTTAGCTTGTCTTTTTGTACCTACAAAGATGAAGTCTCCACCTTTTTCAGCAATTTTTTTAATAAAACTAAAAGCAAATGATAATGCTTTTTGTGTTTTTTGAATATCAATAATATGAATTTTATTTTTTGTTGAATGAATATATTGTTTCATTTTTGGATTTCACATATTTTTTTTATGTCCAAAATAAACTCCAAATTCTAATAATTTTGAATCTGAAACAATTTTTTCAGTATTTTCTTTGCTAAGAGCTAACTCTTCTTTTAATTTATCTTCCATTTTTAACCTTTTGTTTTTTCTTCCTTTTTATATCACTTGCATGCAGAATCATTATTTAGTAAATGACACATCTGAATACATCAATAAAAAGTGCTTTTTAATTTTATGTATATGTAATACAAAAACAATTTTACACTAATTTAAAATTTTGTCTAACCTTTTAATTATAAAAAAAGATTTTTTGTTATAATAAATTTGTTACTTATTTTAAAAGTAACCATTTCGAAAAGGTTTTGAAAGTTTGATTTATTAAACACCTAATAGAATGTGACATAAATTTTTAAAATAGGAGGCTTATGATAGCAATTATAGAAACAGGTGGTAAACAACTTCTTGTTAAAAAAGAACAAACAATTTTTGTTGAAAAACTTATTGGTAATGAAGGTGATATTATCAAATTTGATAAAGTATTATTAGTTGATAATAAATTAGGAAAACCATTTTTAAAAGATTCGTATGTTGAAGCTATTATAGAAAAACAAGGAAAAGCAAAAAAAATCGTTGTTTATAGACATAATGCAAAATCTACACATAAAAGAAAATTAGGACATCGTCAACCATATACAAGATTAAAAATATTAGAAATTAAATAAAAAAAATTTAGGGAGAGTGAAACATGGCAAAAACAAAAGCGGCCGGAAGTAGTAAGAACGGAAGAGAATCACATAGTAAACGTTTAGGTTGAAAATTAAGTGATGGACAATATGCAAATGCAGGTTCAATAATTTTCAGACAAAGAGGAACAAAAATTCATCCTGGTAATAATGTTGGAATCGGAAAAGATCACACTTTATATACATTAATTGATGGTTATATTAAATACGAAAAAAGAAGAAATAGAACATTTGCTTCTGCGTATTTAGAAAGATAATTTTGCAAATTAAATTAACTTATATTATAATTAATTTAAAGGAGTGTTATTTATGTCAGTTATAGGAAAGAAATATGATACAGTATTAGTTGATTTTCCAAAAACAAAAACAAAGTTTATTGTAAAAAAAGATGCTATAGGAGATGTTGTTTATAACGATTATTTAAATGAGATTCTTTCATTAGATGATTTAAAAAAAATAAGAGATACAATAAAAAGCAATTCAAAACTTTTTAAATTAATAGTTCAAAGTTCAGAAGAATCAGCTAAATTTTGTAGAAATAATTCAACAGATTACGAAAAAACATTTTTAGATGCAAATAAATTAACTATTGAAAAAGTAGGTAAAATTGCAGTAATTTTAAAAAACAAAATTTTAAAATTTGAAACATTAAAATTATATTTAGAAACAAACTTTGAAAGATCTTTTGAAAAATGATACAAAATGTATGTTGAATTTATTTTATGAAGTGAATTAGAAACATTTTATAGAGAAACAATTCTCTCTATATCTAATTTTAGAAAAGTTACAATTAAAGAATCTGACATAGAACAACAAACAAAAAAAACACTTAATTTTATTAAATTAAATTTAATGGATCCTTTAAAAGTATTTTTAGAAGAAGATTGAGATTTAGCACTTAAAAGTTATGATTTAGAATTTAGAATCAGAGACAAAAAAAACAAAGCAGCTATTCCTTCTATTTCGAAAAATTAAGGATTAAATTAAAAGCATGGATCAAGATAAAAATAAAATAAAAATATTTGGAATGCCTAGTTCAATTATTTTAGCAGAACAAGTTGCAAAAGAATTAGGTATTGAACTAGCAGAAGTTGAATTAATTAAATTCAATGATGGTGAAAAAATCTTAAAACCATCTGTTGTTGTTAGAAACCATTCTGTTTTTATAATTGCAAACACTTTAACAATTGATTTTTTATTTGATTTACTTATTTTTATTGATTCAGTAAAAAGAGCTTCGGCTAAAGATATTTATGTTATTAATTCTTATTATGGTTATTCAAGACAAGATAGAAAAGCTAATAAAAGAGAACCAATAACAGCAAAACTAGTAGCAAATTTATTAGAAACTACTGGTGTGCAACATTTAATGACAATAGATTTACATAATCCTTCTATTCAAGGATTTTTTGATATTCCTGTTGATGATTTAAAATGATGTTATTCTTTAGCTGCCTTTCTTAAAAAAGAAAAATTAAAATATACTATTGTTTCTCCAGATCATGGTGGAGCAGTTAGAGCAAGAACTCTTGCTGAGCTTTTATCAAATACAATTAAAATTGCGATTATCGATAAAAGAAGAAGTGGTCCTAATAAATCTGAGATTATGAATGTTCTTGGTAATGTAAAAGGTGAAAATGTAGTTATTTTAGATGATATGATAGATACTGGTGGAACAATTTTAAAAGCAGCAAGAATTCTTAAAAAAAATGGCGCTGAAAAAATTTATATAGCAGCTACTCATGGTATTTTTTCTAATGGATTCCAAGAATTCGAAGACGAAAAATGTATTGAAAAAGTTTTTCTTTCCGATTCAATAGAAAAAAAAGAATTATTAGTTAGCAAAAAAATAGAAATAATTTCGGTTGCTCCCTTAATAGCTAATGCTATTCAAGCATATATAAATTCATCATCAATATCTTCTTTATATCATAAAAAAATTGACGAAGAAAATATCTAATATTAAATTATGAAAAACTATAAACAAGAAACTTATTTCTTATGTAACGGAAATAAAAAAATTTTTTCAAATCTTGAAAAATATGTTAATTTAATTTTAGAAAATAATAAAAAAATGAATTTAACAGGTTTCGATGAAGAAACAATTTGAAAAGAAGGAATTTATAATTCTATTATTTGTTTTAAAATTTATTTCCCTTATTTCAATAAGCAATCAAAAATTGTTGATGTAGGACCTGGTGCAGGATTCCCTTCTGTTCCTCTTATCATTTTTTTTGAAAATAATTTTAATCTTGATTTAATAGAACCAAATTCAAAAAGAGCTGATTTTTTGAATTTGGTTAAAACAGAATTAAAATTAGAATTTAATATCATTAATGATAGAGTGGAAAATTTATCAATCAAAAATAAATATGATATCGTTACAGCAAGAGCTGTTTCTTCTCTTAGAGTATTAATTGAAATAACAATGAATTTAGGAAAAGAAAATAGTTTATATATTTTTCCTAAAGGCCCTTTAGTTAGTGAAGAAATTATAGAAGCAGATCTAATTATTAAAAAATTTAATATAAATTATAATATTCAAAATATAAAAGAAATAGAAGATAAGGACTTAAATATTTTTTCATATTTTAAAACCTTTAATGATATTAAAGGATATCCAAGAACTTGATCGGAAATCAAAAAAACAATAAAGTAAATTAAAAAAAAAAAAAAAACAATAATTACATTTTTATAATTATTGTTTTTAATAAATTTTTTTAAAATTATAGGCTAATAATTCCTAAAGCGTTTAATCATAGAAAAATAGCAGCAAGAAAACCAAAAGGAATTGTTAATATAGCAACTATTAATTCTCTTCCGCTTATTTTTGTACCTAAAACATATAATAAAAATCCTATTATACTAATAATTGGGAAAAGCATAAGAATTAATGCTAATAATTTTTTTGTCTCAAGTTTGTTACTCATTTTTAACCTCTTAAATTTGTTGTTTGAATAATTATAATTATATATTTTTTATAAAAAATATAACAAACTTAATTATTCATCCCCTTCAATTTCTAAAATTAAATCTCTTAGTTCAGTAGCCTTTTCAAAATTTAATTCTTTAGCAGCTAAAATCATTTCTTCGCGAAGCGATTCAATAATTTTATCTTTTTCTTTTTGGGCTTTTTTAGTATTTTTATTTTTTAATACATAATCAATTGCATCGGAAATATCTCTGCCATTTATAGGTTCAGCTATTGGTTTTATTATTGTTGATGGAATAATATTGTTTTTCTTGTTGTAATTTATTTGTATTTCCCTTTTAATTTGATTATCATTAATAGTTTCCTGCATTGATTTAGAAATTGTATTGGCGAAAAAAATAACTCTTCCATTACTATTTCTAGCTGCCCTTCCAACAATTTGGATTAAAGATGTTTTCGATCTAAAAAATGATTCCTTATTAGCATCTAAAACCATAATTAAAGAAACTTCTGGTAAATCAATACCTTCTCTTAAAAGATTAATCCCAATTACCACTTCATAAATCCCTTTTCTTAATTTTCTAAGGATTTCATTTCTTTCAAATGTTTTATGATCAGAATGGATATAAGCAATCTTTACATTTTTTTCTTTAAAGTATTTTGTAAATGCTTCAGAAGTTTTTTTAGTAGTAGTTAAAATTAAAGATCTTTCGTTTCTTTCTCTTTGTTTTAAAATTTGATCATAAATAGATTCCACTTGATTATCTTCAGGTATAATGCTAATTACTGGATCAAGTAAACCAGTTGGTCTTATAATTTGGCTTACTACTTCACCAGAAGTAAGGTTTAGTTCAAATTCGGCCGGAGTTGCTGAAACAAATATTTTTTGAAAATCATAATCAAAAAATTCAGAAAATCTTAAAGGTCTATTATCTAATGCTGAAGGAAGCCTAAAACCATATTCAACAAGGTTTAGTTTTCTTGCCCTATCTCCATTATGCATAGCATTTAATTGAGGAATCATCATATGTGATTCATCAATAATCATTAGTGCATCTTTAGGAAGAAAATCTAGAAGTGTAAAAGGTTTTTCTCCTTCTTGTCTTCCATCTATATGTCTTGAATAATTTTCTATACCAGAACAAAATCCAAATTCTTGTAATGAGTCAATATCATTATTTGTTCTTTGTAATAATCTTTCATATTCTAATCTTTTATTTTCATTTTTAAAGAACAATAATCTTTCATCTAATTCTTCTTTTATCAAGCTTACAACTTTAGAAGTAGTATCATTTTGAATGATATATGCCGAAGCCGGGAAAATAGTATAACTATCAAATGACTTTATTACATTTTTGCTTAAGCTATCAACTGTATAAATATTTTCAATAGTATCATCAAAAAAATCAATTCTTATTATAAATTCGTTTGTTCAACCAGGAGATATTTCAACAACATCACCTTTAGAAGAAAAATTACCACTTTCTAAACTAATATTATTTCTTGTATATTGCCTTTTTATAAGTTCTATAAAAAAGTTACTTCTTTTAATAGTTTGCCCTTTTTCAATATTAAGAAAACTAACTTTATATTCTTCAGGATTTATTGTTCCATATATAGATGCAACAGAAGCTACAACAATTGTATCTCTTCTAGTAGTAAGAGCATTTAGAGTAGAAATTCTCATCGCCTCTAAATCATGATTATTTTTAGATGTTTTTTCAATATAAACATCTTTTGAAGGAAGATATGCTTCTGGCCGATAATGATCAAAATATGAAACAAAATATTCAACTCTATTATCTTTAAAAAGAGTTTTTAATTCTGAATATAATTGAGAAGCCAAAGTTTTATTGTGAGAAAGAACTATAACTGGTCTATTTATTTTTTCAATAACATTTGCAATTGTAAATGTTTTACCACTTCCAGTAACTCCTAATAAAACCTGATTTTCTTTACCTTCATAAATACCTTTAATTAATTCCTTAATCGCATTTATTTGATCACCAGCAGGTTTATTATCTGCAAAAATTTTAAAATCTTTATTTTCCATATTTAATATTTAAAATTATATATTAATGCATTCAAGTAAATATTTTGTTTTTTAAACATTTTCTTTTTATTTTTCAATATGGATCATAAGAATTTACTAAATTTCAAAAATCTTTATCATGTCCCTGAATTTTATCATGTGATAATTCATGAATAATTACATAATCAATTATTTCATAAGAATATGAAGCTAAATATGATGAATATCTAATTATATTTTTCTTAGTATAATTAATTCCCCAAATTCCTTTTCTTAAAAAAACATTAGTATTATGTTTTGTCAAATTCATCTTATATTCAAAAAATTCTTGTCTTTTTAAAACATATTCTAAAAGTTCTTTTTTGTAAAAAAACAAAATAATTTTTTCAATAGAATTTTTATTAATAATTTTCTTTTTATCTTCAAAATAAAAATGATTTCCTATAATTGAAAAATACTTTTTTTCACCAAATAAATAAAATCATTTTTCTTCTTCATTAAAAAACTTATTTTCATTTATTATCGACATTTTTCTATATATTTTTTCTATATATTTATAAATAAAATCATTTATATCTTTTTCTTTTGCACCGTAAGGAACAGAGACAATAATTTCATTTTTTTTAGATACTTTCATATAAAAATTAGAAATTAATTTTCTTTTCAAAAAAAACATAATTTCTTCATCATTAGCATTTTTAAAAATTCTTTTTTCTATCTCTTCTTTTTTCATTAGTTTTTATTAAAAAAATCTTCAAATTTTTCAAGATCTTTTTTTGAATTTGTTGAACAAAATTTAAGTTTATTATAAATTTCATGAATTTCATTATTATTAATTTTTGGTAATAATGCTTTATCTATTTGAGCTAAAACATTATCTACATCTGAAAATTTAGAAACAATTACATAAGAAGGATTATTTTTAATTCTTATATCTTCAGTTCGATCATCAAAAATAATCATTGAAAGAATTGGAATTTTTGTTCCAATAATATTTAAAACATGACTAATATGTTTTTCATTTTGCATTACAGGCGAATTTATTTCATGTCTTTTCGTTCCTAAAACTTTAAATCATTTTTCTTCTAAACAATCACCTTCTATAATTCCGTTTATTGATTTTACTTCTACTATAATTAATGACCTTGGGGATATAAGAATTCCATCTACTTCAAAAAGATAATTATCATATTTGAATAAGGAACTAGAAATATATTTGCTATTATTTTTTAATGCTCAAGAATTTAATAATTTATTGATCTTTTCTTCAGCTTCATTTCCTATTTTTTTATTCTTAGAAATTTTTTTTCTTTTTTTAAAAAAGAAAAGTAATGTTAAAATTAAAAAAATTACAACAGAAGATAAACCAATAATTAGTGCTACTAAAATTTTTCAATCCTGTTCTAGATTAAAATTACTTAAATTCAAATTAAAATATTCCATTAAAATAATTTTAACAAATAAAGCAAAAAATGAATATATAATTTTGATATAATTAATAAATTAATAAATATTTATAAGGATAAAATTAGTGAAAAGAAAAAACAAAAAAAATAATTCTAAAAATGAAGATAAAGTAATTTTTAAATATATTGTTTTGGGTGCTGGTCTTACAGGACTTACTTTTGCTAAAAAAGTTGCTTCACCAGAAAATAAAGTTTTACTAATTGATAAAAACCTTCCAGGTATTAAATCATCATTAAACATTAAAATGTTTTCTCAAATGGCTATTGAAGCTGAAGCGTTTAAAGTAGATCCTGATACATTTTTTAATTCTTTCTCTTTTAGAATTAATTCTCTTAATAAAAAATTAAATGAAGAAAATTCAATTAACAAATTAGAAGAACAAGGAATCATTTTTAAACAAGGCGAAGTAGAAATTGAAGATGAAAACACTTTAATTATTAATCAAGAAAAAATAATTTTTAAATATTTAATATTTGCAACCGGATCTCATTTTGACTCTTCTAATATTGAACCAGGATTTGAAAGTTTCTTTATGACATCTGATGATATAAATAAAATTTCCAAAAAATATGAAAGTATTGCAATTTACGGAACAAATGCAACAGCTCTGGAAATAGGACAAGCATTTTCTAAATTAGGATCTAAAGTTCATTTAATTGATAAAAATGTTAATCCACTTAATGATTTAGATGACGAAATAGAAGCGGTTCTTAAAAAGGAATATTCAAATCCTAATATTGATTGATGTTTAGAAATGGTTCCAAAATCTCTTTTAAGAACTGGTGATGATTCTATAAGAATAACCCTTATGAATAATAATATTGAAAAAAATATTGAAGTTAATAAAATTATTTTGACTGAAAATATTGTTCCAACAACAGAAATAAATTCAAAAATAAATTTAAGTAAAAATTCTAAAAATGCTTTTATAATTGATTCTACTTTTAAAATGAAAGGGAATACAAATTTCTTTGCTATAGGTGGAACTAATGGTATTCAAGAATTTGCTAATCAGGGTTTTTATCAAGCAACTTTATTAGCTAATTATTTTCTAAAAAAAGATAAAAGAAAATTTAATACTTTTGATTTTTGTTGATCATTAAATACTTCCCCAGCAATTTCTTTTTTTGGAATGAGTAAAAAGCAAATTGATGAAAATAAAATAAATTATAATGAATTTATTTTTGAATTTAAAGGAGATTATAAATCTTCATTTAAAAATGATGTTGGAAGAATAAAAGTTTTTACAAATTCAAAACATGAGTTATTAGGATCAATTTTAATTGGTAATGATTTAAGTGATTTTATTTTATTATTTACTCTTATGAAAGAAAATAAAATTAAGTTTTATCAAATGGAAGACTTCAATTTACCATTTTTTACAAAATCAGAAGCTTTAAGGTCAGCTGCTTTAGCTTATAAACAAGATATTTTAATCGATAAAAAAAACATTTAAATATAAAAATATATTATCATTATATTATATATTAACATTAGATAAATATAAAATTAGGAAAAAAATGAAATCAAGTGAAAACAAAAATTATTCTTGTCAAGAATGTAACAAAAAAATTTCTGATATTGAAAAATATGAAGGTTATGTAACGGGTACTTTTTGTTCAAGATATTGTTTAGAAACTTGATCATTAAAAGCTGATACGTGTAAGTGTGGTGATGATTAAATAAAGGAGAAAATTATGCAAGATAAAAAAGCGACAACAAACATATATTATGTAACACCAAGAAAAGATAAATCTGGTAAAAAAATTGGCTGAGAAGTTAAAAAAGGCAATGCAGCAAAAGTTACAAAAGTTTTATCAAGTAAACAAGAAGCAATTGATTATGTAAAACCACTAGCTGGGAATAGTGGTTGCACTATAATGATTAGAAAAATTGATGGTTCGCATGATAAAACAATAAGAACTTCTTAATTATTAAATAATTAAGTTATAAAAAAAGAAAATAAAAGTTAAATTTTTTATTTAACAAATTTTTAAGATGGGATTGAAATGGTAGAAATAAGAAATTTATCAAAAATTTTTATTGATAAGAAATTATTTAATGATGTTAATTTAAAATTTCTAGAAGGAAATACTTACGGTATTATAGGAGCTAATGGAGCAGGTAAATCTACCTTTCTTAAAATTTTATCTAAGGAAATTGAACCAACTTCTGGTGAAATAATAGTTGAAAAAGGAAAAAGAATTTCTGTTTTAGAACAAGATCATAATAAATATAATGATATTGATGTTACTGAATTAGTTATTATGGGTAACATTGACCTTTTTCATATTCAAGAAGAAAAAAATAAAATTTATGAAAATGAAAATGCTACTGAAAAAGACTATGAAAGAGCTGCTGAATTAGAAGAATTATATGGTCAAAAAGGTGGATGAAGTGCAGAAAATGATGCTCAAATTTTATTAGATGCTCTTGGGATAGCTAAAGAAAAATTTAATTATCAAATAAAAGATTTAAAATCTTCAGAAAAAATTAAAGTTTTATTAGCAAAAGCTCTTTTTGGAAATCCAGATATATTAATAATGGATGAGCCAACAAACCACTTGGATATTAAAGCAATAAATTGATTATCAAATTTTATAATTGAATACCAAAATGTTGTAGTAGTAGTTTCTCATGATTCAGAATTTTTAGATGAAGTTTGTACAAATATTGTTGATATTGATTTTGGTCAAGCTAAAATGTTTTCAGGAAACTATAGTTTTTGAAAAGAATCATCAGAATTGATGCTTGAAATGCAAAAACAATCAAATCTTAAAAAATCAGAACAAATTGCTAAACTTCAATCATTTGTTGATAAATTTTCTGCAAATGCCTCAAAATCAAAACAAGCAACATCAAGAAAAAAAGCTTTAGAAAAAATAACTCTTGATGAAATAGTGCCTTCATCAAGAAAATATCCTTTTATTCGTTTTGAAATTGAAAAAAAAGTTGGTAAGCAAATTCTTGAAGTAGAAAACCTTGGTTTTAAAGATAAAAATGGAGTAGTTCTTTTTGATGGGATTTCCTTCTCATTAAAAGAAAAAGATAAAATGGTTATTTTAGGTGATGATGATATTTCTAAAACGAAATTTTTAGAAATTCTTTGTGGAATAGAAACGAATTATACAGGAACATTTAAATGAGGTTCTACAATAAAATTTGGTTATTTTCCTTCGAATAATTCTCCTTTTTTTAATGAAGGCATTTCAATGATAGAATGATTAAGAAAATGACCTATATTAAATGAAAAAGAAGAACATAAAGATGTATCAGATCAAAGAATGAGATCTTTTCTAGGAAGAATGCTTTTTAGTGGCGATAGTGTATTTAAAGATGTAATTAATTGTTCAGGAGGAGAAAAATCTAGATTAATGTTTTCTAGATTAATGTTATTAGAAAATAATTTCCTTCTTTTTGATCAACCTTTAGATCATCTAGATTCAGAATCAATTGATTCTGTAATAGAAGCGATAAGATTATATGAATCGCCTTGTATTTTTACAACTTATAATAAAGCATTGATAAAAGAAGCATCAATAATCCTTGAAATAAAAAATGATTCTTCATTCTTATTTAAAGGAACGCTTGAAGATTACGAGAAGAAAATGGGGTATTAATGTATAAAAAACTTGTTAGTGGAAATATTGAAATAATAACAGGACCAATGTTTTCAGGAAAATCAGCTGAATTAATAAGAAGAACAACTATTTTATCTTATGCCGAATTAAAAACATTAGTTGTTAAACATAGTTATGATGATCGTTTTTCAAAAAATGAAATAACTTCAAGAAACGGAGATAAAATTGCTTCTTTTTTAGCTTCATCGACAAAAGAGATAAAATCATTATTTAATAATGAATATAAATTTTTAGTAATTGATGAAGCTCAGTTTTTTGATAATGATCTTTATGATTTTATTGTTGAAATTTCAAATAATGGAACAAATGTAATAATTTCTGGTCTTGACCAAGATTTTCAAAGAAAACCATTTCCATTAATGGCTAATTTAATGGCCATTGCCGATGTAGTTTTAAAATTAAAAGCTGTTTGTCTTGTTTGTAAGTCATGTGCTGGAACTTCTTTTAGAAAAAATAAAAGCATAAATCTTTGAGAAGTTGGAGATACACAAGAATATGAAGCCCGTTGTAAATTCTGCCACCAAAAAGGTGAAGAAAAAAAGCAAAAATAAAAAATTCTAAATAATAAAAAAGTTTTTAACATTTATTATCTTTATTAACATTTTTTTAATTTTTTAAATATATATATTTATATATATATTTATTTTTTTCTTTTTCCTTTTTCTACATTTATTTAATGTTATTAACAAATAACAAAGGAGAATATATGAAAACTCAAAATATAACATATAAACCAAATGAAAAATCTTCTTCTTCAATAAAGCAAAAAATATTAAAAGAACTTTGTAAATTATATTTAAATAATTACAATGATTTTGATGAGGCTCTTAAAAGGCTTACAAATATAATTGATGATTTTGAAGTATTATCAATTGAAAATTTTAATTATAAATATCCAGATATAAGTAAATTTGAAAAAACGATATTGCAGCTTGATTCAAAATCAATTTCTTTAATTATTCATGATTTCGTTTTTAAAGATGATGTAGGATGATCAGATCTCTTATGATCAAGATCAATATATTATTCTATTAGAAAAAAAGCTATAAATATGTTTTTTGAAAAGTATGAGGTATAAATGTATATTCAAAATCCAAATATAAACAATAATACATTTCCCCCAATAGTTCAAAAGAGTGTTTCACAAGGCGCTATTAGTCTTGATGATAAAATAATAGGTGAAAAAATAGATCTTAATGTTACTGAAATTAAATTTAGAAATATTACTTCTAAGATAAAACTTGAAAAAATAAAAACAGCTTCAGGAAAATTTATTTGAGAAATAAATCTTGAATATGGACTTACTAATAAAAGAGACTTTTTTAATTTCTTTTTAAAAGTAAGAACTAAACAAGAAGGAAAAACAAAATGAACAGAGGAACATATCAATTTAAAAGATAATGGTTCAACTAAAATAATTCCTTATTTTGAAGCTAATACAAATGGTGAAATAGAAATAGAACTTTGAGCTCATTTATTTAGTTTTTGAGATTGAGGTCAAAGATTAAATATTAAATGCTTCAATGTTTCTTTTAAAATCGAAGATAAAAAAAATGAATATGAAAAAATTATATTAAATCCTCATGATGAAGTAAAACTAAAAAAAGTAAAAGATTTTAATATAAATATTTCAGTTAATGGAAAATCTTCCTTTAAAAATGAAGAAGAAATTATTATTTCAATTGATAAAAAATTTACAAATAAAAATATAAATCAAAAAGTTTTCCAAACTAATAAAAACTTTAATAATAGTGGAATGTATTTAAAAAAAGCATCTTTATTAAATTGAGGTGGTGGAACTAATAAAGAATTATCATTAGATAAAAATGATTTAAATATTAATTCTTATACATATTTTGATAATGATAGTAATAAAGTTTTAGAAGGAGCTGGTCCGTATGCAATGCAAGGATTGTTGGTTTCACCAAAATTTAGTGGCTTTTTATTTCCAGAATTATTACTTGAATTTGAAGATGTAAAAACAAAACTGATTATTCAAGGAAGTATTGAAATTAAAAATAAATTATTAGATGTTAATAATGGATTAGTCAAATTCGAAAGCAATGAAAGTGATGTCGATATTGAAAAACAGGATTTGAATGGTTTTAAATTCTTTGAAGCTAGTGTAATAAGTCAAATAATAAGACAAAACAATTTAACTTTAAATAAATTGGATGAGTGAGCGATAAAAGATGAATAAAAAATATAGACTTTTCTTATATATTGGATTACCTACATTATTATTAGCTGGAGCAGGAGTTGCTAGTTGATATTTATTTTTTAATAAAAAAGTGGAAAGCAAACCAGATAAAGAGGATATTATTGACCCTAATGAACAAATTCCAGAAGAAAATATAGATGTTAAAAAAATCTTTCCTTCAATTTCACCTAATTATTATTATGATCTTTTAGAATATAAAGAAAATGGTGTAAATATTTCAGAAGCAATTGTAGTAAAAATTATAAAAGATGTTATTTCTAGAATAGGAATTAATTTTGATAAAGTAGGTTATAAAATACTTGAAGATAAAAAATCTCGAAAAGAAATAAAATTTATAGTTCTTAAGGGAGAAAAAACTTATACAAAAATTTATACATTTTTTATAAATGTTTTATAATAAGATTTATGGACGTAAAAAAAACAATATTTGACATAATTTTTAAAAAGACTGGTATTAAAGTTAATTTAGATTTTACATTAGAAGATGTAAATCTTGATTCGTTAGATTTAATAGAATTAGTTTTAGAAATTGAAAAAACTTTTTCAATAAAAATTGAAGATGAAAAGCTTAACGCTCTTGTTTCAATTAATGATTTGGTAAATGTTGTTGTAGAAAAAGTTAATAAATAACTTTTTTTATAAGGGTGTAGTTCAATGGTAGAACAGCGGGCTTCAACCCCGCATGTTGTGGGTTCGAGTCCTGTCACCCTTGCCATTTTTTTTTGCCTTTTTTTAACAAATATAAAATAAAGAATATAATTTAAAAATGTGGAAATTTATAAAGTCATCGTCATCAATTAAAAATTGATATGAACATGAAAAAAAAGAGATTTGTTTTTTTGGAAGATCGAACGTAGGTAAATCTTCTCTTATTAATGCTCTTGTTAATAATAAAAAAATGGCAAAGGTATCAAATACTCCAGGTAGAACACAATTAATTAATTATTTTGAATCTGATGATGATAAAGTTATTGTTGATTTACCAGGTTATGGATATGCAAAAATGCCACTATCAAAAAAAGAAGAAATGATTAAAATGATAGATGAGTATTTTATTAATTCCACCAAAATAAAAATGATTTTTTTACTTTTCGATATTAAAGTAGGATTTCAAAAAGAAGATATTGAAATTTATAATTATTTAAAGTCTTTAAATTTGCCAATAACATTTATTGGAACTAAATTAGATAAAGTAAAACAATCAGAACTTTATAGATCAACTAAAAATGAAATTTTATTAAATGAAAAATATTTTTTAGTATCTTCGCAAAATAAAAAAAATATTAATAAATTAGAAGAATATATAAAAAACTTATAATTCTATTTTTTAATTTTTAAAGGTTTATATAATTCTACAACCTTTGGAAGATATTCATGTTTCTTTTTATCCTCAGGATGCAGATAAATATTTTCTTCAAACTTTGTTCCTCATCCACTTTGATATCTTGCTTCTACAAGGGCTAAAATAGGTTTAGTATTAATTCTTGGAAAAACCATTTTAATTCTTTTAGGTTCAAATTTATTAAATCGCATTTCATAAAGCAAATCAACTAATCTTTCTGGAGGAATAACAACTGAAAGATATCCCTTTTGATTAATTATTTTTGATGAACCTAAAACAATTTGTTTAAGATTTATTTTTATTTCATGAGTAGCAATAAGTTTTTCTTCACTTATTTTTTCTTTAAGTTTATTTTCTTTTCTATAAAAAGGAGGATTAACAATTATTAAATCATATTTTCTTTTATTTTTTTTACAATGTTCAACTCAGTATTCATTAAAATCAGCTTCAATAATATTTATTGCATCAGATTTTTTATTAAGTTCAATATTTTTTTTAGCTATTTCTACTGCTCTTTTTTGAATTTCAATTGCATCTATTTTTGCAAGATCATTTCTTTCGGATAAAAAAATTGATAAAGCTCCATTATTAGTTCCGATTTCTAAAATATTTTTTACTTTTGAATTTATAGTTGTAAAATTAGCTAATAAAATAGTATCTACAGAGTAATTAAACATATCTTTATCTTGATAAACATATAAATTAGAATCATAACCTAAAGAATTTTTTATCATTTTTTCATCAATCATTAATTGTTATATTCCTTATCAAAAACATCAGCGCTTTGACTATCTAAAATTATTTTATAAGAAACATTTTTTTTATCATTTTTAATAAATGTTGATACTTTATTTATTGAATAAATATTTAAAATAGATTTTAATTTATTTAAATGTTTTTCTACACTTTCATTTAGTGCTAAAGAAAAGGTAATTTCTCTTTCTTTTAATTGGCTAGAATCATAAAATTTAAATTCATTTTTTGAATTATTATAATTATTTATAATTACTTCTCCAAATATAACATCTGTATTTATATAATTTGGATGGAATTTACCTACTCATCCAACTAGTTTATTTTTATAATAAAGTCCTGCATTATAATTTGGATGTAATAAATTATTATTTAATTTTTTTATTTCAAATTCAAAATTAAATAATTCAAAAATATCATTTAGTATTTGACTATATGTTTTAATATCAGAAGCTATACAAATCGATCTTTGTTCATTAATCATTCCTTCATCAAAAAAACTAATTTTATCCATCTTTCTTTTTTTATTTTCTTGATAAATTTTATTTAAAGAAATAGCTAAAGAGTTTCTAATAGTTGAATGTTCTTTAGAAGTATATGTTAATAAATTAATATTATCTGAAAAATTTAAAGGATTAAATTCTGCTTCATTTCCAGAAACTAATGTATATGTTAAAAATTTTATATAACCTTTTGATATTAATGTTTCATTAAATTCTCTTTTGTGTGTTACATTTAAAAAACTATTTTTCGGTTTACAAAGAACTATTTTATTTATTCCATAAAATCTTAATATTTCTTCAACTATATCTTGCATGGTAAAAACATCATGACGATATAAGGGAACTTCTATATTATTTTTTAAAAATTTAAATTCTAAAATTTTTAATGAATCTAATGTTTTAAAATAATTTTTCTTGCTTGTTATATCTTCACCAATATAATCAATTAAATAATTTTTTTCAAATTTTATTTTTGTATTTTTTATTTCTAAATTATTTATTAATTCAGAATAATTTTTAAAATATAGTGATATATACTTTTTAGCAAGTGAGATTGAACCAAATGAAACTGCTTTAGAACAAGTAACAGAATTTAAATTTACAATTTTAAATCCTTTTGAATTATCTCTAACTAATTTTGGATCTATTTGAGAAAATTCTAAGAATACATTTTTATCATTTTCTGTAGCTTTAAACTCATCAATTTCTTTAACTCCTAATATTCCAATATTTTTATTTTTTGAACAAAGAAAACTTTCATTAAAGTCTTCTTTTTTTGATATAGAAATTTTAATAACATTTGATAATAATTCATTTTTAAAAGCTCTTATCGAAACTCCAGAATAAAGATAAATTAAACTTAAAATATTTTCTAATTCATCTCCTAGTTTAATTCTATTTTTAACAATAAAAAGTTTTTCAAAAATAGAGGTTTTATATTCATTATCTTTAATATCAACTCCATTTAAAAAACAATTATTAGAATTAACAATTTTTTTATCAGAAATAAAATTTGCTTTTTTAGAAACAATTTTATTTGGAACAATATTAAAATAAGCAGCTAACTCTTGTGAAAAAATTTTATATGAAATAGCATCAGATCTATTTGAAAGAATTGAAACATCAATTAAGTTATCTGTTAATTCAAAATATTCAATAGGATCAGCACTCAATTTAACATTGCTATCAAAATCTTGAAAAATACCTTCTTTTCATTCTTCAGGTAAATATTCTTTAGGAAATCCTAATTCATCTAAACTAGCTAGCATTCCTTCTGAAATAATCCCTTTTAATTCTTTTTCTTTTAAAACAATATCTCCTTTTCTGCTACCTGGCACAAAAGCAACTACTTTTTTCCCCGCAACTACATTTGTTGCTGTAGTTTGAATAATTCTTGTTTTATCTTCGAAAAGTATTTCGCAAACTGTTAAATTATCTGCATTAGTATTTTTATATGTTTTTTGAACTAATCCAAATTTAAGTCCATGTAATTCATCAGAATGTTTTATAACTTCTTCAACTTCAAAACCAATTGAATTAATCGCATTAACAATATCATCTAATTTTATTTTTTTTGGAATATTTCCTAGTTCTCTTAATTTTAGTTCTGAAAATAACATTATTCAAACCTCCTAATCTTAAATTGTTTTAAAAATCTTAAATCATTTTTATAAAATTCTCTTATATCAGAAATAGAATATTTAATCATTGCAATTCTTTCCATTCCTATTCCGGCAGCAAAACCTCTAAATCCTTTTGAAAAATTAGCAAAATTGATAATTTTTTCATTAAGCATTCCAGCTCCTAAAACTTCAACTCATTTATTTTTAAAATAAATATCTACTTCAACTGATGGTTCAGTAAAAGGAAAAAAAGAAGGTCTAAATCTTATCTTAACATCTTCTTCAAGAACGAATGAAAGTAATGATTTAAGAGTTCACATTAAATTTGAACAACTAACTTCACCAACAGATACTAAATCTATTTGAGTAAATTGATGAGAATGAGTTTGATCATCTTCATCATTTCGATATACTTTTCCTACAGAAAAAGCTGAGAAAACTTTATTACTATACTTTTCTAATAAACGAGCTGTAATCCCTGTATTATGAGTTCTTAAAAGCTTATTTTTAGAAATATATAATGTATCTTGCATATCTCTAGAAGGATGATTTTTAGGAATATTTAGTTTTTGGAAATTATATACATCAGTTTCAGTTTCAGAAAATGTTTCTTCAAAATAACCATTATGCATAAATCATTGTCTAAATCTTGAAATAATTTCTTCAATTGGATGAATATAATCAAAATTTAAATCAAAATCAAAAATATCATTATGATCATTTTTAATTTTTTCATCAAATTCCTTTTTATTAATTTCTTCTAATTTTTCATTTAATAATTGATTTATTTCTTCTTTTAATACTTTTATTTCAGAACCTATTTGTTTTTTTTCTTCATAACTACAATTTTTAAGTTTTTCAACAAGAAGAGAAATAGGCCCTGTTGCGCCATTTAGTTTAGATTTAACTATTTTAAATTCTTCAAAATTATTAATTTCAGAGACTAGTTTTTTGTAATTCACTTTTTTTCCTTTTTTTGTTATTTATATAAATAATATTTTAAAAATATTAAATAACTACTAAAAAAGATATTTTTTTTTATTTTTTGCCCTATTTATATATTTTTTTACATATATATGTGTAATAAAAAAAGGAATATAAATGAAAAAAAGACTAATATTTCTCTCATCACTTTTAGTGGTATCTGCAGTTTCGTTCTTAGGTTACTATATTTATACTACTTCTAAAAGTGAAAATAATCAAGAAGAAAATATAAAAAAAGAACTAATTGCAGAAATAGATGGTGCTGTTGAAAAACCAGGAAATTATTATTTTATAAAAAATCAAACATTAAGAATGATTTTAGCAAAGGCAATAATTAGGCAAGAAGCGGATTTATCAACTATTTTATTAAATGAAAAAAAAGATCGAAATTTTTCTATTTATATTCCTTTTATAGGAGGAGAACAAAATAAATTATTTTGAAAAGATATAAAAAGTATTAATCAATTAATTAATATCGGGATCTCTAAAACTATTGCTAAAAAACTAATGGAATTAAAAGAGAAAAAGGAGAATGTTGAATGAAGCGATATTGAAAATATTTCTGGAATTGGCGACAAAACTTTAGCCAAGTTAAAAAGTCTTATTGAATTAGCTTAAATATTTTTTCTATAATTATGATAATTATTTTTTCAGTAATCATATATTTAAGTAAAAATTATTATCTAACCATTCCCTTAATATTATTTATATTTCTTCAAGTTTTTTTATGTGCTAAATTTCTCATAATATCAATTACATTTTTTTTAGCTATTTTTTGCTTTGATGTATACCAAAATAATAAAACGATCAATACCATCCAAGGAAATTATCAAATAGTAAATATTTATAATAATTCAATCATCATAAAGGAAAAAGGACAAAAAATTCTTCTAACATCCTTTAAAGAAAATCAAGATATTAATGTAGGAAATATAATAAATATTGAAGAAGAATTAAAAGTTGAAAAAATAGATATATCAAAATCATTTGATAAATTTTGATTGTCTAAAAATATAAAATATAAAACAATTAAAAAACCAGTTATTAAAGTTATTAGTTCAAAAACAAATTTTTTAGAAAAAACTAAATCTTATTTTATAAGAGGACCAAACTTTTATACAAAATATGTTCCCTTAATTTTATTTGGAATAAAAAATGAAAATACAAAAGATGTATATGAAAAAACTAAATCTCTTGGAATAGTTCATTTAATTGTAATATCTGGTTTCCATATCAATTTACTATTTTTATTTTTAACATTTTTATTATCTAAAATAATAAAAAATAGAAAAAAAGAAATCTACTTCGTTGCTTTAGTATTTGTTTTAGTTTACTTGTTTGCCTTAGGATTCCCTATTTCAGCTTTAAGAGCATTTTTATTTTCTTTAGGAATTTTTCTTAATAAATTTTTCCTGAAAAAGAAAATAAATAATTTAGCTATTTTATCTATTGTTCTTCTAATAATTGTTTTATTAAATATTTATATAATTTTTGATTATGGTTTTATTTTTAGTTTTCTTTTAAGTTATGCAATTATTTTTTGTTTAGAATTTAAAAAAAGAAAAATAATAATTCCTATTATAGCTTTTGTAATCTCATCATTATTGATTATATTTTTAAATGAAAAATTTAACTATCTTTCTTGGTTATATACAATAATCTTTAGTCCAATAATTTCTATTTCTTATTTAATTTCATTAATTTGTTTTCCTTTTAAAACATTTTTAAATTTTTACTTTATAGGAATTGATCAAATTCTTAATTTTTTTGTCAATTTTAATACAGTTTTAAATGTAAAAATTGATGATTGGCTCGTTTATTCTTCTTTAATAGTCATTTTTACTAATTTATTTTTAATAAACTTTTTTAAGACAAAACCTAAAAAATATTTTTAATTTTTTAAAAATATGGTATAAATATTATGCAATGTAATGTTGCAGAAAGAAGAACAAAAGTTTCTCACCTGATTATTTTTATTTTAGGTAAAAAGCTACAACTAAATCTTTTTTCATATAAAAAGAAATTTTAAAGAAGGTTAACATACTAAGTCAAAATAGACCTAAGGGAATAAAAAAAGAACATTTTATTAATAGTGATATCCCTTTTAATAAAATGTATGTCATTGATGAAAACAAGGAGCAATTAGGAGTTTTAGAAAAATCTAAAGCTTTAGAATTAGCTAGTGATAAAAATCTAGACTTAGTTATTATTTCTGTAAATCCTAAACCAATAGCTAGAATTATGGATTATGGTAAATTTAAATACAATAGAAATAAAAAACAAAAAGAAGAAAAAGCTAAACAAACTAGAGTTGAAAATCATGAAGTAAGATTAACACCTCTTATTGGAATAAATGATCTAAAAATAAAAGCAAGAAAAGCAAGAGAATTTATTTTAAAAGGTGATGTTGTTAAGGTAGCAATCAGATTTAAAGGTAGAGAGATTCAAAAGAAAAATTTGGGTCTTGAAACATTAGAAAATTTTAGAATGGAATTAGATGATATTGCTGTTGTAAACGGTGATATAAATGATAAATTAGGAAAAATAATTTACATGACTTTGACACAAGATAAGAAAAAAATGGAAAAATACCTTAATAACTTAAAAAAACAAGATACAAATATAAAAGAAACACAGGAGGAGATAAATAATGCCAAAAATGAAGACTAAAAGTGCTTTAACTAAAAGAATTAAAGTTACAGGTACTGGAAAAGTTAAAAGAGGAAACGCATACCGTTCTCATTTAGCACAAAATAAAACCACAAAACAAAAAAGACAATCTAGAAAATCTTCTCTTATGGATAAAAGTGATATGAAAAGATTAAAAGGATTATATTAATTATTTTAAAAATTAATTAATAAGAAATAAATAAGGAGAAAAAATGAGAGTAAAAGGTGGAATAGTAACTCGTCAGAGAAGAAAAAAATGAATAAAATTAGCTAAAGGATATTTTGGTCATAAATCAATCGGATTCAAAGTTGCAAAACAACAAGTTATCAAGGGTTGAGTATATGCTTTTAGAGATAGAAAACAAGTTAAAAGAAATTTTAGAAAACTTTGAATAGCTAGAATTAATGCAGCTGTAAAACCATATGATATTTCTTATTCAAGATTTATTAATGGTCTTAAAAAAGCAAATATTTTAATTAATAGAAAAATGCTTTCTGAGTTAGCAATTCATCAACCAGAAACATTTAAAAAGATAATTGAAGAAGCAAAAAAAGCTTTATAAATAAATAAGTGTTATAATTTATCTTAATAATTATGAGAAAATTATTTCACAAATCATTATTAATATTAACTGTATTACCTATTTCTTTATTAGGGACAATTTCTTGTTCTCCTGTTACACCAGAACCCGAAGAAACAATTAAATTAAATGTTCCTGTATTTGCAGATAATTTACCATATATATTAACAGCAACTAAATTTAAAGAACAAGTTGATAATATAGTAAATTTAAACGATAAACTTATTTTATTATTTGGTAATTCAACTAATTTAAATAAAAATAATGTTCAAAGTTTAACAATAGAAGCGATTGGGACAAAAATCAAAGCAACTATTTTACTTCAAAAAAATTATGTATTTAATATAAATAATGGAGAAAATACATATTCAATTACAACTCCTAAAGATTTTATAATAACAGAACCTGAAGAAATAATTAAATTAGATCTTCCTGTATTTGATAATAATTTACCATACACATTAACAGCGATTAAATTTAAAGAGCAAGTTGATAATACAGCTAATTTAAATGATAAGCTGTTTTTATTATTTGGTAAGTCAACTAATTTAAATAAAGATAATGTTCAAAGTTTAACAATAGAAGTAGTTGGAGCAAAAATAAAAGCAACTATTTTACTTCAAAAAAATTATGTATTTAATATAAATAATGGAGAAAATACATATTCAATTACTACTCCTAAAGATTTTGCTGTAAATAATTCATTTGAAATTAATAACGGATTAATGATTAATATTGAAAAATATAAAGATATAGCTAATGCATTAAATTTAGCTAAAGAGGAAAACCTTCCAGCTCTAACCAATCAAATTCTATTAGATAAAATTAAAGCAAGCAGTGTCGCTTCACAAGTGCAATCTATAACTATCGTTTCAGGAAGCACTAAATATCAAAAAGCTTTTTTAGAATTAAAAATTAATAATGATCCAGAAAATTTAAAAATTACTGAATTTACAACTCTACAAGTTCCTAGTTTTTTAGTATCAACCCAACAACAAGTTATATTAACTTTTGAAATAAATAAAAATGAATATTTTAAAAATCTAGTAAATCAAAACAAAATCGCTACTCAATTAGATACTAATTTATTATTTACTATAGCGGAAAGATTACAAATAGGAGAAGTAGGTTTTCATAATGTATTTGATAAAGATGCTCTTTTAAAATATAAAAATTTAATAACTGTTAAAGATGTAAGAGTAATTAAAGATCCAACTGCAGAAGATCCTGATAACTGAGGAGGAGATTTAGAGTTTTCCTTTGAAGTTTCTTTTAGTGAATATCAATATACTAATAACGCTTGAAATGCTGATGGAACTCTTACTAAAACTATTAGAAAAAGACAATCTTCTACTGTTAAGTTTTTCCTGCCTAAAAAAGTAGAAGGATATCAATATTTACTTGATAATTTAAAAGTATCAACAACTATTGATAAAAAACAATTTAGTTCGTTTGTTTTCGCAAGAGCTAAGGAAAATACTGTTAATACTTTAAATTTTCTAAATTTTGATCAAACTATTTTAGATACTTATTTTTCAACTGATAAAGTAAATATTGATATTTGAAATGTTGATGAAGTTTCTGATTCGGCTTATAATAATAGTATTGTTTTTGATGATGCAACAGGAACACTTAAAATAGATGCTTTCTTACATGATAAAAAAACTAATTTAATCTTAACAGATCTTATTCCAAAACAATATGTAATTACAGGTTTTACTAAAATTGATGAGTATATTCATGGAAGTAGTAATGATATAAATCAAAATAAAGTTGTAGCAGGCGATGCTGATAAAGCAAATATTATTAGAAGACTGAAAACATATGGAATAGATTTTAATGCGATGCAAGCAAATGAATCAATAACAAAAGAAGAAGTTTTAGGTACTACAACTTATTTATTTTTTAATACAAGATCTTATCCACTATTTAGACATAAAGAAAATACAGGGACAGGTGAGTGAGTAATACCTACAAACAATAGATATTTCTTTTCTATTTTAGGTAATACATTTTCTTCTAATCAGCAAGCTAGTCCTTTTATAGATCAAAGAAATTCTATTTTTAAAACTACTACTTCTAATGGATTCTATGTAAGAAATCTTTCTTTAAATAAAAAACAAAATCAAACAACTTTTAGAGTTACAAGAACAAGTGATAATAAAATTATTGTAAGACAAGAATTCCAATATAATATCCAACAAACTCCTTCATATTCAGCTATTGTTTCTCCAGTAATTTTAGAATGAACTGTTAATGTTAGTGAATTAATTTAATAAATAAAAAAACACTAATTTTTTTAGTTTTTTTAATATTTAAAATAATAAATTATTTAGTAGTTTTTATTTTTGTAAAATTATAACCAGGAGCTCCAGTTTGTCTATCTTTAAAGAAGAAGTTTGGTGTATAGAATAAATCAGCACCAGAGAAGGTTATTAAATTTTGATTTGCTAGATTTTTCTGAGCAAATGTTCCTCAAAAAATAGCAACCGGTCTTACTTCCCCTTTATGAAGAATAGTTATTAATGATCCACTACCACCAGCTCCAACTATTAAATTAGGGAACATTATATTATTTGACATACTATATCATTCTTCTCCACCAAGTTTAACAGCATTTCCTTTACTTAAACTAGGATCAGTATATCATTGAGTTCCACCTTTAATAGGAAGAGTTGTTGTTTGAGGAACTCAGAATTGGTTTCTTGTATAACTTTTAACAGTTCAAAAACCACCTGGATATCCTCCAACATAAAATGTTTGATCTTCAATATTTTCAAAAACTTCTCTAAATTCAGCTTCAGTATCAATTCAATCATAATTTATATTTTTATTTTTATTTATATGTTTACTAACATCAAAAGGTTGATTAGAAATATCTGTTCCAACTGTTTTAACTCTTAAAACAGCAAAATCTAACATGTTTCTTTTTTTACCATTAATATCATAATTAGCGGTTGTATCAAGAGCAAGATCTACTAATTCCATTTCGTTTTGTGAAATATCAACTAAATATACCAAACCACGATCATTAATGCTTGCTTGCTTATCTCTTGAAAAGTTTAATCTTGCAAACTTGTGGTAATTATCTTCTTTTAAATAGAATCCATGAACAGGTTTTTGTTTTGTATCTACAGGTATAGTTTTTGTAAGTAGATTACCAATTACGTGAATATTTGTTCCAAAATATGTTCATTCATCAGTTGTATCAGTTGCAGGTTTAGGATAATATCAAGCAGTTCCTGATTCTTCAAATTCTTCATTAGGTCTATTAGGATCAAAAACAGCAGAAGTTAATTGAACAGTTGTATCTTTATAAAAATCAACAATTTTTTTCTCATTAGCATCTAATGTTGGAAATTCTGTTGGAGATAAAGGAGATGAAGATAATCATTTAAAAGGATAATTAGAACCATTTTGATTTTCTCTACTTCTTGCAGGGCCTGCTTCGTTTTCATCTTGTTGTCTTGGCATTCATTGATGAACAAGATTAGTTCCTGTAGTTGGATTAGTTTCTCTTTCTGGTAAATTTCATCATGATTCTAAAGTATCTACTTGAATATATTTTCCTAATGAATATCCACTATTTGCTCTTAAAGATATTGCAGTTCCATATTGATTAATACTTGATGAAATATTTTTAATATTTTCATTAGTAATATTTTTAAAATATTTATTTAAAACTGCAAGTTTTTTTGTTGGATCGTTAAAATTAGAAATATCTTGTTTTGTAATTGTTTTAGTATTAGGTATTAATTCTATTTTCAAGAATTGAGGAGAAGGCGCAAAAGTAGTAACGGTTCCTGAAGTTATGTCATATACATTGTTTCCACCATTTATTTGTGGAACAAAAATATAACCGGTTTTAGTTTTTATAGTTATTTTATTATTGGTTGTATCAACATTTTTAATTTCTACAAAATCAAATTCTCCATTATCATCTTCTAAAACGGGTTTAAAAAATTTTAATAAAATTTTTAATCTCTCATTACCAGGAATTAAAGGATCTTTTAAACTATTAAAATCTTCTTTAAATATTCCTGAGGGAAATTCTATATTTTTAATATAAACTAATTTTGAAACTCCCTTAACTTTATTTGATTCTACTCGATTTTTATCTCCGTTAAAAATATATCCAGACTCAGTAAAAATAGTAACTGTATTCTTTCCGTATGAAAAAGCAGGGTCAGTAACACCCTTTATAGTTTCTGCTGTAAGCCCATCAAAAACTTTACTTAAAGCTTTAAGTTTAATTGTATTATCTTGGCTTTTCATTTCTTCTACATCTTGATCAGTAAAATCAACTTCAGTACTTTTTGCTGTAATAGTTAAATTAACTTTTGGTGCTCTTGGAAACTTAATAGAATCTAATTTATTAGTATTATTAGCAAAAACATATCCAGTTTTTGTTGTTAAATTAACTTGTGTAAAACTTGTATAATCAAATGTTTGTATATGTTTAATACTATTTTCATCAATTCCAGTAAATAATTTATTTAAATATTTAATTTTATCGGCAATAGGAGTAGCTCCATGTCTAATAGCTCTTAATTCAGGTTCAGTCATCGGAGTTCCATCCACTTTATCTTTAGCTGCAATATTTAATTTTATAATTTCAGTAGGAGGAGGAATTACTTCTGGTTCAACTGTGAATTGATTTGAAGTTATAAAAGAATCTTTGTTATTAAAAATATATCCTTTAATAGCTGTTAATTTAATATTAGTAGTTTTACCATTGACATCTACTTTTTCAATATTAAATCAATTAATATTAGTATTATTAATTCCTGTAAATAATTTATTTAATGATGATAGTTTATTGGCAGTAATCGCACCTAAAATATTATCTATATCTGTTTTTTCAATTTTATCTGTAATTGCTTTAATAGAAACAGGAATATTTATATTTTCTTTTGGTAATACAGTATATATAGTTTCTAATTCAAAAAGTTTGCCTTCGAAATGATAACCTTCAATTGGTTTAATAATAATTTTAGTTTCTTTTTCATTTAAAGTAAATAAAATTTTTGAAATATTTGTAATATCAATTCCATTAAAAGCTTTATCTAAAATAGGTTTTATTTGCTCAGTAACAACTCCATCTTGACTTTTTAATATATTTAATTCATTTTCACTAATTTGGATTTGATTAGCTTTTTTACTTATTTTTAATTCAGTAGTTACGACTGGAGGAGGAACTACTTCTGTACTAATTGTAAATTTATTTGAGGTTATAAATGTTTCTGTATTATTAAAAATATATCCTTCATTTGCTGTTAATTTAATATTATTGCTTTTATCAGTATTATCGATTTTTTCAATTTTAAATAATGAAATATTTATATTATCTACTCCAATAAATAATTTATTTAAGGAAGTTATTTTATCAGTATTAACAGAACCTAAAATATTCTTAATATCTTGTTCTTGAATTTTATCTTTAATTTCTTTAATAGAAATAGCAATATTTTGATTTTCTTTTTTAATAGTATATGAAACTTCTAAACTATTAAGTTTACCTTCAAAATAATAACCTTCAATTGGTGTAATTATAATTTTAGTTTCAGTTTCGTTTAAATTAAATAAGATTTTTGAAATATTTGTAGAATCAATTCCAGAAAATATTTTATCTAAAATCGTTTTTACTTGTTCAGTAACAACTCCATTTTTACCTTTGGGTTTTAAAATATCAAATTCACTTTGACTAAGTTCAACTGAATCGGCTCTTTTTTTAACTTTTAATTCTTTTTCATCTTTTATTACATTTTGAGAGGTACAACTTATTACAGTTAAAATAGTTCCCATCGATAATGAAATTGCTGAAAACAGCAAAATGTTTTTTTTAAATTTTTTCATAATATTCTCCTATTTTATTTAGATGTTTTTACCTTTGTAAAGTTATATCCAGGAACACTATCTGTTTGACTTTTAAAGAAATAGTTTGGTGTATAAAATAAATCAGCACCAGACATAGGTATTATATTTTTATTACCTACTAAATTATCTGAAACAAATGAAGCAAATTCTCCTCAAAAAATAGCAACTGGTCTTATTTTTCCTTTGTGAATAATAGTAATTAAAGAACCACTAGAACCAGGTCCTATTGGGAAATTAGGAAACATTAAATTATTTGACATGTTATATCATTCTTCTCCGTTTTGTCCACCAAGTTTAACAGCATCATATTTGCTAAAATTCGGATCTGTATATCATATAGATCCTGATTTAATAAGAGAAGTTGAAGTTTGAGGAACTCAAAATTGATTCCTTGTATAACTTTTAATAGTTCAAAAACCTTTTGGATATCCTCCTACATAAAAAGTCATATTTTCAATATCTTTAAAAACTTCTTCAAATTCTGCTTCAGTATCAATTCAATCATAAACTAGATCATTTTGCTTATCAATATGTTGTTTAATATCGAAACGATTACCTCGACCATCTTTACCAATTGTTTTAACTCTAATAATTGCATAATCTAACATATTTCTATTTGTGCCATTAATATCATAATCGGCAGATGTATTAAGAGCAAGATCTACTAATTCAATTTCTCCTTTTGAAACATCTGCTAAATATGTATGATCATAATCATTTATACTTGCTTGTTTATCTCTAGTAAAATTTAATCTTATATCTTTATGTCTAATATCTTCTTTTAAATAAAATCCATGAACTGGTTTTTGAGTTGATCCAGCAGGTATAGTTTTAACAAGATCATTAGTAATTACGTGAATATTTGTTCCAAAATAAGTTCAATCATTGGTTTTATCTCATTCAGGTTTAGGATAATTTCAAATTGTTCCTGATTCAGAATATTCATCATCACCATCTCAAACTGGTAAAGATATTATAGCTGTTGTATTTTTATAAAAATCAACAATTTTTTGTTCATCAGGAGATAAGTTTGTTGGAAAATCATTTGGTTTTTGAGGAGTTGCAGATAATCATTTAAAAGGACGATTAGAAGCATCTAAGTTTTCTATAGTTTGTACAGGTGCCGCTTCAACTTCGGTTTGTTGTCTTGGCATTCATTGAGGAACTGGATTAGCTCCCGTAGTAGGATTAGTTCCTTTTTCTGGTAAATTTCATCAAGAATCTAAACTACTTATTTGTATAAATTTTCCTAATGAATATCCACTATTTGCTTTTAAATTTATAATAGTTTTATAAGTATTAACATCTGCAGAAAAATGATTTATATTTGCACTTGTAACACCTGTAAAATATTTATTTAAAACTGCAAGTTTTTTGCTTGGATTAGTTAAATCAGCAATATCAGTACTTGTAATTGTTGGAGTTTTAGGAACTAGTCCAATATTAAGAAATTGAGGAGCAGTTAAAAAACTAGTAACTACATTAGAAGTTATTTCACGTACATTTAGCCCATCAGGAGTTTGTCTAAGGAAAATAAAACCTGGCTTAGCTTCTAAAGTTATTTTATTATCTGCTATAGATTTAATATTTACTGAATCAAATTCATCGAATCAATTTGATTCTGGTTTAAAAAACTTTAAGAAAATATTTATCTTTTCTTTTCTTGTAATTGTAGGATCTTTAATATTTTTAAAATCTTCTTGGAATACACCAGATGGATTTTGAAGAGGTTTAATATAAACTAATTCAGAAATACCAGTTACTATATTTGATTCTATTTGCGTTTTATCATTTGGAAATAAATATCCATAACTTCTAGATATAAATATAGTATTACGATTATTTCCTAATAAAGGCTCATTAATTCCTTTTATATTATCTTTTGTAAAACCATCAAAAACTTTACTTAAAACTGCTAATTTAAGATCATTATTTTTACTTTTCATATCTTCAGCATCTTGATCAGTAAATACAATCTTACCAGTTTTTGCAGTAACATTAATTAAAACTTTTTGCGCTTCTGGGAAAACAACAGAATCTAATCTTGTCGATCCATCAGAAAAACTATAACCAAATGCTGCTATTAAAAAAATTTGAGTTTTAGTTGCTATATAATCACTTTTTATATGTTTAATATTATTAAGATCAATTCCATCAAATACTTTAGTTAAAATACTTAATTTCTCTTCATCACTTGTATCACCTTTATATATAGCTCTTAAATCAGGTTCAGTTAAAGCTATTCCTTCAACTGCTTTTTTTGCTGTAATATTTAATTTTTTATTTTCAACAATAGGAGGAAGCACTCCTGAATCAATTGTAAATTTATTTGAAGTTAAAGATGTTGAAGTATTGTTAAAAATATATCCTTTATTAGCAATTAATTTAATATTAGAAGGTTTATTGTTATTATCATTTATTTTTTCTATATCAAAAAAATTAATATTAGCATTATCAATTCCAGTAAATAATTTATTTAATGATGATATTTTATCGACAACAATAGAGCCTAAAATATTTTGAATATCTTTTTCTTGAATTTTCTCTGTAATTTCTTTAGTAGAAACATTAATATTAATATCTTTGCTATCTGTTTTTATAGTATATAAAACATCTAAAATATTAAGTTTGCCTTCAAAATAATAACCTTCAATTGGTGTAATTATAATTTTAGTTTCAGTTTCATTTAAAGTAAATAAGATTTTTGAAATATTAGTAGAATCAATTCCAGAAAATATTTTATCTAAAATTGTTTTTACTTGTTCAGTAACAACTCCATTTTTAGCTTTAGGTTTTAAAATATCAAATTCACTTTGACTGAGTTCAATAGAGTTTACACTCTTTTTAATTGTCAGTTCTTTTTCATCTTTTATTACATTTTCCGATGTACAACTTACTACCGTTAAACTAACCCCTGTAGTTAAAGCTAAAACAAAAAACAATAAGAAATTTCTTTTATTCTTTTTTATTTTTTTCATAAAAACCCCCAAATATCTTTTTTAATTAGATATATTTAAAATAATTAGTAATAATTTATTTAGCAGTTTTTACTTTTGTAAAATTATAACCGGGAGCACTATCTGTTTGGCTTTTAAAGAAATAGTTAGGTGTATAGAATAAATCAGCACCTGCCATAGGTATTATATTTTTATTAGTAAAATCATTTGCAGCAAATTCACCTCAAAATATACCAACTGGTCTTACTACTCCTTTATAAAGAATAGTAACTAATGAACCACTTGCTCCATGTCCCATTGGAAAATTAGGGAACATTAAATTATTTGACATACTGTATCACTCTTCTCCGTTATTTATTCCGCCAAGTTTAACAGCATCATATTTACTTAATTCTGGATCAGTATATCATTTGGTTCCTGATTTAATAGGAAGAGTTGAGGTTTGCGGAACTCAAAATTGATTTCTTGTATAACTTTTAATAGTTCAGAATCCACTTGGATACCCTCCTATATTGAATGTTAAATCTTCAATATTTTCAAAAATTTCTTTAAATTCTTCTTCAGTATCAATTCAATCATATTTTAAATTATTTTGTTTATTAATATGCTTACTAATATCAAAAGGTTTATTAAAAGTATCTTTTCCTATTGTTTTAACTCTAATAACAGCAAAGTCAAGCATATTTCTATTTTTACCATTAACATCGTAATTAGGAGATGTATTAAGAGCAAGGTCTACTAATTCAATTTCTCCTTTGGAAACATCTGCTCAATAAAGATCACTCAATGTACCCTCACTTGCATCTTTATCACGAATAAAACTAAAACTTATTTGTTTATGTTTATCATCTTCTCTTAAATAAAATCCGTGTACTGGTTTTTGAGTTGATCCAGAAAGTTTAGTTTTTGTAAGATTATTAGTAATTACGTGAATATTTGTTCCAAAATAAGTTCACTCATTAGTTGTATCTCAATCAGGTTTAGGATAATATCAAACTGTTCCTGATTCAGCATATTCTTCTTCCCCAACTCAAACTGGTGAAGTTATTCTAGCTGTTGTATCTTTATAGAAATCGACAATTTTTTGTTCATCAGGTGTTAAAGTTGGAAAAACATTTGGTCTTTGGGGAGTAGATGATAATCATTTAAAAGGACGATTAGAAGCATCTAAGTTTTCAGCATTTCAGTTAGGTGCTGCTTCAACTTCATTTTGTTGTCTTGGCATCCATTGTTTTACTGGATTTGCTCCTGTTGTTGGATTAGTTCCTCTTTCAGGTAAATTTCATCAAGAATCTAAGGTATTTCTTTGGATAAATTGTCCTAATGAATATCCATTATTTGCTCTTAATGATAAGATGGTTTTTGGAGTATTAACACTTACTGAAAAATGATTCATATTTGTAGCAGTAACATTAGTAAAATATTTATTTAAAACACCGAGTTTTTTAGTTGGATTATTTAAATCAGTAATATCTGTACTTGTAATTGGTTTAGTTTTAGGAACTAATCCAATATTAAGGAACTGTGGTGCAGCTGCAAAAGAAGTAACTGGATTAGAAGTTATTTCATATACATTTTTTCCGTTTTTAACAAGGAAAATGAAACCCTTTTTAGCCTCTAAAGTTATTTTATTATCAACTATAGATTTAATATTTACTGAATCGAATTCATCAACTCACCCTGATTCTGGTTGGAAAAATTTTAAGAAGATATGTATTTTTTCTTGTCTTGAAATTTTAGGATCACGAATATTTGTAAAATCTTCTTTGTAGATTCCTGATGGATACTGAATAGGTTCAATATAAATTAACTCAGAAATACCTTTTACTCTACTTGATTCTATATGTTTCTTATTATCGGGGAAATCATATCCCATACTTTTATATATAAATACAGTATTACGAGCATTTCCTAATAATGGATCAACAATTCCTTTTATATTATCTTTATTAAGTCCATCGAAAATTTTACTTAATGCTTTTAATTTGAGATCATTGTTGGTACTTATCATAGCCTCTGCATCTTGATCAGTAAATTCTAAATTTCCTGTCTTAGCAACAGCAGGTATAAAAACATTTTGTGCTTCTGGGAAAGTAATAGAATATAATGTTGAAGAACCATCAGGGAAAGTATAATCAAGTTTTGTTGTTAAAACAATTTGGGTTTTAGTTCTAACATAATCACTTTTAATATATTGAATATTATCGAGATTAATTCCATCAAATACTTTATTTAAAATACTTAATTTTTCTTCATCACTTGTATCCCCTCGATATATTACTCTTAAATCTGGAAAAGTTAAAGCAGCTCCCTCAACTGATGTTTTAGCAGTAACATTTAATTTTTTATCAGTAATAGGAGGGATAACTTCTCCATTAATAGTAAATGTCTTTGAAGTTAAAGTTGTTGATGTATTATTAAAAATATATCCATTATTAACTATTAATTTAACATTAGTAGTTTTTCCATTAATATCTATTTTTTCAGTAGTAAAAAACTTAATGTTAGTATTATTAATTCCTGTGAATAATTTACCTAATGACGATATCTTATTAGCATCTACATTTCCAACAATATTGTTAATATCTTTATCTAAAATTTTTTCTGTAATTGTTTTAGCAGAAACATCAATATTTATATTAACTTTTGATGCTATAGTATAGGGAACTTCTAAAATAGAAAGATTATTTGTAAAATGATAACCATCTATAGGTTTTATTGTAATTTTAGTTTCTTTTTCATTTAAAGTAAATAAAATTTTAGAAATATTTGTAGAATCAATTCCATCAAAAATCCTATCTAAGATAGATTTTATTGACTCTGTAACAACTCCATCCTTACCTTTTAATATATCAAATTCACTTTGAGTAAGTTCTATTGTATTAATTCTTTTACTAATTTTTAATTCAGTAGTTCCAGGAGGTGTTACTTCTGAATCAATTGTAAATTTATTTGAGGTTATAGATTGATCTTTATTATTAAAAATATATCCTGTTTTAGCAGTTAATTTAATATTGGTAGGTTTATTATTACTATCATCTATTTTTTCAATAGTAAAAAATTTAATATTATTATTATCAATACCTGTGAATAATTTATTTAATGATAATATTTTATTAGCAACTTCATTACCTAAAATATTTTGAATATCTTTGTCTAAAATTTTATCTGCAATTGTTTTAGCAGAAACATCAATATTTATATTATTTGATTCTGTTTTTACACTATATGATACATTTAATACATCAAATTTACCTGTAAAATAATAATCTCCAATTGGTTTAAGGATTATTTTTGTTTCTTTTTCATCAAGATTAAATGTTATTTTTGAGATATTTGTAGCATCAATACCTTTAAATACTTTATCTAAGACTGTTTTGATTTCTTCAGTGATTATTCCATTTTGATCTTTTGGTTTTAAAATATTAAACTCAGATTGACTAAGTTCAATAGTTTCAACTCTTTTTTCAATTTTTAATTCTTTTTCGTCCTGCACTACATTTTCTGCTGTACAACTTATTACAGTTAAAATAGTTCCCATTGTTAATATGGAAGCCGAAAAAAATAATATATTTTTTACATTTTTATTTAGCTTTTTGATAAAAACCCCCAAATATCTAATTATTGTAGATATCTATAATAATTATATAAAAAAAAAAAAAAATAAGAAAAAATACTAATATAAATATTTTTATATTAATAAAGATAATTTCTGCAAATTGAAAAATTATTAATTTTAGTATACCACTTTTTAATATTTATTTTCAAAAAATATTTTATTTTTTGAATACCTTTATTTTTAACATAATTTAATTGATATAATTTATACAATTATGAAAAGAAAATTATTAACATTAAGCATATCATCACTAGTTGTATTTTTACCTTTTTCTCTTATTTCTTGTCAAGGAACTAATGAAGAAATAAAAATTTCTGTTCCTTCATTAAAAAAGGATTTACCATATACTACTTTAACATCAAATGAATATCTAAATAAACTTGAAATTATGTCACTTAAAGACCAATTATTAAATCTTTTTGATTCAAATTCTCAATTAAATGAAAATAATACTCAAGATTTAACAGTTCTTTTAGAGGGAAATAAATTATCAATAAAAGTTATTTTAAAAAGTGAATATATTTTTAATAATAACGAAAGAACTTTTACAGTCAAAACTGATGATTTTAAAGATTCATCACTGCCTGGAGCAACAGAAATTAAACTTCCTGAATTATTAACAAATCTTCCTTATTCTTCTATGACTGTTTCCCAATTTAATGATAAATTAGAAAAAGAAACTTTAGAAAAGCAAATAATTACTCTTTTTGGTTCAACAGCCGAAATTAATGGAAAAGTTTTATCAATTAATAGCGCTGTAAATACAGTAAATAAAACAAGACTTAATATTGGTATTACATTAAAAAAAGAATATATTTTTGTTGGAGGAAATAATTTTCATTCTTTTGAAACAAAAGATTTTTTAGATAAACCTATTGTTACTCCGATAGTAATTAATGATCCTCAATTGTTAACTATACTTCCATATAAAACAAAAACTGCAAATGAATTTTATAATGAATTAAACGCTTTTTCTATTGAAGGAAAAATTAGAAGATTATTTAATTCAAATAATGAATTAACATTAAATAATGTAAATGATATTGTATTGCAAATAGAAAATAGAAAACTTAAAATAACTATTACCTTAAAAAATAATTTTATATTTAAAAGTAATAATAGTAAAGATTTATCTATTTTAACAAATGATTTTATATTAAAAATAAAATATCCTTCACTATCAACAAACTTACCATATACTACAATGAATACTTTTCAATTTCAGCAATTTATAACTCAAAAACCAACTACTGAACAAATTACATATTTATTTGGTAATACTACTGATCTTACTTGAGATCAAATTCTTGGTTCAATTCAACTTCATCCTATTAATAATAATATTAAATTAATTGTAAATATAGTCTTAAAGGAAGGATTTGTATTTGATATAATCGGAAGTCCTAATGAAGTAAATTTAGAAACAGGAGAATTTTTACCATTAGTTTAATATTACCCCTACCAATAATTTATAAATGATACTAATTATAAAGATATTTCTAATACCTTCGGTTTAATAAAAAAATAAGTAATACCCAATATAAACTAAATTAAAATAATAAAAAAACCTACACTTTTAATGTAGATTTATTGATCATAAAAATATGTAATGGCGCGCTCGGAAGGACTTGAACCCTCAGCCTTTTGGGCCGTAACCAAACGCTCTATCCAATTGAGCTACGAGCGCATTTTGGAGGTACCAACCGGATTCGAACCGGTAATCAGGGTGTTGCAGACCCATGCCTTGCCGTTTGGCTATGGTACCATTAAAAATAAATAACTATTTTATTATACTAAAAATTATCATAGTCTTTTTGTAGTATTTTTGCAACCCCTCCTTTTTTATAATCAGGGCCTATATTTTTAACTATTTCTTTTAAATGTTCAGAAGAGTTTCCCATTGCTATCATTGTATATAAAAAGTTTAATGTAGAAGCATCATTTAGAGAATCTCCGATATGAACAGATTTATTATTATCTAAAGCAAGGACATCGCATAAAAAATTAGCAGCAATACCTTTTGTTGCATAAAGAGATGTAATTTCAATTACATAATCATCACCTGATAAGCAATATGATAATGAAGGAAATTCTTTTTGTAAAACCGAATATATTCCAAACATTTTTGTTTTAAAAGAACCAGCTAAAACAATTTTATGAATTTCTTTATTTTCTATATTTAAATCTTTAAAAGAAAAAAATTTCTTAGAAGAAAAAATTTTTGCTAACTTTAAAGCGAACCGTTTTGAATATAATTTTTTTTCAGAATTTATAATTACAACTAAATTATGTCTTTTAGCAAAATTTATTATTTTTTCAGCTTCAGAATGCTCAATTAAAATTTCTAATATTTTTTTTCCAGTTTTATCAATAATTAATGCACCATTTTGACAAATGGCATAATCAATATTAATTAATTGCATAACTTCTTTAACAACTTTTCCGTATTTTCTTCCTGTTGCAATAAAAATTTTTGATGTCATTTGTTCGTTTTTTACAGCTTCAAAATTTTCATCAGAAATTAATTTTTTCTTATCATCTAATAAAGTTCCATCTAGGTCTAAAAAAATAGCATCTGGATGAATATATTTACCCTTAAAGTTGATTCTCAATTAACTTCACTCACTCTTCATAAGGTTTGAATCCGACAGAACTTTTTAATAGCTTCCCTTTTTTATATAAATGAACAGTAGGAGTTCCAGAAATATTTAATTTTCTTGCCTCATCCATATGTTTTCTTATATCTACAATAATTAAATCTACATTAAAATCATTTGAAATTTCATTTAAAACTGGTTCAAGCATTATACAAGGACCACAAGTTACTTGCATAAAATCAACAATAACTAATTTTTCTGAATTTATATACTTTTCTAATTTTTCATTTTCGCTTAAATTATGAATCATTTTCTCTCCTTATAATTTTTAATAAATAAATTATACAATGATAAAATTATTTAGGCGAAATTTGTTTCTCTTTTTTAAGTTCATTAATAATTAATTCAATTTTTTTAGGATCAAAAAAATGATTCTCTTTAACAATAATTTCTGTAAGGATAGCTAAATTATCCAGAATTACTTTAATTAATTTTTTATCATATCATTTTTCTGAATTAGTTTGAAACTCTTTATTATCTACTATATGAAAAATTTTATTAGGATATTTTTTAATATCTAAATCAAAATCAATATATTTTATTGTATTATCTTCAAAAATAAAGGGAGAAGATAAATTAGCATAAAAATAATTTCCATCTTCTTTAATGGTTACATTGTAATTAAAAAAATATTTTTTATGAAAAAATCAAATAATCGGATCATTTATTATATATTTAAATTCTTTAAGTTCAGAGACCTTTGTTTTAAAAAGGAATACACAAAGATAGGAATTATTTTCAAATAAAACCTTTGCTCCGTTTCATTGTTTATATAATTCTCCATTATATTTATAACCCTGAATGTTAATAAAATCGTTATACTTTTCCATATATTTAATTTTATCAATTATATAGCACTTTAAAATTCTAAAAAAATTTTTAAAATGTGTATAATTAATTATAGAAATTTGCGAGTATAGTTTAATGGCAGAACTTCAGCCTTCCAAGCTGACTATGAGGGTTCGATTCCCTTTACTCGCTCCAAATCATTAATTTGACCAATTATTTTTTTATAGATTTATGATTTTTAAGTAATGTTTTTTTGCCGTGAGGTTTAGCAAATTCAATTTCAATTAATTCATTTTCGATCTTTTTTACAATTCCTTTTCCGAATATATCATGGAAAATTTCATCATTTACATTAAAAGTAATTTCTTTTTTATGAAAAAATTCCTTTTTTATATCTTCTGAATTAGGTCTTTCACTTTTAGATCTTTGATAATCCAGTTCCTTATTTTTAAATTCAAAACTTTTAGTTTCAAAATTAATTGTTTTATTTTTTATTTCAGAAATAAATCTTGAAGGTCTTTTAAGAGAATATCCAGAATTTTCATATGAAGAAATAAATAAATAATCTCTTGCTCTAGTAAGAGCTACATAAGCCAATCTTCTTTCTTCAAATAAGTCATCATTATAAATTGATTTAACAGAAGGAAAATCGCCATCATTAAAAGATATTACAAATACATTCTTTTTTTCTAATCCCTTAGCTCCATGAACGGTCATTAATGATATATAATCTTCATCTATTCCGTTCATTTCATTATCTGTATATAAAGAAATTTCTTGTAAAAAATCTTCTAGATTTTTTGATTCTTTTCTTTCTAAATCTAAAACAGTTTTTTTGAATTCATTTATATTTTCAATTTTATCTTCTTCGCCGTTTTCTTTTAGAAATTTTTCATATTCTATTAAAGAAATAATTTTTTCAATTAATTCACATAAAGAAGAGTATTCAATTTGTTTTAAATTATCAATTAATGATACAAAATCTAAACACTTGTTTTGTCCTTTTGTAGATAAAGAAGAAATATTTTTAGCATTTCTAAATGCTGTTAATAAAGAAAGATTATTATTAAATGAAAACTCTAAAATTTTATTAAATGTAGTTTCTCCAATTAATCTTTTAGGAGTGTTATAAATTCTGGAAATAGAAACATCATCATCAAAAGCAATTAATTTTAAAAAAGCAACAATATCTTTAACTTCTTTTCTTTGAAAAAATTTAAAACCACCAAAAATTTTATATGATAAATAATTTTTTATCAGATTCTGTTCAATATTTCTTGAAAGATAATTACTTCTATATAAAATTAAAAAATCGCTATTTTGATATCCTTCTTTTTTTAATTTAAGAATATTATCTATAATTCATTTTGATTCTTCTTCTTGATTATATCCTCTAAAATAAAAAACATCTGCTCCTAACTTATTTTCCGTAAATAAGTTTTTTTCAATTCTATTTTTATTATTTCTAATTAATTGATTTGATATATCAAGAATTTTTTTGGTTGACCTATAGTTTTGTTCAAGGATTATTTGATTATATTTATTAAAATAATTTTTAAAATCATTAAAGATATTTTCATATGCTCCTCTTCAAGAATAAATCATTTGATCTGGATCACCAACTATAAATATATTCATTTTATTTTTAACAAGTTTTTTAATTATTTCAAATTGGTGTTTATTTGTATCCTGAAACTCATCAACTAATATGTAATTAAAATAATTTTTTCATTTTAAGCAAACATCTTGATTATTTTCAAGAAGTTTTCTAGTTTCGAGAATAATATCATCAAAATCTAAAATATCTTTATTAATAGTTCTATTTCTATATTCTTTAAAAATAATTTTTATTATTTCATATTCATCATTATTAAAATAATTTTTGTAATTAATATTTTCTATTTCTTCTTGGTAAAAATTATTTTTAATAAAGGATATATATTCTGCCATTTTTTTACAAGATACTATATCATTATTAACTTCAAAATTATTATAAATATTTTTAATTAATGATACCTTTTCTTCTTCATCAATAATTAAAAATTTCTTTTTAAGATAACTATTTTCAATTCTTAATATTTTTAAACATAATGAATGGAATGTACCTATTCATTCAAAGTTAGTATTTGGTAAAATATTTTGTACTCTTTTTTTTATTTCATTAGCTGCTTTATTTGTAAATGTAAATGCCGCTATTGAATTTGAATTATAACCAAATGTTTTAATTATATAAATAATTCTTTGTGTTAAAACAAACGTTTTTCCGCTTCCCGCTCCAGCTATTATTATTACCGGTTCCTCATTCGTTTTAATAGCAATTTCTTGATTTTTATTTATTTCCATTTCGCTCATTTCATTATATTTAAAAAATAAAAACTACTTTTTATATCATTTAATTATAAAAAATAAATTAATAAATAATTTATTATTTTAGGTATAATATTTTAGTATGTTTTTTAAAGAATATTCTAAGATTACCCTTTATATTTTTATAATAATTGTTTGTGCAATTATTGGAATTACTTTTTTCTCTATTTCCTTTGATTCTTGAGCACAATTTGGACAAGGTTCTCTTTCTGGAAAAGATGGTATTTTAATTCCGACAGAAGTACAAGTACAAAGAGCTATATCATTAATTTGTTTAATAATATTTTCAATATCATCACTCGGAGTTGTTATAAATGCTAAAAAAATTCCTGATAGTCCATTATCGAAAAAAATTTTATTTACAGGTGGAGTATTTTCTTGAATATTTTTACCACTAATTATTAAAGAAAACACAAAAGAAGAAAACGGTTATAAAAATTTTGTTTCATATTTATTTGAAAAAGATGAAGAAAGTTCTGAAATAAATAATAAATCAACATTAAATTTTATTCTTGGAAAAGAAAAATTTTCAAGAAAAATTTTAAATACATTATTTACATATTTTATATTTTTATCATCATTTATAGGATTAATCTTTATATTTATAATAGATCCAGTTGAAAAAAGTCCTGAATTAGATGCAGAATCTAATATTCTTTTTAGTACATTTAGTTATTTTACTCAACTTACAAATTTATTTGTTTTTATTTATTCTGTTATTTATTTAATAAATCCTGGTGGTAATATTTTTAGAAAAAATATGTTTTTAATTAGTACTACATCATATATAGTTATTGTTGGATTGATATTTTGAGCTTATTTATTTCCAGTAGCTCTTGCTAAAGGGTTTAGAGCAGCTTATCCAACAGACTTTTCATTTGTAAAAACATTTTGATTACATGCTGTAACTCCAATTTCATTTGTAGTTTTATTTGTCTTAATTTCTTCAACTAAAACAAATAAAACAACTTCTAAATTTTTAAATTTAGTTGGACCAGCATTACCATATCCTTTACTTTATGGTCTTTATATTTATATATTACCTTTTATAAGCAGAATAACTGTTTATGGCGCTCTTACAAATACTAATCCAAATATGTTTCCATTTGATGGAGATATTACAAAAAATTTAGGAAGTTATATTAACTTTGTTTGAATGGGTTTATTAGCTGTAATTTTTATATTATTTTTCTTTATATTTTGAAAATTAAATTCAGTTTTCCATAAAAAAAATCTTCAAAAATAATGAAATTAGAAACAAAAGAAAAATTTTCTAAAATTCCAGCAGGACTTACAGGAGTAGGTTTAGGTATGGCCGGCCTTGGTTCAGTTTGAACAGCTCTTATTAATTCTAATGTTAGTGATGAAATTCCCGATCATGTTTTATCCATTTTGCAATATTTTTCAATTAGCTTTACAATCTTCTTTTTAATTTTAATTTTTATTAAAATATTATCGAATAAAAATATTTTAAAACAAGAAATATCTCATCCATTAACTAGCTCATTTTTACCAACAATTTTTATGTCTTTAATGTTAGTAGGAGGATTTATTGCTTCTATTAGTAAACTTGTTTATAATAATTTGCAAATAAATGCTTTAACTATTATTGGAGCTATTATTTGATATATAGCTGTTCTAGGGCATTTAATAATTTTATTTTCCTTTTTATTTTTTGTTGTTAGAAAACATAAAATAAATGAAGAACCGATATATGCTTCCTGATTTATTCCTCCTGTTGGAATAATTGCATCTTGTCTTGTTGTCCCCTTTTTTCCAACTCAATTAATTCCAACAATTTTATTTCAAATAATTTGGTTTTTTGGTTTCTCTCTTTATATAATTGTTTTTCCCTTAATTACTTTTAAATTAATTTTTAATAAAAATAAAGAAGAATGAACATTACCATCTATTGGAATTTTTGCAGCCCCAGCTAATCTTTCTTTATCAGGGTTTGTTTCTTGTTTTATTGAAATTAAAGATGGAACTAATAAATATGTTCCACTCCTTAATTATTATAATATGTCATTTGTCTATAATATAATCATCATCCTAGCTTTTTTAGGAATTAGTTCTACTTTTGTAGTTTATTTAATTTTACCTAAAATTTTTCTAATGAAATTTAACCCAACCTTTGCTTCTTTAACATTTCCTTTAGCAGTTGGAGCAATTTCTACTTCTTTAGTTAAAAAAGTAATTTTTTCAGCGATGAATCAAAATCCATATTTAATTCAATTGCATTCAGTTATTTCTATCATTTCATACATTGAATTAATTATTGCAACTATAGTCATTTCTTATGTTTTAGTAAGATATTTAATTCTTTTATATTCAATTTTTTGAAAAAGATAATTTTTTTACTATAATTCAAAATATGGATAACGGGATAAATTATTTAAAAAATACAAAAACTAAAATTATTTTTGTAACAGGTGGAGTAATTTCTGGAATAGGAAAAGGAATTATCGCCTCTTCAATTGGAAACATTTTACAAGCAAGAGGTTATAAAGTATCTATTCAAAAGCTTGATCCTTATTTAAATTATGATCCAGGAGTACTATCACCATTTGAACATGGAGAAGTTTATGTTACAAATGATGGTGGAGAAACAGATTTAGATCTTGGTCATTATGAAAGATTTTTAGGAATAAAATTAAATAAAAATGCAAACTATACATCCGGTCGTCTTTTTATGGAATTAAATGAAAAGGAAAGAGCCGGATTTTTTAATGGAAAAACAGTTCAATTATTTCCTCATTTTTCAAATATTATAATTAATGCTATTAGTAAACAAATAGAAGAAGAAAAACCAGATTTTTTTATAGTTGAAATTGGAGGAACTGTTGGAGATTTAGAATCTGTTTCATTTATAAGAACTATTTCAGAGATAAGTTCTTTAAATCCAGATAAAACATTTAACATTCATGCAACATTTGTTCCCTTTCTTTCAATCAATTCTGAATTTAAAACAAAACCAACCCAATTTTCAGTTCAAAATCTAAATGCCTTTGGAATTAAATCTAATATGCTTTTTTTAAGAACAGAAATTCCTTTTCCTGATGAGAAGATAATTAATAAGATTTCCCAATCTTTATTTATTAATAAAGAATATGTTATTTCTCTTCCAAATCTTTCTTCAGTTTATTTAGTTCCTGAAAATTTAGAAAAACAAAATGTAGCAGATTTAATTTTAGCTCATTTTAAAATGCCTAATAAAATTGTGATTGATCAAAAATGAAATGAATTTACTAAATTATTAAATAAAGAAAAAAAACAAGAATTAAAAATTGCCATGCTTGGAAAATATGTTGATGTAGAAGATGCATATAAATCAATTCGTGAGGCTTTATTCATTTCTTCTGTTTGAGCTAATGTCAAAATAAATATTAATTGAATAAATGCAGAACAAATAAATGATCAAAATGTAGAAAAACAATTAAGCAATTTTGATGGAGTTGTTGTTCTTCCTGGTTTTGGAGAAAGAGGATTCGAAGGAAAAGTATCAACGGTTAGATATACTAAAAAAGCTAATATCCCAACTTTAGGAATTTGTTTAGGAATGCAAGCTATGGTTGTTGGTCAATCTAGAGATCTTGGAATAACTAATGCTACTTCTAAAGAATTTTCTCATTCTGATGAAAAGCAAGTTTTTGTTTTTGATTTAATAAATAAAAATAATGAAATAAATTTAGGTGGAAGTTTACGTTTAGGTGAATATAAAGTACTTTTTGAAAAAGGTAGTTTATTTAATAAGGTTTATCAAAGCGATTCTGCTCTAGAAAGACATAGACATAGATATGAATTCGTTTCTCAATATAAAGATATTTTGGAAAAAGATAATTTTTACTTTTCAGGAAAAGATAGTAAATCAGGTTTAATTGAAACTTGCGAGATTAAAGATCATAAGTTTTATTTAGGTACTCAATACCACCCAGAATTTAATTCTAATCCTAGAACTGACCACCCTTTATTTAGGGCTTTTATTAAATCAATGATCAAATAAAAGCCTTGATTTTTGTAAAAAAAATAAAAAATTAAAAAAAATATGAAAACTTTTTATTTTTAGTGTATTATTTAATTTAATCAAGTTCTTATAAATATTATAAAACTACAAACTTATTTTTGTATTTACTTTATTTTTAAAAAACCTGATTAAATTGTTCTTTGAAAACTGGATATTATTAAATTACAAATGTTAATGTCAATTATTTTTGAGAGTTTGATCCTGGCTCAGGATGAACGCTAGCTGTGTGCTTAATACATGCATGTCGAACGAGATGCTTGCATCTAGTGGCGAATGGGTGAGTAACACGTACTTAATCTACCTTCAAGACTGGGATAACTACTGGAAACAGTAGCTAATACCGGATATGTGTATGAATCGCATGTTTTATATATGAAAGGAGCGTTTGCTCCACTTGGAAATGAGAGTGCGGCATATTAGATAGTTGGTAGGGTAAAGGCCTACCAAGTCGATGATATGTAGCCGAGTTGAGAAGCTGATCGGCCACACTGGGACTGAGATACGGCCCAGACTCCTACGGGAGGCAGCAGTAGGGAATTTTCCGCAATGAGCGAAAGCTTGACGGAGCAATACAGCGTGAAGGATGAAGGTCTTCGGATTGTAAACTTCTGTTATAAGAGAAGAAAAACCCAAGGAGGAAATGCCTTGGATCTGACGGTATCTTATTAGAAAGTGACGGCTAACTATGTGCCAGCAGCCGCGGTAATACATAGGTCACAAGCGTTATCCGGAATTATTGGGCGTAAAGCGTTCGTAGGCGGTTTATTAAGTCTAGAGTTAAAGCCTGGGGCTCAACCCCAGCCCGCTTTGGATACTGGTAAACTAGAGTTACATAGAGGTAAGTGGAATTCTTAGTGGAGCGGTGGAATGCGTAGATATTAGGAAGAACACCAATGGCGAAGGCAGCTTACTGGATGTATACTGACGCTCAGGGACGAAAGCGTGGGGAGCAAACAGGATTAGATACCCTGGTAGTCCACGCCGTAAACGATGATCATTAGCCGATAGGAATACTTATTGGCACAGCTAACGCATTAAATGATCCGCCTGAGTAGTATGCTCGCAAGAGTGAAACTTAAAGGAATTGACGGGGACCCGCACAAGCGGTGGAGCATGTGGTTTAATTTGAAGATACGCGTAGAACCTTACCCACTCTTGACATCTTCTGCAATATTATGGAGACATAATGGAGGTTAACAGAATGACAGATGGTGCATGGTTGTCGTCAGCTCGTGCCGTGAGGTGTTAGGTTAAGTCCTGCAACGAGCGCAACCCTTGTCTTTAGTTACTAACATTCAGTTGAGGACTCTAGAGATACTGCCTGGGTAACCAGGAGGAAGGTGGGGACGACGTCAAATCATCATGCCTCTTACGAGTGGGGCAACACACGTGCTACAATGGCCGGTACAAAGAGATGCAATATGGTGACATGGAGCAAACCTATAAAAACCGGTCTCAGTTCGGATTGAAGTCTGCAACTCGACTTCATGAAGTTGGAATCGCTAGTAATCGTAGATCAGCTACGCTACGGTGAATACGTTCTCGGGTCTTGTACACACCGCCCGTCACACCATGGGAGTTGATAATGCCCGAAGATGGTTAGCTAACCTCGGAGGCGACTATCTAAGGTAGGATCGATGACTGGGGTGAAGTCGTAACAAGGTATCCCTACGAGAACGTGGGGATGGATCACCTCCTTTCTTACGGAGTACAAAAAATCTTTTTTATTTTTTTGGATACATTTTTATTTATTAAAAAAGATCAAAACAAAATTAACATAATAATATCCAGTTTTGAGGGAAACAATCTCTCAAACATGTTCTTTGAAAACTGAATAGTAATAACAAAACAACGCAACTATATTGATGATTAATAATTTTATTAATTATTTATAAAGTAGCCGAGAAATTAAAAATAATTTTTATTTTTAATTTATTCAAATTAGATACAAATAATACAATAGGTGCAATTTAAATAAGTAAGAGTTTATGGTGGATGCCTTGGGTCTAGAAGTCGATGAAGGACGTGATAACCTGCGATAAGCCACGTGGAGCAGGACATATGCTATGATGCGTGGATTTCCGAATGGGGGAACCCAGCTAGATTAAAACCTAGTTATCATACACTGAATACATAGGTGTATAGAAGAGAAACGTTGTGAATTGAAACATCTTAGTAACAACAGGAAGAGAAAATAAATAATGATTCCGTCAGTAGTGGCGAGCGAACGCGGAAGAGCCCAAACCGTTTATACGGGGTTGTAGGACACTCTACATAGAGTTACAAAATTATTATATAGAAGAACAAGTTGGGAAGCTTGACCACAGAAGGTGATAGTCCTGTATTCGAAATATAATGATCTCTTGAGTGTATCCTGAGTAGGGCGGGGCACGTGAAACCCTGTCTGAATCTGCCGGGACCACCCGGTAAGGCTAAATACTAACTAGACACCGATAGTGAACAAGTACCGTGAGGGAAAGGTGAAAAGAACCCCGGGAGGGGAGTGAAATAGATTCTGAAACCATTTACTTACAAGTAGTTAGAGCCCGTTAATGGGTGATAGCGCACATCTTGCAGTATGGACCGGCGAGTTATGTTAGCATGCAAGGTTAAGTGGATAAAAGCGGAGCCGAAGAGAAATCGAGTCTTAATAGGGCGAATTAGTATGCTGATATAAACCCGAAACCAGGTGATCTATTCATGAGCAGGTTGAAGCTTAGGTAAAACTAAGTGGAGGACCGAACCGTAGTACGCTAAAAAGTGCCCGGATGACTTGTGAATAGCGGTGAAATTCCAATCGAACCTGGAGATAGCTGGTTCTCCTCGAAATAGCTTTAGGGCTAGCGTGTAATTTTAAGTTTTGGGGGTAGAGCACTGAATGTGGAATGGCGGCACCTAGCTGTACTGACTACAATCAAACTCCGAATACCATTATGTATAATTATGCAGTCGGAATGTGGGAGATAAGTTCCATGTTCGCGAGGGAAACAACCCAGATCGTCAGCTAAGGTCCCAAAACCATGTTAAGTGAGAAAGGTTGTGAGATTTCATAAACAACTAGGATGTTGGCTTAGAAGCAGCCATCATTTAAAGAGTGCGTAATAGCTCACTAGTCAAGAGATCTTGCGCCAATAATGTAACGGGACTAAACATGGTACCGAAGCTACGGGTACATTTATGTACGTTAGAGGAGCGTTCTAAGGGCGATGAAGCTAGATCGTGAGGACTAGTGGAGCGCTTAGAAGTGAGAATGCCGGTATGAGTAACGATTCAGGGTGAGAATCCCTGACGCCTATTGGGAAAGGTTTCCTGGGGAAGGTTCGTCCGCCCAGGGTTAGTCGGGACCTAAGGTCAGGCCGAAAGGCGTAGCCGATGGACAACAGGTTAATATTCCTGTACTAATTTATGAGAGCAATGGAATGACGGAGAATGATAGTATAGACCCTTTAATGGATTAGGGTGGAAATACTAAAGATGTTATGTTGGTAAATCCGCATAAGTAATTCTAGGTATGATACATAGGGAAAGCTTCGGCAAGTACTGAATTATATGATTTATTCTTCCAAGAAAAGTTTCTAGTATTAAATCTCATAGATACCCGTACCGAGAACGGACACACGTTCCCAAGATGAGTATTCTAAGGCGAGCGAGAAAACTAATGTTAAGGAACTCTGCAAAATAGCTCCGTAACTTCGGAAGAAGGAGCGCTCTTAGCAATAAGAGCCGCAGTAAAATGAGGGGGGCAACTGTTTATCAAAAACACAGCTATCTGCTAAGTCGTAAGACGATGTATAGGTGGTGACGCCTGCCCAGTGCCCGAAGGTTAAGTTGATGTGTTAGCTTATGCGAAGCATTGATATGAAGCCCGGGTGAACGGCGGCCGTAACTATAACGGTCCTAAGGTAGCGAAATTCCTTGTCGGCTAATTACCGACCTGCACGAAAGGCGTAATGATCTCTCTACTGTCTCAACATTAGACTCGGTGAAATTATGGTACCGGGGAAAGCGCCGGTTACCCGCATCAAGACGAAAAGACCCCGTGGAGCTTTACTATAGCTTCGTATTGAAAATTGATTTAACATGTGTAGGATAGGTGGGAGACTTTGAAGTGGAAACGCTAGTTTTCATGGAGTCATCCTTGAAATACCACCCTTGTTACGTTGGTTTTCTAACTTGCTGCCTTTATCAGGCAGGAGGACAGTGCGTGGTGGGTAGTTTGACTGGGGCGGTCGCCTCCTAAAGAGTAACGGAGGCGTTCAAAGTTACATTCAATATGGTCAGAAACCATATGTAGAGCGCAAAGGTAAAAGTGTAATTGACTGTGAGACGTACATGTCGAGCAGGTGTGAAAGCAGGACTTAGTGATCCGGCAGTTCATTGTGGAATGGCTGTCGCTCAACGGATAAAAGTTACCCCGGGGATAACAGAGTTATCTTCCCCAAGAGATCACATCGACGGGAAGGTTTGCTACCTCGATGTCGGCTCATCGCATCCTGGAGCTGAAGTCGGTTCCAAGGGTTTGGCTGTTCGCCAATTAAAGCGGTACGCGAGCTGGGTTCAGAACGTCGTGAGACAGTTTGGTCCCTATCTGATGTGGGCGTTGGAATATTGATGAGAGCTGTTCTTAGTACGAGAGGACCGGAATGGACATATCACTGGTGCTCCAGTTGTTTCGCCAGAAGCATAGCTGGGTAGCTAAATATGGAAAGGATAACCGCTGAAAGCATCTAAGCGGGAAGCCTCCTCAAAGATGAGTATTCCCTTGAAATTCCTTATAGACTATGAGGTTGATAGGTTGGAAGTGTACGTGTAGTGATACATTCAGCTGACCAATACTAATAAATTGATCGGTTTAAATTTCATTTTAATCTAATTATATATTAAACAAAATTACTATTCAGTTTTCAGAGAAACATAAAATAAAATTTAAACCTTGATCAAAGGTTTTTTTTATTTTTTTAAACCAAAAATAAAAATTTATTTATTATATCTAAAAATAATAAAAAAAATTAAACAAATTATAATTTTAAACATATAATTTATATTATGAATAAAGAAGTTGAAAACAAAATTGTTGATGTGAATATTGAAATTCCATCAGATTCAAATATAAAATACGAATACGATAGACAAAAAGGGAAAATAATTGTAGATAGAATCTTAAGAGATGGTTTTAAATATCCAGCTAATTATGGATATATAGCCGAAGCTTTAGATTGAGACGGAGATGAATTAGATGTTCTAGTTTATTCTTCAGAAAAATTCAGTCCAGGAGTTGAACTTAAAGCCAGAATAGTAGGAGCAATGAGAATGATTGATGATGGAGAAACTGATACTAAATTAATTGCCGTTCATCATGATGATTATCGTCTTGACCACATTAAAACACTAGACGATATTCAACCAGAATGATTAGAAAAAGTTCAAACATTTTTCTCTACATATAAAAACTGAAAAAGAGTAGGAATTACTAAAGTTCCTGGTTTTGAAGGAATTGAATGAGCTGTTGAGCAATATAATGAAGCTTATGATTTAATGCAAAAATACGGACACTTATCAAAAAAAGAATTCATTGATTTAATGAAGAAAAAGTTTCCTGAAAAATACGAATAAAATAAATCATTATATTATAATATAACTTTATGAATAAACAGAAAACCCTTTATATAACCACTCCTATTTTTTATCCTTCTGGTAATCTCCACTTAGGACATTTTTATTCAACTACAATTGCTTGAAGTTTTAAAAACTTTAAAAAGAAATTAGGATATAAAGTTTTATTTTCAACCGGTTCTGATGAACACGGACAAAAAATAGAACAAAAAGCTTTTTCTCTTAATTTATCTCCCCAACAATATGTTGATGGTATATTTTTTGAATTTGAAGACTTTTGAAAAAAACTAGAAATCGAATATGATCTTTTTTCTAGAACCACTAATCCTAAACACCAAAAACTAATTCGTCAAATATTTTGAAAGATGATGGAAAAAGGATACATATATAAAGGATCATATAAAGGTTTATATTCAGTTCAAGATGAAGAATTCATTCTTGAAAAAGACGCCATAAAAGAAGGTAATAATTTTCTTCATCCAACATCAAAACACATTTTACAAATTGTTGAAGAACCTTCATATTTTTTTAAAATGTCTTTATTTGAAAAATGATTAGTTGAATATAATAAAGAAAATCCTGATTTTATTCCTAATAATAAAATATGACTAGAAATAAAAAAGAATTTCATTGATAACGGATTAAAAGATTTATCAGTTACAAGATGTTCATTTTCATGAGGAATTGAAATTGATCCAAAAGAAAAAGATATTATTTATGTCTGATTAGATGCCCTATTTTCTTATATTTCTATTCTTGATTATGATTTAGAAAAAAATGAAAATAACAAATATGATACTTTTTGAGATAAAGGAACAGAAAGAGTTCATATTATCGGAAAAGAAATAACCAGATTCCACTGCATTTATTGACCTATTTTTCTAAAATCATTAGATATTAAATTACCAACAAAAATAATAACTCATGGTTTAATAAATGATGAAATCGGAAGAAAAATGTCTAAATCATTAGGAAATGTAATTGATCCTCTAGAACTTTGCAATCAATTTAGTCCGGAAATTCTTAAATTATATTTAATGTCATCTATGAATATTTTTGAAGATTCTAATTTTGATAAAAAAGAACTTTTAAATTTATATAATTCTTTTTTAGTTAATAATCTTGGAAACCTAATTTCCAGAACAACTAAAATGATTAAAAATAGTTTTTCAAAGCCAGTTCAATACAATAAAACCAATTTAGAAGAAGATGATCTAGTTTTACAAAACAAAATAATTGCTTTTAAAAAAGACTTTATTTCCAAATTCGATTCATTTAACATCGATAAAGCATTTAAAGAAATGATTAATCTATGTTCTTCTACTAATAAATATATTGATCTTACAACTCCTTGATTACTAACTAATAAGCTTGAAAGACTAGAAACAGTTCTTAATATGATTTTAAATTCTGTTTATGCAATTATTACTTGTCTTGAAATAGTTATGCCTAAAACAGTAATTAAAATAAAAGAAATTTTAAATATTAGAAAAGATTTAAACTTTGATGATTTTGATAATTTTGAAAAATTTAATAATATTCAGGTAAATGATAATGTAATTATTTTCCCAAGAAGAAATGAATAATTTAAATAATATGAAAAAAGACTTTTTGCAAATCGCAATTATCGGAAAACCAGCTTCAGGAAAAACATTTTTATTAAATAAACTCCAAGAAAAAGGTTATAAAGTCCTAAATTGTGATTTATTAGTAAAAAAATATTATTCTTTTCCCCACCCTTGTTATTTCGAAATGAAAAAGAAATTAGGTTCTCAAATAGCTAAATGAGGAAAAATCGATAAAACAGAGTTAAAAAAGCTAATAATAAGAGAAAATAGCGCTAAAAAGATAGAAGAAATAATTTTTCCATACATATTTAAGCATTTATCAAAAAAAGCCTATGATTTTGTAGAAATTCCCGTCCTTTTTAATAAGGAAATCAACTTTATTTCTTTATTTAAAAGAGTGATTGAATTAGAAATTGATGAACAAAAAAGAGAAATATATTTTTCTAGGCGAAATGTTGATAACTTAACAAAAAAGACATTAATTATTATAAATAAAGAGCATTTATACCCAAAAAATGTTGATAACTATGTGGAGAAATACAAGTCTATCTCAGAAATTTTATTAAATTTTTAACCCTATATTTAAATTTGTTATTATTAGTTTAGTTGCTTTGATTACAAAAAATAAAGGAGTTGATTAGTTCTATGAAAAATAACATTTTTTTACTGGAAAAAAAGAAAGAAATTAACGATTTTGATCTTTTATTATTTAAAAAACTATATTTACCTATATTAGGTCCTAATTCTTATGCTATTTATACATATTTGATTGATCAATTAAATAATCAATTGCAATTTAATGCTTCTTTTAATTTAAATGAATTAGAAACTTCTCTTTCTGTTACATTAGATGATTTTGTAGAATCTAGACAAAAATTAGAAGGATTAGGACTTATAAGAACTTTTATTTCTGAAGAGACAGGAAATTCTATTATTTGTCTTTTAAAACCTCTTTCTTTTGAAAAGTTTTTAAATAATAAATTTCTAAAATTTCAATTAGTTAAAAGAATAGGAACAATTGGTTTAGAAAAATTATATTTATTATTTAAAAATAAAGTTAATAATAAAGATTCTTATATAGAAACTACTAAAAAATATTCTGATTTTTTTGACATTAATGAGGTTTCAACAGAAATTTCTAATACAGGAGAAATACAAATAGATATGAATATTTCTTTAACAAAAGCTATTGAAAAATACCCTTCTGTTTTATTTATTAAATATATATCAAAAAATAATGCTAGTTCTAATGAAAGAAATATGATAACTTTTTGTTCATCATTAGGTTTTTCAGATAAAGCAATTAATGAATTAATTAAATATTCATTTACTAAAAATAATCGATTAGTAATTAATTTTATTAAAAAAATAGCTCAAGATTTTTATGAAAAAGATATTATTTCCTTTAATGATGTTGAAAGAGAGTTAAATTTTTCAATTAGAAAAAATAATTTTGATCCTTTTGAAAATATTTGAGATAATGAATTAATTATTAATAATAATAACAATCGTTATAAAAAAAATGAAGAACCTGTAACATCAATAACAGAAGATATCGATATTTTTGATTTGATTGAGGACTTAAAAGGATTGAATTAATTTATGGAAAATTCCAAAGACTATAAAAAAGTTTTAAGTCATCCTAAAATTAAAGAAATAATTGAAGAAAAGAAATTAAATAAAAATCAAATAAAAGAAGCCTTTTCTTATTTTTTACAAATTATTGATGAAGAAGAAAATGAAAGTGCTTTTACAACAGAAATATCTGTTCTTGAAAATGGAGCGATAATTAAATCTTTAAAACCATCAAAAAAAACAACAAAGTCTATTTCAAAAGATAAAAAAATTCTTTTTAAAGAAATTTCTTTAATTAATGAAAATTATGAATTTTCTCCTAATTTTTTAAATAATAAAAGTGAAAAAAAAGATATTGAACTTTCTTTATATGTTAGAGAAACTGTTTATAACATAAGTCATAAATTACCTTTAAAAGGTTTATATTTACATGGAAAATCAAATGTAGATAAAGCTTTTTTTTGTTCTGCTTTTTGTAATTTATTTGTATCTTTTAGCGAAAAAAAGACAGTTTCATATTTTAATTTAAGTGACCTAAATTTTTTTATAGTTTCTAAATTTAATACAAGTAATAATCATTTTGAATATAAAAAAGAATTAGAAAATATTGATGTATTAATAATTGATTCAATAGGGACAGAAAAAATGTCAGAATGATTCTTAACTAATATTTTTATTCCTATTATTAATTATCGATTAAATAATAGTAAATTAACTATTTTTAATTCTGATTTTCCTCCTGATAAATTAGAATTAGATTTTTATGAATCATATAAAAAAATAATAACAAGAGAAAGATTAAAAATTCTTTTTTCAAATATTTCTAAACTATGCCCAACAATTATTAATTTAAGGTAATAATTTATTATAATAAATATAATGAAAAAAATAAAAGTTGCTGTTGGTTTATCAGGCGGAGTTGATTCAGCTGTTACTGCATTATTACTTAAAAATGAAGGTTATGATGTAGTGGGCGTATTTATGCGAAATTGAGATTCATCATTAAATAATGATATCTTTGGAAATAAAGATATTAATAATAAAAATTGTCCTCAAGAATTAGATTATAAAGATGCTCAAGAAACAGCTAAAATTTTAGGAATAGAAATAAAAAGAATTGATTTTATTAAAGAATATTGAGATGATGTATTTTTAAATTTCATTGAAGAATATAAATTAGGAAGAACACCTAATCCAGATATAAATTGTAATAAATATATTAAATTTGACAGACTTCTTAATTATGTAATTAATGAACTAAAATGTGATTTTTTAGCAACAGGTCATTATGTAAGAAAAATAGATAATTTACTTTATAAAGGAATAGATAATTTAAAAGATCAATCATATTTTTTAGCTCAATTAAGTTTAGAACAAGTTTCAAAATCGCTATTTCCTTTAGGAACTTTTACTAAAAAGCAAGTTAGACAAATGGCTGAAGAAGCAAAATTAAATGTTTATCAAAAAAAAGATTCAACAGGAATTTGTTTTATAGGTGAAAGAAAGTTTGATAAGTTTTTAGAAAATTATATTCCAGCTCAGCCCGGAAATATTGTTGATATTAAAACTAATAAAATTATTGGAAAGCATAATGGAGTTATGTATTATACTATCGGTCAAAGAAAAGGACTTAATTTAGGAGGGCTTGAACAACCTTATTTTTTAGTTGCTAAAAATATTGAGAAAAAGATATTATATGCAGCAGCTTCATCAGAAGAATCATATCTTTTATCTAATAAATTAAAAGCTACAAATTTAAATTTATTCACAAATGATTTTGATGAAAATAATTTAACTGCTAAATTTAGATATAGACAAGCTGATATAAAAGTTAAAATAAAAATATTAAATAAAAATGAAATAGAAATAACTTATGATCCTTTTCTTGCAATAACTCCAGGACAACAAGTAGTTATTTATGAAGAAGATAAATTAATAGCAGGAGCAATTATTGATAAAATTTTTTGAAATAATAAAGAAATAAAATTAATTACTTAATTAATTCTTTTCCTAGTTTTTCATATAGTTTTACTTTTTGATCTAAAATTTTAAAAGCATCAGTATAAATATTACTATCATTTAAATCGATATTAGCTTTTTTAAGAGTATTAATTGGAAAATCACTATTTCCCATTTTTAAAAATTTATTTATATAATTTTCAAGTTCAGCTTTTCCACCCGATTTATATTTTTGGAAAAAAGCATTAGCGACAATAAAACCAATTGCATATTTATATACATAATATTCATAATAAAAATGAGGAATTATAACTGATTCAATTAATTCAAGATCAGTTTTAAGATTATTATTTTTTTTGATTGCATATTTTTGATAGTTATTATTATAGATTTCTTTTATTTGATCAAAAGTTGAAAATGATTGATTTTGATCTAAAAGATTATATAAATCATATTCATAGTTAGCTCAAATTGTCTGTCTTCTAACTGTTCCTTCAAAATCTTCGATAGCTTCAGAAAGTAATTTGAATTTAAATTTCTTTGATGTTGAATTATTAATTAAATAATCCTGCAACATCAGTTCATTAAAGATAGAAGCTATTTCAGCTAGGAATATAGGATACTGAGATAAATTATAAGGTTGATTATTATCTGAGTAATAAGAATGCATTGAATGCCCTATTTCATGTGCTAATGTTGAAACAGAACGAAGTGTTCCATCAAAGTTCATTAAGATATATTTTTTATTAAGTCCATAAGAACCACCAATTGAATAAGCGCCGCTTCGTTTATTTTGAATAGGATAATAATCTACTCATCTATCTTTATACATTGATTCAACTACTGATGAATATTCATTACCTAAAGGATAAAGAGCTTTTAAAACAAGATCTTGCATTTCCTCAACAGTATATTCTTCTTTTACTTTTAATAAAGGAACTTGAGAATCTCAAGGTTTATAAGATTTCTTATAAGTTTTTTCAAAAAAACCTTTTTTTAATTTAAAATATTTTTGAAATAAATAATTATTTTCTTGTACATTTTTAAAAAGAATTTTTAATAATTTTTGATCTACCTTATCACTATTTATTAAATAATCAATAGTAGATTTATATTTTCTTTCTTTTGCTCAAACAGAAATATTTTTCATGTGTTCATAAAGAACATATGAAAAAGTATTTTTATGTTTTATATAAGCTTTTTTTCAATTTATAAAAGTAGATTTTCTAATTTCTTCATCTTTATCTTTTAATAACATCATTCTATTTTGTAAAGTTATTTTTGTTTTTTTACCAGTAGATGAAACGGCATAACCATAATCAAGTTCAGTTTCAGATAATATAGAAAAAATTTTTTCTGTATTTACATCAGCTTTTGCAACTTTTATAATAAATTCTTCAATAGCATCGCTTAATTTATGTTTCTTTTCTTCTAAAGAATGTAAGATATCTTTTCGATAATTAGCAAATTCTTTTAATTCAATTCACTCTCTTAATTTTTTCTCATTTTTAAAATATAAATTTATTTCAGGACCAAGTCTTTTATTAAATTCATTAAGCCTAATGTATAAATCAGTTTGCAACTTATTAAATTTTTGATCTGCTATATTTATTGAAATATTATTAGATAAATAATTACTTATTTTATTTCCTAAAACAAATAATTCTTCTCTTTCTTTTAAATATTTTAAATATGTTTTTGATGATTCATATTTTGATTCTTTAATCTTTATTTCTTTTTCTAAAAGAACAAAATATTTTTCAATTAAATCTTCTATTTTTTCTTTACCTAAAATATCTTCTAAATCGAATCTATATTTTTGAGGAATATCTTCATATTTTTTATATTTTTTCATTTAATTTTCCTTATTATTTAATTAATGATTTTTCATTCATTTCTTTTGGAATTTTAACTCCGATATATTCTAAAATTGTAGGAGCTATATTGGCTAATTTTCCATCCATTAATTTTAATTTTTTATCAGATGAAATAAGCATAACTGGTGATGTTGTATGTTTTGTGGCTGGATTATGATTTTCATCTTCAGTTATTTCTGCATTTCCATGATCAGCTGTTATAAAAACTGTTCCTCCATCTTTTTCAACTTTATCAATTATTCTTCCAATTTGTTGATCTAAAACTTCAACAGCTTTTATTGTAGAATTTAAATTTCCTGTATGACCAACCATATCTGGATTTGCATAATTCATAATTATAAAATCAAAGTCATCCATAATTGTTAATAGCTTATCAGTTATTTCTTTAGCCGACATTTGTGGTGCATCAGCATATGATTCAACTTTTAATGAAGGAATCATAATTCTTTCTGAATTAGGATAAACAACATCATTTCCACCATCCATGAAAAAAGTTACGTGAGCATATTTTTGTGTTTCAGCAATTCTTAATTGTTTTAAACCGGCATCTGAAACAACCTTTCCAATAGGATTTGAAATCTTCATTTCTTCAAAAGCAATTGAGGAATTAATTCCTTCATATTTCATCATAGAAACAAATTTAGAAATCTTAACTTCTTTTTTAGGTTTAAAATCATAAAGATTAGAACCTATAAATAAATGTGAAAGTTGTCTAGCTCTATCTGGTCTAAAATTGAAAAAGATAATTGAATCTCCATCATTTACAAATTTAGCTTCTGGATTAGTAGCTGGTTTTAAAAACTCATCACTTCTTCCATTTTTATATTCACTTTCTACATATTTTATTGAATCTGTAAAATGATTTTCTGAAATTCCTAAAATAGCGTTATAACCTTCTTCAACTCTATCAAACATTTTATCTCTATCCATAGAGAAAAATCTTCCAGAAATAGAAGCTATTTTATAATTATATTTTTTTGTTATTTTTTCTAGTTTTTCAAGAGAAGCAATAATTGATTTTGGAGCAACATCTCTTCCGTCTCCAAAAACATGAACTGAAACATTTTTAACATTATTTTCATGAGCCATATCTAATAGATTAAATAAATGTTCTTCTAATGAATGAACTCCACCATCTGATAAAAGTCCAATTAAATGAAGAGTTTTATTATTTTTATTTACATCATTAACAGCTTCTAAAAAGAATTTATTTTTTTTAAAGTCACCATCCCTTAATGCTTTACCAATTAATGATAATCCGGTATAAACTACTTGTCCTGCTCCTATATTTAAATGTCCTACCTCAGAATTACCCATCTGCCCTTCAGGAAGTCCTACAAATTCTCCTGATGCTTGAATTAATGAATGAGGGTATTCACTAAATAACTTTTTAAAAGTTGGTGTATTTGCTAAATTAAAAGCATTTCCTTGGTTTTCTTTTCTTAGTCCAAGACCATCAATTACGATTAAGACTATTGGTTTTTTATTCATATTATTCCTTTATTTTTTTTCACAAACTATTACAAAAGCAGGTTTTATTACTCTTCCATTTAATTCGTAACCTTTTGTTTTAACTTCAATTATTTGATTTTCATCAAAATCATTTGAATTTTCTAATTCAAAAATATGATGAAGTTCAGGATTGAATTCGCTTCCTATTTTTGGATCAATTTCTTTAATGCCAAAATCATTTAAAACATTAAAAATTTGATTTGTTAATAATTTAAAACCTTTTGTATATTGTTGAACTTCATCGCTTCCTTTTGTAGAACCGAAATTAATTGCATTTTCTAAATTTAATAATGGAGAAATTAATTCTTCTACAAATTTTTGTAATGAATATTTTTTAGCTTCATCTATTGCATTTTTTGCTTTTGTTGATTCTAAGTACTGAATTTCCTCTATTTTATTTTTTGTTTTTGTTTCTACTTCTTGCATTTTAGTTTTAAATGTATTTTCAAGAGTTTTATATTCTTGAATTAATGAATTATTTTTTTCTTTAAGAAGATCAATTTCTTTATTTAATTTTGCTATATCTTTTTTTGAACTTTTATTTTTCAAAGAAAAAATAGATTCTTTTTCCTCAAATTCATTTGTATCTTGATTAAAATTATTAGAACTTTCATCAACTTTATTATCTGCAAAATTTTCATTTTCTTTTTGTTTTAATATAGTCATTGTTAAAATATATTCATCGTTTTCGTTTTTAAAATTTCTTTCATTTGGATAATTTAATTTTACTGAAATAATATTGTCATTTGGAATTTCTTTTCCAATAATTAAATCAGAAAAACTAGATACTACAAAATCATTATTTTCTTTCCCTACAATAAAATTTTTATATTTTGAATTTTCAATTATTTCACCATTTAGAGTTAATACATAATCAAAATCTAAAATATCATTTTCTTTTATTATTTTATTATTTCTTTTCATATTCTAATTATTATATACAAAATTAAATATATATTATAATTAACATGTGAAATTAATATTAGCAGGAACACCAGAAATTTCTTATGAAGTTTTTAAAAATATAATACTTAAAAATGAAGTTATAGCAATTATTTGTCAGCCAGATAAAGAAACGGGAAGGGGAAAAAAAATTTCTCCACAACCTGTTAAAAAATTAGCTCAAGAATTTAATATTCTTCTTTTACAACCAAATAAAATTATTGATATATATGACTTTCTAAATAATGCAGATTTTGATATATTTTTAACACTTGCTTATGGTCAATATATACCAGAAAAAATACTTACTTTAGAAGGAAAAAAATTTCTTAATATTCATTGTTCTTTACTTCCTAAATATCGAGGAGCAGCACCGATTCAAAGAGCAATTATGAATAATGAAAAAGAAACTGGTATTTCTTTAATATATATGGTTAATAAAATGGATGCTGGAAATATAATTTTTAAAAAAGAAATCCCTATTAATAATTTAGAAACTTCTGGAACATTATTTTTAAAAATGACTGAAGAAATTAATAAATTAATTAATGATTGATTAATTAATTTTTATAATAATAACTTTCAAGAAGAAATCCAAGATGAAAATTTGGTCTCTATCGCACCAAAACTTTCCAAAGAAGAAGCATTTTTAGAAAAAGATGACTCTATTAAAATGATTAATAAAGTAAGAGCTTTTAATCCTAATCCTGGTTGTTATATTTTTCAAAATAACAAAAGAATTAAAATTTTTAATTTAGGATATGAAGAAAAAAAAGAAGCTCTTAAAATAGAATCATTAGATAAACCACTTTTTGCTTATGAATTTCAATTTGAAGGTAAGAAAAAAAGAATAATTTAAAATTATTCTTTTAATTTTATTATTATTTTAAAACAAAATAATTAAGCAATAGCTTTTTTAGCTTTTTGAATAACTTCTTTTAATGTTTTAACAGATTGGTCAAAATGCTTTTGCTCTTCTGCATTTAAAGGAATTTGAACAATACTTTCTATTCCATCGATTCCGATAATAGCAGGAACACCTGTATAAACATCTTTATTTTTAAATTCACCATTTAAAAATGCTCCTACTGGAATAACATTTTTAGTATCTTTTAAAACATTTTCACAAATGTTAGCTAAACAAACACCAATTCCATAAAAAGTTGCTCTTTTTCTTTCAATGATTTCATATGCTTTTTTTCAAACACTTTCATGAATTGATGGATATTTTTTAGGATCAATTTTTCCTTCTTTTTCAAAAGCACTAAGTGGTTTCCCATTAACTGATACTGAAGAAAAGACAGAAATTGAAGAATCTCCATGTTCTCCTAAAACATATGCAATTATAGATTGAGGAGAAATATTAAGTTCAGTTGATAAAGCTCTTTTTAATCTTGCTGAATCAAGTGATGTTCCTGAACTTATAACCTTTGATTTGTCAAATCCTGTTACTTCTTGATAAATATATGTTAAAACATCAACTGGATTTGATGCTATTACTGTTATTCCTTTAAAACCAGATTTCTTAATGTTTAATGCGATATCTTTCATTATTAATGCATTACCTTCAACCATATTAAGTCTTGTTTCTCCTGGAAGTTGTGGTCTACCTGCAGTAATTACAATAATATCTGCATCTTTACAATCTTTATATGTTGCTTTAAAAACATTAAATGGTCAAGCTGAAAATGCGATTCCATCTTCAAAATCTAACACTTGCCCTTCAGCATTTTTCTCATTTACATCAATAATTCCGTAATCATTAGCAATACCTCTATTCATTGCTGAATACATAAATGAAGTTCCTACAGCTCCTGCTCCTACTAAAATAATCTTTCTTTTTTTCATAAATCTCCTTATATTTTTTTATTTTAAATTATATTACTTTATAAAATATTAAAAACACAATAATTTTTTTGTATAATAAAATAATTAAATCAAAAAACGCCCGAGTGATGAAATGGTAGACATAGGGGACTTAAAATCCCCAGGCCGTATGGCCGTGCTGGTTCAAGTCCAGTCTCGGGCACCATATATAATTTCATTTATACCAATCAATTTCATATCTTTTTTATTAAAAATTTACTATTTTTTTTTATTATATATATAATAATTATAAATAAATTATTTATACATTATATCTAGGGGATTTATGAAAAAAACAAATATAGAACCAGAATATTCAAAATACTCAGCTATTTGGTTCATTAATGACGGTGGCCAAAAAGAGTGAAAAGTAATTGAAGATAAAAAAACTTGATATAGAAAATTTCCTACTCAAGCAGAAGCTATTGATTATTTTAAAGCCCTAAAAAAAGCAGCTACTCTAAGAGTTCAATCATCAAATAGTAAAGCATTTGGTAAAACAATAATGTCCAAAATGGCTTATGATGAATTTACTACTATAGAAAATTTTGATAAAGCATATGCTAATAAAAATAAAGAAACTGAAAAAAAAGCTCCAATAAAAAAAGAAGTTAAAAAAACTCCTAAGAAAAAAGAAGTTAAAAAAACTCCTAAAAAAGAAGAAATAAAAAAAGTTCCTGAAAAAGAAGAAGTAAAAAAAGAAGTTGTTAAAAAAGAAACTAAAAAACCTAAAAAAGCTTCTCCAAAAAAAATCTCTAAAAAAACTCCTAAAAAAGAAGAACCAAAACAAGAAATAATAACTTCAATTCAAGAAGAAGTTGTAAAACCAATTGAAACAAACGTTGAAGAGAAAAAAAATTACAATAACAATTTTGATTTTAGTTATACTCAAATTCTTGATGATTTATTAGTTAGTCAAACAGGTCCAAAAAATGAAATACAAAAAGATGAAAATCAAGAAAATATGTTTGAATCTCAAGTTATTGATTTATCTTCAAATGATGATAAATTATCAACATCAACAAATACAGTACTTTTTGATTTAGAAAATATTGATTCAGCAAATGTTCAAAATTATAATAATGATAATAATGATAATAATTTAAATACAAAAGAAGAAGAAGAAGAAGAAGTAATTGAAAATGTAGTTAATCATGTTGTGGAAAATACTGTTAATAAAATTAATGACCAAGAATTGACTAATGAAGATTTTTTCCATCTTTTAGATGAACATGATGTTAAATCAGATCCTGTTGAACAACCTGTTTTATTTGAAAAAACTAGTGAAGTAAATATTCCAAATGAAATTTTAGAAAAAGAAAAAACTATTGAAACTGATTTAGAAAGTTTATCGGCTAATGAATTTGTAAGTTTTTCTGAAGAAGTAGAAGAAGAACCTGCAATGGTTAAAAATGAATCATTAAATATTAATGAAAAAACAGAAGAAATAAATGTTAAAAATAATGAAAATATATTACCTACTAAAAATCATTCAACTGATAAAATAAAAGAAGTTTTAGAAAAAGATAATGTTTTATTAATGAATAATAAAAATGATTTAATTACTGAAGAAAAAAATAAAAAAATCAAATCAAAAATTGCTCTTTATGTAGTTATTATAATTTTTTCTTCAATAATATTAATAGCAAGTATCGCAATATTTATTTTATTTTTATTATCAACATTATAGAAAAAAGAATTTAAATATTATAAAGGAGGACCAAATGAATTTTTTTAGTAATAATGAAATCGTATTTTTAATATTAATAGCTATTATTTTAAGTATAGTAATAATGTGTTTTATTATTCTTTTAATTCCTTTCGTTGTTAATTTTAAAAAGAAAGTTGCAAATAAAAAGACAACTAATTCATTAGAAATTTCTTCAAAAATAAGATTAATTTATCAATTAAAAGAATCTGTTGAATATCTTTCAAAAACAAAAACCGGAGCAATTATCACTATTGAAAATAATGATAATATTGAAAACTTAAGAACTGATGGAATTAAAATAAATGCAAGTATTTCTTCTTCATTAATAATTTCAATTTTTAATAAAAAATCCCCTCTTCATGATGGAGCAATTATAATAAAAGATAATAAAATTGTTTATGCAGCAACATATTTTAAAATAACCAAAAAATCAATAAATAATAAATATGGAGCTAGACATAGAGCAGCTATGGGAATAAGTGAAATATGTGATGCTACAACAATAGTTGTTTCAGAAGAAACAGGTTTTATTACAATAGCTAAAAATTCAATTTTTTACCCAGTGGAAATTTCTAATTTTCAAGAAAAACTAATTTCATTTATTAATGATTAAAATTTAAAACCAAAAAAGGAGCTTTATTATGGAAACAAATATGACAGAAGTAATGCTTCTTATTAAAGAAAAAAAAATATTAAAAATAAGAGAGTTAATCTCTTCATTTACTATAACTGAAAAAATTGATTTTTTTAATGAACTTTATAATAATTCAATTCCTGATGCAATATTATTCTTTAGGTTTTTAGAAACAGATACATCTTCAGAAATTTTTTCTTATTTAGATGAAGATATGCAAAAAGAAATTATTTCAAATTTAACTAAAAAAGAAATTTCTGAAATTATAAATGAACTATATACTGATGAAGTAGCGGATATTATTGATGAATTACCAAGTGATGTTTCATCAGTAATTCTTTCATCTGTTGATGTTAATACTAGAAAAAAAATAAATGAAATTCTTAAATATAAAGAAAATCAAATTGGTTCTATAATGTCTGTTGATATCATTTTATTAAATGAAAAAGAAACAAACAAACAAGCCCTTGAAAAAATAAAAGTAAAAAGAGAACAATCTGAAATATCACAAATTTTTTTCGTAGTTGATAGTAAGAAAAGATTTCTTGGATATGTTCATTTTGAAGATATTGTTTTTTCTAATCCTAGATCTTTAGTAAAAAATAATATGACACCAGCCTCAACTCTTAATACAAATCAAGATAAAGAAGAAGCATCTATTATTTTTGCAAATGAACATTTATCTGTTCTTCCAGTAGTTGATTCAAAAGGAGTAGTTTTAGGGATGTTAACATATGATGATATGATAGATATTTTAAATATTGAAGCTACTGAAGATATTTATAAAAATGTGGGGATTATGGCCGATGAAGATGAAATATCTGTTCCTTATGTTAAAAGAAGTATTTTATCAATTATCAAATCTAGATTATTTTGATTAGTTATTTTAATGATCTCATCAACTTTTTCACAAATAATAATAGAACATTTTACTGAGCTAGCTACAAATCAATTTGCTAATGCAAGCTTATCAACAATTATTGTTTCTCTTATTCCAGTTATTTCAGGTGTTGCTGGGAATTCTGGTTCCCAGTCCGCAACAACAGTTACAAGGTCAATTGCCTTGGGAGAAACGGTAAAATTCAAAAATTCAAAAATTATTCTTAAAGAATCATTAGTTGGTTTTTATATAGGAAGTGCCCTTATGGTAACTAATTTTTTAAGATTACTTATTTATTTTTCAATTACAGGGGATATTTTAAAAGAACCAGAACAAATTTCAATGATTTCTTTTGCTTCTTCTTTAGCACTTTTAATAGCTGTCCTTCTATCAAAAGTAGCAGGTTCTTCTATCCCATTATTAGCATCAAAATTTAAAAAAGATCCAGCTGTATTATCTTCTCCTATTTTAACAACATCAATTGATGCTCTTTCAACTCTTATTTTCTTTTCAATTGCAATATTATTTTTGAGTTTTATTATATAATTAATTATAAATCTATGGAGTAGTACTCAAGTGGCCGAAGAGGCGTCCCTGCTAAGGATGTAGGGGGAGTAATCCCCGCGGAGGTTCGAATCCTCTCTGCTCCGCCATTTTTTATTGAATTTATTAATTCTAATAAACTGATAAAAAATGTTATTTATTATTTTTTTTATTACAGATTTTAAAATCCAAAAGTAATATGTTGTTAATTATTTTAGCTATAAAATATTATAATAAAGAATATAAAAGAGGTAAAATGAACAAAAAAATATTATTTTCAATAGGCACTTTAACAACTATATCAATAGTAACCCCATTATTAACTACTATATCTTGTACCAGTCCAAACCCCGTAGTCGATATAGTTATTACTCCTAAAACTCAACCTCGACTTACATCAGAAGATATTGTAGTTTTAAAAGGAACAAACTATACCGCACAATTACCAGTTCTTAATAAATTATTTGGAGGAAGAGACTTAACATCTAGTAACCAACCAAATTTTAAAATTTCAGTTGATACTGATAAAAAAATAGTTACTTTAGTTGCCAATCAAGGATTTACTATTAATAAACAACCTTCTTTAAATTCATCAACCTATATTTTATTACCTCCTCAAATCGTAGATTTAAAAATTAAGGCAAATCAAAAACAAACTTTAACTCAAAAAGAAGTTGATGAACTGAAAAGCACAGATCCTATAAAACAATTACCAATACTTCAAAAATTATTTTCTGGGATTACAACAGAAAATCAATCAAATTTTAAATCTGAAATAAACAATTCAAATGTTGTAACTCTAACAGCAAATGAAGGATTTTCATTTGGAGGAGAGAAAACAATATCTTCACCTGCTTTTGAAATAGAATTACCACCAGTTGATAAGAATTTAAATATAACAGCTATTGCAACAGCAGCTTCCCTTACAAAAGAAGAAGAATCAGCTTTAAGTGGAACAGATATGTCTATGCAATTAAATATTCTTGGAAAATTATTTACAGGTTCAGATCTTAATTCCGCCAATCAAATTAATTTTGCCGTTTCAGTTGATACAACAAAAAGAATAGTAACTTTAACAGGTAAAAATGATTACACTATTAGTGGAAATAAAACATTAAATTCAACACAATATAATATTACAACTAATAATATTGTTTTAAATATTACTAAAATTACATCGCCAAAATTATTAAATTCAGATATTACTATTTTAGAAGGAACAAATACTACCGATCAATTACCAGTTCTTAAAAAATTATTTAATGGAATTGATAATACTAATATCGCACATATTACTTTTAAACTTGATAAGAATAAAAGCACAGTTACTTTAACAGCAAATACTGGTTATGTTTTCGATCAATCAAGTACTACCTTAGAATCAGATAAATACACTATTGAACCAGCACCTAATATAAACCTGGAAATTACTAAAGTTAATAATCCAGTTTTATTATCAACGGATATTGATATTTTAAAAGCTAAAGATCTTCCCGCTCAATTAGTAGCACTTAAAAAATTATTTGGTGGTTCAGGTCTTATAGCTGAAAATCAACCTCACTTTACAATCGCTGTTGATGAAGCACAAAAAACCGTTACTTTAAAAGCAAATTCTGGTTATACAATAAATAATGCAGCAGAATTTAAATCAAATGCATATACTATTGAACCAATTAGTTTAACAATAGCTAAAATAGCTGGAGCAATTACTATTAGTGAAAGAGATATTAATAACCTAGAAGGAACAGAACCAACTTTAAAATTAGCTTCACTTGCTAAATTATTTAATGGAGCTGATCTTAAAGCTGAAAATTTAAATAAATTTACTATTACCGTTGATAAAACTAATTTAGTTGTTGTTTTAAAGGCAAATGATGGTTATATCTTTAATAAAACAGAACAATCTATAACTTCAAATAAATATACCTTAGAAAAACCACCACCAGTTATTGTTAATTTAACAATTACCGCTAAACCAGCAGGAGCTGTTCTTTCATTAGCTGAAATTGCTGATTTAGAATCAACAGATAAAGCTAAACAATTAGTTGTTCTTCAAAAATTATTTGAAGGAGCAGATCTTAAAAAAGAAAATCAAGATAAATTTACTGTTATTGTTAATAAGAATGACAGAATAGTTTCTTTAATGGCAAAAGACGGATACACCATTGATAATAAAACTTTATTACCTTCAAATAAATATGAAAATGAAGTTATAAGTTTAACTATTACTAAAAAACCAACACCTACAATTACGGAATCAGATATTGCTGCTTTAAAAGGTAATAATGATACTAATAAACTAGCATCACTTAATAAATTATTTGGCGGAACTGATATAGATAAAATTGCTAATTTTACTATTGAAGTTAATGAAACTAATAGAATAGTTACATTAAAACCAATTTCTGGATATTCTATAAATGGAGCTAATACTTTTGCATCTGATGTTTATACTCTAAGTCTTAATATAACTGCGAAATCAGGAACCTTAACTATTTTACAAATTGATATTGATAATTTAAATGGTAATGATAAAGCTAAGAAATTAGAATCACTTAATAAACTATTTGAAGGTGCAGATCTTAAAATAGAAAATATCGATAAACTTAAAATAGCGGTTGATACTGGAAATAAAAAAGTAACTTTAACCCCAATTGAAGGATATAGTATTGGAGGAGCAACTTCATTAGTATCAAATGTTTATACAATAGATCCCGTTATTGTAAATCTTGATATAACTAAACAAACAGGAAATATCATTCTTACTGAAACTGATCTTACTAATTTAACTGGAAGTAATAATGATAAAAAATTAGAATCTCTTAAAAAATTATTTGGAGGAAACGATCTTAAAATTGATAATATTGGTAAATTTACTATTGAATCTAATACAACAAATAGAACAGTAACTTTAAAACCAATAGCAAATCATACAATAGGCGGAGCTAATGAATTAGTTTCAAATCCTTATAAAATTCTTATAAGTATAACTATAAATACAACAGCAGCAACTCTTTCAGAAGATGAAGAGAAAGCATTAAAAGGAACTGATCTTAATGCAAAATTATCACCACTTCAAAAAATGTTTAATGGTATTGATGCAAATAATATAAAAAACCTTGATATTGTAGTTGGCGATAATAAAGTAGTTACTTTGAATGCAAAAGAAGGTTATACATTCGAAAGTGGAACAACATTAGCTGCTCCTGCTTATACAGTAACTCCAACTATTATAAACTTAGATATTCAAGCTAAAACAGGAACAATATTTATTACTGAAGGAGATATTGCTATTTTAGAAGGAGACAATATACCAGCTAAATTAGATCCACTTCAAAAATTATTTCAAGGAACAGGTCTTTCATCAACAACTTTAAATAATTTTACTATTACAATTAATAAGCAAGATAGAAAAGTTAAATTAACAGCAAAAGACAATTACACAATTAATAATACAAATGCTCTTGAATCAGAAGTTTATACTATTGATCTACAAATTACTCTTAAAGAAAAACCAGAACTTACTGCATCTGATTTAATTGATATAGAAGGATCAGATGTTGCTAAACAATTAACAGCCCTTAAAAAGTTATTTGATGGACTTGATGATACTAAACAAACTCACTTTGATGTTTTACTTGATAAAGCAAATAAAAAAGTTAAATTAACTGCAAAACCAGGTTATAGTTTTGTTGGTAAAAACTTTATAGATTCAAATGCTTATACAATTACAACTATTGATTTGGGAATTACTGTTAAAAGTAATGTTACACTGACAGGATATGATTTAATAAACTTAGAATCAACAGATAAAAGTAAACAATTAATAGTTCTTAAAAAATTATTTGATGGAGTTGATGATACCAAACAAAATAATTTTACTTTTTTATTAGAAACAACAAGTAATATTGTTAAATTAACAGCTAAAATTGAATATAGTTTCGGAGGGAATGATTCTATAAGTTCAAATATATTTATATTACATAAATCACTTGTTAATCTTATACCAAATAGCAATCCCGTGACATTAACTGAAGCAGAACACAAAATTTTAATTGAACCAACAACAGATGCGAATAGATTTTCCCAATTAGAGTTAATCAGAAGAAAAAACTTATTTATATATATGGCTGTTGATAAGTATGATTATTTTAATTATTCAGTTAATGAGAGAATAGTTACTTTAGAAGCTAAAAGAGGTTTTGCTTTTGGAGTACCACCATCAGCAGGAACACCAACAATAACATCACTTCCTTATAAATTAGATAGTGATGGTAGTGATGGTATACATTTAGACATTACTGTACTTAATCCTCCTAATTTTGGAAACGCGGGATTTACTTATACAGATATTTCTCAAATAACCGGTTCTGATAACAATAATAAAGTTAAAGCACTTTCAAAATACTTTTCAGGTGTTAATGGTTGAAATATAAATCTATTTGATTGTGAAGTCAAAGAAGTAGATGATAATAATGGAAAAATCGAATTAAAAACAAAAGGGAATTGATTATTTGGAACTGCTGGTAATAATCCAACAAACACATTAACTACGGGTAACCTTAGGGTAATAGGATATGAACAACCAAATAATTTTATCCCTGTAACAGTTGCTACTACTAATCCCGCAGCATTATCACAATCAGAACTTGATATTTTGAGTGGTAAAGATATAAATGCACAATTCAATATTCTTGATAAAAGATTCTTTTATATCCATAATATATCAAATATGTATCGTATGACAATTAGAGTTGATGTTCAAAATAAAAAAATAATATTAAGAACTAATATTGGTACTTATTTTGGAGATTCAAATATCCCTTCAGATCATTATAGAGAATTAGTTGCACCATATTCATTATCTTAATAATAAATTTATTCTTTATATTTAGTAATTAATATTTTATAAGAATCTTTAATGTTATTATCTTTATTATTTTCTATATAAATATAAAAACTAATATTAATATTGGTTTTTAAAATATTTCCTTATTTTTTAAAATAAACTAACTTTTTTAAATTCTATTTATTTTTCAAAAATCAATAAAAAATACCTTTTTTATTAGTTTTTAATTTTTTAAAATATTTTCTTACATATATTAATGCTACAAAGCATTTTTGGTAAAGGAAATATAATGAAATATGAAAGTTATTTAAAGAATAAAAATCTCTCTAAAAACACTTTAAAAGCTTATTTAAGGATTGAAAAAAAATGGAATGAGTATTTAATAGATCAAAGTCCTACAATTAAAAAAGTAATTAATTTTTTAAATATAAAAAGTAATTCTAAAATTAAGCCTAGCACTATAAGACTTACTTATTCATCTTTATTATCTTTATTTAGATTTCAAAAAAGATGAAAATTAATAAATCAAATGAAAGAGATTAAACTTCCAAAAGAAGTTTTTTATAATAAAGAAGTAATTACTTTTGATGAATATAGAGAAGTTGAAGAAAAAATAAATAATACAAGTTGATTTCAAAAAAGAAACTGATTAATTTTCTCTATTCTTTTAATGTCAGGAATAAGAAATAACGAAATTTTTGCTATTACTAAAAAAGAAATTATTAATGGAAAAATTCAAATTAAAGGAAAAGGAAATAAAAGTAGAATTATTTTTTTTAATAATTATTTATTACTTCTTCTAGATGATTGAAAAAGAAATGAAATAGCTATTAATAAAAAAAATAGAAAATTATGTTCTAAACAAATAAATTCAATCGTTAAAGCAATTTCTTTAAAATATTTTAATAAAGAATTAACTCCTCACTCTTTAAGAAGATCCTTTGCTACTAATTTAATCAGAAAAAAAATAGATATTAAAACAGTTTCTATTCTTTTAGGTCATTCTAATATAAATACAACCTCTAGATATATTCACTTAACAAATGAAGAAATAAGTAATTCAATAAAAAATTTATATTAAATTATATATAATATTTTTTAAAACAAAATAAGGAGAAAACAATTATGAAAGAGAAAAAAACTAAAGTAAAAAGAAAGAAAAATATGGCATATCTTTTCAACAGAACACAAATGTGTGAAAAATGTAATCAAGAAACAGGAGCAGCTTTTTCTTCTTTTATAAAAGCTTTAATTTATTTAGGATTTATTACTCTTCTTATTCCCGGAATTTTAATGTATATATTTTTAAAACCAAATATTTGTAAATGTTGTGGGGCAAAATATGGAAAATCAAATTTTATCAAAAATTAATTTATAATTATTTTTGCATTTAGACAATTGCTACTTATAGTAGAGGAAAGTCCGCGCTAGCACTATCTGAGATGATAGTAATGTTTGTGTTTGATCAAATAAATCAAAGCCTAGACGACAAGTGCCACAGAGACGAGCTTATTAAGTTAAGGTGAAACGCGGTAAACTCCGCAAGCTAGAAACCCAAATTTTGGTAGGGGAATCTACAAAAGAGAATTCAATCAATTGTAGGTGTTATATTTATTTTTTTAATAAATATAATAAGATAAATAATTGTCACTCTGTATAGAGAACAGAACGCGGCTTATTAATGCAAAACACACATTTACTTGTGTGTTTTTATTTTCTATTATATTTTTTAACTATTCAGGTCCGCAAGTTTTTTCTTTACAAACACATTTATTCCCATTCATTTCTGAACAAGGACAAATTTCTTTATCAAGATTTTCTCTACAAATTTTTGCAGGACAATTAGCACATTTTACTATTCCACACATATTATAATTATAACTTTTAAATAAATAAATTTTAAAATTTATTTTTCTTATATGATTATTATTACATGGAAACAAAAAATAAATCTCTAAGAAAACAAAGAATAGAAATGGTGCAAATAATATACGAATTTGAATTATTTAATAAAATAATTGATTTAGATTATATTTTCGAAAATTTTGATATTACTGATTGGCAAAATAAAGTTTTTCAAACAACATCAAAATTTTATGAAAGAAATAAAAAAATTGTAGAACCTATTTTATTAGAAGGAAGAACATGAGAAAGTATTCCGCCTTTAAATAGAGGAATTATCGCATTAGCTTCATCTGAACTATTAAGTCTTGATAAAAAAATAGTTATTGATGAATATATTAGTATATGTAAAGATTTTTCTCCTGATAACTCATATAAATTTTTAAATAACATTATAGATAAGGTGGCAATATTTTATGAACACATTAGAAATAAAAAACTTCAAGAAAAAACTTAAAAAAATAAATAAATATAAAGAATATAAAGAAATCTTTAAAAACAAGAAATATCGTTTCATTTTTTTTGTTTATGGTGATATTTTTGAATTAAGAAATTCTAAAGTTCTTGAATCATTAGAAAGTTCTCTTTTTACTAATACAACAAAAGAGCATTTCGAAGAAAAATTCATTGAATTTGGAAATAATTTAGATGAAAGATTTATAAATTTAAACTGAAAAGAATTTGGATCATTTATTTATTACACTTTTAACTATTCAAATTTTTATTTTGAGAAAAAAACTAACCTATTTACAAAAGAAAATTATATTGAATTAAATAAAATTAAAAAACAGCATTATTATAATTGACTGGATTCATTTTATAATCAAAAAAACATTAATTTTAATAATTATGTTTTAAAAGTAATTAATTTTAGCACTTAAATTAAGCTTGGTTAACTTTAGTTTTTGCAATAAAAGCATCTAATCTTGATGATTTTCTTGCTGCATTATTTTTATGGAAAACACCTTTTGAAACTGATGTATTAATTAATTTATGAGCTAATCTCACTTTTTCTTCAAGATTTTCTGCTTTTTGCTCTGCAGCTATTTTTGCATTTTTAATCGCTTTTCTAACTTGTGATTTTATTGCAGCATTTCTAACTCTTGCTTTTTCGTTTGTTTTAATTCTTTTTTCTTTTGACTTTATATTTGCCATTTTTCTCCTATTTTTTATATTTTTTATGCTAAATTTTCATTTATTCATTATATCAATTTTTATATAAATAAATATAAAATTTTTTTATATTCTTTATTTAAGAATAAATTAACTAAATATAGTTTATAATTTAACTAATTTTATAAATAATTATAAATTATTATTTGTGACATAAAATCTGCACAAAAAATAAAATAAAAGGGGGGTATTTATGATTAATTTCGATGATGATGAAGACAAAAAAAAGGTAAATAAGGATACTGAAGACAATAATGACGATTATTATGTCGAGGATGATGAACTAAAAACGGTTTTTGCTAATGAAAATGATAAATCCCGTATTGCAAAAATTCATATTGAAGATGATGAGGAAGTAATTCCCCAAGAAAAAGAAGAATATCAAATAAAATCTCAAATTATTGATGAAGAAACAGATTCATTAGCACCAGTTAATGTTTCAAGTGAAATGAGAAAATCATTTTTAGAATATGCAATGAGTGTTATTGTATCTCGTGCTCTTCCTGATGCAAGAGATGGTCTTAAACCTGTTCATAGAAGAATTTTATATGCGATGAGTGAATTGAACTTAGTAGCTTCTTCTCAATATAAAAAATCTGCTCGTATTGTTGGAGAGGTATTAGGGAAATTCCACCCCCATGGAGATTCCTCTATTTATGGAGCTATGGTTAGAATGGCTCAAGATTTTTCAATGAGATATCCTTTAATTGATGGTCATGGTAACTTTGGTTCAATTGATGGTGATGAAGCTGCTGCTATGCGTTATACAGAAGCGAGAATGTCAAGAATTAGTAATGAAATGATTGAAGGAATTAAAAAAGATACAGTTGATTTTGTTCCTAACTATGATGGATCTGAAAAAGAACCAGTTGTTTTACCTTCTAAATTTCCTAACCTACTAGTAACTGGATCAGTTGGAATTGCCGTTGGTATGGCAACAACCATTCCTCCACATAATCTAGGGGAAATAATTGATGGGGTTATAGCTGTTGCTAGAAATCCTGAAATTGAAATAGATGAATTAATGCAATTTGTTAAAGGACCTGATTTTCCAACAGGGGCTACTATTCTTGGAACAAGAGGAATAATTGATGCTTATACAACAGGAAGAGGATCAATTAAAATAAGAAGTAAAACTCATATTGAATTGCTTAAAAATGGTAAATCAAGAATTGTTGTTACTGAAATCCCTTATGATGTTAAAAAACCTGCTTTAATTGAAAAAATTGCCCTTTTAGTTAAAGAGAAAAAAATTGAAGGAATTTCTGATCTAAGAGATGAAACTTCAAGAAAAGGAATAAGAGTAGTTATTGAACTTAAAAAGAACATTATTCCTGAAGTTCTTTTAAACCAATTGTATAAAATGACTAATTTACAAACAAATTATTCAGTTAATACAATTGCTCTTGTTAATGGAGAACCAAAATTATTAAATTTAAAACAAGCTCTTCAAGTTTATTTAGATCACCAAATTGAAGTTCTTACTAGAAGAATTAAATTTGATTTAGATAAAGCAGAAGCTAGACAACATATTCTTGAAGGACTAAAAATAGCTATTCAAAATATTGATGCTATTATTGCTTTAATTAGAAGATCGAAAACTGATCAAGAAGCTCAAGATGGAATGATTAAAGCATATAAACTTTCTGATAAACAAGCAAAAGCAATTATTGAAATGAGATTATCTCGTTTAACAGGTCTTGCTATTGAGAAAATGAATGAAGAAATTGAACAATTAGCTATTTTAATTGGTGAATTAAAAGAAATTTTAAGTTCAAGAGAAAAACTAATTAATTTAATTGTTGAAGAACTTAAAATAGTTAAAGATAAATACAACGATTCAAGAAGAACTGAAATTGATATTAATAATTTTGGAGATATTTCTAATGAAGATTTAATTCCTGAAAAAAATATTATTATTACAATGTCAACAAAAGGATATGTAAAAAGAATACCTTTAGTTGAATATCGTGTTCAAAGAAGAGGTGGAGTTGGTGTTCAAACCCAAACTACATATTCAGATGATGATGTGGAAAAAATTGTTTCAACAACAACCCATACTGATGTTCTTATTTTTACATCTAGAGCAAGAGTATTTAGATTAAGAGCTCACCAAATTCCAGAAATGTCTAGACAAGCAAAAGGAATTCCATTTATTAATTTAATTAATATTGAAAAAGATGAAAAAATTGTTTCATTATTAGTTACAAATGAATATGATAATAAATCCCTTATTACAGTTACAAAACACGGAATTATTAAAAGAACTAGACTTGAAGAATATCACAGAATTAATCGAAATGGAAAAATCGCTCTTTCAATGAAAGAAAATGATTCATTAGTTAAAGCGATGATTGTTTCAGCTGGAAAAGATATTATTATTGGTTCTAATAATGGTAAAGTAGTAAGATTTAATATTGAATTAATTAGATTCCTTTCAAGAACAGCTACTGGAGTAAAAGGAATGAAATTCGATAGCGCAAAAGAAATTGTTATCGGAGCATCAAATAGTGATGAAGGAGATCAAGTTCTTTCAGTTGGAGCTTCAGGATTTGCTAAAAAAACTCCTTTAAGTGAATATAGAGAAACAAATAGAGGAGCTAAAGGGGTTAAATCAATTAATGATTCTAAAGCTGGTAAACTTGTTTATATCGGATTAGTAAATGGCGATGAAGATGTAATGTTAATTACTAATAAAGGTATTGCTATAAGAACTAGTTTAGAACAAGTAAATGAAACATCAAGAGCTACAAAAGGTGTTAAAATAATTAACATTAAAGATGATGCAAAAATTAATTCAGTTGCAATTATTAATACTTCAAAAATAGAACAAGAAGTTGAAGAAGAAATAAGATTAACTCAAGAACTTAATTTAGCTCCTTTAAATCCTGTAATAAAAGACGAAGAAGAAGATAACCAAGAAGACTAAAATAATATGAAAATGTTTTTAGATACAAGTCAATTATTTTTTGCAATTGCTATTTTTGATGATGAATTTAAAATCATTAAATCTAAAATTGAAAAAATAGTTTTTAAAGTAGAAGCACTTACTAATTTTATTGATGAAAATAAAATAAATTTAAATCAAATAAATGAAATATATTTAAATATTGGTCCTGGTTCTTTTACAGGGGTAAGAGTAGCTCTAGTTTATGCAAAAACTATCTCACAATTATGTAATTCAAAAATCTTTATAATTAATTCTTTTATCCTTTCTTCTCTTCTAAATAAAGATAAAGAAGAACAAATTGTATTTATAAATAAATATAAATCTCTTATTCTTAATAATAAATATCTTCATGATTTTTCAAAAGTAAAAATTGAGAAAAAAGATTTAGAACAAACAACAGAAATAAACTATGAAGAATTAATTAATAATTTTACTAAATATAAACCAAATTTTAAAGAAGAAAATAATTTAGAAAATATTAATCCTTTATATATATTAGACCCCCAAATAGGAGATAAAAAATAAGATGATTATTTTAGGAATTGAATCAACTCATGACGATACATCAATAGCTATTTTAGATAATGATCTTCTTTTGCATAATTTAAAAATTTCTCAAATTGATATTCATAAAAAATATGGAGGAACTGTTCCAGAATTAGCTTCCAGAGAACATGTTAATAATTTTTTTATTTTAATTGAAGAATTAAAAAAAATATACGATCTAAAAAAGATAGATAAAATCGCTTATTCTGCAGAACCAGGGCTAATTGGTTCTTTGCAAATAGGATATTTAGTAGCACACGCTCTTAGCAATATTCTTAATAAAGAATTGATTAAAATTAATCATCTACATGGACATATTTTTTCTTCTGTAATTAAATTGCCAAATAAAGAAAATAAAGAAATAAAATATCCTTCTTTAGCCCTTATTTTATCAGGTGGTCATAGCCAAATTTATCTGCTTAAAAATAATCAAGAAATTGAAGTTATTTCTTCAACCGTTGATGATGCAATTGGAGAAGTATTTGATAAGGTTGCAAGAGTTCTTGATCTCGGTTTTCCAGGAGGTCCTGTTATTGATAAAATATTTGAAAATAATAGCTTTGATAATTTAATTCCTTTTTCAAAACCGAAAAAAATTAAGGAAATAAATTTTTCTTTTAGTGGGATAAAAACACAGGTAACTAATTATGTAAATAATCATAAAAATATTGATAAAAATTTAGTTGCTTATTCCTTTCAAAAAACAGTAATTGATTACATTATCGAAATTTTTGAAACAGCAATTAAACTTTATAAACCCAAATCGATAATTTTAGCAGGAGGAGTAAGTGCTAATTCTTATTTAAGAAAAAAATTTAATGAATTACACAATAATGTTTTAATTCCTGAAAAAGAATTTTCAACCGATAATGGAGCAATGATAAGTTGCGCTGCTTTCTATGAAAAAATAAAGAAATAAAAAAAATATTTTTTTTATTTATATTAATAAAAAAATTAATTTTAATATATAATAATTTTAATCAAAAACAAAAGCATACGGAGAAGTAGCTCAGCTTGGTAGAGCGCTACGTTTGGGACGTAGTGGTCGCAGGTTCGAATCCTGTCTTCTTCACCATTATTTTTGGGGGGGTAGCTCACCTGGCTAGAGCGCCTGCCTTGCACGCAGGAGGTAGAGGGTTCGACTCCCTTCCTCTCCACCAAATGGCGCTGTAGCTCAGCTGGTTAGAGCATCCGGTTCATACCCGGAAGGTCAAGGGTTCGACTCCCTTTGGCGCCACCAAATGGAAAAAACAAAGGAATGGACCTATAGCTCAGTCGGTTAGAGCGTCCGGCTCATAACCGGTAGGTCACAGGTTCGAGCCCTGTTGGGTCCACCATGGGCAATTACCCAAGTCTGGCTGAAGGGACTAGTCTTGAAAACTAGCAGGGGCTTTACCGCCCGCGGGGGTTCGAATCCCTCATTGCCCGCCATATAAAAAACATTATTCAGTTTTTTTCCAAAAAGAAATAATTAATTTATTTCTTCACATCGCGGAGTAGAGCAGTGGTAGCTCGTCGGGCTCATAATCCGAAGGTCACAGGTTCAAGTCCTGTCTCCGCAACCAAGGTTTAGTGGTAAAGTGGTTAATACGCCTCCCTGTCACGGAGGAGATCGCGGGTTCGATCCCCGTCTAGACCGCCATATGGCTTCTTAGCTCAGTTGGTAGAGCAACAGATTGAAGCTCTGTGTGTCCCTGGTTCGATTCCTGGAGAAGCCACCATAGCATAAATAAAATGACCAAATACCTTTTATGTAGGTATTTTTTTTATCTTTTTTATATAAATAAAAGATTAAATAACAATATATTTATTTAATAGATTTTCAACAGAACCAAATATTCTAATCGCTTCATCTTTAGAAATATCAATCATTATTTCTTTATTAGCAAGAATAATAATTCGATCACACATTTCATTTATTGCATTATTATCATGTGAGATTAAAATTAAAGAAATTTTATATTTGTCACAATAATTCATTATGAAGTTTTGAATAGTATTTTTTATAGCAATATCAAGTCCTGTAGTAAATTCATCTAAAAACAATACTTTTGGCTTATTTAGAAGTGATAAGAATACATTAAGTCTTTGTTGTTGTCCACCAGATAATTTAGAAACTTTGGTATTTAGATTTTTTTTAAGTTCAAAAATTTCTAATGAATGATTAAATTCTTCAAGATCATCAATTTTAATATTAACTAGTTTAATTACAAAATCTATTAAATCCTTTACAGTTAAAGATAAAGGAAACTTTAAATCCTGAAACTGAACAGAAAGTTTTTCATAAGGATTATTAACATAATCATAATTATAAGAAATTTTTCCATCAGCAAATTTTCGATAACCACAAATAGATTCAGTAGTTATTGTTTTTCCAGCTCCATTTCCTCCAAGGAAAGCAGTTCTTTCATTTTCATAAATTTTAAAACTTAAATTTTCATAAATTATTTTTTCTGATCTTAAAGTTTTAAATGACTGTTTAAGATTATTTATTTCAATTAAAACTTTAGCATCAGAATTATAAGTTCTAATTGTTTCTAAATCTTTATATAAATCATTTTTTTGTTTATAAGGAATTTCTTTAATTTTTTCTCACAATATTTTTTTAATCATTTTATTACCTATCTATTTGACCATTTAAATTTATATCAACTTAATGCATTTACTCCTATAACAAGAATAAAAGGAATTATTAGATTTAATGCTTTTTGTCATGTATCATAAATAATCATTTTAGGAATTTCTGGCATTTCATTTCCTGTTGGAGGTCCTTCTGAAAATGGGAAAATAAAGAATGCATCATTAAGATTAAAAATATCAGCCCCTTTAAGAAATTCATTTAATAATAATGCATCATCTGGTCCTGAATAAGGAATTAAAGTATTATTTAATAAACCTAATGAATAACTTAATGGTGAAAATAATGAAACGAATCTAAGAGCGGAAACAGAACCAATTACTTGAATTGGAATAAATTGTCCTGAAAAAAGAAGTGAGGCAAATAAAATAGCAAACCCTGTTAATTGAACTGCTAATGAATTATTTAATAAAACACCAATTAAAATCCCAAATGTAATTACAACAAGGAATAAAGAAATTAAACTAAATATTAAATTACCTCAATTTAAATCTTTAGTTTGCTCAAAGGAATCTTTATTTAAAAAAATAAAATAAACTATTAATACATAAATAGCTTCAAATAATAAGATGATAAAATATGCAATAAAAACGATTAAAATATATCATAATTTAGAAACGTTAGAAACAGCTATTTTTCTTAAAAGAATAGATGATTTAATTTCTACTAACATTTGAGGAAGAACTACTAAACCAATTGGTAATAAACCAAGTGATAAATAAGATGGAAGTCCGCTTGCAAAAACAGATATATCACGAGACATTGCAACGAAAAAATAAACAAGCATAAATCCTAATGGAAATAAAAAGAAAGCTAAAGGACCAATTTTAGTTTTTCAAAAAAACTTATTGATAAAAAAATAAATAGCTGAATAAGCTGTCATTGTATCGCTATTTATTTTTAAAGAGTCTAATTTAATTTTCATTCTTTATATTATATTCCAAAATATTTTAAAAATTAAGGAAAATTTTAAACGTTTTTTGCTTCAATTCCTTTCTTTTTAAATATCTTATATAAAGCAAAAGGAGCAATAAAAATAGTTATTAATGATGATAAAAGAATTGATACATAAATAATATATTGGTCCATTTCTAAATTGATAGTTGGTTTAAAAAAAATTATTATAATTGTTCCGATTGTTAATAACAGTCCAACGGAAGCAATAATTGTTTTTATAATTTTATTTTTAATGGAAAATTTCCGCTCTAAATCATGATATTTTCAGGTCAAAATTAAATAAGATAAAAATAATAAAACGTAAGCAAATAAATATGTTCCAGAAGTAATTGAAATACATATAGTCATTACTAAATTATTATTTGATGGAAGGAAATTTAAAAGAGAAAATCAAAAGATCATAAAGAAAATTTGAATTACAAATATATTATATTTAACTCCTCATCTATTTTCTTTATTTAATCAACTTCAAATTCCAATTGTTTTAATTGAATTACTAAAACCAATTGAGGGTTCAACGATAATAGTACTTACTTGTCCAATTATTCCGATAATAATTAAAAAGGAAATAACCTTACTAATTCAAATATAGCTATTTCCAAATAATCCTTTAACAACTGTATCAAAAGTTAAAAATACAGCATTAGATAATTGAATTTCATCAATTGGAAGAACTAAGGCAATAGATATTCCTGCTAAAGTATTTAAAGTAACTAAAGTAAGAACTACCATTCCAATTACAATCGGATATGTTTTTTTAGAATTCTTAAGAACATTTATTGTATTAGCGGAAACTTCAATAGCAGTCATACTTAAAAGAAATGAAGAAAAAATTACAAATTCAAAAATATTATCTTGTGGTAAAACCGATGTATCTAATTTCGGAGGAAGCTCTCCATTTTTAGTAATAAAAACAAAACAGAAAGAAAAAAATATAAGAAGAACAGTTGGAAGAATAACTCCTACTGGAAGAGAAATTCTGCTGATTCATATTGTAATTTTAAGTCCAAAAATATTTAGGAAATTAACAAATAAAAAAGCGGCAATAATAATAAAGAATTGGATAATATTACTATTTAGAATATTAGTATCAAAAATATAACTAATTCCACTTAATAAAAAATAAAAAAATATAGTATAAATTACAGTAGTTTGAAATCACTGAAAAAAGACGGCAGCAAAACCTCATTTTTCATTCATCGTATTTTTACTTCATTCAAAAATTCCGCCCTTTTTTCACTTAATAACGGAACCCATTTCAGCTGAACATATTGCTACTGGGATAAATCATAAAAAAGCGGCAATAACCATAAAGAAAATAAGATTAAATCCAGAACTTGCAAAAGTTGGATATAAAACCATAGACATTAATGATGTAGCTGTTAAAGAAAAGAATCCAATAATTCCAATTTGTTTATTTGACATTTTTTAAATCACTAATAATTATTTTTAGTTTTTTTGTAATTGCTTCATCAAAAAGACTTGAGAAATAATTAAAGTCATTTTTATCATATAGTCAAGGAGAAAGAATACAAGATCTTAAAATATTAATTGAACCATTATTTAAAAATTCTTTTTCATTAATTTTAGCTCTTTTTAAAATATCTAAAGGAGCATTTTTATAATCTTCAAAAGAAAAACTTGTATGGGAAAGAATTAAATCATTGATATATGTATCACCTTCAACAAATGAAGAGTGTTTATAAATTTCTTGATTTAATTGATTCATTTTTTCTAATGAACTATTTCCTTCAAAATTAAAGGCAAAATCAACAATATTAAAATCAGGTTTTGTAAGAATATAAACATTTACTTTTTGTCCATCTACTACATATGTTTTTTCATTAATATGATTTGCAAAATTACTTGATCCTTCAATATTATGTCCCATTAGTTTTCCATAACCTGTTATATTTAGTGGAACTACTTGATGATTTGTTCAAACAGCGGCAGCTGTAGCTCCTGCTTTTGATCCTTCAAAAATATAAGCACCTAATAAATCAGGGATTGTTATTTTAGTATCGAAAACATATGTAGCAAAATAAGAAATCGCATTTCTCATTTTAATATCTCTTATAGCAATTCCTCCAGCTGAATATGGAGTATAACCCATTTTATGGGGATCGATTGTAATTGATTCAGCATTACCCATTGCTTTAAAAGCATTATAAATATCTTGATTTGGTCAAGTATTTAATTTATCGAATACTTTGTATTCTTTATATTTTTTTTGAAGATCTTCGAAAGGAATAAATTTATCATTTTCATCTAAACAAATTGATCTTAAATAACCACCATAAGCGGCATCAATGTGATAATAGAATCAAACATTTTTTTCTTTTTTTAATTTCTCTCGAATTGCAATTACTTTATCAACGTGATCGATTGCTCCTTCTTCAGTAGTTCCAACAACTGAAACAACTGCTAAAATAGGAGTTTTTTCTGCAACACATTTATTAAGTTCTTTTTCTAAAACATTAACATCCATACGATAATTAATATCAACATCTATTGGAACAATATTTTTTGTTCCAATTCCTAAAATATCAACAGCTTTAAGTCATGAATAATGTTTAGTTCTGGGAACAAAAATTTTTCCTAATTGATTCATTTTTGAAGAATCAACTCTAATTGAATTATCTTTTATAGCATCTCATTTTTGAGGATCTTTATCTAATATGGCAATAATTTCATCAACTGACATATTAAATAATTCTCAATCACTTTTATTTTTAACCGCTTCAGGAAATACTTCTTTCATAGCAAAAGGAATTGATTTGAAATTTCTGGCATATCATAAACCTTCATAATTAGCTACTGAACCATCTGCTGAAATATGTCCTCAACCTTTTTTAGGATCAAAACCTAATAATCTACAAAAATCTAAACCAACTTCTGATTCCATTCTTGATGTTGCAGGAGATGATTCATAAGCGACATTATTTCCATTGAAAAACATTGTTTCAAAATAAGCGATAATTCCTGGCATTAATGTTTCACTATTCATATGTCCTAAATATCTTGGAGAATGTCAAGGAATACTTCCTGATCTTAAAAGATGAGATAAATTATTTAACACTTCTTTTGCTCTATTAGAAGTGTAAATAAAATCTTTTTCTGTTTTATCTTCTTCTAAAATAATATCTTTATCTGCGGCATGGAAATTTTTTCTTCAATATGCTGAATCCTCATAAGCTGAAGTTATAAGATTTTTATAAAATACTTCATTTTCTGATTTAGAGCCTAAAAATAAAGCTTTAAAATCAATTATTTTTTTATCCTTGTTCATATATTTCTCCTTAATAAATTATTTTGTTTATTCAACTTGTTCACTAGTTACTAATCAAGAATGATCTTTGAATTTTTTTGAAAAAGAAATTCCAATAGGAATTAAGATTAAAATTGATGATAAACCAACATAAACTAAAAGATCTTGTACTAATAATAATTCTAAAGTACCTTGTTGTTGGAAGAAAGTAACAATTATTGCCATGGTTACTCCCAGTAAAGCTAATACTGAAATAATTCATGCTCCAACTTTTTTACCAGGAACTGTAAATCCTCTTACAACATCTGGTTTTGAATATTTTAATTTGATAAAAGCAAAGATCATTAAAATATAAGCTATACAATATAAAATTATTGTTTCATTTAATAAAATTCCAAAAACATTACCAGCTCCTGTTATTGTTAGAACTGCATATAGAATTGCAAATAATGTAACGGCAATAGCTTGAACAATAACAAAAACAATAGGAACATCTCTTTTAGTTTTTTTATGGAAGAATAAAGGCATTGTTCCTTCTGTAGCTGTTGCATACATCGCATTTGAAGGCCCTAGAATTCATGAATTTAATTGACTAAACATTCCAAATGCCATTAATAAAGCAAAAATATTCACAAGTCAAGGAGCTCCTCAAGTTTCTAAAATAATTTTAAAAGGAATAATAACGGCATTTGCTAATGATATTTCATTATTAGGAACTAATGCTGCAAAGATAAATCCAACTCCTAAATTAAAAATTACCATTAATACTAAAACAATTAATAAACCTAATGAATAATTTTTCTTTGGATTATCTATTTCATTAGCTCTTGTAGAAGCAATTTCTAGTCCTATAAAAATTCACATTATTTGAGAAAATAATTGAAGACCACCAGCTTGTTGAGGAATAATTCCTTCTTGAGCTGGAGGGAAAATAGCTCCTGGAATATTATTTATTAAATCAAAATTTCCTCTTATCGCTTGTTCGGAAATAAAACTTATTCCAAAAATTGTTAAAAAAACAAATGGAACATATATTCCAACTACAGCCCCTATATTAATAAGAGATTTTCCTACTTTATTTGAAACAAAATTTAAAATGGTAATAACTCAATAAATAAAAATTGTAAATAATGCTAGAAAAATTGGATCAGTGCTTAAATGATGGGTAGTCGATACTCCATCAGTTCAAGGAGTAGTAATCATCGGATCGCCTATAACAAAAGCGACCATTGTGGCAAGACCAACTCCTATTATTACCATTCCAAAAAACATTTGGACTCATAATAGCCAAGCAACTAAAAAACCGGCTCTTTTACCAAAAGCTTCTTTTACTCAAACTTCTGGTCCTCCTCTTTTAGATCAACCCGTTGCTAATTCTGCGGCAATAAAACCCATTGGAATAACAAATATAATAATTGATAATACCATTCAAATAATAGATGAATATCCTGCACTAGCTACTTGGGGAACATTTCTTATAGATCCAAAAAAAGCTATTGAAAGTCCTACTAATTGTAATAATGATATTTTTTTATTGATAGGTTTTGATTCTGAAGAGTCATTAGACTTATTTCTTTTAAGAAACATAAATTTTCCTTTTTTATTCAATATCTTATGTTTAATTATATCACTATCTAAATTTTAGTTAGGAAAACAATTTTTTTAGTTAGTTTTTTATCAATTATTAAATCAGAAACTAAAAATGGTTCTGAATAAATATTAATTTTTAAAATTGGGATAACAGAAATTTGTTTATCATCTTTAAAGTTAAAGAAAAATTGAGTTTTAGTTAAATCAGAATATTTTCCATAAAGTTTTCAGGCTTCTTTTTTATCTAAAATAACATTTCCTACAACATCAATTTTAAAAGTAATTTCTTTTTTATCATTTTTTTTATAAATAAAAATAGTATTTAAATTTTTAATATGTTTTTCTTTTAAAAATAAAATAGGAGTTTTTACTAAAAATATTTTATTCATTCTTATTGAATTAATATTTATTAATAAAATATTAGCTTCTTCATGATTTTCTTCAATTTTATATGTTTGTTTTTCTTCTTCTTTAAAAGATATTCTATGTAAATCACCTAAATCAGTATTTTCAAATTTAAGTACTGCTTCATCAGTGCTGTAATAAATATTTTTTAAAATATATTCAGGATCATATTTTTTAACTTCTTCTTCCTCTTGGTTTCTAAGGTTTTCTAAATTATCTTTATTATTTTCAAAATTAATAAGAGCCTTATTAATTAGTTCTTCTAAATTTTTTCTTTGACGTTCATTTTCTTTAAAATTATTTATTTTTTCAATATTATTCTTTTTAATATTTGAATAATCAGAAAAAACGTTAACGATAACACTACCTACAAGCCCGTAATATGAAATTCCAATTATAGACAGAAGAACAGATATTATTTTACTTGCAAAATAAACCGGAACGTAATCACCATATCCAATTGTTGTAATACTTACAAAACAATATCAAAGAGCTATTCAAATATTATCAATTACATTAGTTGGTTTTTCTCCTCCTGGATTGATATCTGTTCAGTAATAATCTTCTAATTTGAATATTAAAAATGAGAAGAAAATTAAAATAATAAATAAAATTACAATCATTAAAATTAATGTTTTCTTTTTATTTCAGATTATTTTTTTAAGAATCTCAAGATTATTTTTATTTAGTCTACTATAAACAAATTTTGGATATATTTGAGCTAAATTAAAACCTAATAAAATAGTAAAAACAACCTGACTTATGTTTTGGTCAAAATCAGGATTTTGGAATACTAGTTCCCCATTTACAAAAGAACCATAAACAACACCTAAAATAATTATGATAATTGAAGATAATAATTGATAATTAGAAACTAAACTTTTAAAGTTTCTAACAAGAGAAATTGGATAAGATTCCTGATAGACATAATCAATTATTGCTAATCTTAAACAGTAATCAAAAAGCATTACTGTGGAAACAATAAAACTTATAATATAAAACTTAGAAAGAATAATAGTATTGATTTCCTGATTAGGAATAATAGAATTTATAATTGGAATAATTCCAAGCAAAGGTAAAAGACAAATTAAGACATTATAAAAATAGTAAAAATAATTTATTTTGTTTTTAATTTTATTAAAATAAAATAATTTATAAATATGTTTTCTTATGTTTTTGTAATCATTACTTTTATTTGACATATATAAAATAAAATTATAACATTAATTTAATAATTAAGAAATAGCAAGGTAGTTAATTGTTAAGATTATTTTCTTTTAAAAACCGATTTAAAAACTCTTTTGTTTGCTTTGGAATTTTATTAATATCTAAATAGTAATTATCATTTATCTGATTTTGTTTTATTCTATCTATAATTTTTCCTTCCATATCGAAATATATTTGTCCCTTATCAAAAGAAGTATGTTCATCAGGATGTATTCTTAAACAATTAAAAGGACTAATCGCGTCTTTCAAAGACTTTTCATTATTATTTTTAATTAGTTTTTCAAAGCTAATGATATGAGCATTTTCTAAATTTTCATAACTTCTTTTTTCTTTAGAAAAACTATAAGGAATAATATTATTTTGTAAACAAACATTAACATTTGTTGTATAGAATGATCTTAATCTTGCTTTAATATTATTAATATTTTTAGAATTATGTTTATCATATTCTTCAATTGTTTTATTTATAACTGAAATAATAAAAGTTTCTTGATTTTCATTGAAAGCAAAGTTTTTCTTTTTTAATAAAGTTCTTTTTTCATATTCTTCTGATTGTTTATTATATTTATTAAAATTTTCTGTAAATCCTGGAATAATATTTTTCTCTAAAAATTGATTTAAATTATATTCGGGAATATTTTTATCATAGTTTTTAGTTTTTTCTTTTTTATTAGAATTATATAATTTTAAAACATTAGCAAAATTACAATTATAGTATTCAATATCAATACATCTTATTGGACTTGCTAATGGATTTCTCTCAGCTCCTGAAATATTTGATCCTGATAATAAAGAAAACATAGCTTTAATAGTTGTATTTAAATTTAAAAAATATTCATTCACTTCAAAAATTTGTTTCTCAGTTAAAAACAGATATTCTTGGTTAACTATTTTTTCTGGTTTTTTATTTGCATATTTATCTAAAAAATTATTTCTAAAATTTCTAACTCTAGAAGTTTTATAGTAATCAGTTGGTTTAATCATTTTTTTATCTGTTAAACGGAAATTGCTTTTCTTTATTATTAGATATTCATCAATTATTTTATTTTTATCATTAAAAATAAAAACAGCATCCCCCATTATTACTAATCCATCATTTTTCTTTCTTAAGTAACTTTTAGTTCCAAAAGGAATTACTAATTTTTTAAAATTATTCATTAGAACACCAACGTTCTAAAAATAGCTTCTAAAACTTCTACAGAAATAGAATTTCCTGCTAAATAAATAAGTTTATTTTCAGTAATATTTGTGTGCTTAATAATTGTTTTATATTGTTCTTCTTGAAACCCCATATATTTAAAACATTCTTTAGCTGTTATTGATCTTATTTTTTTAGGACCAAAATATAATTTAATTCTACTTAAAGCGCCTGATGCCGTTAATGTAGGACCTGAATGATTAATATCATAAACAAAATTCTCACTAGAAAAATTAGAGTAATTTTCAAGTTCCATTTTTAATATATTATTTTTAGTTAATCCTTTTTTTAATAAATTAAATTTATTAAATCTATCATCATATTTAAGTCTCAAATCAAGAATATCTTTTAAAGGTTTTTTATTTTCTATTTTTATTTCATTAAGAGGAGAGAATTCAAAATTTATTTTTTTTGCATGATCTTCTAAAACTGATAATACAAAAACTCTTTCTCTATTTTGACAACTTCCAAAATTTGTTGCGTTTAAAACATATTCTTTTGATTTATATCCAAAGTTCTTTAATCTTTTTAATCAAGCATTATAATTAGCTTTATGATTTTTGCTAATCATAGCTTTTACATTTTCAAGAAGTAAATACTTTGGTAAAGCTTTTTTATCTTTTTTAATTTCTGAAAATATTCTTTCGATTTCTCATAATAATCCACTTCTTGTATTATGTTCTTTAGAAAAACCTTTTTGCTTTCCTTGATTAGAAATATCTTGACAAGGAAAGGAATAGGTAAAAATATCTAAATCATTAGGAAGATCTATTCCTTTTGTTTGAGAAATATCAAAAAAGTTATTTGCTTTTTCTTTTGATTGATTTAAATAAAATCCTATTTCAGAAGATTTTAAAAGATTTTTATCTTTTCAACTTTGTGAACAAGGACTTTTAGAATCATTACTTACATTTAGATTACTATTAAAAACTTCTTTCTTAATATAGTCTAAATTATGGTGAATAATTTGATATGAAATTATTGCCGGAATAAATCATTCTATTATTCCTTTAGGTTCAATTTTTCAGTTTTTTTCTTCAGCTATATTTTTTAGCGCTTGATACTGAGAACCAATTCCAGAAAATGCTTCAAAAACTTTAATGGTTTTATAATGTTTATTATTTAACTAATAAAATATATGATATTTTTTATTGACTTAAATAATATTTAAATATACTTTTTTATATGGAAATAAATATATATAATAATACATATGAAAAATTCAAATAATAAACATTATTAGAATATAAAATTTATAAAATAAAAAAATTATTATTTTAAATTAAATTCCTGGTTTATTTTTTTAGCCAATTCTTTTGATCTATCTTTTACAGCTTTTAACATATTGTCAATGCTATCATCTTGTTTTCACAAATCCGGATTTATTCCGTGATCAACTAAAATTTCATCAAGATTATTATTTGTATTTTTTTTATAATTATCAAAATAAAAAGAAAATTTTTTATTTTTTATATCGTTATTTGTTATCTTATTTATTGGAGTTATATTAGCGTAAGAATTTATAATATCTTTTAGGTCTTCTTCTCTATATTCATTTCCATATCCTTTTTTTGGAAATATATGATGCAAATCAAAATTGCTTTTTATTTTGGTTCCACTTAAAAAATCTTTATTCCTTAATAAAATAGAATTTATTAATTTCGCTACCATATCCTGTTTTGAACTATCTTTTAAATCATTAATAAAATATTCATCTTTAATATATGGAATAGTAAATTTTTTAATATATTCATTTATTTTTTCATTATCGTTTAAAATTAATGAATCAATAAATTTAATATTTTGTTCAAGAACGCCTATAGTGCCTTTTCCGTAGGAATGATTAATACATAATAATGCAATATATTTTTTAATTATATTATTTTTATTTCCTATATCATCCCTTTTTTCATCCCTTTTAAAGAAAAAATAAATACATCATTTGATAATATTAGCAGAAGGAACAGTATTAAAAGAAAAATTTAATTCATCATTTAAGAATTTCATCGCATTTTTAGTTGATTTTTCTCATTTTTTAATTATTTCTTTTTTTTCTTCTTCATTATTTATGTTAAGTTGTATCTTTTCTTTAGCTTTTAAAATTGGCTTTGTTTCTATAACTAAAAATAAAGAATCTAATAAAGTTTCAAACCATATTCCTCTTTTTTTCTTATCATCTAATATTACAAATTCATTTAAACTTTTTGTTAATTTTGAAAAAATTTCATTTATATTTATATCTGATTTAATTCATTTAGCTTTAACAATATCGAAGATAGAAAGTTTTTTACCCTTTGTATTAATTTTTTCAAATACATCTATTACATTATCTAAGTCATAATTATTTAACTGTAAAACACCAATTTCTAAATCTAAAAAACGATCATTTATTTTTATAATAATTTCTTTAATTTTATATATTTCCTCATTTTTAAAGCCTCTTTCAACTATGTTATTTTTAATATCATCTTCTTTAAGTGAAAAAATTTCATTTATAAAATATTTTGTCTTATTTTTGTATTCTTTTTTAGATTCATATTTTTCAAAAATGTTTGTTTCCATATTAAAAACTATTTTTTTAAAATTTTCGATATGTTTTTTATTTTTTAATTTATTAAAATTAAATAATGTAAATATAGAAGTTAGACGTTGTTGCCCGTCAATTAAATATAAATATTCATTGTATTTTTCTTTTGAAGATATTTCATCAATTATATTATTATTTATTGAAAATATGTCTTTTGTTTGTCATAAAACTATATTTCCAATTGGATCATTTGAATTAATAGAGTTTAATAAATCTAAAATTTCTTCTATCTTTCAATCATAATCCCTTTGAAAAAACGGAATTTTAATACGCCCATCTTCTAATTCAGACAATATTTTCCCAATAGATTTACGATTATATTCAAAAGTTTTATCATTATAATTTTGCATTTTTTTATTATCGCATAATTTATTTTAAAATTACACTTTTTAGAAATATTTTAAGTTTTAATAAAGTTAAATAATTGCCATTAACTAACTTTCTTTATAACTTTTTTAATTATATAAATTTTACATTATTTTAAAAATATTACTTATCAGCGTTTTATATATTTATATGTTACTTAAAACTTACATATATATTTAATTACTTCTTTTAATGGCAATTATTGAACCTATTAAAAATAAAAATACTAAAATTTTAAAGGTTTTTGAAACATTTAGTGGCATTGGAGCTCAACACAAAGCGCTAGAAATTATAAAAAAGCTATTTGGTTATGAATATGAAATAGTTGGAACTAGTGAATGAGATGTAGATGCAATAATTTCTTATGCAGCAATTCACTATCCTGAATTTAATGAAAAAAGTAAAAATCCTAATGAAGAAATAATTAATGATTATTTAAAAAATTTTTCTCATTCTTTTTCAGGAAAAGGTGAAATAGATTTTTCAAAGATAATGCAAATGGATTTAAATAAGAAAATAACTTATTGAAAAGCTCATTCTATATCAAAAAATATGGGAAATATTTTATTAATAAAAGGGAAAGAACTTAATAAAAAAATTGGTGATATTGATCTTATAACTTATTCTTTCCCTTGTCAAGATTTATCTATAGCAGGATCACTACACGGTTTTAATAATGGAATGGCAAAAAATTCCAATACAAGATCTGGTTTACTTTGGCAAATTGGAAGAATTTTAAAAGAGTTAAAATCTATAAATAAACTTCCTAAATTTCTTTTATTAGAAAATGTTGCAAATATGATAAGTAAAAAACATAAAAGCGATTATATTGAATGAAAAAAAGAATTGAAAAAAATTGGTTATTCGACAAAAACATATGTTTTAAATGCGAAAAATTATGGTCTCCCACAAAATAGAAATAGAGTATATGCAATTTCGATATTAGGGAATTATAAAGTTGATAAAGAATTTGAGATTTTAGATAAAAATATATTTCCTGAAAAAATTGAAAAAATGGATGAAATAAAACCAATTAATTTAAAAGATGTTATTAAACAAAATTATAAGAAAAAACAATATAGAGATGAAGCAGCAGAAGCTACCCCAAATAGAACAAAATCTAGAAAATTAATGTTTGAAAAAAATTATAAATTAAATGATTTTGATAAATATAAATATTCTAGAACAGTTACTACTAAGCAAGATAGACATCCAAATGCAGGAATAATAAATCTTAATAATAGTATTCTTTCAAATGACAACAATAAACAAAAAGCAAATTATCGTTTTATTACCCCAAGAGAAGCTTATTTACTTATGGGTTTTACTGAAAAAGATTTTAATAACATTAAAAAACTCAATTTAATTAAAAAAGAAAAATTATATCAGCAGGCAGGAAACTCAATTGCAGTATCAACTATAGCTCATGTTTTAAAAATTATTCAAGAACTAAATAATAAGGAGGTTTAAATGAAGGAAATAGGGAATAAATTTTCAATAATAGGAACAAACCCTGATAAATATATAGAAAACTATTTAATAATTTTTATAAACATTGGAAAGCAAGAAGAAATTGAAATTGATAAAACGAATAATAATCTTAAACATAATAATTTTATTATTAAATCATTCAATAGCGATACAACACTAAGGCAAAATATTGATTGTTGAGTATCTCTTGGGTTATTTGTTGAAAAAGATAATAAGCTAATAAAAATATATGATGAAATGATTAAAATGAAATTATATGAAATCATTAAATCAATGTTAATAGTTGATTCTGATATTAAAAAAATAAATGAATATAGAGATACTATTATATTTAAGTTAATGTATATGTTAAATTTAGATGTAATTAAAAAATATAATCTTAAATCTAATACAAAAATAATTACATATTCAGATATTGAAAAAGAAATAGGAAGTTTCGAAAACAAACTAATAAAAGATAAAAAATTTACAGAAATAATAAAAATTTTTTGAGGAGAAGAAAATGAATAAAACAATAAACAAAAACTTTAGTTTTTTATTGGATGAAAAAATAACATTATCAATAAAAAATGAAGTTATAGATTATATAAATGATATACATGATAATATAAATAAAAATCAATTAAATGGTATTTTATCCAATTTAAGAAAAATAAGTGAAAACGTTTTAAAAGAATTTATTTCAAATAAAAATATAGAACCAAAAAATAGACTATCAGAGTTAATAAAACAATTTGAAGATAATTTTGGTTATGATCAAAATTCAGACTTTATTTCTTTATGTCATGAAATTAGAATTTGAGGGAACAAAGACGCTCATGATATTAAATCAGAGCAACCTACTATTAGTAAAATAGTTGTTGCTACTAAAAATACTAGAGATATAATTTGATATTTATTTGGTAATGAAGAAAAAATTGGAACATTTAATGAAATAATATATTTTGAAAATTCAAAAGAAAAAATAAAGGATAATAGAATAATTGATTATGATGAAGATCAAAGTCAAAAATTTAATAATGATATAGAAATTCAAAAGGCTTCATTAATTCAGTGGATGACTAGAAAAGATACTATTTTATTAATTCCAATTTACCAAAGAGGATATGAATGAACAATTGATCAAATAGAGGTATTATTTGATGATATTTATAGTAGATATAAAGATAATTCTATTCATTATTTTGGGATAATAGCGGGCAAAAAAATTGATCCAAAAGAAATTATTGGTGGGACAACATATATTAAAATTATGGATGGACAACAAAGATTAACAACTGCATTTTTATTTATGTGTGCCATAAGAGATATTATTAAAGAAAAATTTAATAATGATATTAATATTCTTGAAAAAGAAAAATTAATTAATTCTATTTTAAGAAAAAATATAAAAGATTATTTTTATAATCCTGGTGGTACTTATGAAAATAATGAAACTTTTAGAAGCATATTAAAAGGAGACTTTTTAGATATAAATGAAAAAAACAAATATTTTATTAATTATTCAAAGTTTAAAGAATTAATATTAAATAAAAATTTTTCCATTCCAGAATTAAGAAAATTTGCTAATACATTTTTAACTAAATTTGAATTAGGAACAATCTCTTTTGATAATGAAAACATTTCAAATAAGAAAGAAATGGAAATATTTGAAAATTTAAATTCAAAAGGAAAAGATTTAGAAACAAGCGACCTAATAAAAAATTATATTTTTAATTTATGTTCTGAAAAGTTACTACAAGAAAATGAAGAAGAAATTCCTAAAAATTATAATATTTATATAATAAATGAATTAAAGAATAAAAATGAAATAATTGATACAGAAAATTTTTATAAGATATTAAGTGAATATAATAGTGGAGTAGAAACTTCCTCAAATAAACAACTACAATTAAATAATTTAAAAGAAACTATTATTAAATTATTTATGATTCAAGAAAATACTGAATTCGAAAAAATAAAAGACTATATAAATTTTTTAAAAGAAATTAAAAATTATGCAGCTTTATTTTTTGATTTTAAATTTAAAAAAGGAAGCACATATGGAAAAATATTAGGAGTAGAAAAGATTATTAAATTATGTGCTATTAAGGATAAAATAAATTTATTTATAGGGCTATCATTTTTAATAGTAGATATTTTAAAAATTAATTATAAATTAGATAAAGACGAATCTTTAAAAGAATTTTTAGAAAGAGTAATTTCTACATCTTTAAAAAGAGAAATTATGAAAATATTTATTGTTTTAATGAAATTTATAACAAAGCACTCAATCGTTACTATTCAAGGTGATTCATCATTAAAAAGAGATGTTATACAAGCTATTTATAATACTAGAATAAAATTATTTAATAATAAAGAAATAAAAATGTCTTTAGTTTTAAGTTTATTTGAAGAAGAAATTAAAAAATATGCTAAAACAGATGAACAATTCAAGGTAAGTTTATTGAATAATGATAAAGATAGAAAAGCAATGACTTGATTATTAGTATTAACAGAATGGGAATTATCTGATTTTATTAATGGTGGACAAATAGCAGATTATGATAATCCTTCAATAGAACATGTATTACCACAAAAAAATGAAAAATGAATAGATACACTTAAAAAGGAAGAAGATTGAGAATATAGATTTCCTATAATGTTAAATAAAATTGGGAATTATTTTATAATAAACCAATCAAAAAATTCATCTGCAAGTAATATTAACTTCTTAGAGAAAAAGAAAACATGAAAAGAAAACAGCTCTCCACTTTATAAAAATGACAACCCAGATATTGATATTTATAATAAACAAGAATGATCGTTTGACACTATAGAAAAAAGAACTATAGCTCTAGTTAATTATATTTGCGAAAAAGTTATTAAACATAATAACTAACAAACTATTTATTTTTTTTCGCTGAATTTGAAAAATTGTCAAGGTTTTATATAATCAAGTAAGAATAATTCTTCATCAACAATTTTAGCGATATTGTTTTTTCTTTGTTTAGGATCTAAGTGATTTTTCTTAACAAGATGTAATTCCCCTTTATATTGACCGAAATTTTCATTACCAATAGCAATTGTTCCTTTTGGTATTTCTTTTAATAAATTATGTGGTTTAAATTCTTCTTTAGCATATTTGATTCTTGACATAGTTGATCTTATTAAATATTCAGAAACATCTCCTCTATTAAAGTGTTCTTCATTTAAGACAATTTTCTTTTCAATATCAGTTGCTTCTTTGGTAAATTCCACATTAAAAGTTATTTTCTTACCAATAGCTGCTATTCTTTTTAGTTCTTTTTCAGAAGCAAAGGAATTACCAATAATAATATCATCTACTAAATCTAATAATAGATAATGTTTTACTTGAACTTCAATTGGTAAATTTCTGTGCATTTCCAAAGTACATAAACCATCCATAATTGGTCATGGACCAATTTTTCCTTCTTGAGATGTTACAAAAGCGGCGCTTCTTATTCCTAAATCTTTATATTGTTTAGAAGTTTTTGTAAAGTGATCTAACGAAAGTCCTGAATATTCCATTGGATAAAAATTATGACATCCAATTAATTTTTTTCTATTAGGTTCAAAAGATAAAATATTATCAACATATTTTGTTCCTGAAGACATATTAATTTCAATATCTAAATCTTGTGGATTATATGTCATAACAGCTTCTTTCTGTCCATCGAAACCAACATCAAGTCTAATTCCTGTAGCTCCTAATTCTTTAAAAAAAGAAAGATCATCATAAGAAATTTCTAATTTTGAAAAAACATTTGGTGCTATATCTAAAATGACTTCCATTCCTAATGAGGTAGCTAGACCTAAAATTTCTTGAAATTCTTTTTTTATTTTTTCTTTTGGTTCATTAACAGATAATAAGCAACTAAAGATTCTTTTAAAGCCATATTTATGAGCTAATTTAATATAATCTAAAATATCCTCTTTTTTACTTTTATCTGGATATATTGAAATACCTAACATGTTCTCTCCTTATTACTTAATTTTCTTATGTAAATCTATTATTTCAGTTGCCATTAAAATTAATGTTTGAGTTGAAAGTAATTGATCTTCTGCATGCATTAATAATAAAGGAATTTTAATTTCCATTCCTGCAGCTTCTTGTTGTACTAATTCAGCATGTTGACGCTCTGCTTCAAGTAATTCTTGATGAGCTTTTTCTATTTTTTTATCAGCTTCTTCAAAGTTTCCTTTTTTAGCTTCAAAAATAGCAAGCATTGCTTCAGATTTAGCTTCACCTGCAAAAGTTATTATTCTAAAACTTATTTCTCCTAATTGTTCATATGTATATGACATTTTTTATCCCTCTTTTTTATAAATTTTTATTTTTAATATTATTATACACTATAATAATTTATAAGTTTTTATTGATAAAATCTTAAATTAGAGGAAAAAATGTTTCATGAAGTTCTTGGCTATTTTGATATGACAATAATATATTTATTTTGTTTATTTCAACTTTATTATAACTATGTTACTTTAACTAAAATAAAACAATCTAAAAATAAAATAACATGATATCAATTGATAATGGCTTATGCTTTTTGAACAGCTCCTATAATTTATTCAGTTGTTCCGATGATTGGTTCATTTAATGATAATTTTTCTTTTGGTTTATTTATGCTTTGAATGAGAATACCCCCTATTTCTATTACCGCTATTATCATTATTTATTGAACAATTTATCTGTTTATTCATAATAAAAAAGTTAATACAAAAGAAAATATTTTACATTCAAATTTTATTTATAAAAACGATAATTTTGCAAAAATAAATTCATCTAAAAATATCTTTAAAAAAAATGTTGTTAAAGTAGAAAAAAAATATGAACTAAAAATTAATAAAGCAAATAATGAAAAAGAATTAATAAAAATTGTTGAAGATATTCAAGGTTGATATATTTCAAAAGATAAATTCAGTTGAATGTGATTTAAAAGAAGTGAGCAAACACATAATTTTTATAAACAAATATTTGATAATGTTTGTTTTAAAGTAAAAGAGAAATTAAATAATTTTTCTTAACGATGTCTTCTTTTAAAAGTATTAATTCAGTTCAATGCTTTTGTTGATATATATCATCTTTTAGCATTAACTCTATCAAAGTAAAAGGCATTGTAATATGATGAATTAATAATTAATCCAGCATACAAGAAATAAGATAAAATTTGGACAAAGAAAATACAATACAAGAAAGTTCCAATTGAACCAAATTTACTATAATCAATAAGTGATGTTAAATAACCAAAAATCATTGTAAAAATAACAGTCGGAATTAAAGTTACAAGAATTCCTGGAGTTATTTGTTTAAAGCTAACTTTAAATAAAGGTGTAAATCTGAAAATTAAAGCAATTCCGATATAAAACCAAATAACTAAAAAGAATAAAATTAAAAAGTAAAAAATTACTTCATATGTTAAACTTTTTTCTTCAAAATTTTGTAATAAAACTTGAATCAAGGGAATTAAAGAAGATAAAGCAACTACGATAAAGAGGGAAATAAAAAACACAATTAAAATAGCTCTTAATCTTTTGATTACAAAATTGGTAATTGAATTATATTCATATATATTTGATTGTGAATCAACGAACTTTACAATTCCTTTAGAAGAGAATCAAATAAGGGTTAATAAAAATAAAATAAACGTTGTATTAACAACTATGGAATCAGAATCAAAACTAATAATTAAAGAAGAAAACCCTGGAATAATTCTTTGTAAAATATTTTTAACTAAGATATCTTGTCATCCTGGAATTAAAGAAAAAATGGACGTCACTATAATAAAAATGGGAATTAAGGATAAGAATAAATATAATCCTAATCCAGCAGGAATAAAAAGAAAATTACTATTAGATAGCTTACCATAAGCTACATCAATAATTTTTCTTCTTTTTACAGGGTTTTTTAAATGTTTGTTTTTAATCGAAATTAAGAAAGTAAAATAAATTAAAATTTTTATGAAACGAGAAACAATAGTATTTTGTTTTGGAGGAGTATAAACATAATCTAATAATCATTTATTTCTCTCTCTTTTTTCTTTTTTATTGCTATAGGCGTCTCAACTTGCTTTTATTTTTCTTTTATTTCAAAACATTTTACTCCAATAAAGAAATTATAATTTCTTTTGCGGATTTAATATCAATATTTCCGTTAAATTTTTGCATAATTTTACCGAAGACAAATTTTATGCAACGATCTTGGTTTATTTTGTAGTTATCTTTTAGATCTTTATTTTCAGTTATTATTTGCTTAATAAAGGCAATTAATTCATCATTACTAATTGTAAAAACAAGATTATTTTCCTTAATAATTTCTTCAACTGTTTTTTTAGCATTTAAAAGTAAAGGGATTAACTGTTTTAATTGTTTTCGATTTAATTTGCTTTTATTATATAAAGAAATTGCTTCTTGCAAATCACTAATTTTAATATCTAATTCATTTAATAAGCAGTTTTCTTTTTTGGCTAAAGGAACTATTTCGGCAAAAAAAACTTTTGCTCATTCTTCACTATTATTAGTCTTTATTTTTTCAAAATATTCTCTTGCTTCTATGTCTTTTGAAAAAATGGAAATATATTGCTCGCTTATTCCATTTGCTTTCATTCTTTTCTCGATTTGATCAGGAAGTTCTGGAACATTAATTGAATCGATAAAAGACTGTTCTAAAACAACAACTGGAATATTTGGTTCTGGAAAATATTTATAATCAATATTATTATCTTTTACTCTCATTGAAACTAAATCATTTTTCTCTTCTGAAAATCTTTTTGTTTCTTGTTTTATTATAGAAGAAGCTAGAATTTGTTTAATTTGTTTTTCGCTTTCTAATTCGATAGCTTTTCGAATATTATTTAAAGAATTTAAATTTTTTATTTCAACTTTTGTTCCAAATTCTTTATCGCCAATTTTTCTTGTTGATAAGTTTATATCAACTCTTAATGATCCTTTAGCCATAATAGCATCAGAAATATCTAAATACTTGGCGATTAAAGAAATATTTGAAACATATTCAACAACTTCATGAGCTGACCTTAAATCGGGCTCAGAAACGATTTCTATTAAAGGAACTCCTGCCCGATTGTAATTTATATAAGTATTATCACCTTTATGAATCTGTCTTGCTGTATCTTCTTCAATATGAATTCGATTAATTCTTATTTTCTTTTCCTTATTTTCTTCATCTTTTATTAAAATGTTTCCATTTTTTGCAATTGGACGAAATTGCTGAGTTATTTGAAAACATTTAGGAATATCGGTATAAAAATAATGTTTACGATCAAAATGTAATTCATTATCTATTTTCATATTCAGTACTTTAGCTAATTTAATAGCCTTAATTACAGCTTCTTTATTAAGACTTGGTAAAGTTCCAGGAAAAGCTAAATCAATAAGGGAAACGGTTGTATTAGGTAAACTCTCAAAATTATTCTCAGCTGAAGAAAATAATTTAGTTTTAGTATTTAATTCTAAATGAATTTCAATTCCGATTACACTTTCAAATTGTTTATTCATTATTTATTACCTCACATTTTCTCTAAAAATAAGGCATATGAAAAAAGCTTTTTATCACTATAAATTTTGGCATCTATTGTAATATTAAAGGGCATATTGTTTTCTTCTCCTAATTTAAAATTTAAGGAAGGATTCCCAATTAAATTGCTACTTGTTAAAATAGATTTCATAAAATTATTTTCTAAATCATTTAATTCAGCAAAAGTAGGAGCTATTGAAGGAGATGAAGGAAAAATTAAAACATCACAGTCATCATGAATTTCATTAAATCAATTCGATATCTTTCTTCTTACTTTTTGTGCTCTTAAAAAAAGATCTTCCTGATTTTTTTCTTCAAGGAAAAAAGATCCTAGAGTAAGTCTTCTTTGAACCATGTAACCAAACCCATTGGTTCTAGTTTTAGTAAAAGTATCTTCTCAAGACTCTCCTTCAATTCTTTCTCCGAAAATAATTCCGTTCATATTTGATAAATTTGAAGAGGCTTCTGAAAAAGAAATAATATCGTAAACAATTTTTATACAATTTAATAAATCAATATCTAATTTAATTTTCTTTGTTTTTATTCCTTGACTTTCAATTTTAGAAATAAATTTCTTATATTCATTAGCAATTTCTTCATCGATATAATCAAAACAATCAAAATAAGAAATTTTTTCTGGTTTTGTCTCTTTTACATTATCAATATCTACTTCGATAGTGGTCATATCTTTTTCATCTTTACCATAAATTGTTTTGGCAACCAAATATGAATCATTAACATTATGAGAAAATCAAGCAACTGTATCAAGAGAAGAAGCGTATTGAAAAAGACCTCATCTTGATATAGCTCCATATGAAGGTTTAAAACCAACACAACCAATAAAAGAAGCAGGCAGTCTAACTGAATCCCCTGTATCTGAAGCGATAGCAAAAGAAATATTTTTTGTAAATGTGGCAGCAGAACCAGAAGAAGATCCACCAACTATTCTAGTATTATCTAAAGGATTTTTTACTATCCCATTATATGAATATGTTCCAGTTCCACCTAAAGCTAATTCATCACAATTTACTTTAGCTACAACGTTTGCTCCAGCATCAAAAAGTTTATTCAATATTTCAGCTGAATAAAGCGGGAAAAAATTTTCTAATATTTTTGAAGAACCAGTTGCTTTTTCATTTTCCATTGCAAAGTTTTCTTTCAAAGTAAAAACACAATTTTTTAAAATTCCACTTTTATTATTCGCTTCATTTTTAAAAACTTTTTTAACAGCATTATTCTTATCTTTTAATAATTCTTCTTTAGCCTTTTCGAAATTTCCTTTATTTATTATTTGCAACATATATTATTTAATTATCCTTTTTATAATAATAAAATCTTCATCTTTTTCTTTTGAGTTTAAAAGTACTTTTTCTTTATCTAACATTTGTCCTATTTCATCTTCTCTTAAAAAAGATGTTTTAGGAGAAATTCTAAACATTGGTTCTATATTAGTAACATCAATTTTTCTTAGCAAATTAAGATTATTATTAATAAAATCAAACTCTTTTTCAAGTTGAATAATAACTTCATCATTTGCATTAATTAATATTTTTTTACTTAATTCTAAAAACTCTTCTTTTTTCATATTAATTATATTTTATAGATAATTTTATTATTATTAAATTTTTTATATTATTAAATTTTGATTTTCTTTTCCTCTTTATATTTTTGATTTTTCTCTTTTATATAGGTATATATTAGTCAACAGAGACTTTTAATTTTATAATAAAAAAACTTTTTTTATGCAAAAACATAGTTATTTTTCTTAAATATCATATCTAATTAAGTAAAATCAACATTAATACTTTAATTCTTTTATTTTAGTTTAAAATTAATTTATAGATTTTAGATTTAAAGGAATATATATGAAAAAAGCAATAAAACAAAAACTATTAAACTTAGTAACAATTAATCCGATAGATTATTGTGTTAAAACAAATTTAACACCAAGACATATTGATATTTTAAAATATGTAAAAAAAGATTCGTTTATAAATTTTATAAATAAGGAAGTTTCTCAAATTGAAATTTCAACTGCATCAGGAGTTGCTTTTTTTGAAGACGAACTTTCTAAAGCTAAAAATGCAGAAGAATTTTTAAACATTATTAATGAAAGTGGTTTCATTGTTTTAGATAGTACAAAAACAGGTTTAGAAACACAATTTGAATTAACAAAGAAAAAAGCTCTTACTCACTTTGTTTCGGAAATGAAATCATCTAAAAAAACTTTTATCGGTTTAAACAGAATCGCTAAACAATATTATAACGATACAGCTGTTTGACCTCTTCATATTTCATATAGATTTTTAAAAGGAAAAATTAATAGTACTTTTTCAATTAAAGCACCATTAATTTTACAAAAAGTTGAATTAGTTGAAGAAGGTTCAAAACTATTTTTAAGAAGAATTGATGACGAATTAATTATCAATGAAAAGTTAATGGTTATATTAAATAAAGAACACCCAACTGATACTAATTCATCAGAGTTATTAAAGCCAATTCCTTTTAATGAAAATATAGAAAAAATTGAAGAAATGGTTGGTTATAAAATTACTGTAAATGAAAAAGAAGCAATTAATTTTATTAAAGAAGATCCTAAATTTATTTTAGAAAATTATCCAACATTAAAAATCGAAGAATCAGCTGTTCTTGGAATTTTTGAACCAGGTGGTTCAGCTCTTAAACAAGATCTAGAAAAAATTATTGAACTTGATGTAGATCCTTTTGAAAATCAAATAGATACAAAATTTAAATCAATTGAATTTTATGAAAAAAAAGTTATTGAGGATTTAAATTTATTAGAAATAAATAGACCATTAAATATTTTCCAAAAATACGCAGTTGCTTCTTCATTACAACAATCAACATTAATTTATGGTCCTCCAGGAACAGGGAAATCAGAAGTTATCGCCAATATTATTTCTAATGCTTTAGTAAATGGGAAAAATGTTTTAATGGCTTCAGAGAAAAAAGCAGCTCTTGATGTTCTAACTTCAAGAATGAATTCTCTTTCTCAATTTACTCTTTATCTTTGTGATAATCATAATGTAGAAAAATTTTATAAAAAAATTGATTCTTTAAATACATTATTAGGAACACAATGATATCGTGAACCATCTAAATATACAAGAAATGCTCCTTTTGAACCATTAAAAATGGATAAAGATGAGTTAATGTTTTTCAAAAACTATACAGATTGATATGAAGAACTTTTAAAATTAATTAAAAAACATTGAAAAATAGAAGATTATAATGATTCAATTTTTAGTTATGATTTTTCTAAATATCAAGAACTAAAAAATGAAGTTGGAGAACAAATAATTGGAGAATGACTTACAGGAACAGTTGTTGAAGGTAATGAAAAAAAATCTATTTACGAATCAGTAATTGAATTAATGCTTGAATATAATATAACTAAAATAGATGACTTTTTTGATGAATATCTTAAATATAAAAAATTTGTTAAGAAATTTAAATTAGATGAAGAATTTAGTTCAACTAATTTAGCTAAACAACTTAAAACTATAAAAGTAAAAATTACTTATAATTTAAAACTTGTTGAACTATTTTTATTAGGTGGAAAACAATTAATTACCCTTTTTGAAAATTATTTTGAATTTAAAAATATTTATGAAAATACAAAAGAATTTATAGAATTTAATGAAAAAACTATCAAACAAAAAGCATCATTTTTAGAAATGATTGATAATTATTTAGTGTTTATTAAAGCATTATTTGCTAAAAAACCTGAATTTAAAGAAGAAAAGAAAGAATCATTAATTGAAATAGCTCGTATATGTGAAGAATTTAAAGAAAAACACAAAATCGAATTATATAAAAATAATTGAATAGACTTTTTTGAAGAAAACGGAAGAAAAATTGAGAAATTTTTAGAAGTTTTCAATGAAAATAAAGATGATATTCAAAAATCAGAAATTATTTTTGCTGAATTTGTTGTAAATAAAAAAATTATAACCAATATTGAAAATTGTGAATTACCTCTTAAAATAGTTAAAAACACTTCTAAAAACTTAGAAGATAATATTCAAATGTTTACAGACTTTGTAAAAAATATAGAAATTTTAGAATCAGAATTTTTCGAAGATTTTATTTCCTTTAAAGAATTCTTTAATTATGATTTAGAATTCCTTTCAAAACTTTATAAAATTAGAAATATTTTTACAAATGCAAATTCTAAAATGCTAAAAGAATGATCTTGATTATCTCTTCCTTATTTAAAAACATTATATTTAGAAAACTTTACATTATTTGATCTTGATAGAGTAGGAAATGTTATGAAAGAAATTTCAGCACCAATATCATCTGATCAATTTTCTAAACTAAAAATAATTTCATTATGAAATGATATTGTAAAAGAAATTCCAATGTTTTTAGAAATTAAAGGAATTCACCTTCAAGATATTATTACTCAATTAAGAAAAGAAGCAATTAGATCTTCTGCAATAGTAGAAGAATTAATTTTCAAAAAATATATTAATGCTTTAAGAAACTATTTAATTAAACTTTCAAGAGATGAAAAAGATGAAATAGCTAATGTATTAAGAATAGCTTCTTCTGGGACATATCCTTCAATTACTCAATTTGTTAAAAAATATTATCATTCTCTTAAAAAAATATTCCCAGTATGAGTGGCAAACCCTGATAATGTAGCGGATATGGTTCCATTAATTCAAGATGATTTTGATTATGGAATTTTCGATGAAGCTTCACAGATGTCAATTGAAAGATCATATCCATTAATTTATAGAACAAAAATAAAAGTTGTTTCAGGAGATGATAAACAATTAAAACCTTCATCATTCTTTATGACTAAATCATCAATTGAAACTTTTGAATTAGATGATTTTGATGCAGCTGAATCACTACTTGATAGAGCTAAAGTTTCTTGATGAAATGAATTCCACTTAAAAAACCATTACCGTTCTGATTCAAAAGAATTGATTGAATTTTCAAATAAATTTATTTATAGTAATAATTTAGAAGTAGCAACAAAAGCGGGTAATATTCAAAAAGGAATTGATGTTTATAATGTTAATGGAACTTGAAATCAAATTAATAAAGAAGAAGCAGATAAAACAATTGAATTATTAATAAAACATCATGAAGAATATGAAAAAATATTAGTAATTACATTTAATTCAAAACAATCTCAATTAATTGAAAGTATGTTAATTGAAAAATCTTCTACTTTCCCTGAATTATTAAAAGAGAAAATTGAAAATAATAATATTATTATTACTAATTTAGAAAATGTTCAAGGTAATGAAGGTGATTTAGTTATTCTTTCTATTTCATATGGTAAAAATCCTGAAGGCATCGTAAGAAATAATTTTGGTCCATTAAATTCAAAAGGTGGTTCAAATAGATTAAATGTTGCAATTACAAGAGCTAAAAGTAAAATGATTATTATTAAATCATTATTTGGAGAAGAAATTAAAGTATCTAATATTAATAATAAAAATGCAATTATCTTTAAAAAATTCATTGAATACTTAGATTTAATTAGTCTAGAAAAATCTGTTGAATCAATTGAGGTAATAGATGAAGAAATGGAAAATTTAGATTCTATTAATGAAGGAACAATGGAATTAAAAATAAAAGAAATCAATGAATTAGAAACTAAAAATGAGCAAATTGAATATTCTCAACAAATTACTAAAAATATTTATGCAGATTTAATTAAATCATTAAGTTCTAGATATGAAATAAAAGTTGATTATCGTGTTGGTTCAAAAAATATTGATTTATTAATTGTAAATAAAACAGATCAAAAAATTATTAAAGCAATTCTAATTGAGAAATGAAAAAATAATAGAACTGTAAAAGAAATGATTCAAGAAATCGATCGTCAATATTTCTTAGAAGATCGTGGATACAGTACATTTAAAGTTAAAGAATATGAATGAAATATTGATAAAACAAAATTAATTGAAAAAATTAAAAATTCATTATCTAACCAAGGTGGGCAATTAGATTACATTATTTGACAATCTGAAAAATAAGAAACATTTTTAAAGAAAATTAACTACATTTATGTGGTTATTTTTTTTAATTATTTTTATAAAAAAATAGGCTGAAAAAATATTAATATATTGGCAATTAAAATAAAAAATATTTTGTTATAATTATTTATGCAATATATGAAGACCTTAGCTGATGAAAATCTTAATTTGCTAACAAGTATATAATCTTAATATTTATTGCATAAATTTTTAAATGTTTGGAGGTGTATATAATTTGAATAAGTTTCAAAAAGAAAAAAGAGAAACCGTTAAAGAAATAAAAAACAAAATAGAATCATCAAAATCTATGATCATAGCTCAATATGATACTATAACTGTTAAAGGTTTACAACAACTAAGAAAACAAGCTAAAGAAAAAGATGTTTTTATTAAAGTATATAAAAATAGATTAGTTAAAAAAGCTATTGAATCAACTGATTTAGAAAGTCTTAGCGGATCATTAGTTGGTCAGAACTTATTTGCATTTGCAAATTCTGATTCAATTTCTGCAGCAAAAATTTTAGCAGAGTTTTCTAAAAAGAATTCAGCTCTTCAATTAAAAGAAGGAATTTTTGAAAACAAAGTTATTTCACATGAAGAAGTAATGGAAATTGCTTCATTACCTTCATACGAAGAAGCACTTACAATGCTTGCAAGTTCATTACTTGGCGGACTTAAACAATTATCAATTGGTTTAAAAATGCTTGTTGATGAAAATCATATAAATCAAAAATAAAATAAAACAAAAAAAAGAAAAGGAAAATAAAATGTCAAAAATTACAAAAGAATCATTTATAGAATCACTAAAAACAATGACTATTCAAGAAGTTATGGAATTAGTTAATGCAATGAAAGAAGAATTCGGAATCGACCCATCAGCTGTTGCTGTAGCTGCAGGACCTGCTGCTGTTGTTGAAGAAAAAACAGCTTTCACTGTTACTCTTAAATCAGATGGTGGTAAAAAAGTTAATGTTATTAAAGCTGTTAAAGATTTAACAGGATTAGGATTAATGGAAGCAAAAGCTTTAGTTGAATCAGCTCCATGTGCTATTAAAGAAAATGTTAAAAAAGAAGAAGCTGCAGAAATCGAAGCTAAGCTAAAAGAAGCTGGAGCTGAAGTAGTAGTTTCATAAAAAAACACATACTAATTAATTATTAAAACTTAATTATTTAACTATAATTAAGTTTTTTTTATTCTTTTAATATTTTAAAAAAATAAAAGAATATAATAAATTATATGATTTCGTTATTTAAACTAATTAACACATATTTTTGAAAAGGATGAATTGGACCTATTTTTGCATTCTTAATCCCACCAATTTTAGTTTTTTTTCTAGGTGTTATCATGGGCGTAAATTCGATAATGCCTAATGGATTATTTGTTCCAATTATTACAATATCACTAATTTTTGTTCCCCAATCTATTTTTGAGTTTAAAAACTCAAGTTTACTAAAAAGAATTGGAGCTACGCCAATTAAACCATTTAAATTTCTATTAGTAATTATTCTTTTTAATTTCATAATAATTGTTTTATCAGTAATTATTTTATTTATATTATGTTTTGGAATTTTTTATATAGCAAGTCTTGAAAGTTCCAATTTTGGTTATAGTTCAACAGAAATTCATCCTTTTCCCCATCAACCTGAAAAATTTTATACTCTTCCAGGTTGAAATGAAATTATTCAAAATGTTGATTATCCTTCATTTATATATAGTTCAGTATTACTAACTTTTGTTTGTATGAGTATAGGTGTATTAATTTCATCATTTGCAAGATCAACATTATTTATTCAAGGATTTGGAATAACAATTGTTTTAATTTCTTTTTTCATAGCCCCAATCGTTTTACCAATGTGAATGGTTGGTTCAATTGAATCGATTAAAATAATTGGATATTTTTTACCAATAAGATATCCTATTGCTTTATGTGTAGAAAGTTTTCATGGTGGAATATATGCTCAAGAAGGTTTCCCGGAATTAATGAATATTAATAATGTAGGATTATCAATTTCGTCTATATGAGATATTAATCAAGATTATAAAATTTTTAATACATTTTCTCCAGTATTTCCTGATCAAGTTTCAAAAAATATTATAACTATTTTTAAAAAGGAAGATAAAATAGCAAATCATGTAATGCCTTACTGTTTTACTCTGCTTTTTTTATTTATAACTTCTCAAAAATTTTCATGAAGTTCAAGAAGCTCTAGAAAAATATCTTGAAGAGTAGATTTAGTTTTTAAATCATATTATAAAAATTTTATAGAATATCAAAAAGAACTAAAATTTTTTAAAAAAAATAAATCAATTATTAAAAAAGAAGATAATGAAAATATTCTTGAAATTAATGATATATCAAAAACATTTTCTAATAAACATGAAGAAGTAAAAGCATGTGAAAATATAAATTTCAAAATAAAAAGAAATGAAAATATGGCAATTATAGGTGGTAATGGCGCGGGAAAAACAACGCTTGTTGAAATGGTAATTGGATTAAATAAACCTGATTCGGGAAGCTTTAATTACAATTTTAAATATGAAAAAAACTTTCAAGAAGGAATCGGTATTCAATTTCAAGACTCTAATTATCCATTTGGTCTAAAATGTAAAGATATAGTTAAATTTGTAATTGATTCATATAAATTACAAATTTCGAATAAAGAACTAGAAGCATTAATTTCTGAATTCGGGATTAAATCATTTTATAATAAAAATGCAAGTAGTCTTTCAGGCGGACAACAGCAAAGATTAAATTTATTACTAGCCATTATTCATAAACCAAAAATTGTCTTTTTAGATGAACTTTCTAATGGACTAGATATTAAAATTAAAAATAGTATAAAAACTTTTATTAAGCAATTTGCAATTGATAATAATATTACAATTGTCATTGTTTCTCATGATGTTAATGAAATTCAATATTTATGTAAAAAAATAGTTATCCTTCAAAAAGGAAAACTAGTTGTTGAAAAACTTATCGAAAACGTCCTAGAAGAAAACGATAATTTAGAAAATTATATTAGTAAATATATTTAAATTTTTATTTAGCTGTTTTAGCAAATTTTCATCTTCATTTATCAGAACTTGCATATATTTCATCTAATAATGGTTGAATTACATTTGTTCCTTCAACATCATCACATAAATCAATTATTGTAGTTAAATCTTTAACAATTATTTCCGATAATTCTTTCGCTTCAAATTCTTTAACAGGAATTTCTTTAATTTTGCTTAATTCTAAAGATTCTTTTAATGTTCCAACAGAAAGTTGCCCGTGCATAACAATTTTTTCAGCTACACTGTCAAAAAACTCTGAAAAATCTTTAAATAGATCTTCAGTTGCTTGGTGAATAGAAAAAAATTCTTTCCCTTTCATATTTCAATGAATACTATAAACTTTATTTGTAAAAACAATTAAAGAACTTTGTAAAATTTTTAATTTTTCGATATTTTTCATTATTACTTCCTTTATAAACAATAAATTATATAACTAATTTCTATTTAATTAATGATAATTTATTATTTCAGTAATTACTCCCGTTAATAATATCATCATCGCTATTTTCTTTGTTTTTATATAATTTATCAGCGCCATATATTTCAATATAGAAAGGTTCTAATTCTTTGGGAATTCATGTTTTAGAAAAATCTAATTCTTTTTTGAATAAATCAACTATTTCATATTTAGTATAAATATGATTATCCAAAATAAATTCTTCATTATTTATTTTATCTAAATAATCTCAACCGCCTCATATAAAGCAAGGCGCTTTATCTTTTCCTCATCAAATTAATGAATAGCGTTTTTCCATCATATAATTATTTTATTTTAAATTCATAAGAAGTTATATTTAAATAATCTTTATTTTTATTAATAACTATTTCACTATAATTAGGATTATTGATTGAAGTAGGAACTTTTTGATATTCAATACAAAGAGCTTGGTGATTATTTTCACTTCTATTTAATAATTGATTAGCACCTTCTCAATTATGACTATACATTACAAGAGTTTTAAAATTAGAAGTTGAAATAACATTGTATTTAAAATCTGGAGATGATAAAACTACAGATGAATCTTTTTTTATTTCTATTGGATGATCAATTCCCTTATTAACTAATTCAATTTGTTTTGGATCAATAAGATTTTTTAACTCTGATAATTTAATAGTTTTTCCTATATTTAATTTATCTTTTTTTTCAGGATTAAAATTTTTATTAAGTAATCAATAATTTTCCGAATCTAAATTAATATTTAAATCAAAAACATTTTTAGTATTTGGCAGTGCTCAATAAAAATGATGTGTAGGATTACAAATTGTTTCTTTATCGCTTGTTACATGATATTCAAATATTATTTTATTTTCATTATTTAATATTTTAAGTATGATCTTAATTAAATAATTACAATCAAGTTCTTTGTTATATTGTTTAGCAATCCCAGTAACTGTATTATAATCATCAAATGCTTTAGTTTCTATTTCGAATAAAAGATCAGATCATTTTTCATTCATTCCATGAATATAATTATCATTTTTATCAGTTTTTAAATTAACTTCTTTATTATTTAATTTAATTATTCCTTTTTCAATTCTTCCAGCAATTGGACCGACAAAAGCATTTAATAAAATATCATTTTTAAAATAAGAATTAATATCCTTATACTCTAATAAAAATTTATCATCATTTAGTTTAATTTGTTTTACAGCAAAACCCTTTCTCATAATTTCTACAGAAAGACCTGAATAGTTTTGTATTGTAAAAACTTCTTGATTATATTTAATTTTATCTTTTATAAAATCAATTAGTTGCTTGTCTTCAATAACTTTACAATCTTCTAAACAATTTACAAAAACATTTCCAATTTCTTTTAGTAAATTATTTTTATTAATTTCCATTTTATTATTAATAATATTTTCAATTCATTTAGCATGTTTAGAAAGTTTATCATTTTGATATAAATCATTTATATTTTTATTTTTATTATATGTTTCAATTATCTCTTGTGTTTCAGTTATTAAACGTTTAGGTAAAATAGCCAATCCAGCAGCTTCCATTAGACCAATATTTTCTTGTTTTATATTGAATTTAGATTCATGAATATGAAAGTTTCCAAATGGTCTTTTTTCAGATATAGAATTGTTTCTAAAAATTAAATAAGCATTAAAAACGCCATTACTATTTTTCTTAACAATTAATGTAGTTGAATTATTAATAGGTTTTAAATTATATTCATTATTAGCTTTTCATTCATTAATAAAATAATTAGAAATATCAATTATATCTTCTTTATTTTTAGAAGAAATTTTAATTGAATTAAGAGGTCAATTTAAAATATCAATAGAAGTATTTTTGAATTCAAAACTTTCAATTGTTTTGGCATTCATAATTGGTAAAACTTCATCTCCACCTTGATAATGATTATGACCTAATAAAGAACCACCAACAATTGGTAAATCGGCATTACTTCCTAAAAAAAAATTATTATTTTTATCAGTAAATTCTACTAAATTTTTCATTGTATTATTATCAATAACCATAGGAGTATGTTCAGTATTATTTAAAACAAAATGTTTATTAATATAGGCATAAGGAGAATATTGGAAAAATCAATTTTCACCATTAGAAAAATTTAAAAATATTGCTCTTAAATTTTCTCTTGAATCTTTAATTAAACTTCCTTTGAAATTTATGTTTTCTACACATATAACACATTTAGGTTCATTTTTATTTTCAGATACAAAATTCTTTTCTCTAATTATTTGCTCTTGTGTTTTTTCTGGTTTAGCATTATTAATCGAAATTTTCATTTCTCCATATTTTGAATTATGATCTCATAAAACATTTAAACTATTTTTATCAGTTTTAATATAATAAGAAACTAATGAAAGCGATAATAAATTATCAAATTTTTTACTATCTGCATAAGCTAAATTTATTTGTTCTTGAGTGGGAATAAATAAACCTAAAATTTCATTAATTTTATTTTCTAAAAGAATATCTTTATAGTCTTTTTTAATTAAATATTGTCTTAAATTGTCAATATATTTTAAATGTTTTTCTAAAGAAAAAGGTTCATCATTAAATTCTTTAACTGAAGTAATTTTATTTTCGTTATTTTCGATTAAAATTTTATTTATCGTTTGTAATGCTTTATCTTCATTGATTAAATTATTTTTTATAAATCCATTAATAATATTAATCAATATTTTTTGCACTATCAACTACCTTAATAATATACATTTCACAAGGATAACCAAATTTTTCTTTATAGTTTTTTGTAACAAATTTTCCTAATTCTTGAATCCCATCTTTATGAGTTAAAACGATACAACATCCACCAAAACCAGCACCTGTCATCCTCGCTCCTAAAACACCACTAATTTCATTAGCGCTTTCTACAATAAAATCTAACTCATCACAAGAAACTTCATATAAATTTTTCAGTCCACTATGACCTTCATTTAAGATTTGTCCCATTTTAAAATAGTCATTTTCATTCATTGCTTTAATAAAACGGCTAACTCTATCTTGTTCTTCCACTGCATACTTAACTCTTTTTTTAATAATTTCATTATCAATTAATTTAAGTTTTTCATTTAATTCACTTAAAGGAATAGCAGCTAAATTTTTATAATTATTAGTTTTATTTATTTGTTCTAATCCATTTGAAGTTTCATCAACTCTTTCATTATATTTAGAATCAATTAGTTCTCTTCTTTTTTTAGTATTAAAAACAACAAATTCAAAATCACCTAAATCGATTTTATAATTTGAAAAATTAAGAGTAGAAGTATTAAGTAGCATTAAATGATCTTTAATTCCGTTAGCTATAATAAATTGATCCATAATTCCATTTTTTAAACTCATGAAATTATTTTCAACTTCTTTAAATAATTTAGCAACAGTAACTCCATCCACTTCATAACCATAAAGACTTAATAATCCTTTAATTATTAAAACTCCAAAAGCAGCTGAAGAAGATAAACCAGATCCTGAAGGAATAGATGAATAAATTGTTATTGAAGCTCCATTAATTTGATAATTATTATTTCTTAGGATTTGAATACATCCTAGAACAAAATTTAAAAATCCTTGAGATTCATCATAATAAAAAACTTCTTGATTTTTTATTTTTCTAACTCCTTCTTTTTTATAATTTTCTGAAAAAATTTCTATATCGTCATTTTTTGAAAATAATCCTAGCATATATAAATTTATATTAGCTGGTAAAACATTACCTCCTAAATAATCAATATGCTCCCCAATAATATTTATTCTTGAGGGAGTTAAAATAGTAACTTCCGGTTTCGTTTTGTATAATTTCTTATGAGTTTTAATTAAATTTGCTTTAATTTTATCCATTCTTATTTCCTTTTCTAAAATTATATTCAGTTTTAATCATATCATCAAGTGAACGATTAGGACTTCATTTCAAAATATCTTTTACTTTAGAAGTGTTTGCATATAATTGAGCGGGATCACCATCTCTTCTAGCTGATTTTTGATTAGGTATTTTAATTTCTAATGCTTCAATTGCTTTATTTAAAACTTCAAGAACTGAATATCCATCTCCTGAACCTAAATTAAAAATATCTGATTTATTATTTTTCATTGATCATTCTAGACCTAAAATATGTGCTTCTACTAAATCAACTACATGAACAAAATCTCTTATACATGAACCATCTTTAGTTTTATAATCAGTTCCATATATATTAAAAGTTTCATTTTCAATAGCGCTTTTAATAACACAAGGTAATAAATGGGTTAAAACTTTCCCTTTTATTCCTATTTTTCCACTTTGGTGAGTTCCTGCAACATTAAAATATCTAAATATTACATAATTAGTATTATTTGCATGAGCTCATCCTCTTATAATTGCTTCAGCGGCTAATTTTGATTCTCCATAAGGGTTAATTGGTTCTTTAATATCAGTTTCTAGGATTGGCACTGATTTTGGTTCTCCATATACAGCTGCAGTTGATGAAAAAACAAAACATTTAACATTGAATTCTGTAGCAACCTTTAAAAGAACTTCTACTCCATGAGTATTATTATTAAAGTAATCTAATGGTTTAGAAACACTTTCAGGTACTACTATTAATCCTGCAAAGTTCATAATCCCTTCAATGTTTTTTTCTTTTTTAAAAATATTTCTTAATTCATCTTCATTTCTAATATCTGCTTTATAAAAAGTTGCTTTTTCATGAATATTTGATTCAAATCCTTTTGAAAGGTTATCAATTATAACAACTTCATATCCTTTTTCAATAAGTGAATATACTGCATGAGATCCAATATATCCAGCCCCTCCAGTAACTAATATTTTCATCTTTATCCTCTTTCTTTCTTTTTTCTTCTACTATTATTCTATTTTAATATTGAAATTTATTTTAAAATCTTCAAATTTACATTTATATTTATCAAGCGGTTGTGGTCCACATGAATTTGAACCTAATCCATTTTGTTTATAGTCAATATTTAATGTTAAATAATTTCTTTTTACTAAATCAATTGTATGTTTAGCATTAGTTAAATCTTTATCGTCATATCAACTAATTGAAAAATCAAATCTATTTTCAGCCAAATCAGTATTAACTTTCATAATATTTTCTTTGCTTTTATCATAGAAATTTGCTCATAATGTTTTATGTTTATTTCCATTTTCTTGAGGATGAACATAATTTGTAAAGGCAGAATCTACATTTTGTTTTCATAAATTATATGTATTGTATTCACAAGAATCTGAATATGATTCTCCTGGACCTTTTCCAAAGTAATCAAATTGAGCTAATTTTTTATCAATTTCAAGTTTAACTCCGATTCTTGGAAGCATTCTTGGAATAATATCATTAACGTCTATTGCAATTGAAGAACCTGAACCAGCTGCTCCAGCCATTTCTTTTGAAACAGAAATAAGACCATCTCTTTTTCCTTCAACATCTACATTAATTACACCATCTCTAAATATTTTATATGTATATGTAGAACTGAAGAATCAAGCTTGATTTACAGCACCATTTATTGTTCTTACAGTAATTTCAAAATAATTTTTTTCTTCTTTAATTTTGTAATCAATCATTGATTCAGAGAATAAGTGAACAAAAAATTGTTTAGTTCATTTTTGTCTATATTCATCAGCATCATTATCAGTTAATCCTCTTCAGAAGTTTAATTGTGGACCATTTTTAATAAGGATATTTCCATTTTTTGAAATATTAAATAATCTTCCAGTTATTTTTGAAAAACCAATTTTTATTTTATTAAAACTAAAGATTATTTCAAAATCATTTTCTGTTTTACTTAATTTAAATTTATCTTCATGACTTATTGCTTTTTCAGTAAATGGAAGTTCATGTTCTTTTATTGAAATAAGGTGATTTTTTGGAGAATATTCAGTTTTATTAATTTGTCTTGTTTCAATTTTTATTCAGTAATATACATTAACTTCTTTTTTGAATTCAGGAACTTTATATTTAAAGCTTTCATGTGGCAATAAATTTTGAATATTAATTTTTTCAGAAAGAATTTCTTTTCCTTGAGAATTTATAATTCTTACTGTGTGTTCAAATTCGCTAAATGATTTAAAATCAAATCTATTAGTAATTGTAACTGTTTTAAAATCTTTAGAAATTTCGGTATGAATAGGAGCAATAACTTCTTTATATTCAAATAGTGAAGGTGAAGGATTTCCATCAGGCATTAATAAACCATCAATACAGAATGGTCCATTAGTAGGATCATCTCCAAAATCTCCTCCATATCTGTAATATACTTTTCCTTTTTCATCTTTTGTTTCGATACCATGATCATATCATTCTCAAACAAATGCTCCTGCAAAAATTTCTCTATGTTTATAAAAGAAATCAAAATAATCATTTAATGAACCTGGTCCATTTCCCATAGCATGAGCAAATTCACATTCAATATGAGGTTTATCTAGTCAATTAGGGTGATATTCTCCTCCTATTACATTTCCATCAATTACCGCTTGTAAATCTCTTCTTTTAGGATCTAATGGTTCAATTTTAATTCTTGTATACATATTAGAATGAACATCACTTACTTGACAATCAAAATCACCTTCATATTGAATTAATCTTGTATTATCAATATTTCTAATTTCATTAGCCATAGTAACAAAGTTTTTTCCAAACCCTGTTTCATTTCCTAAAGATCACATTACGATAGAAGGGTGATTTTTATCTCTTTGCACCATTCTTGTTGCTCTTTCAACATATGATTTTTCAAATTTTTCATCATTTGAAGTTCAAGCTCAATCTCCTGTTAATTCAAATCCATGAGCTTCAAGATCTGCTTCATCAATTACATATAAACCTAATTTATCACATAGATCATAAAATTCTACGATTTGTGGATAGTGTGATGTTCGAACAGCATTTAAATTAAATTCTTTCATTAACTTTAAATCTCTTTCGATTTGAGCTAAAGGAACAGCTTTACCAGTTTTAGGATTATGAGAGTGGAAATTAACTCCTTTAAACATAATTGGATTACCATTAATTAAAATTTGTCTTTTTTGAGTTTTTACTTCTCTAAAACCAACTTTTTGTGGAACAAATCATTCTTTATCATTATTAGTAATTACTAATGTATATAAATGTGGTTCTTCAGCATTTCATTCAAGAATATTATTTACTTCTTTAACAAAATTGATTTTATTATTTTTAACAGCAATTTTTTCTTCAAGAATTAATTTATTTGATGGTGAATATAAAGAAATCATTAAATCTTTAAAAGAATTATTTTTCAAAATAACTTCTAAATCTAAATTATATTTACCTGAACCTTTTCTATGTGTTTTTATAAATATATCATTAATAAATTTTTTAGGTTCTAAAAGAATTTCAACATTTCTATATAGTCCTGAAAATCATCATTGATCTTGATCTTCTAAATAAGAACCATCTGATCATTGATAACAAATTACAAGAATTTCATTTTCTCCTGCTTTAAGATATTTTTCGATATTAAATTCAGCTGTATATCTTGATCCTTTTGTCATTCCTACTTCATTAGTATTAACATATACTTTAATACATGAATCGGCATTATGGAATCTTAAAATATAATCAAATGATTTATCTATTTTATCTAATTTAATTCTTTTTCTATATAGCCCTGTTGGATTGTTAGAAATAACTTTTGGAGGAGTTATTGGAAATGTTCATCATACATCAGAATAATGCATTTTTCCAAAACCAGCCATTTGTCATGGAATTGGAACAATAATTTTATCCATTTTAATAGAATCACTATCCTTAATTAGTTTTTTATTTATATAAAGTGGAGAATCAAATAATTTAAAATCTCATTTTCCATTTAAGTCAATAATATTACCTCTATCAGCAATATTAAAATTTAAAGCCTTTTTAAGTTCTTTATATTCTTTAAAATATGTTCTAGCTTCTAATCTATTTACAGATTGTAAGTATGGATCTTCATATTCTTTAAAGTCATATTTTTCCATAATTTTATGGTGTTTCATAATATTCTCCTAAATATTTTTATATGGTATTTTTTTTATAAATTAAAACAGAAATATTTTTGTTAATTTAACAGTTTCTTCTGTTTTATTAAAGTTAAGTAATTTAATAAATTTTTTTAATTTATTAAGACTACTTTTTTATTATATATTAGTCTATAAAAAAAATTTTTATTTTTATAATTTTTTTTAAAATTGCTATATAATTTATTTTATATTTTTATGTTTTATTCAAATAAAAATATATTTATTAAATATTTACATTTAATATTTCAAAAAATCATTTTTTTTTAACGAAAGGACATATGTCACAAAAAACCTTTAATATAAAGGGTGGAAAAATAGGAGGCTCAAAAATTTCTATTTTTGCAATGGTTTGTATTGCGATTTTAGCGATTTTTAGTTTCCAGAATGTTATTGATAATTATGTAGGGATGGGGCTTAGTGCTTCAATCGCTTTTTTAATTGCAACAATAACATTTATGGTTCCCTTTATATTTATGATAGCAGAATTTGCTTCATTAAAAAAGAGTTCAAAATCTGGTCTAACCAGTTGAATTCATACAGCAGTAGGAAGGAAAACGGCTTTCGTAACATCATTTATGTTTTGATTTGCCAATCTTACTTACTTTTTCTCAGCAGTTCCTGCTAGAATAAACTTTTTATCTTTTGCAGTAACCGGGCAAGATTTTACAGGGGATGCAATGTATAAACTAGCAATTCCATTTGTAACAGTAGCTTTTTTTGCTTTAATTACATTTGTTTCTACATTAAATACTAAAAAATTATCTAAAATAATTTCTTTAGGTGGAACACTTATGTTAGCTTTAACAGCATTCTTCTTTATAATGGCAATGTTTGGTTGAATAGCAGTAGGAATTGATCCTACTTTAATTCCAGATACAGAAGCACCTGGAATAACTGATAATCCAAATATATGGGGAGAAACAGGCGGATTAAATTTTGCTTGAATGTCTACATTTATTTGAGTATTAATGGCAGCTGATGGTGGTCAATCATTAGGTGTGTATGTTAAAGACGTTAACGGAGGAAAAAGAGCCTTTGTTAAAGCGATGATGATCTCAGTACTAGCTATTGGTGGTTGTTATATTGTTGGAACTTTATTAGTTTCAGTTTTCCCTCCAGTTGGTGGTTTAGCAGCTGGATGAGCAAATTCATTTGCAAGTATTTTTAGATTTATATTATCTCCAATGGGAGTTTCAGTAGAAATGTCTCAACAATTAGCCTACATTATAATGGGATCAATATTCTTTATAACATCAATTGGTGGATTAATTATTTGAACATCAGCTCCTGTTAAAGTTATGTTTAGTGAAATAGCTCCAGGGATTTTTGGATCAAAACTTTCAAAACAAAATAAAAACGGAGTTTGTTCATATGGAGCATGATTACAATTTATTTTAGTTATTCCATTTTTAATGTTATTAACTTGACCAATTGGTGATGGTAACTTTAGTGAAAACCTTCACTTAATAAAAGGTGCCGCTGGTTGAATTGGAATGTTACCATGATTAGTTATTTTTATTTCTTATATAAATTTAAGATGAAAAAAAGATCATGAAGAAAGAACCTTCAAAATGGGAAATAGAAAGTTCGGAATGTTTGTTGGTATTTTCTTAACTTTCCTTACATCAATTATTTTAGTAATAACATTTTTAGATACAACACCTTTAGAAAAACCATTTAATGAATGACAAGCTAATTGATGATTAGGTCCATTAATGAAAGTATCTATGATTTTATTAATTGTTGTTCCTGCTTATTTATGATATTACTTTAAATATGAATACCAATTAAGAGATACAAAAATATCTATAGCAAATAATTTACCATTAAAATATTCTCTTATTAAATATTCATTATCAAGCAAATTTGTTTTATGATTAAATCCTCAATTATATTTAGATTTTATTGAGAAGAAAAATTACTTATTAATGAATGCAGAAAAAAACTTTAAAGAACTTAATGAAAAAATTAAAAATGAATTAGATTTAAAAATTGTAATTTCTGAAAGATTAGAAAAAGCAGTTGATGATGGAAACTTCATTGAAGTTAAAAAACAAAGTCTTGCTGAAAGTAAAGAAATTTCAATAAGAATAAGAAATCTTAAAAAAGAAATTAGAAATAATAAAAAAGTTGTTTCTCAAGAAGTAGCTCTTCTTAAAAAAGAATATAAAATTTCATTAAAAGCATTTGTTGCTCAAGAAAAAGCAGAAACAAAACAATTTTATCAAACTACTCTTAATCCTTTAATTGCTGAATATAAAAATAAGAAAATTTTAAAAGAATTATGATTATCAGATGTTCAAATTTTCCAAGAAAAAGATATTGAAATTGAAAATGAAGCATATTCAGATTATGAAAGTTTCTCAGCATCTTCATATTACACAGCCTTTCAACAATTTAGATTGGAAGACAAAATTGCAATTAATAATGAAGAAATGATTATTATGAGAAATTTTGCAGGTCAATTAACAGGAGAAAAATTAGCTCTTCAAAACTTAGTTATTTTCAAAGAAACTGTTGATAAAAATATTCAAACAATAGTTGAAGGAAAATATGAAGAATTAGAATTAATTTCATTCATTCACGTTGAAAATAATCAATTCGAAGACTTTAAAGTTTATGTTAAAGATAGTGATTCATTTATAACAAGCTTTAATAAATTAAAAACAGAAGCTATTGCAGTAAACGAATAGTTAAACAAAATAAAGTAAAAGTTCAGTATTCATTAGAATATAATGAACTTTTATTTTTTAATAAATATAAAATAAAGGAAAAAATGAAATATAAAAATATTTTAAATTATTATAGCGATTCGCTTGCTGAAGTTAATTTTCAATCTTTACCCTATGATAAAGAAAATAATTATAAGGATACAAATAAATCAAATGTATTTGCCGATAATGGTTCTTGACATGGTTATTATTTACCTAAAAATAAATCGATAAGTTCTTTTATGGGACCTCTTGTTTTATCTCAAGAAATCCCCTTAAATGTTGGTCCTTATTCTAATAAGTTAATTATAAAATTAGATGGGAAAATATTAAATTTTGATGAGTGCCAAACAGATACATTTTCTCTGCCAGGAAAACTAGTTTTAAATTATGATTTTGAAAAAATTAGTATTAATAAAGAACTAATTTTTGCAAGTAATAGAACTGCTTTAATTACTACTAATATAATTAATAAAACAAATGATGAATTAAATCTTGAATTAGCAATAGAAGGAAGTATATATTTAAAAAATAAAACAAAATCTACAGGCGAATTAAAAGATGATTCTAAAGCATGATTTAATTATTTTAAAGAAATAAAAAATGATAAAAACATGATTCAAATTAATTTCAATTCAATGATCGATAAAAAAGTTAATGAATCATTAGATATAGAATATAGTCAAACTATCAAAACATTTACTACAACTAAAAAAGAAAATGAATTAATTTTTAATAGTAATTTTGGAGCATTTAAAATCTTAGGAAAAGAAAAACTAGAAATTTCTTCATTTGAATCTTTTAGATTCGATAATGACGGTCAAAAGTTATCATTTAATTCAAAAGATAAATATATTTTAGAAAATAATAATAGATGAAATAAATATATTGATAATATTTTAAAAATTAATAGTAATTCAGAATATGAAATTGTAATTATTAAATCATTACAAACATTAGTAGCTAATTGAAGATCTCCAGCTGGAGTTATTCAGAAAAATTTTGTAATCCCTTCAATTACTTATCAAGACTTTATCGGAGCTTGATCTTGAGATACTTGAAAAATAGTTGTTGGTATCTCTTATTTTGATTCTAATTTAGCTCAAGAATGTTTAGAAGCGATGTTTGATTTCCAAATTGAGGCAAATGATCCTGTTCGTCCTAAAGATATTGGAATGATTCCCGATTGTATATTTTTTAATTATTCCCCAGCTAGAGGCGGAGTAGGACCTAATTGAAATGAAAGAAATACAAAACCTCCAATAGCCGCTTGAGCTGCTTATGAAATTTATAAAGTTTCACAAGATAAAGAATTTTTAAAAAGAATCTATCCAAAAATAGTTGCTTATAATAATTGATGAAACAACAATAGATCGGTAAATAAAGATTGTATTCTTCAATATGGAGCTACAGTTGATATTCAAAATAAATTTGAAGATGAAAAAACAATTATTGAAGCTGCCGCTTGAGAAAGTGGAATGGATAATGCTCCTCGATTTGATTGAGATAGAGCAAAAGTTGAAAAAGTATTCCATGATAATGTTTTAATTGGTTATGTTATTGATCAAATAAGTGTTGATTTAAATGCCTTCAATTATTTAGATTTTGTTTGTCTTGAAAATTTATCTAAAATTTTAAATTATGAAAATGAAGCTAAAAAATACTCTCAATATGCTCAGTCATTAAAAGAATTTATTAATAAATATATGTATAATGAATCAACTAAATTTTATTATGATATTAAATCTGCTGATAAAAGAAAAGTTGTTGATTATGGAAAAGGAATGGAAGGAATGCTTCCGCTTTTTGCAAATTTAGCTACAAAAGAAAATGCAAAAGAAATAATTGAAAATATTCATGATCGAAATTACAATCAATTTGTTCCTTTCCCTTCTGTTTCAGTTAACAATGAACGTTTTGCTGAATTAGATTATTGAAGAGGACCTGTTTGAGTTGATCAATTATATTTCGGCTTAAAAGGAGTAATGAATTATCAATATGATTCCTTTGCTAAGGAACTAGCTACAAGAGCTTTAAAAAATATGCAAGGACTAATTATAAAAGGTCCTTCTATAAGAGAAAATTATAATCCTTTAAATGGTGATGGATTATCAACTACTAATTTTAGTTGATCAGCATCTTTAATTTTAAATATTATTAAAGAAATAATAAACAATAAATAATATAAAAATATTCCTAATTATAGCTATTATTAATAGCTATAATTTTTTTTATAATTAAGTATTAATAAATACTTAAACTTGTGCTAATTTTTTTTCTGTTATAGGTTTTATTTTTTCTATTTCCATTACTTTTGGATTTAATTGTTTATCTATTTGATCTATTATTTCTGAAGAGTTTAATAAATATTTTTCTTCCATTATTCTTAAAACATCATATTTTCTTTGGATTAAATATTCTTCTTTATCTATTTCTTCAAAAAATTCTCCAATTTCAATTATTTTTTTCCAATCATGTAAAACTAAAATTAATTTAATATCTTTTTCATTTTTTTCATAAAAAACAATATCGGCATTATATGAACCTAAATTAAAATTTTGAATAATTTGATATTTTTTAAATCTATCATCTTTATTAAGTTTTATAAAAATATCATCTTTAAATGAAGAAATTTTATTTTCATTAATATTAATATTAGCATTTTTATTTTTCTTAGAAAGCATATGAGATTCTAAAAACTCAATTCATTCTCTAAAAATAATTAATTCTTTATTTTTGTTTAGTACATTTATTTCTTTACTTGAAATAGATTTAATAACTACCATTTTCTTTTTACTACGAGTAATAGAAACATTTAAATAATTAGCGCCATTTGGAAATTCTAAAAGACCATATTTTTTACTTTCTTTTGTAAAGACACAAGAGATAATTGATAAATCTCCTTCATCTCCTTGAATTGATGAAAGGTCTTTGACTAGAATTTTATTATTTTTATATTTTTCAATAAGGCCATTTTCTCCTGTTAATTGTAATATTTTTCTTTCGATTAATTCTTTTTGTTCTTTTGTAAAACAAACAACAATTATTTTTTTGAAATTAATATCATTATTTGTATTTTTTAATATTTCAATAACTTTATTTGCTTCTGATATATTTTCATTTTTACTTTCTGTTGTTTTTAATTCAATAACATCTAAAGCATCAATTTTATTATTATTTAAAGAAACATATTTTAGTTCATTTTCATAAAAGTTACTATTTGAAAAGGAAATAAGTTCTTTTGATAGAGAACGGTAATGGTTTTTTAAAAAATATGTATTTCATCATGACAATTTAGCTCTATCTAGAAGTGATTCTGCATTATCGAAATCAATTTCTGTTAAATTTATTTCTTTAGTGATTTCCTCATTTGATTCAAATACTAGTTTTTCCGGTTTTAATTGTTTATTATCCCCTGAAACAATAGCTGTTTTACATCTATAAAGAATTGGATATGCTTTTTCTAAAAACATTTGTGATGCTTCATCAAAAATACCAACATCAAAGATTTTTTCTTCTAATTTTGCATAATGACAAACTAAATCTGGTTTAGAAATTCAAATAGGAAAAATAAATAATAAGCAATCTAAATATTCAACTATAAATTCATTAATTTTAGGTAATTTTTCTCCACGAGAAATAGCGAACATTCTATTTATTCTATTTTGGAATAAGAAATCTTTTTTTGATAGTTTATATTTTATATATTTTAAATATGATTTATAAATTGTATCATCCATATTATTTATAAAATCTTTATTATTTTTTAAATATAGTTTTATTTTATAAGGAATATCAATTGAAATAATATGCTGATTTTTATTTTTTATTTCAAAATCATAATTATTAATTATTATTAATTCTCTTTCTATTTGATTAACTCTATAACGATAATATTGATTATTTATTCTTTCATCAAAATACTCTATTTTCTTTTTATAAAATTCAACGAATTCTTTTCTTAATAATTTTTGATTATTAATGAAAAAAAGAGTAATTGGATCAAATGCTTCTTTCGGGTAATTATCAAAGAATAGTAAATACTTATTTTCTTTTAATAATTTTATTTCACTAGCTTCTTTAATTAATTCTATTATTAAAAAGCTTTGTTCTTTAGATAATGTTTTTTTAAATAACATTTTTTTAGCTAACATTTCATTTTTAAAAAAATATCTATTTAATAAAATAACTTTGTCTTCTTCACTATATTTTTGTAATTGTATTAAAAACTTATCATGTCTTAATAAATTTTTTATTAAGAAATTTTTAATTTCTTTTGCATTATTTTGGTCTTCTAATTTCTCAGAAATTTTAGATCAAATATTATAGTTATTCTGTAAAACAAAATAATTATTTTCAATTAATTCTGATAAATTCTTATCTTTTGATAACATTGTTTCTTTTAAAAATAATTGGTAGTTTTTAATATTATTTTCAATCTTTTCAAAATCTTCTATTTCATATTTAATATAATTATGTTTAATTAAAAAATTAATTAGAATATTATTTTCAAGTTCTAAATTTTTTATATCTTTATCTTTTAAATTATATTTATTTTTATAATCATTAAATTCAGCGATTTTAGAAAGAAATTCAACCACCCCTTGTAATCTTACATATTTATTTTTATATTCATCATAAAAATTTTGAATGTTTGTCTTGTTAAAACTTATAAAATTAGAAATAGAATTTTTAGCAATTAAATATTCTTTATAATCAACTAAATTAGAATCTCTTTTTTGAATAAAATCAATATAGTTTTTAACAATTTCTCTAAAAGCATTTATTTCTTTATTATAATCTTCTGTTCGATTATTTTCTTGGAAATATTTTTTAAGAGAAAATTCGCTTTCTTCTTCTTTATAAAATGATCCCATATGATTAGAAATATTTTCAATTTGTTTATAAAAAACATTTTTATTATCTATATTTTTTAAATAAAAACAAAAATTACTTAATTTATTTAATCTCTCAAAAATTACTTCTAATGCCGCATCCTTTTCAGAGACCATTAATATATTTTTTTCTTCCATAATAAGATTAGCTATGATATTTGCTATTATTTCAGACTTCCCGGTTCCTGGAGGCCCATAAATAAGTGTATTTTCACTCATAGCTGAACGAACAGCATACTTTTGATAAATATTAAGTGGATTATTAATTTGTACTAAAGCATTATCGGTAAATTCAAGATTTTTATAATATTCATTATCATTAGTCATTTTATTTTCAAAAATATCTTTTTCATTTTGGATAACATGCATAAAATCATCTTTTAATTTTCCAACTTCAACATCAAATAGTGAAAGGATATAAATATTTGAATATTTAATAGTATTAAAATCATTTTTTAAATTTGAAGTTTCTATCTCTACAAAATAAGAAACATTTAATTTTTTAATCTCATACCCAACTATACTTTCTATTTCTTTTAAAACTTCTTTATTAGTAGAAAGCTCATTAATATTTTTTGGTTTTTTCTCTTCTTCTTTATTTAAAAATAAAAATAGTTTTTCATTAAAGTTTATTTCTTTATCAAGTTTTTTGATAATTATTTTTTCTTTTATTAGTTCTAATTCTACATTTAAAAAAAATAAAGGAGCTACGATTTTATTTCCTTTTGAAGTATTTCCTGAAATAAAATCAAATGCTATTTTTAAAAATCATTTTCCTGTTTGAAGATTTAAATTACTATTTTCTGTTTTTAATTCTTGAAATTTTTGTTGATTTTTTAAAACAAATATTTTTACTTCTTTAAGAATATTTTTTTTATTTAAAAGAAATTTTTCATCATTTTCTTTTATTTCTTCTTCAGTTAATTCTTTTTTGCTTTTCTCATTTTTCTTTTCAAAATTAAAAGGAATTTCATGTTTTAAACAAAATTTTTCATAATTAATATATGTTCTTAATTGATCAAATTCATCCATCAAGGAATCATAATCATTAAAAAGAGAAAATTCCATTTTATCTTTTTGGTGATCAGATATAAAGTCTCTTAAATCGTCTTCTTTTAAAAAAGATGATAGATTAATAATTCAATTATTTGAATTATTTTTTGATAAATAAATGTATCCTTTATTTTTATCAATATCCATTATATTGTTTAATTTTGATAGTAGTGTTTTTGACATATATTCCTTTGTTTATTTTTTATTTATAAAAATCGCTTTCATTAACGTTTCTGTTTGGTCCGATTAAAATATCAGAAAAAAAATTTGCAATAACATCAATGATGCCCCTGTATGGTTCTGGTATTTCAATATCTCCTGAAGGGTTATTTTTTTTGAATGTGTCTTCTATTATTTTTAATATATTCAATTTTTTTTCTAATTCTCAAATCTCATTAGCTCACTTTTTAATATTACTTTTTTGGTAATTATCATAATCTTTATCTTTTATTCTTAAAAGTAAATCAGCCGCTGCAAGATTAGGTTTAAAAAACTTACTTGTACCAAAATATATTAATAATTTTTTAATTATATCTTCAATTTCTGATAGATCACCAACACCAATTAATACAATTGCTATTTCTCATTTTATAAAATCAATTTCTTGCACGTCTGTATCTTTTTGAAATTCAATAGCTCTATCAATAGATAATAATTGATATCTTCTAAATAAGAAAGAGTCTTTCTGATTTATATATGAATTACCTTGTTTTATTTGTACAGGATTAATTGTAAAAATAAAATCTTCAAAATACTTATATTGTTCATCTTGTTTTTGATATGTATCATTATTAGGTATTTTTTTATCAAGATTATAATCACTTTTTTTTAATTCTCAAATTCTTGAATCATATTTATTATCTTTACTATAATAAGTATTTCATCCTTGTAAATCATATTCTTTAATTATTAATCTTAGTCTTTCATTAATAATATTTCTTTCTTTTTCTAATTCTAATGTTGTTTTCTTTGTATAAAAATAATCTAATTCATTTATATTTACTTTTGAATCAGTATTTGAAAAATTATCTTCATTATTGTCAATATTAAATATTAAATTATTTGAAGCCACTATAACAGAAACTCCTGCAGAGATTAAACCTAGACTGCCTAATCCTATTAAAATTTTCTTAATAGCTTTCATTATTTAAAAATCCTTGCTTTATTAACTGAAGAATTAGAAGAAGATCCTTGATTATGATCCTTATTAGACATTGATTTTAAGAATTGATTATCTTCATTTCTTACTTCAATTTCCTTTACAGTTTCTTTTTTATAACTTTTATAAGAATTTCTTTCTTCTACATTAATATATTTATTAGAAAAACTGAATGTTTGCTTTGCACTTTTATATGAATTTATAAAACCACTATATTGATAAAATAATCTTGATACAAAAGCATTTAAATAAATTGCAGCAAATCCAAAAGCTGTTAATAAAACTGTAAAAAGTATTTTAGATGTAATTGGAGTTGCTGCTCCACTACCAATTAAATCTTTTGCTTGTGAGAAAACAAAAATAACAAACAAATGATATAAAAGAATCGTAAGCATAGCTATTGTTGCTTTATTTAGTATTTCCTTAAATCATATTTTTGAAGTAATTTGATCGCTTCCTACTGAAGCTAAAACACCAAAAGGATATGTTATGTATAACATAAACATTTCAATTATTTTTTGTAAAAAATTTCAAGAAAAGTATAAAACTAAAACCATTGTAAAATTAACTACAAAAATTTGAAGTGCAAAATTATATTTAATTAAATATTCATATGCTGGAGGACCAAAAGAACCTGTTGTTCCTCCTGGATTTGGAACGCTTCCCGCGTCTCAATAACCAATATCATATAATAATTTGGCCATTGAACTTCCTGCATCTCCTGTTGAATTAAATCAAATGTTATTAAAAACAATTGATATTTGATCAAAAACTAATGCGAATAGCATCATCGCAATAGGTACTAGTATAATTAAAAAAAAGGAAAGACCCAATCTTTTAAAACTATTTATAATTCTATTTTTAATAATTCCTTTTTCTGATAAAAATACAACTATAAATTGAAATAAAAATACTACTAAAAGAAATGCTGAAACAAAAGCTGCAGAAAGAGAATAAGATAATACTGTTTGTAAAATACTATTTCCATTGGTATTAATAGCAAAATCAAAAAATTTAAGACCAAAAATTCTTTTTAAAACTTCGGAAAATGAATTGATGATCATTAATGGACCTTGGATAAAAATTCTCCAAACAAATTCTAATAATCAATTAATATACATTGTTTATCCGAAGGTAATCTTTGTAATATCTCCAAAAATAGAGTAAATAACTGATGGGGCTATTGTGGCCGCTGCGATACAAATAAGTAAACCAACACCTCATCAAATAACAGCTTTAATAACTTGTGATCTTTCTTCTGGATTATCTCCTGATTGTGCTAACTTAATTCCTAATTGAATTAATTTAAATAGAGCAAAAGCTCCTGCTAGTCCTGCTAGAACAGGGATAATAATTCCAGCAATAGCTCAAATTTGAGTAGTTAAGGAACTAACTTTATCTTCGAAATTTCCATCTGTTCCTACTCTAGCAAGTAAAAAAATAAGTTTATTCATAAATTTCCTTTCTGTGAATTATATTATTTATAGCATTTATTTCTTGTTTAGAAACATTTATTTTTATCTTGTGCCGATCGAATCCTGAAACTAAAAATAATGCTTCTCCCCTTTTGGCTTTGGCAATGTATAATTTTTCATCTTCTGAAAGTCCATCCCCATATGCTTTATACATTTCCTCAATATCTTTAATATTATTTGGAGATAAATTAAAGAAAAATGAGTATTGAGTATTATTGATAATGGCTTTTGTTTTTTTAGAAACTTCTTCGCTTCCTATAAAATCATCTGGATTTTGAGTAATTAGTATAATTGAACCATTTCTTTTTCTAATTCTTTTAGCTAATTGAAAAATAAAATCAAGGCCAATTGGGTTATCTTTATCGATGAGTAAATGCGCCTCATCGATAACTACAACTACTTCTCTTTGATCTTTTCCGAATTCACGAATTTCTCTTTGAATAAAATTTAAACAAAGAAACAATTGTGCTTGAATTAATTTAGTATTATTTTTTTCAAAAAGTGTATTAAGATCGAAGGTTACAAAAGACTGATTTCTTTTGATAGTTGAGGGCCCGTTATAATAAAATGATAACGGGCCTTCGTTAATTAATTCATTTTCAATAATGGAATTAATTAATTCAACATCAACCTCCCCAAAAGTTTTAATAAAATCTTTTTTATTTTTGATTATGTATGAATATAAATCACTAAAAATAGGAAAATCTTTCGATTTTAATTTAGAAAGATCTTTTTTATCAAAATCTAGAAAAATATAGAATTTTCTTATAGCAAATAAAAGATATCTTAATTGATTAGATTTTAGTTCTTTAAAAAGAATTTTAAAAAATGATTCTAAAAAAAGTAAATGAAATGAGACTTGAATTTTTGCTTCTTCATTATCAAAAGAAAAAATTTCTAATGGATTTATTTTTCCTTTTGTTCCACTTCCTACATCAATTCATTTACCATCATAGTAATTACAAATATCTTTATATTCTCTTTCAACATCTAAAATAAACATATAACGATTATTTGCTAAATGTCAATTAATCATTTTTTTAGTTAACATTGATTTTCCTGTTCCAGACGAACCTATAATCATAGTATTATGATTTTTCCGATTATCTGAAAGAACAAAAGGATCAAAAATTATTGGATCACCCATTCAGTTACTTCCTAAAGCCATTCCTTTTTCATCTATTAAATTAGAATTTAAAAAAGGAAAACCATTAGCAATTGTACTTGAAGGAATTTCTCTTCCATTTTGTGCTATTAGAGGATCTGAAGGTTTTGGTAAAAATGAAGACAATCCTTCAAATTGGCGATAACTAAGTTTATTTACAATAATCGATTTACCTTTTAAATCTCTTATTATCTTTCTATTTATTTTTTGTAATGATTTTTCATCAACATCATGATTTAAAAAGATAATATTACATGTTTTAATAACTTGTTCTCCTTTTGATATTTCATCAGCCAAATCTCTAAAAGAATCACTTACATTTGATAAGATTCTTTTTTCCATTTGTTTTTTTGAACTATATTCATTAGATTCTGAATTAACAATTGCTTTATTTATAAGTTCTGTTGATTTTTCAAAAGAAAGTTTTTTAAAATTGACAACTACTGATGAATCTGAAAATAAAAGAAGATATGATAATCAATAATCATCAATATTAATAGGATAGTCTGAAACATTTTGGAATGAAAGGAAAAATTTTTCGTTTATTTCTATAGTATTTTTTCTAAAATTAACAGAATCAAAATTAAAAATATTATCAAGATTATCTTGATTTTCTAAAATTTGTTCATCTTGAAAATCACTATCGAAAGGATTATATATATTTTTAATAAAATTAATTGTTTCAAATGGAGCTAATTTTCTTGTTTCAAATCCTAGATCATTTAAATCACTTATTATTTCATTAGATTTCATAGTTAAAGTTTCAGCTTGGGTTTCGAAAACAACAAGATAAATATTTTTTGATAGAAATTTATCATTTAAAAATCTAGAAGGATCATTAAAATCTTTTTTATAAGATTCTAATTGTTTTTCTCTTGATTTAAATTCTTTTTCTTGTATTGTTAAATCATTATATTTTTCATTATTAATTTCTTGTTGTTTTTTCACTCATTCTGTTTGATTTTTAAAACTAAATTTTTCTTTAATTTTACAAATTACAAAATTACTTTCAATATTAACTAAAATTGAATGAAATTCACTCATTTTAATTTTTGCTTTTTCCTTAGATAAATTTGTTATATCAATCCCTCTTATTTTAATTACCAACATTTTTTGAGAAGGAAGAAGTTCTGATTTTTTAGTACAAACATAACCATCTTCAATAGATTTATAGGGATTTAAAATATTTGAATCCCTTTTAACGTATTTTTTAGGATTAAATTTATATTTCATAATATACCAAATCACGACATAAAACTTTGCATCATAACTTTTAATATTTACAAATAAAATTAATGAAACTAAAATTAATGAACAAGAAATAATAATTCTATATGCTCAATCTAAAACTGTAATTCCTGCAAATATTCCAAAAGATAAAAGAGAAATTATTAAAAATAAGATAAGATCTTTTACTGAAATATTACGATATATAATCCCCTTTTGTTTAGACAAGGATTTTGGTATTAAGTTTTTTATAAAAATTCCTTTCTATTTGACAGAGATAATATTTTTATTAAAATAATAATATTTTAAATATATAGAATATTAGTATTAAATAATTAATAATCAATAATTTTCTATTTAAAAATAAAAATTTTAAATATATAAAATATTAACATTAAATAATTAATAATTTGTAATTTTATTTTTTTTATATAAATTAGAACAAAGTAATTTTCCTTTAACAGAATAAAATTGCATTAAAAAACCTTGATTTATCATAGTTCATATATTTTTAATAATTTAATTTTTATTCAATAATAATTATTAAATAGTGTTATATTATTAACAATAGTGTTATCTTATTAACAATATCAAAAATAACAAATAGAATAGAAAAAGGAACTTATATTTTATATGAAGACAAAAAATTTATTTTTAGGATTAACAACTCTAGCAATAGTAGCTAGTCCGATAGTCGCTACTATTTCATGTGGAGAAAATAGTTCAAATATTAGTCCACCTCCTCCTTCTCTAACAGTTTTAGATATTCAAACTAAAACAGTTAGCCAAGCAGCTATTGATGCTTTTACTTGAAATGATAGTCAAAGCGCTGGTGAAAAAATTACTAATTTATCAACTATTTTTATAGTTAATATTAATGAAACAAATATTAATAACTTTACAGTAAATATTAATTCTCAAGCAAATCCTAAATATGTAGAACTTACAGCAAAAGATGGATTTACTTTTTTAGGTAATCAAAAAACAATAAAAACAACAACAGAGCCTGTTCAAGAAAAACCGATGATTAATGTTCAAAATCAAGTGGTTAAAGATTTACTAAATAGTGGTTGATCTAATCCAACTTTAAAATTAGGTTTTTCTTATCAAGAAGATTCATATATGAATTATAAAATAGAAAATCAAGTTTATAATTTTAGTGCAGAAGTACATGTTGATCCTTATCAAATTTCTTACAATGGTAATATATATGATGTTCCAGCATTTACAACAACAGTAAATTTTGATTTTATGTTTGTTCTAGATCAATATGAAACATATATTGGCGGACATTTAAAACTAATGAATAACAATCCAGAATATAAAGTAGGTAGAGGAGGGCGTATAGATGTAAATGATAGACCAAATGGTTCTACTAGTGGAAAATTAGGTTCAATTGTAACAACAGCTGTAAAAGGATTAGGAAATAGTTTTCTAGCTTCAAAAGAAAAACCACCAATTCAAATGCAATTTCAAGTAGGTTTAGTTGCGCACGAGGTTTGAGGGTTTAGACTTGCGGTTTGACCTTATACAGATGAAAATAGTAAAAATATTAATTTTGAGACATGTGGCATACCAGCTCAATTACCTGAAAAACCAGGTGGAGGAATGCCTGAAATAAATGCAACTTATTCAATAACTCCTAAAGTTAATTAAGGAATATTATGAAAAAGAAAACAAAATTATTTTTAACTTCATTATCATTAATTACTCCAATTTCTTTTTCATTATTACCTTTTTTCCTTGTTGATTTAGATACTGAAAAGATATTATTATAGTCTCTTATCAATCATATATTTTTAATAATTTAGCTTTTATTTAATAATATTTAAAAAATTTTATTAAATAGTGTTATATTATTAACAATAGCGTTATATTATTAACAATATCAAAAATAACAAATAGAATAGAAAAAAGGAACTTATATTTTAT
>JBOFYJ010000018.1:0-2349 GCA_051654605.1 Metamycoplasmataceae bacterium | reverse complement strand
GGGAGGACCACCTCCCAAGGCTAAATACTACCTGATGACCGATAGTGAAGCAGTACCGTGAGGGAAAGGTGAAAAGAACCCCGGGAGGGGAGTGAAATAGAACCTGAAACCGTATGCCTACAACCGGTCAAAGCCCCTTATGAGGGTGATGACGTGCTTTTTGTAGAACGAGCCAACGAGTTACGGTATGTAGCAAGGTTAAGGACTTAAGGTCTGGAGCCGAAGGGAAACCAAGTCTTAATAGGGCGACTAGTTGCATGCTGTAGACCCGAAACCGGGTGACCTATCCATGGCCAGGTTGAAGCGAGGGTAAAACCTCGTGGAGGACCGAACCACGTTGCTGTTGAAAAAGCATGGGATGAGCTGTGGATAGCGGAGAAATTCCAATCGAACTCGGAGATAGCTGGTTCTCCTCGAAATAGCTTTAGGGCTAGCGTCGTGAAATGTAACTACTGGAGGTAGAGCACTGAATGGGCTAGGGGGCATAGCGCTTACCGAACCTTATCAAACTCCGAATGCCAGATAGTGTTAGCACGGCAGTCAGACTGCGAATGATAAGATCCGTAGTCAAAAGGGAAACAGCCCAGATCGTCAGCTAAGGTCCCAAAGTGTAAGTTAAGTGGGAAAGGATGTGGGATTTCTAAGACAACTAGGATGTTGGCTTAGAAGCAGCCACTCATTGAAAGAGTGCGTAATAGCTCACTAGTCGAGAGATCCTGCGCCGAAAATGTAACGGGGCTAAACTTACCACCGAAGCTACGGGTTCACACAATAGTGTGAGCGGTAGAGGAGCGTTGTAATCGGGCTGAAGTCGTACCGTAAGGAGCGGTGGACTGATTACAAGTGAGAATGTTGGCATTAGTAGCGAGATGTAGGTGAGAATCCTACAGGCCGAATACCTAAGGTTTCCACAGGAAGGCTCGTCCGCTGTGGGTTAGTCGGGACCTAAGCCGAGGCCGAAAGGCGTAGGTGATGGACAATCGGTTGATATTCCGATACCACTATAATCGTTATTATCGATGGTGTGACGGAGAAAGATAGAGCGTGCTAGCTATTGGATGCTAGTCTAAGCGTTTAGGGAGTTAGGGAAGGCAAATCCACTCTAACAATTCTGAGGCGTGATGGGGAAGGTTCCACGGAACCGAAGTGCTTGATTCTATGCTTCCAAGAAAAGCATCTAGAGAGAGAAGTAGTGCCCGTACCGCAAACCGACACAGGTAGGTGAGGAGAGAATCCTAAGGCCGGCGGAAGAATTGCAGTTAAGGAACTAGGCAAATTGACCCCGTAACTTCGGGAGAAGGGGTGCCTGCGAGAGCAGGCCGCAGAGAATAGGCACAAGCAACTGTTTAGCAAAAACACAGGTCTCTGCTAAAGCGAAAGCTGATGTATAGGGGCTGACGCCTGCCCGGTGCTGGAAGGTTAAGGGGAATACTTAGAGCAATCGAAGGTATGAACTTAAGCCCCAGTAAACGGCGGCCGTAACTATAACGGTCCTAAGGTAGCGAAATTCCTTGTCAGGTAAGTTCTGACCCGCACGAATGGCGTAATGACTTGTGCACTGTCTCAACTGCAAATCCGGCGAAGTTGTAGTGCGAGTGAAGATGCTCGCTACCCGCGATTGGACGGAAAGACCCCGTAGAGCTTTACTGTAGCTTAGCATTGAATTTCGGTATTATCTGTACAGGATAGGTGGGAGACTAGGAAACTAGAACGTCAGTTTTAGTGGAGTCGTCCTTGGGATACCACCCTGATATTACTGGAGTTCTAACAGGACGCCATGAATCTGGTGACTGGACATTGTTAGGTGGGCAGTTTGACTGGGGCGGTCGCCTCCTAAAAAGTAACGGAGGCGCCCAAAGGTTCCCTCAGAACGGTCGGAAATCGTTCGAAGAGTGCAAAGGCAGAAGGGAGCCTGACTGCGACACCTACAAGTGGAGCAGGGACGAAAGTCGGGCTTAGTGATCCGGTGGTACCTCGTGGGAGGGCCATCGCTCAACGGATAAAAGCTACCTCGGGGATAACAGGCTGATCTCCCCCAAGAGTTCACATCGACGGGGAGGTTTGGCACCTCGATGTCGGCTCGTCGCATCCTGGGGCTGAAGTAGGTCCCAAGGGTTGGGCTGTTCGCCCATTAAAGCGGCACGCGAGCTGGGTTCAGAACGTCGTGAGACAGTTCGGTCCCTATCCGTCGCGGGCGTAGGAAATTTGAGAGGAGCTGTCCTTAGTACGAGAGGACCGGGATGGACTGACCTCTGGTGCACCAGTTGTTCTGCCAAGAGCATAGCTGGGTAGCTAAGTCGGGAAGGGATAAATACTGAAAGCATCTAAGTATGAAGCCCCCCTCAAGAT
>JBOFYJ010000016.1:0-2885 GCA_051654605.1 Metamycoplasmataceae bacterium | reverse complement strand
ATAAAATATAAGTTCCTTTTTTCTATTCTATTTGTTATTTTTGATATTGTTAATAATATAACGCTATTGTTAATAATATAACACTATTTAATAAAATTTTTTAAATATTATTAAATAAAAGCTAAATTATTAAAAATATCTAACGAATTATTAGATAACTTTGCAAGAATAACCTTATTAATTGCAAAAATATTTTCTTTTAAGGTTTTAATGTAAACTTAAATACATTTTAACTTTACTAAAATTAGATGTTTTGCCACTAAGGGAAGAATTATCAAAAACATCTGATGAATATGTAGAATCTATTGCAATAGCAGTTTGAGAACTATTTATTTTTTTAACTTCTTCTATTGCTTTCATTATTGAAAAATTAGAAGGTTTAACTGCTATAGAAAAAAAATCTTGAGTTTCTTTAGGGATTGTTAAAGAATAAATTTCGGTTCCAGAACCAGAAGCTGAACTAAAATTTATTGAAGTTATCTCATAAGTAAATTTAGGCTTTTTTAATAAATTAAGACTCATTTTTAAAAAAGCGCCAGTTGTAGGATTTGTTAAAAAATTATGTTCTAATGTAACAACTGTATTATCCACTACAGTTCAATCGGGTCTAAGTTTAAATACAATAGGATAAGAAGAACCTTTTTCTTTGCCGTTAAAAATTATATTATTACCTTTTTCAAGTTGCTTTATTTTAAAATTATTTAAAAGAATATCAAATTCTTTTCTGCCTGTTATTGTATCATCAAAATAAATATTTTTTAAATCAATTAAAAGAGGGCTATTTACTCCCGCTTCTGTCGAAAGCTTTTTATTAACTAATAATCCTGGACTTGGATTATCTTTATCAAAAGTATAACTAGAAAATCCTAGAGGTCCATTTGTGATTGTAAGGTCGCCATTAACATGTGAAGAAAATCTTAATTGAGATGAAATATATTCATCTAAAAGAACATCATTTTTTTTAGATATAAATTGAGAAGATATTTCCATAAAAATATCTTGGCCACCTGGCATATTAAAAGATAAAGGATTTTTGTCAATACCATTATTTAAGGCTTTAAATTGTGGACTTATGAATAATTTTTTCTTATTAAAATCATATGAAGCTTCAATTAAAATAGAAATGTATTTTTGGGAATTTGAAAGTGGATTATCATCATAAGTTTCAACTAAAAATTCTTGTGAAGGAAAATCATAAGGTTTCCCATTAGTTTTAAAATTTTCAGGAAATTTTAATTTAAAAGGCATTTTAGGAGTAGTAGGACTAGTGAAATCAAAATATTTTTCTTGTTTTTTATTATCTTTATTTAAAAAAATAAAATATCCACCTTTCAAATTGAAACTTAATGATTCGATAAACTCTTGTGTTCCTACATTATATTTATTTAATTCACCAATATTTAAAACAAGACTATTTTTATTTGTTATTGATCAATCAGGATTAGTAATTTCTATTAGTTCAACATATTTACCATCAACACTTAAAATAGAAAATTTTTCATTATAATTATATTTATCAGGGGGTGTTCCAGGGAGTGTTGCTTCTGAAAAATTAATATTATTATTTGTTTTAAGATTAATTAAATATGTATTATCAGGATTAATAACTTCTTTTTCATTAGATAATAATATCTTTTCATTATCTAAATCAACAAGTAAAAAAGGAAATAAAGAAAATGAAATTGGAGCAATTAATGATAACGAAGTTAAAAATAATTTTGTTTTCTTTTTCATAATTTTCCTTAATTAATTTTAGGAGTTATTGAATAAATTGCATTAATTTCAGGAATACCCCCACCTGGTTTTTCGGGTTGTGGTTTTGTTATTCAACCACCTGTAAAATCATGGTCTTTACTATTTTCATCCGTATAAGGTCAAACTGCAAGTCTAAGACCTCAAACCTCAAGCGCAACTAAACCGACTTGAAATTGCATTTGCATTTGGGGTTTTTCTTTAGAAGCAAGAAAACTATTTCCCAATCCTTTTGCGGCTGTTGTTATAATTGAATTATCATTACTACTAGTATCTGTATCTGCAAAATATAAACCTCCTCTACCTTGTTTATATTCTAGATTGTTATTCATTAGTTTTAAATATCCTGAACCACCTGATATAGTTTTATCTGGAGTAAACATAAAATCAAAATTTACTGTTGATATAAATGCAGGAATATCATATATATTATTATTGTAAGTAAATTTATAAGGATCAACATGTACTTCTGCACTAAAATTATAAATTTGATTTTCTATTTTATAATTCATATACGAATCTTCTTGTAAGGAAAAACCTAATTTTAAAGTAGGATTAGATCAACCACTATTTAATAAATCCTTTACCACCTTATTTTGAACATTAATCATCGGTTTTTCTTGAACAGGCTCTGTTGTTGTTTTTATTGTTTTTTGATTACCTAAAAAAGTAAATCCATCTTTTGCGGTTAGTTCTACATATTTAGGATTTGCTTGAGAATTAATATTTACTGTAAAGTTATTAATATTTGTTTCATTAATATTAACTGTAAAAATAGTTGATAAATTAGTAATTTTTTCACCAGCACTTTGACTATCATTTCAAGTAAAAGCATCAATAGCTGCTTGGCTAACAGTTTTAGTTTGAATATCTAAAACTGTTAGAGAAGGAGGAGGCGGACTAATATTTGAACTATTTTGCCCACATGAAATAGTAGCTACTATCGGACTAGCTACTATTGCTAGAGTTGTTAATCCTAAAAATAAATTTTTTGTCTTCATATAAAATATAAGTTCCTTTTTTCTATTCTATTTGTTATTTTTGATATTGTTAATAATATAACGCTATTGTTAATAATATAACACTATTTAATAAAATTTTTTAAATATTATTAAATAAAAGCTAAATTATTA
>JBOFYJ010000015.1:0-2402 GCA_051654605.1 Metamycoplasmataceae bacterium | reverse complement strand
TTATTTTATTTTCTAAACTCTGTCTTGAATTTTCATAGCTTTCATATTGTGCATTATACAATGAATTATTTGATACAGAATTACTATTATTTTGAATTGATTTAACTAAATTATTTAATCCATTTATTTGATTTTTAACGTCAGTTATCATTTTATTTCCTGTGCTTAACTCCGACTTTGTAATATTATTTTGAGCTAGATATGAGCTATATTCTGAATAATATTTATTTTCATTACTTAAAAAACTTGAATCTCCATTAATAGCATTAATTAAATTATTTAAATCCGTTATATTATTACTTAAATCTTCTTCTTGTTTCTCTAAGCCCTCAAGTTGAGTCTTATCATTCTTAGTATTCAAAGTAAAAAGTACATCTCCTGTTTTTACATACTGTCCATTCTTAACATTTACACTTTCAACTGCTCCTGTAAGCATAGTTGAAATAGCATAACTATTATCATTTGATGCAACTATTCCTGGTACGCTTATAACTACTTCTTTGGTTGAAAACCATGCCCATAATAAAAATGATACTAATATTGCAATTAATATATAAATAAATATACTTGTAAATCTATTTGGTCTAGTTTCTAAAAGTTCTCTCCCATCAGATATTTCATTTAAATTTTGTATATTGAACTTTGCCATCTTATTCTTCACCTACTTTCATAGGTTCTTCTATAGTTGGCATTTGATCTTTCCATAATTTTTTATAATATGATTCCTTATTTAATAACTCTTCATGAGTTCCTTCTTCAATAACTTCTCCATTTTCTAAAACATAAATTCTATCACAGTTTTTTATTGTGCTTAATCTATGGGCTATAATAAGAGCTGTTTTATCTTTCATAAATTCATCCATAGTATCACTTATAGCTTTTTCAGTTATGCTATCTAAATTACTTGTAGCTTCATCCATTACTAAAATATCTGGATCTTTAAGAATTGCTCTTGCTATAGATAGCCTTTGCTTTTGTCCACCTGAAAAGTTTGCTCCATTTTCTTCAACTAATGTATCATACCTTAGAGGAAGTGAATTTATATAATCATGTATTTGAGCCTTTTTACAAGCTTCAATTATATTTTCATAGGATATAAAACTTGAACCAAAGGTTAGATTTTCATATATAGTCTTATTAAATAGAAAGGTTTCTTGGCTAATATATGCAATTCTATCTCTTAGTCTTTCTAAATTTATATCTTTTATATTTAACCCATTAATAAGAATTTCTCCTTTATCAATAGGATAAAAATTCATTAAAAGCTTTGAAAGAGTAGTTTTTCCTGATCCTGACTCTCCAACTAAAGCAATTCTTGTATTTTTCTTAGCTACAATATTGATATCTTTTAAAATAAGTTTTCTATTCCCATATCTAAAATCAACATTTTTAAATCTAATATCTCCTTTTAAATCCTTTGGAGCTATCTTTTTATATTGATCTTCCGTTTTTTCTATTGCAGTGAATATAATTTCTTCAAGTCTTTGTGCTGCAACTACTGCACTTTGTAGTGTAGATTGGAAATTAACTATATTTTCAATAGGATTTAAAAAATAGGCAAGTAATGCATTAAATGTTAAAAGAGTACCTATAGTAATATTTCCATTTAAAACTTGCATAGTTCCTATCCAAAGAATAACGATTCCAAATACAGCTTTTACTCCACCTTTTAAAGTTCCTTGAATATTGTTTATAGTTCCTAAATTAAAAACATCTTTCATAAATTTAACAAAGTTCTTTTCAATATTTTCTCCAATTTGAGTTTCTCCATTAAAAGCCTTTATAGTTTCCACACCATTTAAACATTGAACTAAATATGATGTTAATTCTGCTTGTGATTGCATTGTTTCTCTATTATTTATAGATATAAGCTTTTTAAAAGCAAATACTATAATAATATAAAGAACTAATGGAACTAAAGTTATATAAAACAAAAAACTACTCTCAACATAAAGAGTAATCCCACCTATAATAGCCATAAACCCATCAATCATAACTGTTAAAGTAGCTCCTGATATAGCACTTCTTATTTTATAAGCATCATCAAGCCTTGAAATAACTTCCCCAACAGTTCTTGTATGGAAAAAATCCATTGGTAAATTAAGAATATGATCATAATAACCAAGCATTAAAGGAATATCTAACTTTTGAGAAAAATGAATCAAAAGCTGACTTCTAAATGCTGATGTTAATACTGAAAATAAAGTTAAAATAACAAGTCCTATCGAGAACATGGTCAATGTTGATTTCAAATCATTTGGAATAACAGTATTAAGTAAAAATTTAAAATAAAACGAACCTACTATTCCAAATATAGTTATTAAAATTGAACTTAAAAATATATTTATAAGCAATCCTTTTTGAGGTTTAATAAGCTCAAAAAACTTCTTCAAAAGTCCAGA
>JBOFYJ010000014.1:0-1267 GCA_051654605.1 Metamycoplasmataceae bacterium | reverse complement strand
TCCTGTTTGCTCCCCACGCTTTCGCACCTGAGCGTCAGTCTTTGTCCAGGGGGCCGCCTTCGCCACCGGTATTCCTCCAGATCTCTACGCATTTCACCGCTACACCTGGAATTCTACCCCCCTCTACAAGACTCTAGCTTGCCAGTTTCAAATGCAGTTCCCAAGTTGAGCTCGGGGATTTCACATCTGACTTAACAAACCGCCTGCGTGCGCTTTACGCCCAGTAATTCCGATTAACGCTTGCACCCTCCGTATTACCGCGGCTGCTGGCACGGAGTTAGCCGGTGCTTCTTCTGCGAGTAACGTCAATGCCACTAGGTATTAACTAGTAGCCCTTCCTCCCCGCTGAAAGTGCTTTACAACCCGAAGGCCTTCTTCACACACGCGGCATGGCTGCATCAGGCTTGCGCCCATTGTGCAATATTCCCCACTGCTGCCTCCCGTAGGAGTCTGGACCGTGTCTCAGTTCCAGTGTGACTGGTCATTCTCTCAAACCAGTTAGAGATCGTCGCCTTGGTGAGCCATTACCTCACCAACTAGCTAATCCCACCTGGGTTCATCCGATAGCATGAGGTCCGAAGAGCCCCCACTTTGGTCCGTAGACATTATGCGGTATTAGCTACAGTTTCCCGTAGTTATCCCCCTCTATCGGGCAGATCCCCAGGCATTACTCACCCGTCCGCCGCTCGTCACCCAAGGAGCAAGCTCCTCTGTGTTACCGCTCGACTTGCATGTGTTAGGCCTGCCGCCAGCGTTCAATCTGAGCCATGATCAAACTCTTCAATTTAAAGTTTGTCGCTCGAATAAACTGGCAAATAAATTGTTCAGTCACTCGTTTAACTTAATATCTTTTGGATATCAGCATTCTCAAACGAGTGCCCACACAGATTGTCTGATTAACTTTTTAAAGAGCAGTTGTCGCGCTACGTTTTACTTCGCGTCGACAGGCTGAGAAATTTACTTTCTTCGCCGCATTGAGTCAAGCTTTATTTCACGCTTATTTCAGTGAAGAACTTTCTTTCACTTCAGCAAGAAATTCAATCGCTTGCCGTCTCAACGAGGGCCGCATTATAGGGGCTAATTCATCAGAGGCAAGCGATAATTACACTTTTTAAATCGTTCGTTCAAATTTCAAACAAACGTCTTAAAAGCCCAGCGATTTGAGCAGCGCGGGAACATCAGACAGGCTATCTACCACGTGATCGGCCAGTGCTTCGCCCTCTGCAGTGATAGGTTTGCCAGTGCGAACCAAAATTTTGGTACCGAC
>JBOFYJ010000013.1:0-1450 GCA_051654605.1 Metamycoplasmataceae bacterium | reverse complement strand
CGATTGGCTTTTCACCCCTAAACCTACCTCATCTCCCAACTTTTCAACGGCGGTGAGTTCGGGCCTCCACTGTGTCTTACCACAGCTTCACCCTGGACAGGCTTAGATCACCAGGTTTCGCGTCTACGCCCAGCGACTATGTCGCCCTATTCAGACTCGGTTTCCCTTCGGCTCCGTTAAACTTAACCTTGCCACTGAACGTAACTCGCAGGATCATTCTCCAAAAGGCACGCCATCACCCCAAAGGGCTCTGACCGCTTGTAAGCACACGATTTCAGGTTCTATTTCACTCCCCTCCCGGGGTTCTTTTCACCTTTCCCTCACGGTACTATGCGCTATCGGTAAGTAAGAGTATTTAGCCTTACGAGATATGGTCCTCGCAGATTCACACAGAATTCCTCGTGTTCCGTGCTACTTGGGAGAGATCATACATTTGATACGGTTTACCTGTACGAGGCTTTCACTCTCTACGGCAGGCCTTTCCAGACCTTTCCAGTTCGGCGTATCATAATGTCGAATACCTTGCAGTTCTTCAGACGATCTTCCCGCTACCCCGTAAATGCAACGACTGCATTCTTTAACACATTTACGGTTTGGGCTCACCCCCGTTCGCTCGCCGCTACTTAGGGGATCGTTTTTACTTTCTTTTCCTCGCGTTACTTAGATGTTTCAGTTCACGCGGTTCCCTCTTTCGTGCTAAGACTCCATCTTAGCAGATTTCTCCATTCGGAAATCTTGGCATCACAGTTCGATTGCAACTCCACCAAGCTTATCGCAGCTTACCACGTCCTTCATCGGCTCTTACTTCCTAGGCATCCTTCGTGTGCCCTTAATATTTTAACCTTGTAATATAATTCATATTATTTAGACAGACTAACTACTCAATTTAAGATTGACTTAAAAATGAATTGTTAGTTAATTTAGAATATTTTCTCAATATCTACTATATAGTTTCCAATGTCCAAGTTTGATAGTAAAGAACACTATCAATCGAATAGAGAAAAAGTTAGTCTCCTTAGAAAGGAGGTGATCCATCCGCACGTTCCCGTACGGATACCTTGTTACGACTTCACCCCAATCGCTAATCACACCTTAGGAACATCCCTCCTTACGGTTAGGCCTGCTACTTCAGGTGCAACCAACTCTCGTGGTGTGACGGGCGGTGTGTACAAGACCCGAGAACGTATTCACCGCAACATGCTGATTTGCGATTACTAGCGATTCCAACTTCATGTACTCGAGTTGCAGAGTACAATCCGAACTAAGAACAGCTTTAAGAGATTAGCTCACCCTCGCGGGTTGGCAACTCTCTGTACTGCCCATTGTAGCACGTGTGTAGCCCAGCGTATAAGGGGCATGATGACTTGACGTCATCCCCACCTTCCTCCTGCTCATCGCAGGCAGTATCGCATGAGTGCTCAACTTAATGGTAGCAACATACAATAGGGGT
>JBOFYJ010000012.1:0-94216 GCA_051654605.1 Metamycoplasmataceae bacterium | reverse complement strand
AGATAATTACAATTATATTTCTCCTTTTGTTAAATGATTAGGAGGGAAAAGGTTTAATATTAAAAAACATTTAGTTAATTATTTGCCATCAAATTTTGATAGATATATAGAACCATTTTTAGGTGGTGGAGCAATGTTTTGTTTTTTATTACCCAAGAAAGCTATTTTAAATGATGTTAATAGTGAATTAATTTTATCTTATGAAGTTATAAAAGAAAATCATATTAAATTAATAAAACAAATTAATAAGTTAGCTAAAGATCATAATAAAGAAAAATATTATAAAGTAAGAGAATCAAACCCTAAAACTAAAATTAATAAAGCAGCAAGATTTATTTATTTAAATAAAACATGTTTTAATGGAATATATAGGGTTAATAAAAATAATAAATTTAATGTTCCATTTAATAAAAAAATTAATCCTAAAATATATGATGAAGAAAATATTGAAGCTTGAAATAAAATACTACAAAATAATGAAATTGAATTAAGAAATCAAGATTTTTTAGAAATACTAGAAGAATCTCGAAAAGGAGATTTTGTTTTTTGTGATCCGCCTTATGATTATCAAAACAATTCTAATGGATTTGATTCCTATACAAAAAATAATTTTGGTAAAGAAGGACAAACCAAATTAGCTGATGCATTAAAAAAATTAAACGAAAAAGGTATTAAGTGAATGCATACAAATCACAATACAGATTTTATAAACGAACTTTATAAAGATTTCAAAATAATAGAAATTACGACAAATAGATTAGTTAATGTTAAATCAGAAAAAAGAATCAATACAGGTAAGGAGGTTGTGATAATAAATTATGAATTATAATAATAAATATTTAGAAGATTATTTATCTAAATTAAAAAATAGTAATCTTTCTGCAAGTAAACTAATAAATTTTTCTAAAATTAATTTAAATATGAGAAAAATAGAATCTGATTTAAATACTTTAAACTATATTATTTGCAAAGATGAAAAAGAATTAAAAACAAGATTAAAATTTTTATTTGAAAATAAATCTTTTTGTTTTGAATCAATTTTTATACTAACAGCATTAAGAGCAGATGATAAATTAGAAATAGAAGTTAATGATGAATTTGTAAATATTAAAACAATAATTTCTCATTATGAAAATATTTTTTTATTTTTAAAAGAAACAGGAATTATTGATCTTATCTTAGAAAGTAAGATAAAAAACTTTGTAGATTATGTCTGAGGAATTGAGGTTGGTCTTGATACTAACGGAAGAAAAAATAGAAATGGCAAAAATATTGAAATTGAAATTTTTGAAAAATTAGAAACAATCTTTAAAAATGATCCAAACATCGAAATCAAAAAACAAGAAAGTATTCCTGAAAAATCAAATAAAGTATTTGACTTTATTATTAAAAATAAAAGTAATAATTTTACAGTTTTAGTTGAATCAAGTTTTTATAATACAGGTGGGTCTAAAATATCAGAAACTGCTTCATCATACTTAAATTTAAGAAAAGAAATAGAGGAATATAAAAACCAATATTTACTAATATGATTAGCTGATGGAAAAGGAATGAAAACCATTAAAAGTTTTCTTAATAAAAATATAGAAGAAAAATATATTTATAATCACAATGATTTTTTTAAAAATATTAAAAAAATAATGTTAAATTAAAATTTTATTTATAAGCAATATGTTTATCAAATTCTTTTCTATCTAAATTAAGAACGATTTCTTCTATTAATTTAATTGTATTTTCAATATCATTAATATCACATGCTCCTAAAGGTGAATGCAAATATCTTTGAGGAATAGAAAGAGTTATTGTTGCTACACCATTAGAAGCATATTGTAAAGCAGCAGCATCAGTTCCTCCTCCTTGAGCTATATATTTATATGTTGGAATATTTTTTTCTTTAGCAAGATCTAAAATTCATGATGTTAATTTTGGATCCATCATTGTGCTTGCATCCATATATCTTAATGCAACACCAGAACCTAATTTCTGAATTCCTTCTTTAGCTTGGAATGTATCATGAGAAGCACATGTATCAATTGCTATAGCAACATCTGGATTAATTATTGATGAAGCTGTTTTAGCTCCTCTTGTTCCAACTTCTTCTTGAACAGATCCGACAATAAATAATTGATTATTAAGTTTTTTATTTTTTAATCTTTTTAAAAGTTGATCAATTACAACAACTCCTGCTCTATTATCCATTGCTTTTCCAACAGCTATTTTGTCATTCATTAAAAATGGTTCTCCTGTTAAATAAACCTTATCCCCTATTTGAATACCATTTTTTTCCGCTTCTTCTTTTGAATCAAAACCTAAATCAATATATAAATCTTTTAATAATGGAGCTTGTGTTCTTTTTTCAACTTCTAAAATATGAATTGATGTATGACCAAATACTCCTTCAAATTGTTTCCCTTTACTATTTTCAACTATTGCTTTAGTACCAATAATTACATTAGGTCAAACACCTCCAACCATTGCTAAAATTAATTGTCCGTTTTTTAATATATCTTGAACTAAAAAACCAACCTCATCCATATGAGCAACAACAGCTATTTTAAGTCCGTTTTCCTTTTTATTTTTTTGCGAAAAAATTATTGAACCTAATCCATCTCTTTCATATATTATATTCTCATCAATATTTTCTTTTAGCTTATCAACTACAGCTTCTTCGTGTCTTGATATTCCATTTATATTTAAATATTCTTTCAGTCTTTTATATAATTCTTTATTCATTTTAACCCCTTTTAATCTTAATAATAATTTTATCTTAATTTTAATTAATAAAGTTTTAAAAATTAAGATATTTAAAACATGAAAAAAATATTATCATTTCCCTTTATAATATAATTAAATTATGAATAAAAATGATAGAAATATTTCTCCTTCAATTCTAGATATTCCAAGTGAAGAAAAAATTAATTTTGTTAATAAATATTTAAAATTTAATCTTAAATTTATTCATTATGATTTTATGGATAATATTTTTGTTCCTAATAAAGGAATTGAAATAGAAGAATTTAAAAATATTATAAAAAATACTCCAAAACATATTTCTAATGCTCATCTTATGGTAACAAATCCTTTTGAATATGCTAATCAATTAAAAGAATTCGCTACTTGTTTAACAGTTCATTATGAAGCAATAAGCAGAGAAGATGTTATTAATTTTGCTAAAGAATTTTGTATTGATAATTGAGTAGGTTTAGCTATAAGTCCTAAAACAACTTTTGAAGAAATAGAAGATATTATTCAATTTTTTGACATTATTTTAATAATGGGCGTTAATCCAGGATTTGGTGGTCAAACATTTATTGAAGAAACATATAATAAAGTTAAAATTATAAATAATTATATAATTGAAAAAAAATTACCTGCACTTATCGAAGTAGATGGTGGAGTAAATGAAAAAGTCTCATCTAAATTATGAAAATATGGTGCAAATATTTTAGTTTGTGGTTCTCATTTATATAAAAATCCTACATTAGAAACTATCAAAAAATTAGTTACTTAGTTTTATAAAAATAATTTACAAAAATTACTTAATGAAGAATATTTTTCTTTTATTTCCTTAAGACTTAAATCACTTTTAATTTTTCCTCTTTCCATTATAATAAGCCTGTTACAAACTTCCTCTACTTCTTCTAAATCATGTGAAACTAAAATAATATTAATATTATTTATTTTACAAAATTCTTTAACAAAAGAAATTAATTTATTTTTATTATAAAGATCAAGATTAGAAGTGAATTCATCTAAAAAAAGAAATTTAGGTAAATGTAAAATAGATAAAAGTAAGCTTGCTCTTTGCATTTCTCCCCCGGATAATTTATTAATATTTTTTTTATAAAAATTAGATAAAGAAAATAAGCAAAGCATATTATCAAGTTCTTCCTTAGTAATATCATTATCATTAGCTGTTATTACAAAATCAAGTAAATCTTTTAATCTTATATTTGGAGGAAAATTATTATTCTGAAATTGAATTCCAATTTTTTCAGAAAATGAGTATTCAAAATGATAATTATAATTAATGGTACCTCTATCTGGTTTAATTAATCCAGCAATCATCTCTACTAATGTAGTTTTACCCGAACCATTTCTTCCTATTATTCCAATATTTTCATTATCAAAAAAAGGTAAAAAAATATCATTTAAAATAACTTGATTAGTTTTTTTATCTATATAAGAAATATTTTTAACTAAAATTGAAGCAGTTTCCAATTTTTTATATGGCTGCAATAAAGAAGGAGAATTATTTTCATTATATTCTTTTTCTGAAAAAGCAAAGTTGAACATATCTCTTTTCCCAAATTTTTTTTGCATTATTTATTATTCCATCTCATTTTTTTAATTGAAAAAATTATTAAGAAAAATATTAATATAATTGGGATAAATCAACCTACATAAACTTCTCACGACTTTAGTCCAAGGTTAATAAAGGGTTGAGATGAAGATAAAAAAACATTAAAAATATTTTCTCCATCAATTGCTAAAATTAAAAAATTATTAATATACCTTAAAGGAGTTATATATGAAAATAAAGAAATGAAGAAAAATTTATCTGAAAATTCTTTTATAAAAATTTGGGACCCAAAAATTATGCTTCAATAAATTATAATTGAAGAAAAAATATTCATTTGAATATTATTTTTAGAAATAGCTGATATAAAAATACCTATTGAAATAGTAAAAATTTCTAAGTAAAAAATAACAAATATATAACTTAATCAATTTATTTGAGATTGAGGACCAAAAAATAAATCAATAACTTTAAAAGTAGTTTCTCCTATTAAAATATCTTGCCAACCAAAAAGAGCAAAAAATCAAGCAAAATTTCATATCAATTGAGTAATTATTAAAATAAAATAATAAGAAATTACTGAACTAAAAAAAGTTAAAGAAGAAACTGACGAAACCTTTATTAATTTGATAAGAGTGGAATTTTTAAAATAAAGAATTGTTGATGGTAAAATTTGGATTGCTGTTGTTATTAACCCAAAAACAATTATGTTTGAAATTATTTCAACAAATAATACATTTGCTTCCGGAAAAGAAGTAAGTAAAATAATTTGAGCAAAAAATATAATTAATATTAAATCAAAAAAATATAAATAAAATATTATTTCTTTTGAAAAAATAAATTGTTTATTTAAAAGCTTAATAAAAGCTAATGCCGGTCAAAATGATTTTTTTCTTTTACTAAAAAAATATTTTTTTTCCTTCAAAAGATGTTTATTCATATCATAAAAAGTATACACTTATTAAAAATAAAATAAATATTTGATAGAATTTTATTATGGAAAATAAATACTTAAAACATAAATTACTTAATTTAATTGTTTTCAATAATAGTGATAGAGCAATTTTTATGAAATTAAATGCAAACGAAGTTTTAGATCCATTAAATTTTTTTGAATTAACTTCTTTAATAAATTTATTTGAAAAAAAAAATAGTGCTCATATTAAAAAAAATAAGTGATCAAATGTTATTTCATTATTAAACGAAAAAACAAATGGAAAAGATTTTTTAAAGAAGATAAATGAAGAAAAATTTTTTCTTCCAACGATGAGAAAAAATAGAATTTTAAAAGATTTTAAAACTCATAAATCTGATACGATAAACTACTTACAAAAAAAGTATGCTAGTACTAGTTTACAACTTAAAAATATTGATGGTATAGCACTATCAAAAGAAAAAGATTCAGGTGAATGATTTTTTTATTTAGGTAGATATTTTTTAAAAGGAATTATAGGACCAACTAAAGAAGTAATTAATGCTCCCTTATTATTTGTGCCAGTTACTTATGATATAGAAAATGAAAAACTAGAAGTAAAAGAAGAAAATATTATTATTAATGAAAAAATAATTACTCATTTAATAAAGTCATATAATAAAAAAAGTAAAATTTTTCAAAAATGAATAGAGATAGATAATATTGATGATATTATTTTATTTTTAAAGCAAGAATTTGATTTAGAAATATATAAACCAAATAAAATTTTTGATTTTTCTAATGCAGATGTAGATCTTGTAAAAAAAGAATATCCTAAAATAGTAATAGAAGATTCTTTTATTTTAGGTTTAGTAGTTCCTTCTGGAGGAAAATTAAAACAAGATCTAAATTATATTATCGAAAATAAAATAGATGTTTTTGGTGATAATGTAATAAATTTCAAAAAAGAAGTTGATGAAAATATATTATTTGATTCTAGAAAACAAAATATTCAAATAACATCTTTAAACCTTTCTCAATTAAAGGCACTTAAATTTTCCCTCGAATCAAATACAGTAATTCATGGCCCACCCGGAACTGGAAAATCAGAAACGATTACAAATATTTTAGCCAATATTTTAATTAATAATAAATCTGCTTTGATGGTTTCTGAAAAAAATGCTGCTCTTGAAGTTTTAATAGCGAGATTAGGAGATTTAAGGGACTTTAGTATATTTTTCAACAATATTAATGAAACTAACGGAAAAAAATATTTTTTTAATAGTATTTTAAAATTAGAAAAAATATTTTCTGAAGATGCTTCTGAAATTGATTTAGATATTGAATTTGAAAATGAATATTTTGAAAAAACCTTAAGAAATAGAATAATTCTAAAAGAAATTAATGTTTTAAAAAAAGAAATAACATCTTGAAAAAATGAGGATTTTTATTTTAATGATTATATTAAGAACCTTTCTTATTTAAATTCTAAAAATGATTCTTATAAAAAAATAATAGATAATAATGCAAAAGATATTAATAAAAGAGAATATCAAAAAATAATTAAATTAATTGATTTTATGAAAAGTAGAACTTCTTCTGAAGATGAATATAAAAATTATTACAAAATGATGAAAGAAAAATTAGATATATTTTTGAATAGTTTTTTTAGTTTAAATGATGAATGAATTCATGATAATTTTTCTTTATTTACAATAAATGAATTTAAAAATATTCAATATTCACAATCAATAATAAAAAAGCTTTTTGAAAGTAATAAAGAATTAGAAAAAGTTTTTGAAAACGATTTATTTTTTATGAAGAGAAATGAAGAAAAAATTGCTAATTTAAAAATAATTATTTCTAATAAAAATTATCATGGAGAAGATTTTTTAAATTTAATTATAAAAGATAATAATTATCATGAATTTCTTGAATTAGTAAAAAATGTAGGTTCATTAAGAATAAAAAAAGTTGTTAAAAATTGAATAATTGAAAAAAGTAGTGAAATAGAAAAAGAAAAAATGGAACATATTTTTGATTATAAAATTATTCAATTTATTGTCGAAAAAATAGGTGAGGAAAAAATTTCTTTAGGACCAGTTATAAATACATATAATAAATTTAAAAGTATTCTTAATCCTTTGTATGTATTCTTTTATTTTAAAGGTTTAAATTTTGAAGAAAATATAATAAATTTTATTGAAAATGAATGAAACAATCTTCCGGTTGAAGCTATTTATGCAATTGGAGAATTTAATATTAAATTTGAAGATATTTTAATGGCTAAAAATATTTATAATTTTAGAAAAAATGTTTTAACTCCAGAGAGAATAGAAAATTTACAAAAATATGAGGAGTTAAAAAAACATTTAATATTAAATGAAGATGTTGATTGAGAATATATTAATCAAATTATTTATAATCAGGTTAAAGTAGAATGACTTAATAGAATTAAAAATAGTGAATATTCTGAAGATATAAAAGAAATATTTAGAGTAGCTAATTTTAAAAGATATCCTAAGTTAAATCCTTTTATAAAAAAATATACAAAACAACTTATGGAACTTTTTCCTATATGAATAGCTCGTCCTAATGATATTGCAAATATTTTAGAATGTGAAGAAGGTATTTTTGATTATGGAATCTTTGATGAAGCATCACAAATGTTTTTAGAAAGAGCATATCCTATTTTATATAGAACAAAAATAAAAGTTGTAGCTGGTGATGAAAAACAACTTAAACCATCATCATTTTTTGTTTCAAGAATAGAAGAGCAAGTTGAAGATGAAGATGATTATATTTTTGAAATTGATTTTAATAATGCTGATTCATTATTAGAAAGAGCAACATTTTCAGAATGAAATGAAATTTTATTAAATAATCATTATCGTTCTGTTTCTCAAGATTTAATAGAATTTTCTAATCAATTTATTTATGATAATAAATTGAATATAGCTTCAATTAATCAAAAATTTACATCAGAGCCTTTAGAAGTAATTGATATCGAAGGATTTTTTGAAGATGGAATAAATGAGATAGAAGCAAAAGAAGTAATAAGACAATTAGAATTGAATATCGAAAATTTTCAAAAAATTATTATTATTACTTTTAATATTCCTCAAAGTTTATATATAAAATCATTAATTGATAAAAATAAAAATGAATTAGTAAAAATAAAAAATAGGGAAGGAAATTTACTTGTTACTAATCTTGAAAATGTTCAAGGTAATGAAGGTGATCTTGTAATTATTTCTATAGCTTATGGAAAAAGCCCTAAAACATATCGTTTAAGAAATGCTTATGGTCCTTTAAATATGTCTGGTGGGAAAAATAGATTAAATGTTGCTCTTACACGTTCAAAAGAAAAAATGATTATTGTTAAATCATTTTTAGATGCTGAGATGGGTGTTAATGTTGAAAATGAAAATGCAATGTGTTTTAAAAATTTAATTCATTATTTAGACTCTAAAAAAGAAAAAAATAATGTTAAAAGAAGAATTGGCGAAGAAACAGAAGAGATTAAAAAAGAAATATATAATAACTTAATAAACAATGTAACTTTTGACCAAGATAAAATTGAAATTATAATTGATTATAAATTAGGAAATTCATTAATTGATTTTGTTTTTTATGATCATAAAAAAGAAGTAGTTTTATTAGCTATTAAAATAAATGATTGAAATAAAATGAATGATGATTTTTTAGAAAAAAGAGATCTTATGAAATTTTTAGAATCAAGGAATTATAACTATTTAGAAATAGATGAAATAGATTGATTTTTAGATTTAAATCAAATACTTAATTACATAAATAAAGTTTTAAATTAAATTATTTTAATTTAATAGTATTTAATTTATTAATAGTTTTTTTAAGAATTGTTTCTTGTTTTGTTTGATTTGCAAAATCTAGAGAAGAAGATTCAAGATTTTGTTTTGTAAGAGTTAATAATGAATTTAAATTACCTTCATCTAAATCTTCTTTAAAAGAAATATCGTCTGTAAAAATATTTACATATAATCTTTCAGCATAAATAAGACCGCCACCAATTGCTAAAATATGATAATCTGGAGAATTAGGAGAATTTAAATACATAGTAGAAATTTCAATATTCGAAACAAAGGGAAGAACATTTTTTTGGATTCCCCTATAACCTGTAGTTAATTTAACTGTTATCAAATTTACATAATCATCAAAAAATACTCCAGAAGGAGTTAGAATTGTTAGTTTTGTTTTACGTTCATTTTCTAAATTATCATTCATAAAATTCCTATTGATTTACATCAGAAATAGAAGCTTGATATTTTCTCTCTTTTTCAATAACTTCATCTATTGAACCTACATATAAAAATGATGATTCATTAAAATTATCATATTTACCTTCTAGAATTTCTTTAAAACTTCTAATATTATCTTCAAGTTTTACATACTTACCTTTAATCCCTGAAAATTTTTCCGCAACTGTAAATGGTTGTGATAAAAAGTTTCTTATTTTTCTTGCTCTATAAATAATTAATTTATCTTCATCAGAAAGTTCATCCATTCCAAGAATAGCTATAATATCTTGCAACTCTTTAAATCTTTGTAATATTTTTTGCACTCCAAGAGCTGTTTCATAATGCTCTACTCCAATAACTAATGGATCTAATAATCTCGATGTTGAAGCTAATGGATCAACTGCTGGATAAAGACCTAAAGAAGCTATATTTCTATCAAGAACTGTTTTTGCATCAAGGTGAGTAAAAGTAGTAGCTGGGGCTGGATCTGTTAAATCATCTGCTGGAACATAAACTGCTTGAACTGAAGTAATTGAACCTAATTTAGTAGAGGTTATTCTTTCTTGTAATTGACCCATTTCAGTTGCAAGGGTTGGTTGATAACCAACAGCTGAAGGCATTCTTCCAAGAAGAGCAGAAACTTCTGATCCTGCTTGAGTAAATCTAAAAATATTATCAATAAATAAAAGAACATCTTGATTTAATTCATCTCTAAAATATTCTGCCATAGTAAGACCTGAAAGTGCTACTCTCATTCTCGCTCCTGGAGGTTCATTCATTTGTCCAAATACAAGAGCTGTTTTATCTAAAACACCAGCAGCTTTCATTTCGTGATATAAATCATTACCTTCACGAGTTCTTTCTCCTACACCGGCAAAAACAGATAATCCACCGTGTTCTGAAGCTATATTATTTATTAGTTCTTGAACGATAACTGTTTTCCCAACTCCGGCTCCCCCAAAAAGACCAATTTTCCCACCTTTTCCATAAGGAGTTAGTAAATCAATAACTTTGATTCCGGTTTCTAAAATTTCAGTCGATGCTTTTTGTTCTTCATATGAAGGAGCTAATCTATGAATTGGCATTTTTTTAGGATCGACTGGTGCTGGTAAATCATCAATTGGTTCTCCTAAAACATTGAACATTCTTGAAAGAACATCTTTTCCTACGGGAACTGAAATTGGATTTCCTGTATCAATTATATCTAGTCCTCTTATTAGACCTTCAGTTGAAGACATTGAAATACAACGAACAGTATTATCACCTATTTGTTGAGCTACTTCAAAAATATGTTCTTTATCTTCATATTTTAAAGATAGTGCATTTAAAATAGCTGGTATTTTCCCCTCATCAAAACGAGCATCAACAATAGGACCTAAAATTTGGATTATCTTTCCTTTATTCTCATTATTTTTTTTATTCATTGTCTGCTCCTGCTACAATTTCAGCTATTTCTTGTGTTATTTTGGCTTGTCTTATTTTATTATAATCTTTTTTCAAATTTTCAATTATATCCTTTGCATTATTTGTTGAATTTTCCATTGCGATTCTTCTTGAAGACATTTCTGATGTTTTGGAATTCACAAATTTAACTAATAAAATACTATTAATATAAAGAGGAAGAGAATTTAAAAGAACTGTTGAAGAATTTGGTTCAAATTCTGTAATTGAAGTAATCGGGTTTTCTTCTAACATTTTTAATCTCTCTGTTCTTGAAAAAGGAAAAATTTTTTTATCTTCAGGATCACATCTTAAAGAATTTATAAATCTTGTATAAAGAACATGAATACCACGTGCTTTATTTTCTAATAAATATTCTACTAATTTTGCAGTAATTTTATCTAGTTTATCTTCTTCAACTGTATCTCCAAAACCGGGGAAATCTAAAATGATTTGTTTTTTATCAAAAAAATCATTAGCTCACTTTGTTCCTTTTGTTCCTATAGGAATAATAAAATCATTTTTTTTAATAGTTTTTTTAGCTAGTTTAATAATATTAGAATTATATCCACCACAAAGACCAAAATCAGAAGAAATTAAAACAAAAATTCGAGGTTTTTCAGGATCAAAATGAATTATATTTTCTCATGATTTAATATTTTTATTAATATTTAAAAATACATTTTCTACTCTATCTGTATATTCTCTTACTTTATTCAATTCTTCTTGAATATGACGAAATTTAGAAATAGAAACTAGTTCCATTGCTTTTGTTATTTTTTCAAAAACAGAAACAGAAGAAATTCTTGTTTTAATATTTTCTAAAGAAGCCATAATTAAATATTTTCCTTTTGTAATTTAATTCCATAATTAAGCAGGAATCCTTCTAAAAATACAAATAAAATATTATCAATTTCAGCTTTTATTTCATCAGTTAAATCTTTATCTAATTTTAATTTATAAATGATATTTCTTCCTTTTTCATCTTTTTTAAGAAAATTAATTAATTCTATTTTAAATTCTTTAATGTGTTCTTCCGGAACATATCTAATATATTTTTTTCTAATAGCATAAAGAATTACTGTTTGTAATTCTTGATCGACAGAATTAAATTGTTTTTGTTTTAAAATATCGTATATTTTTCTTCCGTTTGTTAAGATTTCTTTTGTAGCTTCATCTAGATCAGAACCAAATTGAGAAAATGATTCTAATTCATTAAATCTTGATAGGGTTAATTTTAATTCTGCAGAAGCTTTTTTCATCGCTTTCGTTTGTGCATTTGATCCAACCCTTGAAACTGAAAAACCAACATCAATAGCTGGTCTTTGACCAGAATTAAATAAATTATCTCTTGTAAAAATTTGTCCATCTGTAATCGAAATTACATTTGTTGGAATATATGCTGAAATATCATTTGATTGTGTTTCAATTATTGGAAGAGCTGTAATAGTTCCTCCACCATAATCTTTATTAACTCTTGCAGCTCTTTCTAGCAATTGAGAATGAAGATAAAATACATCTCCAGGATAAGCTTCACGACCTGGTGGTCTTCTAAGAATTAATGATAATGTTCTATAAGCAATAGCGTGTTTTGATAAATCATCATAAACTATTAAGACATCTTTACCATTTTCCATTCACTCTTCAGCTATTGTAACTCCTGAATATGGAGCTATATATTGAAGAGGAGCTGATTCAGAAGCTCCAGCTACTAAAATAGTAGTATAAGATAAAGCATCATTTTCTTCTAGTGTTTTAACTATTTGAGAAACAGAAGAATTTTTTTGCCCAATAGCAACATAAACACAATTAACATTTTTACCTTTTTGATTAATAATTGTATCAATAGCTATAGAAGTTTTTCCAGTTTGTCTATCACCTATAATTAATTCTCTTTGCCCTTTACCTATTGGAACTAAAGCATCAATTGCAATAATTCCAGTTTCAAGTGGTTGATTAACTTCTTCTCTTGTCATAACCCCAGGAGCTACTCTAAAAATTTCTCTACTTTTATGAGAAACTATTTCTCCTTTACCATCTATTGGTTCTCCAAGAGCATTAATTACTCTTCCTAATAAATAATCACCTACAGGAATTTGAATAACTTTTTTTGTTCTTTTTACTTTTTGTCCTTCAAAAATAGTTTTTTCATCCCCAAGGATTACAACACCTACAAAATATTCTTCTAGATTAAGAACCATCCCGAAGATATCATTTCCAAAATTAACTAATTCTCCTAATTTAACATTATCTAAACCAGAAACTAATGAAACACCATCTCCTACAGAAAGAACTTTTCCGACTTCTGATGAATCTATTTTTGATTTATAATTAAGAATTTGATCTTTAATTAATGCTGATATTTTAGTTGAATTTATTGCCATTTTTGGTTCCTTTTAATTGTTGAGATAGTTGTTCTAATTCTAATCTTATAGAAGTTTCTATAATTTGATTATCAACTTCTATCCTTATTCCTGAAATTAGACTTTCATCTATTAAATTTTTTATTATAACTTTGGAGTTAAATTTTTCTTCTAATTTTTCTTCTATTTTTTTAAGTTTAATTATACTTAATTTAGTTGAAGAATAGACTATACATGATTTTATTTTTAATTCTATTGTCGCGCTCTTTATAAAGACACCTAAAATAGTATTTATTTTGAAAAAAAGATTGTTTTTTGCGATTAATTTTAATCAATTTAAAATATTATTATTAAAACCTTTAAAAGTTTTATCAATAATTTCTTCTTTCTGAGAAAAATTTAAATCGTATGAAGAAAGAAGAGCGACAAAATTATTATTTTCGCTTAAAATTTGTTGCAGTGAAACAGCTTCATTAAAGTAATTATTAAGTTGATCTGAATCATTTGCTATTTCAAATAATGCTATTGAAAAGTTTTTAATATTTTTTTCAAAAGTCATTTTAATTATTTCTCTTCCATAAATTGATCATAATATTTTTCAATTGATTTTTCTTGGACTGATTCGCCAATTATTTTTTTAGAAATTTCAATTGCTGTATTAATTATTTCATCTCTTTTTTCTTGTTCAAATTGTTCTTTTAAAAAATTAATTTCTAGTAAAACTTGTTCATAATTTTTTTCAGCTTCTTTTTTGTTTTTTTCAATTATTTTTAATTGCTCTTTTTCAAAAGCAATTTTTGCATCTTTTACTATATCAGCAGCTCTTAATCTAGATTCTATAAGTTCTTTATAAGCATCAGCATTTAATTTAATAGCTTCCTCTCTTGCAATGATAGAATCATCAATATTTTTTTGAATAAAATCAACTCTTCTTTTAACCATTTTAGAAACTGGTTTATAAAAAAAACAAGTTAAGATTATTCCTAAAAATATAAGCGAACCTAAGGTTGCAATCATTATATATAAGGAAGGCATTAATTGATCTATTTTATTAGATACATCGCCAATTACTGGAGGAGCTTTTGTTTCTTTAATTGATTCTATAAATTTTTCTGCTTTGTTTGTAGTATTTTTAATAATTGAAAAAATTTGTACAATTTCCATAATTTTAAACCGCTACTGTTGGGTTATAAACAAAGAATAATAAGATAGAAATAACTAAAGCATAAATAGCTGCCGATTCTGTTATCGCTAATCCCATAATTAACATTTTTCTAATTTTAGCTTCAGCTTCAGGATTTCTTCCAACAGCTTCTGCTGCTTTACCTGTTGCATATCCTTGACCAATTCCTGTTCCAAGTGCTCCTATAATAGAAAGTCCGGCACCAACTGCGACTAAACCATATTGAACTCCAAAATCTTGGGTCGTGGTTGCAGGGGCTTTAGAAATAATTTCATTTAATTTTTCTAAGATCATTTTTATCTCCTTTTTTTTTTTTTTTTAGTTTTATTGAATAATAACTAATTTTTTTTCTTGTTTTATTTTTTTATTTAATTTTATATCTTGTCCTTCTTCAACTTCTGTTGCTCAATAAATAGTTGTTAATAATGAAAAAACATAAGCTTGAATTGAAGCTTCAAATAAATCGAAGTAAATATGAAATCAAGGGGCAATAACCATTCCTAATAAATTTATTTGACCAATTACTGGAATAAATCCTCAAATTGTTCCAGTAACTACATAAATTAAAAACATTAAAATTGAACCACCCAAAATATTTCCATAAATACGGAATGAAATAGAAATAAGGGGCGAAAACTGAGAGGCAAGCTCAATAGGATTCATAAATTTTTTAAAAAACATATGCTTTTTATAAGCAATTCCAAAGACGTAAATACCAAGCCAAGAAATAAGTCCTAAAACCAGGGCTACCGAATATGATGATGTAATTGGTTCAAGTCCCACTAATGAGGTTGTATTTCCAATAATAAGGAAAGTAAATAAAGTAAATATGTAAGGACCTATTCTATCTACTTTTCCAGATGATATTGAATTAAATTCTGAATTGAAAATACCAACATATTGCTCTGCAAAAAGAACAATTCCTTTTGGAGCTTTTGTAACATCTTGTTTTTTAACTTTAAAATATACTATTAAAGAAATTATAAGAATAATTACAAAAGTATAAATTAACGAAATTAATTGTGGTTGTGCTCAAACTCATAAATTTTCAGTCAAAGGTGAATTTTTAATTTGCATTTATTACCTCCTTATTTTTTAATTTTGTTTTTTTAAATAAACTATCTATTATATTTGCTAAGAAAATAGAAATATAAGAAATAGTTAAGCCAAATAAAAAGGTTCAAAAATTAAAAATTCCATCTAATGAACTTTTAGTTCCTACAAGTTTATTTACATTTAAAACCATAATAATTAACATTACATTAATGGCCATAATTGAAAAAAATCTTGCAAATGACATTAAAATGACGAACCCTTTATTTCTTTTTTTTGATAATAACTTTGTAACAAAAAAATAATTAACAATAAAACTAATTGTTGAACCAAAAAAACCTATTAAAAAACCTGTTAAATATGTATATGAAAGATATAATAATCCCAACATAATAACAATTGATATAGTAAAAATTACTAATCAAGTTTTTATAAGTTTTTTCTCTGTTTCAAAATAAATCATAATTTTAGGTATTTTATATAAAATACCTAAAATAATTTTACAACTTTATTAAAATAATAATTATTATTTTATTAAAGAATTACTCTTTACCTAAAATTCTATTTCAAGTCACTTCGCTTGCTTCTTCAGATATTAGAGTTGAAATTGTTTTAAGGGCAAGTGAAAAAGAAGCTGCTGGACCTCTTCCTGTAATATATTTCCCATCTACTTCTGATAAACTTCCATTTGTTATTCTTTTTTTAGATGAATGAATTTCAATATCTTCAATAGGATATGAAACATATTTTTTATCAACAAAAATTTTATTTTTTCAAAGAGCATTTGGAGAATCACAATGAGCTATTACAAACTTATTTTTTTTCTCAAATTCTCTAATAAAATTTAAAGCTTTTTCATCTTCTCTAAGAGCCATTGCCATTTGACCTCCTGGAATATATAAAGCATCATAATCATCAATATTAGGTTTTGCAACTGTTGGTACAATAGATCCGAAATTATTTGAACCAAAAACTGGTTTTAAGCCATGGGGATGATAAAAATCAATTTTTTCAAATTGCCCCGACATATTTAACGTTCCTAAAAATGCATTTAATTCTATATCTTGATAATTATCTAAAATTAGTGTAATTATTTTCATGTTTTCCTTATTAATTAAAATTTAATTATTTATATTATATTATAAAATTAAATAATATGAGACTCAAATTTAACAAAGAAGCTAAATCATTAGTAGAAGAATCTAATTATTTAATTAAGAATTTTCCTTACAAAATTAAAGGAGAAACTGTAATAGAACTTGGTATGGGGAAGGGCGAAATGCTTTTGGAATTAGCAAAAGTTCAACAAAATAAAAATTTTATAGGAATTGAGAAATTCGATACTGTAATTTTAAAAGCTCTTAAAAGATTTGAAAAGGAAAAATTAAATAATGTTTTAGTAATTAATAAAGACATTAAAAATATTGAAGAATTTTTTGAAGGGAAGGTAAATGAAATTTGATTAACCTTTAGTGATCCTTGACCTAAAAAAAGACATTCTAAAAGAAGATTAACACATAAACTTTTTTTAGAGAAATATAAATTAATTCTTGATCCTAAAGGAATTATTAAACTTAAAACTGATAATGATAATTTTTTCGCTTTTTCTTTAGAATCAATTAAAGAATTTGCTAATACAAAAATTATTTTTGAAACTAATGATTTACATTCTAGTATTAAAAATGAAAATAATTATTATACTGGTTATGAAAAAAAATGAAAAGAAAAAGGAAAAAAAATTAATTATTTAGAATTTTGTTTTATCTAATTTAATACAATAGTTATTAAATTTTCATTTAAAATAGATGCACCTTTTTTTGTTTTAGTAAGTGTGTCTTCTAAAACAATATTTAAAGTCATAATTTTTCCATCATAATTGAGAAAATTAAAATCTGTAATTTGAAAATTAGATGATAAACCAACAGTCGTTAAATCAATTAATTTTCCAATATAATTATTTGCTGTTTCATCTGTAAAATTAAATAAATTTAGTGAAAAATTTTTATCTCCTAAAATTTCAATTCCATTTTTATTTAAAGGAATTTGTTTCCCTTTAAATTTATTAAATTCAGCTGAAAATAATTGCTTAACTTCTGGAGTAACTATTTTAAATGAATCAGGTAAATCTAATACACTAAAAACATCAATAAGTATTGGTTTCCCCTTTTCATCTAATAATACTTCTTCTTTACCATTTACCATTATTGTCTTTGGAATAGGAGCTGGAGTATATATAGTAGAACCATTATTATATTTATAATGGAAATTAGTAAATAATTTTCCTATGCTATCGTCTGTCATTAATTTATTTCCAAAAATTAATTCATATCCTTTATCTAAAACAAAATTTTGATTATTAAAAACTTTTTGAAAACTATTGAAATTTATAATTGAGGAAGCATAAACATTTTTAGCTTTTTCAGAACTAAAAGTATTTACAAAATTTTTACCATTTTTATTTACATATTCTTGAATGCCATTTTGAGAACAAGAAACTACAAAAGAAACCGGAATTAAAGAAACCGATATTGAAGTTATAAATAAAAACATTTTCTTTTTATTTATCATAAGCCTCCATTATAGATACTATATAACTAAAAGTTAATAAACAATTAATTTCATCAATAATAGCAATACCAAGACTAGGAAAGTTTAAAGAAAAATTAATCTTGATTGTTTTATCAACTAAAACTTTACTTTTAATATTAATAAAAAAATCTTCAAATGATGTTACTATTGAAGAACTTTTATAAATATTATTAAATGAATAAGTGATAATATCATCTAAATTTATATTTTGATTATTAATAATATTTTCAGGAGTAATTTGATTTAATTTATTTTCCGAAATATTGTTAAATGCTTGAGCTTCGGTATTAATGTTTTGACTTAATGTTTGAAGAAAATTATCAAAACCTAAATCATAAAAATTTTTAATTTTAGCTTTTAAATTATCTGTTGAAGAAACCGGAATTATATTATTTGCATTGTAATTTTTTAAACTATCTAAAGAATAAATTTTTCTATCTCATATTTTTTCATTAAAAGAAATTTTTACTAAAATGTTCGTCGTTTTTTCTTCTGGTTTAGAAAAAGCTACATTGATTATTTCAAACTTTAAAGAATTAAATAATTTTTTGTCCTTATCAGAAATTTTTTCTGGTGATGAAAAATTAATAGAGTTATTTAAGTTTTTTAAAATTTGATCTCTATTAACTAGTGATAAATCAATTAATGAATTATCTTTAAAAGAAGGATTGTATGAACCTTTAATAGTATTTCAATAAGCACGAGATTCAATATCGGTAATTGTTGGTTCGTTGCTGCAAGATGAAACAATAGCTAAAGGAGTAATTACTAAAAAAGGAAATAATCCTCATTTTAAAAAATTAACTTTCTTTTTCATTTTTCTCCTTAACTATATATTATGTTTATTATATTATAATCCAAATTCTAAATCTAATTTATAACTCGCATTGGCCGCAAATTCTGAATCATTTTTTACAGTTGAAAATATTACCGAATAAACTCTATTAGGATTAGTTGGTGCTCCTGGATTTTCAAGATAAGAAAAAATGTTTGGTTGTTGGCCATCAAAAATATTTGAATTTAAACTAGAAGCTTCCATTCCTGAAATGCTACCATCACTATTTATGTTATATTTAATAGTTTTAAAATAGGTTTCAATAACTGGTACAAATTGCTTTATAACTTGGATTAAAGATGCTTGGTAACCATTTAATAATGGATCATTTTTATTCCATGAATTAATTGTAATCTTATTATCTTTAATTTGTTTTAATTCAGAAAGTTTATATGTTTTAGAAATAATATTATTTGGTCTATTAGGATTATAAAAAAAATCAAATTTTACTATTATAGTCATGTCTGTTTCTTCAGGAGTCGGAAGAGAAAAAGTGAAGGAAGGAATTATTTTTTTATCAGTAATTGCTTTTTGCAAATTAGGTATTTGATTATATATATTATCAAAATCAAATACTGTATTAGAATCACTTTGGTAACTTTGGTAAAGTTCATTAACATTAATATTATTATTATTTATAAATTCTTGCTTTAAAACGATTTCTATTCCTTTTTTATTAATATCATTATAAATACTATCTAATGAATCTCCTTGAGTAGAACAAGAAGAAACTATTGCAGGAATAACTAATACTGGAGTAAGTGTTAAAAAAGTAAATATTGCTTTATTTTTCATAATATATAAATATTATCACATTAAAAAATTATTTTTCTTTAGTGATTATTATTTTTAGTTCAGCTATAACTTTTTCAAATAATTTAACTTTTACAATTGAAGTTCCAATAGAAGCTATATGAATATCAACTAATGAATGTTTTTTTAATTTAATTCCTTTTTCAATAAGAGCTAAATTAATCTTTTTTTGCGTAATAGAACCATGAATTACATCGTTAGTTGTTTTTAAAGAAAAATTTAAAGTTATTTTTTCTATTTCTTCTTTAAGTTGTAAAGCTTCTTGATAATCTTTTAAATAGTTTTCATCTTTTTCTTTAAGTCTCTTCTTTAATTCTTTTTCATTTAAATCATTAAAAGGAACAGCTAGTCCATTTTTTATTAAATAGTTTTTAGCATATCCAAGTGGCTTTTCGATAATTGTATCTTTTGCCCCATCTTTACAATCTTGTAATAAAATTATTTTCATATTTCTCCCTTTTTATTTTCCACTAATAATAGCTTGTATAACATTATCTTTAAAATTTTCAAATGTCTCATTAGCTTCATAATCAGAAGTTGCTGCTGCTGCTGAAAAATGACCACCACCACCAACTATTTCTGCAATTATTTGCACGTTTGTATCAATACCACGAGCTGACATTTTATAAATGTTTTTAGTATTTTTAAGAGTTTTAGGGACTTTAGCGATAACAAAAGCTGCTTTTCTATTTGCTATTCTTAATATTTCATCAGCCGCTATAGAAATAACATCAATTGGGATTTCTTCATTATAAGCTGCTAATCAATAACCCGGCTTAACTTCAATTAAGTTTTTAAGTATTTCTGAAACCATTGTAAAGTTTTCATTATTAATTTTTAAAATTTCAATAGATTCAGAAGCCGAAGCTCCTAATTCCTCTAGCATTGAGGCCATCATAAATGTTTTTGATGATGTTGATTTTTGAAATTTATTAGAATCTAAATAAATTCCATCTAAAAGCAATTGAGCTGTTGTTTGATCAATAAAACGATTATAGTTATTAAATAAAATTAGTTCAGAAACAATTTCTGATGCAGAAGATGATGTTGATTCTATATAAACGTGAAAGTTGTTAATATTTTCTGGGATTTTTGTAACTCTATGGTGATCAAAAATAAAAATATTACTATCATTTGTTTTTTCAAAAATTCGGTCATTTTCTGTTCTTTCTTTTTCTGCACAATCAACAATTACAACTAAAGTTGTTTTTTTAGTTATTTGGTTAGCTTTTGCCTTAGAAATAAAAATTTCTTTTCTTTTAGTTAAGGGTAAATATTTATCAAGAGATTTTAATCCGGTTTTATCAAATGTTTGATTTTGAATATATGTTTCTTTACCAAAGTGTTTTGCAATAGAATAAATAGCATATGAAGCACCTATTGAATCAAGATCTGCATCTTTATGACCGTAAATAATAACATTTTCAATATTTTTAGAATTAATTTTATTGTGGAAATTTTGAGCAACAGTTCTAATCAATGTTCTACTTCTATTAATTGATAATTCAGATTTAGATCCAAAGAATAAACTTTTCCCGTTTTTATCTAAAATAGTAATTTGATTTCCACCTCTATTTTGAGATTGTTGTAAAGCTTCTTTAGAAATTTCTGATAAAATTGAAAAATCATTAACCCCTCTTCCGAAACCTACTGAAAAGGAAATATTAATATTATCAACTTTATAATTTATATTTGAAAATAGAGAAAAATTATCACTAGACATTGCTTTTAATTCTTTTTCATTTGTTATAATAAAAAATTTACTTGTTGAATATTGTTTAAAATAAAAATTATGTTTTTGAGAAACCTTTTCTAAAGTATGAACAACTGATGAAGTAATTGCAAATAATTCTTCCTCTGTAAGTGAAGATTGATATTTTTGAAAGTTATCAATATCAATTTCTCCAATAACTAATTTTTCATTTTTATATTTTGAAAAAATTAATTGTTCAACAGTTACATCTTTAACAATAATAAACATTTTTTTAGCTACATAATTAAGTTCATAATAAATATTGTCTTTAACAACTATTGTTTCGTAATTTTCTGATAAATTTATAATTTTAAACGAAGGAAAAATAGCTCCTATTTTTTTATTTAAAACTCTTGTTCCAAATCTTTCTTTTACAAAATCTGAAAATCAAAGAATATCTTCATCTGAAGAAATAATAATTACCCCAAATCCTAAACTAGCTATTAAATTTTTATCGAAATTATTTATTGTATTCGAAATAATAGATGTTTGATTTTTATATGAATATAAACTTAAATATAAAAAACTAATAATCGAAAATAAATCTAATATAAATAAAATAAAATTTATTTCTTTATAGCCTGTAATATTGTCTCTAAAGAAAAATAGAAAAATAAGAAGAAGAGAAAGCAAAAAAAAGGCAGAAATTGAAATATATCATAAAGTTTTATTAGTTTTTTTAGACATTTATAAAATTATATAATAAATAAATAAACTTTATGATATTTATAAATATTATAAAAAAGTAAATAAAATGTCATTTTTGGTCTTTTTAGCTCATTTTTTTACATATATAAAATATATATGTCAAATAAAATAAAAAAATATTTCAAAAGTTTTTTCTTATTAATATCAATACCAACTTTATTGTTTATGCAAACATCTTGTATTTATATTAAATCTGATCAAAATGTATTTGTTAAAAAAGTTTATGATGGAGATACTTTTTATGATAAACAAAATAATTCATATCGATTAATTGGAATAAATACACCAGAAATAATTGAGAATGATCAAAATTTTTTTAGAAAAAAATATGCTTATGAAGCTAAAAAAGCTTTATCTAATGTAATTTTAGAAAAAGAAATAAAAACTGTTTATTGAAAAAAAGATTATTACAAAAGAAATTTAGTTGAAATTTATTTTAATAATATTAATATAGCTGCATATATTTTAAAAAATGGTTTAGGAAGAATTGAATATATTTCAGATAATAAAAATGATTATTATTACTATCCTAATTCAAGTTATTTAAAAGAGCTTATTGAAAAAGAGAAATATGCTAAAGTTAATAGAATTGGAATTTGAAAAGAAAATAAAGAAAAAATAATATTTTCACGAGATTAATAGATTAAGCATTATATTGTTGTTTTAATTTTTAAAATTAAAATAGAAAATTTGTTATTATTTATTTAACCAAAAGGGTATTTATTATGACTTTAGAAGAAGCAAAAGAATATAGAAATAATTTTAGTTATACTGAAGATTTATTTGACTCTTGATTAAAAATAGAAATAAAAACTTATTTTAGTGATGCACACAGTTGATTTATTGATGATGCTTTTGAGGCAATAAATGATTTTTTTGATGACCATTTCTTTTTTAAGATTTTATTAATTATCCCTACTTATTTGATTGTTTCATTAATTTATATTTTATCAATGGGTTTAGTTGTACCAATGATATCATTTATTTCATATTGTATAAAGAAAAAAAGATGAAGAAAATTCGTTTATTCAGCCGATGAATTATGTGAAGATCAAGAAAAGTTAAAAGTTTTTTTATCACAAGAAAAAATAAAAATTAGAAATATATATATATATATATATATATTGAGAAGATATTTATGAATATTTTTTAGAAAAAGATGTAGAAGAAGACTATGATGAAGTAGAAGAAGACTATGATGAAGTAGAAGAAAATTATAATAATGAAGGGGGAAACAATAACGATAAAAAAGTTTTAAAAAAATCATTTAAAGATAGAAAAGATATTATTACATCTAAAAAAATAGAAACATTTAAAAATAATTTCGGAAATGAAATAATAGGTCAACCAAAAGTTATCGAAAAAATTAATGAGCTTTTAATTAGTGAAATGTATAATATTTCCAAAAATAATAAAAGACCAATAGGTATTTTATTTTTTGCAGGACCAACTGGTGTAGGAAAAACAGAAACAGTAAAAGAATTATCTAAATATATTTATGAAAATGAAAATTTCCATAGATTTGATATGTCTGAATATAAACAGGAAACAGCAATAAATAAATTTATTGGGGCAGATAATGGTTTTGTTGGATTTGAAGAAGGCGGAACATTAATTAATGCTATGAAAAAAAATCCAGCATCAATAATTTTATTTGATGAAATAGAAAAAGCTAATTATCAAGTTTTTAATATGTTTTTACAAATATTAGATGAAGGAGTATTAACTTCTAATAAAGGAAAAAAAGTTTACTTTGATAAAACAATAGTAATTTTTACTTCAAATTTAGGAATTGATGATGAAAACTTTAATGATGATGTTTATGAAAGTTTCGAAAAAAGTGTTAAAAATTCAATATCAGAATTTTTTAATGATGAATTAAAAAGACCCGAAATTTTAGGAAGAATAGGAAAAGAGAATATTGTAGTTTTTAATAAGATTTCAAAACATGAAGATTTATCAAAAATTTTAAGTAATTTTTTTAAAGTTTTTTTAGATGAATATAAGGAACATAAAATATTATTCACTTTTGATAAAAAAGAAGTTTTTGATGAAATTTTATCAAGAGTTGATATTTCTAAAGGAGCTAGAGATATAAGAAATGAATTTGAACAATTTAAAAAACAATTATATAATTCTCTTTATGAACAAACATTATCATTAACAATAAAACAATTAATTTTGAATATAAAAATAAAAAGATAAATATTTTAAGTGTAACTAATAATAAATAATTTTATAAAAATAAATATAATTTTAAAATATCTTGTGGAGACATATTTTGTGCTCTTATATTTTCAGGAAAATTATTTGCATTTAAAAAATCAATGATTTTAGGGATGTCATAATTTTGTTTTAAATTATTAACTAAAGTTTTTCTTTTAAAGGAGAAACAAAGTTTTATAAAATTTAAAAAGTTTTTATTAATTATCTTAAAGTCGATATTAGTTTTTTTAGTTAATTTTATAATAGATGATTTTACTTTAGGAATAGGGAAAAAAGCTTCTTTAGGAACATCAAAAAGGATTTCAATATCAAAATAGAATGAAAGAGAAATAGCTAATTTTCCATATTCTGGAAGGTTAGGTTTAGCGACCATTCTTCGAGCTACTTCATATTGAACCATTAGAATTGCTGAATTTATTTTTTCTATGTTTTCAATTATTTTAAATAATATATCAGTTGTAATATTATAGGGAATATTAGATACTATATCAATTGGAGTTTCAAAATTTAATTCTTCTTTTAAAAAATCTTTATTAATTAATTTAAATTTTTCATCGTTTATTTGTTCTAATAAAAAAGCAGATAAATTATAATCTATTTCATAACAGGTTAAACTTTTAGCTTCTTTTATTAAATAAAAAGTAAGAGCACCTTTCCCAGGTCCTATTTCTACTATATCTTTATCTTTTACATTAGCTTCTTTAATTATTTTTTTTATTATATTTTCATCTTTTAGAAAATTTTGCCCAAAATTTTTTCTAAAATATTTTTTATCCATATTATTTCATTTTACATTTTATTTTTTAAAATTAAAAAGTTTATTTAAATTAGATAAAATAATTTCTGCAAATTCTGGTTCTTCAATTCCTTTTAGTTTTGCTATGAAATTACAAACATGGACAGCATATTCAGGTAAATTTGTTTTTCCTCGATGAGGAACGGGAGCTAAATATGGAGTATCTGTTTCATATAAAATATTTTCTACTGGAGTTATTAAAGCAGCTTCTTGCATATCTTTTGCATTTTTGAATGTAACTATTCCTGAATAAGAAAAATAGCAATTTAAAGATAGAAATTTTTCAATTCAAGCAGGTCCGTATGAATATGAATGAAGAACTATTTTTAATTCCGGATGTTTTAAATAATTTTTTTGTAAAATAGCAAAGGTATCTTCTACTGCATCTCTTGAATGAACCATAAGAATTTTGTTATATTTAAGAGCTAGATCAATTTGTTTTTGGAAAAATATTTTTTGCTCTTCTTTTGTGGGACTATCATCATAATGATAATCAAGACCAACTTCTCCTATTCCTAAAACTTTAGGACTATCTAAAACTAATTTTTCTATTAAAATTAAATCATCTTCTTTTCAGGAATCATTAGGATGAATTCCGATAATTGCATAAGCATTATCAAATTCATTAGCCAGTTCAATTGCTTCATGAGAATTATTAATATCTGTTCCTACTAAAAATATTTTATTTAAATCAGATGAAAGTGCATTACTTATTATTTTTTTTGGTTCAGGAAAACAATCCTTAAAAGGATGACAATGAAGATCAAAATATTTTTTTTCCATAATTATTAAAATTATAATAAGATAATAAAAAAAATACTTAAAATTTTTTAAGTATTTTTATATTTTAAATTAATTTAATAATTAAGCAACTACTCTAAAGTTTCTTTTCTTTTCAATACGATCTTCGATGATTGTCGGTAAGAAAGTTAAAGCTATAAATAGTCCTAAAACAACAACTAACATTACTCTACTAATGATGTCATCATTAGTTGCATTTGGCATATTAAATAAATATAGTAAATCAAATATTGGAGCAAACACAGTTACAAATAAAGCTATAGACATTATAACAATTGATATATATGCAGCTGGTTTAAAGTATTTTTTCTCTTCTGTAACAACTTTTTTTGATTTTCTATTTTTTAAACAACCTGCTATAGAGAAAACTATAAATGCAAATGTAAATAAAGCAGTTCAGTTAGCCATTAAGTCAGCGAAATTATATAATGATTCCATTCCTGCACCATATCCTATGCCTTCATAACCACCAGGGATATATGCAAACACACCGATTAATACAAATATTACTACAACCGGAGCTGAAATAACTAATGAATACATAATTCCAACTCTAGGTCTATTATCATTTAATTTGTTAATAAATCTTGATCAAAATGGTAATTCTTTTTCTTTAATTAAATCTTCAACGAATCTTGGAGCTCACATAGCAAAACCATTAATAATTCCTAGAATTCCTATCGCAATTAAAATATTAATTACTCCAAAAATTCATACTTGGTTTTCTCTAAGTAATCATTCACCAAATCCAAAGAAACTTCCATTTCCATTTAATGACATTGAAACAGCTATAATTAAGTAAATAACTGTAACAATTAATAGTCCAAATAAAATAGCCATTGGAGTTTTTTTAGGTTCAGCCATTTCTGATTGAATTCCCGCTGTTACATAGAATCCATCATAAGCGAAGAATATTCCAGCCATAGCTATAAACATTCCAAACCCAGGAGTCATTGCTGTTAAAGAATTTATTTCTGTTTCAGGTTTAAATCCAGGTGTAATATCAGCTGGTTCTCCTAATCCTAAATATACAAATCCAATAACGGCAGCTACTGCTAAAGGTATAAATTTAACTGAAGTTATAATTCAGTTTTGAATATTTCCAAGTCTTGATGAAAAACCTGCAAATATTGTAAAGTAAATCATTATTGCAAATACTATTATTAATCAAATTAATCAATCAAAACTAGTACCGAATGAAAATGGTAATATTCCATCAGTGGCATTGGAGTGGGTCCATGCACCAAACCCGTCCTGCAATTGTATTATAAAATACAAGGGCATAAAAAAGTATGTTAGGGGTAAATAAATATAAAACATAAAATTTTTAGATGCTTTATAAATTATTCTTGAATTAAAAGTTTTACATCATCCAATTAATGATAAGTTATCATTTCTAGCACTAGCTATTTCTACAAGAGCAAGAGCCATACAGATAACTGCGACAGCTGCTATTATTCAAGTGAAAATCGCTAAAACTAATGATCCATGTGATCCATCAAGAACGGCTTTGGATTTTAAAAATATTCCAGCACCAATTGAAGAACCAACAACAACAAACATTGCTGAAAAAAATGATATTTTTTTCTTTAATGGTTGATCCGAAATGGAAACTTGTTCGTTTTTAAGAGCTTTTTCTTTTTTCATAATTTTTCCTTTCTAAAATTTTTTTTAAAAAATTATTATTTGATTACAGTTCCTGATTTTCCAGCAAAAACTTCTTCAATTTTATTTAGATCAGCAATAATAGCTTTTCTATTTTTGCCATTTTTAACAAAGTTAATGGCAGCTTCAACTTTAGGAAGCATACTTCCTTTAGCGAATTGTTCTTCTTTAATATATTTCTCTAATTCAGAAACATTTGTTTCTTTAAGAGCTTTTTGATCCGGTTTATTATAATTTACATAAATGAAATCAACTGCTGTTAAAACTATAAAAATATCAGCTTCAACTTTTTCAGCAATTAAAGATAATGTAAAATCTTTATCAATAACTCCATCTACTGTTGTATATTGATCTTTGTCAAAAATTGTCGGAATTCCTCCACCTCCTCCCAATATAATTAAAGTTCCATTATTAACGTTTTTTGAAAAACTTTTAGAACCTATAAAATCAATTGGTTTAGGACTTGATACAACTTTTCTAAATCCTCTTCCAGAATCTTCTAAAATAGTACTATTTGGATTATTATCTATCGCTTCTTTTTCTGTTTTATAAAATGGTCCAACAGGTTTTGAAGGTGATTTAAAAGCAGGATCATTTTTATCAACTATTGTTTGAGTTAAAAGATATTGAATATCTTTTTTAATTCCTTGTTTTTGTAATTCATTAGAAATAGCATTCATTAAATGAATTCCAATATATCCTTGAGACATAGCTCCGGCATCAGCAAAAGAAAGATTAGTTGTTTTTGCATTTGCTTTTTTAGCATCAGCAAATGCATTAAAAATCATTCCAACTTGTGGTCCATTACCATGTCCTACAATAACTTCATGTCCTTCTTTTATTAAATGAACAATTTTTTTAGCAGGAATTTTAACAAGTTCTTTTTGTTCTTCAGGAGAATTACCTAAAGCATTCCCTCCTAAAGCTATAACAATTTTAGACATTATTAATATCCTATTGTAGCTAACATAATTGCTTTAATTGAATGCATTCTGTTTTCTGCTTGATCAAATGCTTTATTATATTTTGATTGGAATACTTCATCAGTAACTTCCATTGCTCCAGTTTTAACATTTGGATATTTTTTACCAAATTTATCTGCTATTTCAGCTGAAAATTCTGTATTTTTATCGTGGAACGCTGGTAAACAGTGCATAAATATTACATTTTCTTTAGCAGCTTTTATCATATCCATACAAACTTGGAAATCATGTAATTCACCAATTCTTTTATCAAATAATTCAAATGGTTCTCCTAATGATACTCAAACGTCTGTATAAATAACATCTGCATTTTTAGCAGCTTCAATTTTATTAGATGAAAATGTTAAAGAACCACCATTTAGTGCAAAAAGTTTATTACATTTTTCAATAACATCTTTTCTTACTTCTTTATGGTATTCTTTTGGAGCACATAAAGTAATATGCATACCTGTAAAGGCAGCTCCAATTAACATTGAGTGACCCATATTATTTTTAATATCACCTATAAAAACAACTTTTTTTCCTCTAAGTTCTCCTAGATTTTCTTTCATTGTCATATAGTCAGCAATTATTTGTGTAGGGTGTTCTTCATCTGTTAAACCATTTCATACAGGAACTCCTGAATATTTAGCTAGTTTATCTACATCAGATTGTAAAAATCCTCTGAATTCGATTCCATCATAAAATCTTCCTAAAACTTTAGCTGTATCTTCTACAGATTCTTTTTTTCCAAAATTAGATCCTTGGGGTCCTATATAAGTAACTCCAGCACCTAAATCAGCAGCTCCAACTTCAAAAGCACATCTTGTTCTTGTTGAATCTTTTTGAAACATTATAGCAATGTTTTTCCCTGTAAATGGACGATTATTTGTTTGTAATCCTTGGTATTTTGATTTTTTTAAATCAATTGATAAATCAATTAAATATTTTACTTCATCCGTTGTGAAGTTTAGAAGTGAATCAAGACTTCTTCCTTTTAAATTAACTGGCATTTTTCCTTCTTTCTTTTTTTAAATTGTTATGTTTAGTTTAAATTTATTTTTTATTTTTTTCTTACCAATGGCATTGACATACATCTTGCAGATCCCATACCTAATGATAATTGATTCCCATTAAATGAAAGAACCTTTACTCCGGCTTTTTTTAAAGCTTCTTCGGTTTTTTTATTTCTGTCATACCCAACAACTACTCCTTTATCTATTACTAAATAGTTTGTAGCGTCAAAGTGTGTTTCTAAATCGATATCTAATTGTAGAGCATCATGTCCTGCAACTGGAACTAAAATAGGTTTTTTCCCTGTTACTCTTTGAAGCATTTCTTCAAGAGTCATTTTTAATTCTTTTTTAGATAATGATTTATCTCCAAGATCGATTTCTCACATTTTTAATGTTCCCATCATATTTGGAGAATATAAAAATTTATCAGAATCTATCATTGTTAATCATGTATCTAAATGCATTAAGTTTGATTTTTTAGGAACATTAATTGCAATTATTTTCTTAAATGTTAAATTTGGTTCAGTAGCTAATTTTTTAGCTATTGATTCAATTTGTTCAATTTCTGTTCTTTCCGAAACACCTATAACTAATGTGTTGGAATCATAAATAAAAATATCTCCACCCTCAATAGTATGTTTATCTGTTCTTTCAGCATAACGATGAGTAGTTTTATATTCTGGGTGATATGAAAAAATAAATTCTGAAAAGATTGTTTCTCTTCTTCTTGTTTTATATTTCATTCTGTTAATTGAAATTCCTGATCCTATTGATGCAAAGGGGTCACGAGTAAAATATAAATTAGGCATTGGATCAACTGCAAATTCACTTTTTGAACTAGTAATTCCAACTTCTCTGTTTGTTAATCCAGACATCATATTAGCTATAATAGTTTTAACATTTTTGTCTTTTAATAGATATTTTTTAATTTTTTCTCTATTTTCTTTTGATTCAATAACTGGCTCAACTTCATCTAAATATTTTTCAATAAAATCTTTTATTTGAGATTCGGTTGCAGCTCCTCATGTTTCAGAAACAAGATCAATAAGTTGAACAACTTCAATCCCTTGGCTTTCTAAAACTTTTATGAACTCTTTATGTTCTTTTCTTGCTTGTATTGGTTCAAGTAATGCAGAAAAAAGCAATTCATCCAATCTTTGTGGAGATATATACTCTATTTCTTTACCTGGCGTATGCACAAGAACCTTGGTTAATTTACCAATTTCACTATATACACTTATCATTTTTTATCCTTTTTTTTATTAGGTTTAAATAGATATTCTCTATTTATATAAATTATATTACTTTTTCTAAAAAGAAACCAAAATAAATGATAAAGAAATTATAAAAGAAATTAAGGTTAAAAAAAATACATTTAATCATATAAATAGTAGGTTTATTGATTTATTTTTTTTATCTTGTTTTCGGGCTTTATTAAAGTCTAAAATTTGCATTTGGATTTTTTCAGATTTTGTTAATTCTAGGTTATTTTCATTTGTTTTTATTTTAAAATTTTCAATTATTTTGCTTTTAGGAAAAATATTCCGGTTATTTTTTTTATAATTAAAAATAAAAACTAAAATAGCCATTAATAAAAAACAAGCATTAATAACAGATGTAACATCATATCATTTTCTATTTTGATCATTTAAAAAGAATCATAATAAAATTATTATCAATTGCATTATTATGAAAGAAAATATTGAAATTATATTTTGAAAATATAAATTTTTCTTATAAAAACTAAAAAATAATTTTATTTTTTGAGACATTTTATTTGTTTTATGCCTTTAATTAGAAGGACTTTCTTCTGAAATTCTCATGTTTTTTGAATCATTTTTTTCTTCATATGAAATATTTGTTCATTCTTTAAGTTGATTTACTGTTGAATATAGAAAATGTTCATCATTTATTTTAAATCATTTTCTTTCTTGGAATGATTCTACATCTAAATATTCAGTATCGAAATTAGATGCTTTAAATTTTTCATTTGAATTAGAAATTTTCGGAATAGAATTAAATAAATTTATTGTATAAGGGTGTTTTGGATTAGAATAAATTTCTTTAGTTTTCCCACTTTCTACAATTTTTCCTAAGTGCATAATACTAATATAGTCTGCTATATATTCGACCATTGATAAATCATGAGCTACAAAAATCAATGAAACTTCTTTTTGTTTACATAAATCTTTTAAAATATTAACTATTTGCGCTTGAATAGAAATATCTAATGAAGCTATTGGTTCATCGGCTATAATTAATTTTGGATTTGATATAAGAGCTCTTGCTATAACTATTCTCTGTCTTTGTCCTCCTGAAAATTCATGAGGATATCTTCAAGCAAATTGTCTTAATAATCCAACTTCTTCAAGAGCATTATAAATTTTTGTTCTAAGTAAAATATCTTTAATTTTAGCTTTTTGGTTTACTATTCTTTTAATACCTAATAAATAAAGAATTTCTTTTGTATCTTTTTTAAGAGTATTAATTTCAATAGTAAATGTTTTTAATGTTTCTCTTTTTTCTGATAATTGTTGATTAAAAAAATTAATAACACTTTTTATTTTTTTAGGAGTTTTATTTTTTTCAATCATTAAATCTCTAACTTTATTAATGAATTGATTATGAATATCTATAAATTTCTTAAATAAGGTTTCATATTCATTTGCATATTTTTGTTGTTTTTGAGTTTCAGATGTTATTTTATTTTCAATCTCTTTCATTTCTAAATCATAATTCTTTTTAAATTCTTTTAAACTTCAGTTAAATTCAGATAATGTTGCATTATATTCTTCTTTTGCTTTTTCAATGTCATATTTACTTTTATGGTATGAATGTGAATCTTGAATTTTAGAATTAATTTGCTTTATTTGTTCTTTCATTTGTTTAACATTCATTTTATATTCTTCTAAATTAGTATTTGAAATATTAATAAATGGTCTTAAAGGATAATCAAGAGAATTTTTTATATAGTTAGAAATAAAGTTTTTAATTTTTTTAACACTATTTAAATTTGCAAAATTAATTTCTCTTTGAGCTTCTACGGTTCATTCTTTCATTTTAATAATTAATTCTTCAACTTCTTTAAAATTAATAAATTTAACTTTTCTATAATTTAAAAGGAAAGTAAAATAATTTTTTTTATATAAATATAATTTTTTATATTCATTTAAATAATCTTTTTGATTAGTTGTTTTTTGAGCTATTCTTAAATGTTTTAAATAATCAAATCTAAATTCATCAGAAATAGATTTAATTGTTGAATAAATAGTTTCATGATTATCTTTAAAATTTGCTTTTATTAGTTTAAGATCATTATGTAATTTTACTATTTCTTTTTCTATTAAATAATTGTTTAAAGTTTTTTTAGATAATTCAATTGTAAGACTTAAATGTTTTTTAGAATCAATTAATTTTTTTTCATATAATTCTATATTTTCATTTCTAATCTTTTTTTGATAATCAAAAAAATATTCAGTTAAATTAAAATTATTTTTATAAAGAATATTTACAACGCTTGAAGCTGTATTTTGTCTTAAACTTAAAAGTAATAAATAATCATTAAAAAAATCATTCATATTTTCAAAATTTAATTTTGATAAATCAATTGAATCAATTAATTTTTTTCCTTTTTCAAGAAATTCTTCTTGTTTAATATTGGTCGTTTTAATATTTTCAAGTTCGATTTCTTTATATTTTTTTCTAAAAGTTAAAGCGAAATTATTAACTACTACTTTTCAATCAGAAAATATATCATCAACTTCTTTTTTCATTATTTTATTAATAATTAATGGCTCTTTTAAAATAGAATAAATATTTTTTTGAGGATTTAATGAGGCATGAGGATCTTGAAAAATCATTTGCATATTTTTATATAAATATTTTTTTGCTTTTCCAGATATTTTTTTACCTGAAATAATTTGCCCATCTAAAGAAACAAATCCTGAATATGAATCATATAAACGAATTAATGAATTACCAATAGTTGTTTTACCTGAACCTGATTCTCCGATTAAACCAATTATTTCTCCTTTTTTTACATTAAAGAAAACATCATTTACAGCTGAAACAACATTATTTTTTGAATAAAAAAACTTGTTTAAATTTTTAACTACTAATATATCTTCTGGTTTTTTATAATTATTCATTTTTAAATGCCTCCTTAAATAAATTTAATCTACTTTCTAATTCTGGGGTTATTTTTATTTTTGGCGATCTTGGATCTAGTAATCATGTTGCTGCATAATGAGTTTTAGACACTCTAAAAAGTGGAGGTTCTTTTTTAAAATCAATTTCAAGAGCATATTTATTTCTTGGAGCAAATGGATCGCCTACAGGTAAATTAGCCATATCAGTTGGAGTTCCTGGAATTGAAAAAAGTTTTTGATCTTTATCTTCTGGAATTGAAGATATTAAAGCTCATGTATAAGGATGAAGAGGATTTGTAAAAATATCTTTTCTTGTTCCTTTTTCAATTATTTTTCCTGCATACATTATATAAATATAATCACAGAATTTAGCAATAACTGAAATATTATGAGAAATAAAAATAACAGAAATATTATAATCATTTCTAATATTATCAAGAAGTGATAAAACAGATGCTTGAACAGTTGGATCAAGAGCCGTTGTTGGTTCATCAGCTATAATTAATTCAGGACGAGCCGCAACTACCATAGCAATAACAACTCTTTGTTTCATTCCCCCTGAAAAAGTATGAGGGAAAGAATTAAATTTTGATCCTGCATCTCTAATTCCAAATTTTGTTAATAAACCAATTAAATATTCTTTTTTTTCTTCAAGCGTTTTAAAACGATCATCTTTTTTTAAAACATCTAAAAGTTGTTTTCCAATTGTTCTAGTTGGATTTAAAGAAGTTAAAGGATCTTGAGGAATATAACCTATCTTTTTTCCTCTTACTTTTGTTCAATCTAAATTAGAAAGTTTTAAAAGATCAATTTCTTTTAAATTAATAATTTCAGCTTCTGTTTCTGCATTTTGATTAATATTTAATAAAGCTTTTGATGTAACAGTTTTTCCAGAACCAGATTCACCTACTAAACCTATAATTTGTCCAGATCTAATTTTAAGATCTACACCTCTAACTATTCTAATTTGCTTTTTTGATCCAATTTTGAAAGAAACATTTAAATTTTTAACATGTAATAAAACATCATCTTTTTCGTTTTCCAACATTACATCATCTTTTTCGTTTTCTAACATTATCTTCTTCCTTTCTGTGCTTGTGGATCAAGTGCATCATGAATACCATTAGCAATAAACTGAGTTGATAATGAAATTAATAATAAAATAATTGAAGGAAGACCAAGAGCTCAGAAATTAGCTTGACCAAGAGCTTGATTAAGAACAAGTCCTAAATTAGCAGGAGCATTAGCTGGTAAAAACCCTAGGAATGCTAATGATGAAATTAGGAAAATTATAAAAATTATTCTTGAAACAAGTGATGTTACTAACTTACCAAATATCATTGGTAAAGCATGACTGAAAATTCTTCTATTTACATTTGCCCCAATAGCTTGTGAAGCTTTAACAAATTCTTGATCTTTTACAGTAATAATTCATAATCTAGTTTGATAGACTGGTGAAATTCAACCAATTAAAATTAATGAAGCAAATAAATTTCAAAAAGTAATATTCGGGAAGAAAGAAACAAATAATAAGAATCAAATTGTTACAGGAATGTTTTTAATAATGTCAATAAATCTTGTTAAAATATTATCAATTCATGTTCCTACAAAAAAACCTAAATAAGATCCTATTGTAATTCCAATAATTCCTTCAACTAAAACAACAAGAATTGCTAATAATAATGATTCTCTAGTAGCAAATCATGTTCTTGTTCAAATGTCAAAACCAAATTTATCTGTACCTAATAAAACAGAAAGTCCTTGTTCATTTCCATTAGCACCTAAAAATTTCTGCATTAATGATACTAAAGCATATTTATTATAAATAATATTAAAGTTTCCAGCTTCTAATTTTATTACATTTTCAACAATTCCATTTGATGCTGTTATTAATAGTTCTGGATTCATTAAAAAGTCATTATATGTTAACTCGGGTATTGATGTACCGGCATTATTCTTATTAAACGTTGCAATTATTTGTTCGATAGAAATTTGATTTAATGTTTCATTAACAATTGGAGCATATGAAGGAGGTAATTCTTTAATAAATTCAATAGAAACTCCTGATACTACTTTATTTTCAGAATAAGGAGAAACGATTGGGACAATTATTGATATGATAATAATCAATAAAAAAACTACTAACGCTATAACAGATAAATAATTTTTAAAAAATCTTTTTAAAATATCAATAGAAATCTTTTTAGGAGTACCGGCTAAACTTGAGTTTGCAATTAAACTATCTTGAACAGCGAAATCAAATTCTTGATCTGGAATTAATTCATATTTTTTAAATTGTTCATTATAGCTCATTATATTTCCACCTCCACTGCTAATCTATTATCTTCATCATAAAAATCTTCTTGGATTTTTTTGATTTTATCTTCAGGATCTATTTCATCATCATTATTATTATTTTGTGATTTATTTATTTTTGGATTTTGACCATTTTTAAAACGAATAAATAGATATTTTATTTTTACAAATATATCATTTTTTTCTGATGATACATATTTTATTCTTGGATCAATGAAAACATAAGCTATATCCAAAATTAATTGAATAAATAAAGAAATAGTTGAAAAAATAAAAATTGAAAACATTGTAATATTCACTTCACCTTTAGGGAATGATTGAATAACAATTGATGAAACACCAGGAACTCCAAAAAATTGTTCAATTATAAAGTTTCCTGCAAGAAGATAAACAAATGATGGAAGAACAACAGAAATAATTGGAATAGAAATATTTCTTATAATATATTTAGTAAAAATTTCTCAATTACTTAATCCTTTTGATCTAGCGATTAAAATATGATTTGAAGATAAAATAGTTACAATTTGATTTCTACATAAAATAGTAAATACGGTTAAACTTGCTAAAGTAACTGTTAATGTTGGTAAAAATAATGATTTCATTGTTATTCATCAATTACCATCTTGTGGAAGTCTAAATTCAACTAAAAATCCAGGAATTTTACCAGCTAATAAAATCATTATAGGAGCTAAAACAAATGATGGTAATCCTGTAAATAATAATACAAAAACATTTATTAATCCATCTACTCAAGTTCCTCTTTTATAACCAGCTATTGTTCCTAATATAAATCCTAAAATAGCACTAATAATTAAAGCTGGTAATGTTATTAAAATAGATCATTTTAAAGAACTAAAGAAAAATTGAGGAATATTATTAACTTCTCCACCTTGGGGAACATAAATTTTTCCAAAACTATCCGTGAACATTCCTCCTAAATAGTCTCATAACCTAACAAGAATTGGTCTATCAAGACCATTAGCTATAAATAATTCTAATGCTTTATCTGGATCTTCACCGGCAAAAGGATTTTTTGAAAAAGAAGCAATTAAAAGATAAGCAAAAACAACTAAAACTAAAAGAGTTACTAGATTAATAATTGTTCTTTTAAAAATATACTTAAACATCCTTTTTCCTTTCTTTCTTATCTAATTTTTTTTAGGTATTCTTACATCTTGAATATATTGAACAACATTAGCTGTTGGATATTCATATGCATGTTGCACTAATAATAATCCATTAGAATTAGGATTATCAATTGAATTTGTAGAATCCATAGAAAATCCTACTGCTATATTCATTTCTCTTAATAATTCAGGATAAAATGTTTCAGGTTTATCCGGAGCTTTAGTTTCTTTATCAAGCCCTTCTACTATATTTGATTGGAAATAAATAAAGAATTTTGACATTTCTATATCTAAATCAAAAGTAGGAACATAATCTTTAAAGTTTTCATTAACATGAGCTAAATCTAAATTAGTTAATTTATGTCAATTTTCTATTTTAATTGTATCCGCTTTAGGATCAGTAGATTTATAAATAGATGATCACTCTCTTTTAGCATATGTATTTAAACTTCCAGCTAAATAAGTTAATCTAGGTAATTGTTTCTTTAAATCTTTTTGAAATTGATTTAAATTAGCATCAGGATTTGATAAAAGTCCAATAAGTCCTAAAAAGTTTGATGCGTCTGGATGTGAAATTCCATCTAAAAATGAACCAATTCCTGCATAGTCATATCCTCATCCTCAAAATTTTTGAGTAGAATCAGCTGTTGTTATTGCATTAATCATTTGATTTCTATCATTTGGAAGAAATTTTTCAGGTTGTAATCTAGGATCAAGAGCTTTAATAATTTTAATTAATTCATCTAATTGTCTAGTTTCAATTGTTTCAGTAGTTGCCACATAAGGATAAATTATTTTTCATCTTATTGGTTTAGTAGTTGTAACACCTTCTTTATCTAATAATTCTTTAACAAGAACTTTTACTTTATCAAAAGCTGGTGATTTATATTGTTCAAAATTTGAATTATTATTTATAAAATGATCATACATTTCTTTTGGAGTTACATATTGAAATCCATTTGTAGCTGTATCTCAATAACCAACTGAATTTACTTCATTATAAAAATCTAATGGTGTTTTTCTAATTTCTGGATTATCAGAAGTTGGGAAAAATGATGCATTTTCAGCTGCATGATTTCCTCAAAAAACTTTTGTTCCTGATGAAGCATTATTTATATATGTAATTCAATTAATTGCTGATAATAAATATTCTCTTAATTTAAGTCCTGTTCCTGAAAAATAAGTTTCTGTTGTTGATACTTTACCATCTCAAAGAGTTTCTAAATCGTAACCATAAAAAATCTTTGCATATTCATCGTTAAGTCAGTTTGCGTTTCTTACAGCATCTCTTTGTTGTTTTTGTTTTACTGGATCAGCATCTATAATAGGAGAAATATTACTTACTAATAAAGTTCTACCAACTGATTTTGTTTGATTAAGTTTTTTAGTAAATAATAAACCGTTTTGTTTATATTGATTTCCATCAGGACCTCAAATTTGTTCTTTTTGTTGAGGTAATAATGAGGAATAATCAATTTCACTTAAAACTTTATTTTGAAAACTAGAAAAAGCTTGATTTTGAAATGTAACATCATCTGTAACATTTGAATATTCAATAATAATTTCTTTTAATGTTTCTTTATTATTAACATATTCATCATTTGAATAATATTTATTTTTTGTAAAAGTTATTCTATTTTCTGAAGCGGCGGTTGGAACATAAGCGGCCGCATAAAGAATATCTTCTCTTCTTGCTCCATATGTATACATTCCAAATTTTCTAGCTTCACCTTTTATTTCAAGTGTTTCATTACCAATTTTAATTGTATTTAAAGCATTATTACTTGCTAATTTTTGTTCAATAAATTGAGAAGGCGCAGCTGAAAAAAGATTAGAATTAACAACAGTTTTTGCAATTAAATCAATTCAACTAGATGTTGCTCCTTCTATTGCATGAAATGAAAAAACTTTCTTTTCAGTTTGGTCTACTTTTATAGTTCTAATTGTTTTATTTTGATCAACTAAAGCTTTAGAATCTATATTAAATACATCAAATAAATATTCATTTGGATATCTATCTTTTTCTGCAAATCTATTAACTGCTGAAGTTAATTTTTGGAAATAAGTATCTAATTTTTTATCTCCTCCATTAGCTTGTCTATATTTTGTATCAAATAATTTTGTTCTCATATATGAATAATAAAAATCATTTACATCAATATTATATTGAGTTTCTTGAAGAGATGAATTTACTCATTTTTTATTTTCATCAACTGAAAAAGATAAAGAAATAAGATTAGGTTTTTTTAATGCATTTTCAAATTCATCTGAATTAATACTATTAACATCATTAGATCTTAAAGTTACAGTTGGTAATTTAGATGGATTAGGAGGTATAATTTCGGCCTTATCATTATCAAAAACTCTAGTTGTTATTAATCCTGTTGTTGGATCCTTATATTCTAAAATTATTTCTTTAGCAAGCGCAAAAACATATTTTTCTACTGAAGGTTTTGAAACAACTAAGTCACCATTTGCATTTTTTTCAAATTCTGTTTCTCCTGTTGTATCAACCTTAAGAAAAGAAGCTGTTAAAATTGAAGTTATTGATTTTGAAGCAGTTGTTCCATAACTTGCTGTAGTATCAAAAAAATATCCATCAATTATAAGTGGATTTCTTTCTCTTATCAAATATTTGGCTTGGTCATAAATTGGAATAGGCTGGCCAGTTAAGAAAAAAGCTGTTGCTGGAGCTACAACAAAAACAGAAAGTCCTAGAACTGTAGATCCACCTATTATTAATGTTTTTTTAATTTTATTCATAATTTTTATTATAACAAAAAAAATAAAATATGTCTTTTATTTTTTCAAAAAGATAAATATTATTGGAACTTAATTATAACAAAAAAAATAATAATAAAATTAAATTTTTATTAATGAAGATGTTTCAATATCGCCGAATTTTTTTCTTGCATCAAATTTTAACAATTCCATAAGAAAAATTATTTTTATTACTTGACCGCCTTGTTTTTCAACTAATTTAACAATTGCTTCCATTGTTCCACCTGTAGCTAAAACATCATCTATAATAGCTACTTTATCTCCCTTTTTTATTAAATTATCTTGCATTTCAAGATGCTTATTTTTTCCGTATTCATAATCGAATTCAATATCAACTACTTTACCTGGAAGTTTATGTGGTTTTCTTACCATTACAAATGGTTTTCTTAAATTGAAAGCAACTGGTGTACCAAAAAGAAATCCTCTTGCATCAGGGCCTAAAATTATATCTGCACCCTTTGCTAATGAAGACATTTTCTCAACGACATAATGAAGAGTTTCTCCATTTGCCAGTAAAGGAGAAATATCTTTAAACTCTATTCCCTTTTCTGGGAAGTCATAATAAGTATTTATGTACTTTTCTAAATCCATTGCAAATTAATTATAAATTATTTAAAAAAATATACTCAATAAAATTGATTATTATAAAAATAAAAAGTATAATATATGTTTTATGGAAATAACTTACCAAACAGAAGATATAGTTTTATGAACGATTTCTTTAACGTTATCGGTTTTTTCTATAACATTCTCTCTTTTAGCATATCATTTTTCATCAAAATCAGCAAAACTTATAAGTGATAATATAGAAAAAAATTGAATAATATCGGAAGCTAGAAAAATTTTTTTTAAAAATATAAAAGACCTTAGAAAAAGTACTGTTCATACAATTTCTTTTTTAACAAAAAATGAAGATATTTCATATAAAGAATATATAAGTAATTCAGAAAATACTCGAATTGAACTTGTTAGTCCTGAAACGATAAATGTTCTTCAAAAAAGTAAATTTAATGATTTAATAAAATATTATGAAGAAAAGAGAAATCAATTTGATGAGGATTTTAAAAGTATTCTTGATGTACAAAAAATAATTCAATATAGTAAAGATAAACTAACACTAGAAGAAATTGAAAAAATTACTTATTATCATCGTCAAGTTTTAAAATTTACTTTAAAAGTTTTAGAGGATTATGCAACAATAACAATAGGGGGAAATAATGAAGAATAGATATATATTCGCAAGTGATATAGATGGAACAATTTTAAATGATTCAGGAAGACCACATCCTGAAACAATTAAAGCTATTAAAAAAGCTAGAGAAGATAATCATATTATTGTTCTTGCAACAGGAAGAAGCATAGCTAGAATTCAACCAGTTTTACCATTATTAAATAATGAAATTGATTATTTAATTTGCAATAACGGAACACTAATTTTTGATTGCAAAAAAAATGAAATATTTTTTCTTAAAGCAATTATCCCTTCTTTATTTGAAGAGATAATTGCTTTTGCAAAAAAGCATTCTGTAGATTTCACATTACACACCGATAAAGAAAGTTATAATTATCCTTTATTAAGAGCTAATGATTCAAAAGTTTTAGAAAATAATATGGTCGAAGAAATTATTAATTTTTCTAAAAAATTTCCAGAAAAAAAAGAAATATATAATGGAGAAACTATAACTCAATTATCAATTCATAGTAGTAAAGATTTTTGCTCAAAATATTTAAAAGAATTTGAACAAAAATATGGAAATGATTATTCTGTTTGTGTTGCTAATGGAATATTTTTAGATATTAATCCAAATAATATTTCTAAATGAACTGGTTTACTAGAAATTGCTAATAAATTAAAGATTGATGAGGATAAAATAGTTACTTTTGGTGATTCTGGAAATGATTATGAAATGATTAAAAATAGTGGTAATAATGGTTATGCATTAGAAAATGCTACAGATGATCTAAAAAGTAAAATAGAACCAAAAATTGGTTCTAATAATACTGATGCTATTGCTAAAGTTATTTTTGAAAAAATTAAAGAATAATTTTTAATTAATATTTTTTGTTTGTATAACTTTTAAATAATTGTTTGCTTCGTTTTCGTTTCCTAAATGTCAATTTTTTGATGTTGAAATAGACATTGCTGTAGCTTTTTTTATAGCTTCTAAACTAGATAAATTTTTTAGATATTTATAAGCGAAAAAAGATGATATTAATGTATCTCCAGCACCAACTGTTGATTTAATATTTTCTATTTTAGGAAAATCTGTTTTTATAAAATTATTATCTTTATCAAGTAAATAATTTCCTTTTGCTCCGTTTGAAATAATTACATTTTCAGATCCTAATTTTTTTAAAGAAACTGCTGCTGAATATATTTCTAAATCTGTTGATATTTTTTTATTTAAAATTGATTGGGCTTCATCTATATTTGGTTTAATTATTAAAGGATTAAATTTTAATAAATCTAAAATAATATTTGAATCAATATCTAATATTATTTTTGCTTTTTTTAAGGAAATAAATTCAACTAATTTTTTAAGATTTTCTTCATCACATTTTCCCATTATAAAAACATAATCATTTTCTGAAATATCTTTTAATATATTTATCATATTTTCATACTGATTATTATTTATAGAAAAGCTAGGACCATTAACTTCAAATTTATTTTTATTTGAAAAATATTTAAAATTAATTCTTGTATCTTGCCCTTCGTTTAAAGGAATTGAAGAAAAATTTATTTTATAATCATTTAATAAATCAAAAAAAAGTTTTTCTGTTTTTCCTCCTGTAAAAATAATTGCTTTATTATCTATTTTTAAATCATTTAAAATAATAGAAGCATTTATTCCTTTTCCTCCAGGAGTAAAATAATATTCTTCAATTCTATTTAAATTATTACTATTAAAATCTGCCTTATTATTTTCGACTATATAATCAATACTAGGAGAAAATGTTATTGTATAAATCATTTTCTACCCCATTAAATATATTCTACAATTTGTTCTTCAAGTTGTTTATTTTTACCAAATTTAGTAAATCTTGAAAGTGCTGAAATAACTCCCATTTCGGCAAATGAACCAATTAAAATAGATCCTAAAAAGAAAGTAATTCCCATACCTATTTGCATTCCGGCATCTCCGAATAATTGACATCTTAAAAGAGGAACAACAAATATTCCACCATGTGGTGCTAATGAACCAACTTGAAGAGAACCAATTAAAATTCCTGTAATAGCTCCACCTACTAAATTTGAAATAATCATTTTTCTAGGTTGTTCAGCTGTAAATGGAATTGCTCCTTCAGAAATGAACGATAATCCCATAACATAGTTTGAATATGATTGTTTAATTTGTTCTTTTGTTCATATTTTTTTATCAATAGTTCCTGAAAGAGCTATTGCTAATGGAGGAACCATTCCTGATCCCATAGCAATTGCCATAGGAATTGAACCTGCAGCTCCTGATTGAGCTATTGTGATTGTTCCAAAAACATAAGCGGCTTTATTAATAGGTCCACCAAGATCTGAACACATCATCATTCCCATGATAATTCCTAATATAGGATATAGTTGTGGTAAATCTTTAAATAAGTTTAATAACATTCCAAATCCTAAATTAACAAATTGTAATGGAATATTTAAAATAAAGAATGCTCCTGCAATAATTAATGTTCCAAAAAATGGCATTAATAAAATATTTTTAATTGCATTTAATGACTGTGGCATTTTAGAAAATATATATTTTGTTATTAAAATATATAAGGTCGCTGTTAATATAGCTCCTCCGATAGCTCCGAAGAATCCACTACCATTTGCTAGCATTTTTAGATGTTCATCTGATAGAAAATCCATTAGTCAAGGAACATTAATACCATTTCTTACAGTAACATACATTACTCCTGTAGACATAAATCCTGTAATAAATCCTGGTAATAGTCCACCTTTACCGACCAGACCAAATGCCATATATGCTCCTAAAATAGGAACTAATAAGGTAAAGGAAATATCTCCTATTTGTTTAAATCATTTAGAGGTAGTATGATAACTTCCTAGATTTCCTATTTCAGATTCCGGAACTCCTGCAAAGGTATCAATCATAAAAGCTATCGCGATCATGATTCCTCCGAAAATAACAAAGGGAAGCATATGAGCTACTCCATTCATCATTGATCTATAAATTCTTTTTCCAAAATTATTAAAACTCATTAAGTTATCATCAGAACTAGAATTTTTATTAACTGTTCCTTTAAATGTAACTCCTTCTCCATTTAATGATTTTTCAAGAATATTTTTAGGATTTTTCATTGCTGTTCTTGTTGAAATTTCTAGAACATTTTTTTGACCTGCAAACCTTGAAGTATCAACACTTCTATCAAGAGCTAAAATAATCCCTTTGGCATTATTTATTTCTTCTTGAAATAAATGATTTTTAGCTCCTTCAGTACCTTGGGTTTCAACTTTAATATTAAGACCTAAGTTTTTAGCTTCTTTCATTAAAGCTTCAGCGGCTAAATATGTATGCGCTACTCCTGTAGGACATGCAGTTACTGCTACAATATCGTAGTTTCCATTATTTTCTTCTGTTGTAACTGGAATTTCTTGTTCCTCATTAAATAAAGATTTAAATTCTTTAAATGAACTTAAATTATTTAAGTTTTGAATGAAATCATCACTATATGCTGTTCTTGATAATTCTGAAATAATATCCATATGGGAAGAAGCACCAGTGTTTTTGTTAAAGATAATAAAAAAGATATAATTTACATTCGCATTTTCTGACATATCATTTTCATCTCATGTTAAGTTATTAACACGAGCAAAAAGAATACAAGGTTTTAAAACTACATCATTTAAAATGTGAGGCATAGCAATTTTATTTCCAATATTAGTTGGAAATTCTTGTTCTCTTTGTAATGCTAAATTATAAGTTTCTTGACTATTTTTAACATATTTTTTTTCTTCTAATAAATTAGAAAAAAATTGTAATGCTTCATTTTTTGAAGCAAAAGTTTTATCTAATAAAAATAAATCTTTTTGAATAAACTTACTAATCATTTTTACTCTCCTTCTGTTGTAATATATTTATATTTATTTGCAAATTCAGGAACTACTTCGTTATCTGTTATTACAATTATTTCTTTGTCATTAACTGAAAAATTAAAAAAAGATTTTTTTCCTAATTTTTGTTTTTCACAAAGAATTACTATTTTTTCAGAATTATTCATAATATTCATTTTGCATATTCCTTCATTTTCTTCAGGAGTTGTAAGGTCTTCATTTACAGAAATTCCATTAACTCCCATAAAAGAAACTGAAAAATTAACTCTTTCAATATATATTTGCTCTAAATTAACAATCGCTTTAGTATTTTCTTTTATTTTTCCGCCTAAGATATGAACATTTTTAAATCCTATATCTATTGCTTTACTTGCATTTAATAAAGAATTTGTATAAATAATTGTTTTTTTAGGAAGATAATCCAATAAATAATAACAATTAGATCCTGAATCTAAATAAATAGGTGATTCTAGACAATTAAACTCAGCAGCTTTTTTAGCAATTTTTTTCTTTGAATTTATATTTTGACTTATTTTGCTATTTGCACTATATTCAATATTTACAGAATAATCATTTTTAAAAATTATTTCCCCAAAATGTTTTTCAATTAAATCATCTTTACTTAAAGATAATAAATATCTTCTAGTAGTTGAAAGAGATAAATTAAAAAAATCTTGTATTTCTTTTGGTTTTACATTTTTTTTATTCTTTATAAATTCTAAAATTTGATTTCTAATTGCTATTGACATATTAATTGCCTAATTTATATTATATTATAATAAACAATTAATTTTGAATAAATAAGAATAATTTTGAATAAATAAGAATAATTTAATGTTTTTTTGCTTTTTTTTATAAAAAGAAAAAAATATTATATAATTTAAGAAAACATTAAGGTTAACTTGGTTATCAAATGCTCGGTTAAACCCATTTATGAAAGGGAAACAATATGGTTTCAAAAGAAAGAAAATTAGCTTTAACAAAAGAATTTGGAAAAAGTGATAAAGATACAGGATCGGTAGAAGTTCAAATAGCAATTTTAACTGAAGATATTGAAAATCTTAAACCTCATTTTTTAACAAACAAAAAAGACTTACATTCTAAAAGAGGATTTATTGCAAAAATAAATCGTAGAAAAAAATATTTAAGTTATTTAAAAGAAAATGATTTTGCTTCATACCAAAACGTTATTAAAAAACTAAATTTAAGAAAATAAAAGAAATTTTAATAAAAACGCCTTATTATAATAGGGCGTTTTTTTATTATAAATTATTTAATATTTTTCATTTGAAATATAAATTGTATTATTTAAATATTCTAAATTATCATTTAATTTTTTAAAGACTAATTTAAAAGAATGTAATCTTAATCTTTTATCTTTAGGACCATTATATTTTCGATCACCATAAATTGGAAATCCTAAATAAGATAAGGATAAACGGATTTGGTGTTTTTTCCCAGTAATTATTTTGGCATATCTTCTTTGTTTTTCTTTATAGAAAATAGTTCTCATCATAATTCAATCTTTACTTGGTTTTTCTGAGATTAAATATTTATCAGTTTTATAATCATATTTTGTATATAAAGTTACATCTTTTTTATCAAATTCATAATCTGATTTTAAAAGATAATATTTATCGAAATATTCTGTTTTTTCATTTAGTTGAACAAGCGTTTTATAATTCTTAGCATATACAATAAGACCGGAAGTATCTTTATCTAATCTTCCTACATGAGATGGCTTAAAAGAATCTGTTTGTTGAAATTTTAAATATGATAATACTTTGTTATCAAGAGAATCAATTTCTCCATGAACAACTACTCCTGATTTTTTATCAATTATTAAAATGTTTTCATCTTCATGGTTGATTTTTAAATCACTATAATCTGTTGGAAAAAAATCATTTCTAGAAACATTATCTAAACCATAAACTTCTATAATATCATTTAGATTAAGTTTAATATTTTTATCAACAACTCTTACTCCATTTAATTTAATATCTTTTTTTCTAAAAGATTTTTCAATTCTAGAAATAGGGGTATTATTTAAAACTTTTGTTAAAAATTTAAATATCGTTCTTCCTTCATCATTTTTAGTAGCTTTATAAGTCAATAAATTCATTGATTAATCTTCTCTTTGTGAACTATATAAATCCATTAATTCATCATTATTATCATCATCATCTTGAATAGAAGAAAGATTAATATTATTAAATTCAATTAATCTAGGTAATTCATTTATTGATCTTATTTTAAAATAATCATAAAATTTATCAGTTATTCCAAATAAAATTGGATGTCCAGGAGTTTTAGAAATACCAACTTCTTCAACTAAACCTTTTAAAATTAAATTATTTACAATTGTTTCAGAGGCTTTTCCTCTAATTGCATTAATATTAGATTTAGTAATAGGCGCTTTATAAGCAATTATTCCAATTACTTCTAAAGAGGAATTACTTAATCTTGAATTTTGTTCTTTAGAAATTAATTCAGTTAAATAAGGTTTTGCTTCAGGGATTGTTGATAATTTATAAACATCACCAAATTCTTGTAAAACAATTCCTCTTTTTCCGTCATTATATTCAGTTTTAAAATTGTTCATCATCGCTTTAGCTGAAGCTGTTGTATCAAGTTGAAAAATATCTTTAATTTGGTTTAATTTAACCCCTTCTTCACCCTTCATATATAAAATTGCTTCAATTGCTTTTTGTTTAAGTGTCATTAGTACATTCCTCCTTTAGATATATAAATTTTATCAAATTGTTTATGTTGCTCTAAAATTAATTCTTCTTTTCTTACCATATCAAGAATAACTATTAAAGTTATTACAAAATGATTTAAGGAAGGAACAGAAAATAATAATTCAAAAGTAATATTATTTGGATTATTATCAATTAATTGCCTTACTTCTATCCTTCTATCTTCAGGAGATAAATTAAATTTTTCTAGTTTTATAGTTCTTAATTTTTCTGCAAAAGTTCTTTCAAACATTTTTCTTAAAGCAATAATCATTTTAATAGGATTACCGGTTCCTTCTAATAAAGATTCATCAACTTCTTTAATATAACCTGATAAATCTTCACCTTGTTTTATAAAAATTTCTTTTCTTAAAGCTTCTTGCTGTCTAAGAGTTAAAGAAAGTTTTTTAAACTCTTCATACTCAGCTAATAATCTTAAAATTTTATTTTTATCAATCTCAACTTCTTCAGCTTCTTCTTCATCAGCTAAAATTAAACGTGATTTTAAATAAATTAATTCCGACGCCATAACTAAATATTCTGAAGAAATATCTAAATCTTTTTGAGCTGTTTTTTCAATAATATCTAAATATTGAGTACAAAGTTCTACTAAATCAACTTCGAAAATACTAATATTTTTCTTTTTGATAAGGGTTAATAACAAATCAAGAGGACCATCAAAGTTTGATAATTTAAATGTATATTCTTCATATATTGAAGAATTTGAATCATTTGTTTTAATGTTTTTTTTGCTAGCCATATTTCTTATATATATTATAATCTTAAAATTATCTTAAAAAATTAAAATAATTTCTTATTATTTTGGTCACTAAAGTGATTTGGCTGCCCCTGTAGGATTCGAACCTACGCGTGTTGGAACCAAAATCCAATGCCTTTCCGCTTGGCTAAGGGGCAATAATTGGTGGAGGAGGAGGGATTCGAACCCCCGAACTCGAAGAGAAATGGGTTACAGCCACCTGCATTTGGCCACTTTGCTACTCCTCCACATTTAGAGTGTTTTATTAAAACAAATTAATTATAAAATAAAAATTAAAAAAATTAAAAACTTTTTTAATTAAAAAAATTAAAAATATATAATAAATAAATATGGATAATTGAATAGTTTGATTAATAATGGGTCTTCTAATAGCTTTATTAGTAGGATTTATGGTATTTTCTTTTTTAAAAGATAAGAAAAGAAACAAAGAAATATTCAAAAAAAAATTAGAACTTAAAAGAGTAACTGAAAAAAATACAAAAGTTATTTCAGTAAAAGTTACAATGATTATTGAAAAAAATAAACAAGAACTTGAGAGTTTTATTTCTTCTATTGGGAATAAAAAAATGAAAGACATTAATAATGCTTCAAGAGATTTATTAAAAAATATAAGAAATTCAAAAGAATTTAAATTAATTTATATTAAAGGAGAATCAAATCCATTAATGGTTTCAAATCTTGATGCTTTAATTAATGTTAAATCAAATTTATGAGAAAAGAAATGTAAAGAAAATATAGTGTTTTTTTCTTTATTAAATGAAGAGTTAAAAAATGATCCTTTTTATGAAACAATAGTTCAAGAAGAAAAAGAAAAAATCGATAATCGTTTTAATTCAAATTATATTCCTGAAGAAATAGAACAAATAGAAGAAGAAGTTATTGAAGATAACAATAAAAAAGGTAAAAGGTTCAAAAAATAAATGAAATTAAATTTGCCTAATAAAATTACAATTTTTAGAATAATATTAGCATTCCCTTTAACTATTTTTTTATTTTTATCTCATTATTACAACAATCAAGATTTAACCAATCAACTTGATTATTCTAAAGTATCAATGAATAATTATTCAATAATATTTTTTATTATTTCTTTATTAATTTTTGCTCTTGCGATGTTTAGTGATTTTTTAGATGGATATATAGCAAGAAAAAATAATCAGATTACAGATTTTGGTAAATTATTTGATCCTTTAAGTGACAAAATAATTACTAATATTGTTTTATTATTTTTCGTGATAAGTAATTTAAGTTTTTGATATATTTTTTTAATATTTTTAATAAGAGATTTAATAGTTGATGGTTTTAGAAATGTTGCAGCTAAAAATAACATTAAAATAGAGGCATCTATTTTTGGAAAAATTAAAACTGTTTTACAAACAATTGGCATAATTTTAATTTTTATTGTTTGTCCTATTTTTATAAATTATAGTAATTGAGATAGTGAAATTATTTATTATTTAAATATTCCTTTATTCTTAGCAGTTATTTTTTCTTTAATATCAGGATTTTTATATATAAAGGAAATATTTCCATATATTAAAAATTAAATTATGAAATATAAAATAAAAGATATTTTAATTAATAAATTCGAATTAGATAAAAAAAGAATTGATTCTTTATTTTTGCAAAAAAAAATTTTATTAAATGGAGAACCAGTATTAAATCTTGAGCAAAAAATATTAGATGAAAATTTAATAACAATTAAAGAAGAAAATAATTATGTATCAAGAGGTGCTCAAAAAATATTAAAAGCTTTTTCTGTTTTTGCTCTTGATGTTAATAATAAGGTTTGTCTTGATATCGGATCTTCAACAGGAGGATTTACTCAAGTTCTTTTAGAAAAAGGAGCAGCTTTTGTTTATGCTCTTGATGTAGGAACAAATCAACTTGATTTTTCTCTTCGAATTAATGAAAAAGTAAAATCGATGGAAAAAACAAATTTAAAAACTATCAATGAAAATATGTTTGATAAAAAAATAAATTTTATTTGTGCAGATGTATCTTTTATTTCAACCAAAAATATATTTAATGTAATAGCTAATTTACTCAATAAAGATGAATTATTTTTAATGCTTTTAAAACCACAATTCGAAGCTAAAAGAGAAGATGTTCTTCCTGGGGGATTTGTCGATGATTCCAATCATGAAAAAATAATTAACGAAATTAAACATTATGATGAAATAAATTTTGATTTTATAGGAATTGAAAAATCCCCTATAAAAGGGAATAAATCAAAAAATATAGAATATCTAATGCTATTTAAAAAAAGAAAATAGTATAATATTTAAATTATGAAAAACCACAATGAATTTAGAAAAAATTTTCCTATATTAGAAAAAATTGTTTACTTAGATTCTTCTGCTCTTGTTTTAAAACCAATAGAAGTTGTAAATGAAATGAATAATTATTTTTTAGATATAGCTATTTCCCCAAAAACAAGCGAAACCCAATTAGCTCTTGATATTAAAAATAAATATCATTTTTTAAAAAAACAAATTGCTGATTTAGTTGATGCCAAAGAAAGTGAAGTAATAATCACTTCAAGTACAACTGATTCATTAAATTATCTTGCTTTATTAATGGAGGATTTTATAAATGAAAATGATGAAATAATTTTATCTGAATTAAATCATAGTTCTAATATTGTTCCTTGGCTAGAAGTTGCTAAAAAGAAAAATGCTAAAGTTATAATGACTAATGAGATTCTTCCAAAAATAAGTGATAAAACAAAAATCATTTCTTTTTCACAAAAATCAAATTCTTTTGAAGAAGTTAATGATATTGAAGAAATTAGTAAAGCTATTGCAGGAAAAGATATTTATCTTTTTAATGATGCAGCACAAGCGATTGTTAGTGAAAAAGTTAGCCTTAAAAATTCATCCGCTCTTGTTTTTAGTTCTAATAAAATTTTTGGTCCAATGGGTATAGGAGCGCTTGTTATTGAATCAAGTCTTTTAAAAAAATTAAAACCTAAAAAATTTGGTGGAGGGGCTCTTGATTATATTCAAGAAGATCTAGAATGAAAACCGAAAGAATCAAATTTAGCTCATGAACCAGGAACACCTAATGTAGGTGGTATTTATGGATTTTCAAAAGCTTTAGAATATTTTGAAAAATCTTTAATTTTTACCGATCATTTAAAAGATGTTTCCTCATATTGTTATGATGAATTATCTAAACTTAAAAATGTAGAAATATTTAATACTAGAGGGAATAGTATAATTATTTTCAAAGTTAAAGATGTTGCTTCTCAAGAAGTTGCTTCTTATTTAGGAAAAAGAAATATTTATGTAAGAAGCGGACATTTTTGTAATTTATCTAATCCTTTAAATAGAACAGATAATTATGTAAGAATTTCTTTTTCTTTTTATAGCAATAAAGATGATGTTGATAAATTTATTAATGAATTAAAAAATGGTGGTGATTTTCTTGATTTCCTATAGTGAAAATGAGAAAAGAGAAATCATCATGAAACACTATTTAAATCCATTAAATAGAAAAGAAAAAATATTAAATATAGAAGATTATGAAAGTGCTTATCATCATTCAGATACTTGTGCTGATGATGTAACTATTTTTATAAATAAAAAAAATAATGAATTACTTTTTCAAGGTAATGGATGTGCTATTTTTATAGCTTCTGCTGATTTATTTATTGAGAATATTAAAAAAACTAGAATTAGTATTGAAGAATTAAATACTTTATATAAAAAAGTAATCGAAAAAGAAGAACTAAGTGAAGAAGAAAAAAATAAAGTTGATAATTTAATTATTTTTGAAAATATAAAAAATCAAATGAATAGATATGAATGTGCTTTAATGATTTCAAAAGTAATTGAAAAAGTTTTATATAAATAAATCAGTAAATTTTATTAAAATATTTGATGTTTTTTTATTATTTTTAAATAAGTAATTTTTTTTGCTTTTATTATCATTATTTTTCAATTTTAATGTAAAGTTTATTGCTTTTACGGTTGTATTATTTTCAGAAATATTTTCTGAATTTATTAATATAGATTCAAAAAAAATATGATCTATTGGAGAAGAAATATACATATTATTTGGAATAGTAGTTAAATTTGTTTGAGGATCTACAATTTCTTCTACTTTATATGATTTATTAGTTTGAATTCATCCCTCTATTATTGCAGCATCTAAAGTTGGATTACTACCTTTAATAAATGCTGATAATTTTTTAATATCTAATTTAGGATAAACTGTTTCTATTGGAAGTGAAGTATCAGAACAAGAAATTGTAGTAGGAATTATTATTATAGGAACTATTGATAATCCTATTAATTTTTTAGCTATAGTCATTTTATTCCTCTTCCCAAGTAAATTCATAATCTTCTATTCTAACAACATCACCTTTTTGGATTCCAGCTTTTATTAGAAAAGTTCATAAGCCAATTTCTTTTACCTTTTTATTAAATCTTAACACATTTTCATAGGTAATTAAAGGAATTTTGTTGTAGATTTCCATTATTTTTGTTCCAGATATTTCATATAAACCTTCATAAATTTTTTCAACTTTTAATTCTTCTTCAAAATTAATATAAACTTCTGTTTCCTTTTCTTCAATTGAATAATCATTTGATTTATTATAAAGATCAAAAAGAGCTTTTTTAATATGATCAAAGCTATCAAGTAAAAAAGAATTTTCGATAATTGTAACTTTAGGAAATTTCTTTTTAAAATCTTTTAAATTATTAGCAAAATTATCAAGATCAGATTTATTAGCGATGATAATAAAATTTCTCTCAAGAAGAAGATTATTAAATTCTTTAAGTTCATTTTTAAGAATTTCAAAATCTTTTATAGGATTAGATTTTTCAGAACCAAAATCGATTATAAAACATAATGCTCTACATCTTTCTATATGGCTTATAAATCTTATTCCTAGTCCTTTACCTTGAGAAGAATTTTCAATTATTCCTGGTATATCAGCGATTACAATTGATTTATCAAAAACTTTAATAAGTCCAAGTTGAGGAACTAAAGTTGTAAAATCATAATCTCCTACTTTTGCTTTAGCATTAGTTATCAAAGAAATAATTGTTGATTTACCGGCTGAAGGTTTTCCTACTAATCCAATATCTGACATTATTTTTAATTTTAGTAAAACTTTTAATTTTTGTCCTTGATCACCATTTTCTGCTATTCTTGGAACAGTATTTCTAGATGATTTGAATTTATTATTTCCAAAACCACCTTTTCCACCTTTAGCGATTAGATATTGTTTATCATCAACAATATCGGCTATTATTGAACCGTTATCATCATAAATAATTGTTCCAAAAGGAACTTTTATAATAATATCTTTTCCTTTTTGGCCATACATGTTTTTAGACATTCCATTTTCGCCATCATTTCCTCTTATTATTTTAGTGTTATATAAATGGAAAAGAGTGTTTATTCCTGATTCTCCTTGAAAGAAAATATTTCCTCCGCTTCCGCCATCTCCGCCGTCAGGACCACCTTTTTCAACTCTAGCTTCATGCCTAAAAGAGATAATTCCGTTTCCGCCATTACCTGCTTTAAGTTCTAGTTTTATTTCATCAATAAATTTCATTAAATTAATTATAACTTATTAATGTATTCTTCTATGCTATTTTTGTACCATGAAATTGATTGGCTTTAGTTTTTTCAGCAATTTCTTTTCAATTATCCTTAGTTACAGAACCACCTACTAAAATTTCAATTTTTTCAGAAAAAAGATTTATTAATTCTGAAATCTTTTTGGTGTTATTAATTGCAGGACTATTTCCCCCTTTTAATAAAACTCTTTTAAATCCTAAATCAATTAAAATTTGAATGTTTTTTTTATAATGACCTAATTTATCTATTGCCATATGAAAACAATATTCTTTATCTCCAACCGCTTCAATTAATTTTTTTAAAGTTTTAATATCTAATTCATCATCTTTTATAAATCCAAAAATAAAAGAATCTGCCCCTATTTCTTTAAAGTCTTTAATTTGCTTTTTCATTTTCATTATTTCAAATATATTTGCAGAAAAATTTTCATTTGTTCTGATCATAACAACTTGTTTAATATCTGAATTAGTTTTAATATAATTAAAAAGTTCAATAGTAGGAGTTAATCCTCCCTTATCAAGTCTTGAACAAGTTTCGAATCTATCAACTCTTCTTTCAATAAATTTCTTGGCCGCTTCTTCATTATCAATACAAGCCTCTAAAACAATTTTGTCCATAATTTATATTTCCTTATTATTTATTATTTATATAATATTATATATAATTTAAATATGTTTGATAATATTGTTGCAATAGCCTCTGGAAATATAAACCAGGCCATTTCTATTATAAGAATTTCTGGTCCAGAATCATTTGATATAATTAAAAAAATTTATACTGGAAAGATAGGAAATGATAAAACAATTACATATGGTTTTATCGTTGATGATAATAAAAATAAAATCGATGAAGTATTAATAAATTTCTACAAAGGAAATAATAATTTTGTAGGAGAAGATACTATTGAAATAATGTGTCATGGTGGAGTTCTTATTACAAATTTAATTGTTAATTTAATTATTGAAAATGGTGCTAGAAAAGCTAATCCAGGAGAATTTAGTAGAAGAGCATTTTTAAATGGAAAAATTGATTTAATTAAAGCTGAAGCTATTAATGATTTAATTCATGCAAAAACTATTTTCCAAACAAAAATAGCAATAAATAGATTTGAAAATAAATCAACATTATTTATTGACAAAGTAATAACAGAATTAGAAGAATTAATTGGTATTTGCGAAGTAAATATTGATTATCCAGAATATGATGATGTTGAAAAAATGAATGAAATTAAAATAACTAAAACTCTAAAAAAATTTGTTATTGATATTGATAATATAATTAAACAATCAGAAGAAAATCAATATTATTCAAGTGCTATAAATGTTGCTATTGTTGGTTCTCCTAATGCTGGAAAAAGTGCTTTATTAAATGTTATTTTAAATGAAGATAAATCGATAGTTACCGATATTGAAGGAACTACTCGAGATATAGTTGAAGGAGAAATAGTTTATAAAAATATTATTTTAAAATTTTTAGATACAGCTGGGATTAGAAATACTGAAAATGAAATTGAAAAAATAGGAATTAAAAAAAGTTTGGAAGCTATTGAAAAATCTTCAATTGTTTTTCATATAATTGATGCTACAAAAGAAATTTCTAAAAATGATATTTTAATTGAAGAAAAAGCTAAAGATAAAATATATTTAAGGATCTTTAATAAAAAAGATTTAATTAAAAATATTAAAGAAGATCATGAAAAAAATATTTATATTTCTGCTTTAGAAAAAGATATCGAACCAATCTTTGATTGCTTAGGAAATATTTTTGATAAAAATAAAATAGATCATGATGATTGATTTTTTAATCAAAGAGAAACAGTTTTATTAAAAAAAGCTAATAATGCTTTTAAAAATGCATTATCATCTCTTGAAAATGATCAAACATATGATGTAATAATTGTTGATATATATAATGCTTGAGAAAATTTAAAATCAATAATCGGTGTAGTTGATAAAGAAGATTTATTAGATTCTATTTTCAGCAAATTTTGTTTAGGAAAATAATGAAAGTAAGAATTGATTTACATTTACATACAAGAGCATCAAGGTTTCATGAAAATTCTATTGAATGAGAATCAACTTATTTTTCTGTTTCTAAATTAAATTCTTTTGGGATTAAAATCTTTTCTTTTACAGATCATAATGTCTTTGATTTGAAGCTATATAAAAAAGCAAAAAGAATTGCAAAGACAGGAAATATGCTAGCTCTTCCAGGAATTGAAGTTAATGTTGTTAGAAAAAATGGAAAGATTGGCAATATTATTTATATTTTTTCTGATGAGCTTTTAGAAGAGCAATTAATAAAAATAGAAGAGATTGCTCGAAAAAATATTCCTACAAGAGGAATTAGTTTAGAAAATGCTAATTTAATTTTTGCTGATTTTGATCATTTATGCATTCCTCATGTGGGAAAAGCTGATTTTTTAGAATTAGAAGATCTTTTAATGATAAATTATGATGCTATTGAAATAACTAGTGAAAGCCATGCTAATTATAAAAAAGTAATTAAAGATATTGAGCCTACTTCTGTAGTTAGTTTCTCTGATACCCATATTTGAAGAAAATATCCTCAGCAAGGAAAATTAATTACAGAAATAGATATAAATGAATTATCATATAATCAACTTAAGAAAAAAATTAATGAAAAGCAAAAATATTTTAGAAAGGTATTTTAGATGATTAAACAATTAATATTTAAAAGAACTGATTCTATTAGTGAAGATAATATTTTTACAATTACTTTTAGTGAAAAAAGTAATATTATAATTGGGCCTAAAGGTGGAGGAAAATCTACTTTATTTGATTTATTAGCCGGAATTAAAAATGGTTATATTTGTGATTCTGTAAAAGCAGCTTATAAAGAATTTGGTTTAGAATTTGTTTCCGCTATTAAATTTAACGGTGAAGAAATTAATGCAATGTCCCTTTCTAAAAAAAACAAGAAAGAAAAAGAAGAAGATTTTAAAAATCGTTTTGATGTTGTATATCAAGATGATGAAATTAAAAAAAATCTTAATAATACAGCAACTATTACAAAGAAGAAAGAAGATTTTTTAAAAAGAAAATTAAATAATTCCAATGGAGTTTTAAATTTTTCTAAAAAAATAAAAAATTTTTATGAAGGAATGAAAAATATTTTTTCCTTAAATGATACAGCTAGTGTAGATATCAATTGAAATAATACTTTTAAAATGAATGAATTGATTGATAACAAAGTAAATATTTTAATTAAACTAAATTATAATCCTCGAGACATTTTAAATAGTATTAAATCAGAAATAGAAGCACTTAACCTAATGTATAAACAAGTTGAAGAGTTTAAATATTCACTAAAAAAATGAACAAAAAATAAATTTCTTTTAGATACTAAAAACCAGCTTTTTGAAGATAGTTTTATTTCAGTGATAAATAAAAATATTCAAAGCAATGATGAACTAATTAATGTTTTAATAAAAAGAATTAATGAACTTAAAAAAACACAATTAATGATTAATTCTTTTTCTAAAGCTTATAATAAAAAAATAGATATTATTAAAAATAAAAATTTTAATTTAAATGGGCTGCAAAAATATGAAATAAGTGCTAAAGAACATTTTAGACAAATAGCGGAAAAAACTTTTAAACAAAAAAATATTTTTGATAAATTAATCAATGAAGATGAAGAAATTACTTTTACTAAAGATGGAGATGAAGAGCAAGAACTTCTTTATTATTCAATGAAAGAAAAAGTAGTTATTAATCAAGAAGTAATTATAAAAATTCTTAAACATTTCCTGCCTTCTCCAACAGGAAATAATAGTAATATTAATAACTGATTAAAAAGTTTGATAAGTAAAAACTTTAAAGTATTTGATGATAAAAAAATAATTGATGTTCTTTCTAAAGAATTAATTGAAAGTGTTAATGTTATAGCTGATGGTATGGATTATGAAAATATGTCATTAGGACAAAGATCTATATATGGAATTAAATATAAATTAAATAAATGTGATGATAATGAAATATTTATGGATCAACCAGAAGATAATTTAGATAATAAAACAATAGCTACAATTCTTCTGCCAATGATTCAAGATAAAAATAAGGCACAATTATTTATAATTACACATAATGCAAATATTGGTTTTCTTTCAAATCCTGAAAAAATGATAATAGCTGATTTAAAAAATAAAGAAATGCCGTATGAAATAGAAGAAATTTCTTATGATGATTCTAAAACATTATCGGTTAACTATTTAGAGGGCGGAAAAAAATATTTAACAGAAAGATTTAAAAAGATTATTAAAGGAGAATAAAATGATTTTAAAAATAGAAATAGAAGATAAAAAAACAGTTGTAGCTTTTGGAAAACATAAAATGTGAATTTATGAAGGATCGGAAGAATGAACTTTACAAAAAATAAATGAGTTCTTGATTAATTTATCTTCAGCAACTCCTGATGGAGAAAAAATAGAGATTGAATATAATAAAGAAATATTTGAAGAAAAAAATGATTTAATTTACAATCATATTGTTTCTTTATTTAAAGAATTTGTAAACGAATATAATAGGCAAATTGAAAAACAATAATTTTATTATTATTATTATTATTATTATTATTCTCTAATGTAGATGGCAATAAAATTTTTTAATAGCCAGTTTAATGAAATAAAAAACAAATGAACATTTAAATATTTTTTAAAATAATTAAATTTCATTTATTTTTTTATAAATTATTACATTTAATAAATATATATTTATCTATTATTTTTTGTAAAAATATGATTAATATTTTTTATTTCTATCATCATTTAAAACAAGAGGCATTTCATCGTTTATTCCAGAAGGAGGAGAAACTATATTAACAGTTTGTGTTATTACTGGATTTCCTACAGTGACAAATGAGAATCCATTATTAGCTCTTAAACTTACATCAACAATTCCATTTCTTTCTATTCTAAATTTATTAAAATTATTAACAGTAATATCATTAAATAATTTGCTTAAAATAGTAATTAAATCAAAAGGAAGAGTTGATGAATTAGTTAATGCCTCAAGTTCTGCAAAAGTAATATCAACAACAGATCCTTTTGGTGTTATCTCTAAAAGTTGAATATATCTATAAAGTGATTTTATAACAGTAGTACCTGTATTATCGAAAAGAGAACCTTCTTTAGCGGTTAAGGTTATTTGATTTGTGCTTTCTGTACGATCAATTTCTATATATTTAAAATTTTGTGAAGTAACTCCATTAAATAAATAAGATAAACCAAATACTTTTTGTTCTACTGATGTTGTAGAAGAAAATACGTCATTTAATATTTCAAGAGTAACATCATTAATTCCTTGTTTTGCAGTTATATTTAAAATTACAATTACCCCAAATGTTGCTTTTATAGTTTTGTTATCTATAGAACCAAAAGCATACCCGTCTCTGGCAGTTAAAGTAATTTCTGTAGAAGAAGTACTTTGAACGGTAAAAGTAGAAAGATTATTATTGTTAATTCCCTCGAATAGTTTAGATAATGCTCCAACTTTATCTGCTGTATTTGATGATCCAATCATATTATTAATATCTATTTGAGTAATATTTGTTACACCAGTTCTTGGTTTTATATTTAAAATTTCAATAAATTTAATTTTTGCTCTTATTACAGTTGGATTTAAACCTTCAAACGCAAAACCTTGATTAGCTCTTAGTAAAATTTCTTCAAATTGTCTTTCAGCTGTTACATTACCTATATTTCCAGGATTAAGCCCATCAAAAAGTTTATTTAAAACAGGAAGTTTTACATTAACATCTGATGAAAGCATTTTATTAATATCATCTTGAGTAACTTCGACTGTTAATGGTTTTGGAGTTACTCTTAAAAGAGTAATAGTATTAATTGTTACTTTTATAGAAGTAGAAGTATTTTGAAGGAAAAGAAAACTTTCACTAATTGTATTTAAAGTAATTTCTGTAGGAGAAGTTCTAACTGCTCTAATATTATTAATATTTCCATTATCAACTCCATCAAATACTTTAGATAAAGCTGCTATTCTATCTGATATTTGATTTGCTGTTGAAGTCATAGCAGTTATATCTGATTCAGTAATACTAGGAATGTTTGCTTTTGGTGAAATATTTAAAAATGTAATAATTCTAATACTTGATCTTACAGATGTATTACCTACTGAACCTATGAAAAATCCGTCATTAGCTACTAAAGTAATTGTTACTTCAGAAGTTTTTTCTGCTCTAACATTGTTAACGGTTTCTCCATTAATTCCATTAAATACTTTAGATAAGGCTGTTATTCTACTTTGAACATTTGATATTGTAATCATATCTATAATATCTGATTGAGTAACATTATTAGTTCCAGGTTTAGCTGTTATATCTAAAATAGTAGCAACTTGGTAATTCGCTGATATAGAAGTTGTTGAAATAAATCCGAAAGCAAATCCTTCTTTAGCTTTTAAAATAATAGATGTGGCTGCTTTTTCTACTGTAAATTTATCAACGTCTCCTTCAGTTATTCCATCAAATAATTTAGATAAAGCTGTCGCTCTTTGAGCTGCTGTATTTGAAGTTGAAGTCATTGCATCTACTTCGGCTTGAGAAACATTTATAGTTCCTGATTTTGGTGTTATATTAAGAACAGTTACAACTTTATTGATATCTGCTCCTAAAGAATCCGCTAATGTAGAACCGAAAGCAAAACCAGGTTTAGCTTTTAAAGCAATTACTGTACCAGTTCTTTCCACTGTAAAATCACCAACATTTGATTCAGTTACTCCATCAAATAATTTAGATAAAGCAGCTACTCTTTGAGGTAATGGATTTGTAGTTGAAGTCATTGCAGTAATATCTTCTTCTGTAATATTAGGAATTGTAGTTTTTGTAGTTATACTTAAAACTTGAACAATATTAATAGTTGCTGTTATTGAAGTTGCTTCTCCAGTTCCAAAATAAAATCCTGGATTAGATCTTAATGTAATTCTAGTATTTGAAGTTTTTTCAGCTTTTACATTAACAACATTTGATTCATTTATTCCATCAAATAATTTAGATAAAGCTGTCGCTCTTTGAGCTGCTGTATTTGAAGTTGAAGTCATTGCATTTACTTCGGCTTGAGAAACATTTATAGTTCCTGATTTTGGTGTTATATTTAAAATTCCAGCTATTTTAAATTCTACTGATATAGAAAGTGCTGTGTTAAAAGCAAATGCAAATCCATCTTTTGCTATTAAAGAAATGTTTGTATCAGTTGCTTCAATTGTGAAATTAACAAAATTTGTTTCAGTTACTCCATCAAATAAATTAGATAATGCAGTTACTTTTTGTGCTGGTGTACTTGTAGGTGAAAATATTATTTCGAAATCAGATTGAGAAATACTGATAACTCCTGTTTTCGGTAATACTTCTATAATTTCAACGATTCTAAAACTTGAATTTAATGTTTTTACATCTTCAGAATTAAAGAAGTAATCTTCTTGTGCTGTTAAGACAATTGTTGAATCTGCGCCTTCTTCAGCTAAAATGTGAATAACATTTGATTCTGTTACTCCATCAAATACTTTAGATATAGCAAATGCTCTATCTAAAGCAGTATTTGTAGTTGATGTCATTTCTCCAATATCTGATTGAAAAATACCGCTAACACCTTGTTTTGGTGTTATCTTTAAATTTTTAGGATTTCCTACATTGTTTTTAATCGGTATTAAAACCGCTACTGTTGTAATCGCGGCTGCTGATATTACTCCAGCAGATACACACGATCATAAAATCATTTTTTTTCCCATATAAAGACTTTCTTATAAAGAGAATTATGTTTAATTCAACAAATAATAATAGTCCTTTTCTATAATTATTTTCAATTAAATTATAATAAATATTATGATTTTCTTATTAAATTTTTATTTTTTTGAAATATTAACTATGTTAAGAAATACATATAAAATTAATATATTTACCTATTTTATTTTATAGAGCATAGCAGTTAATGAAGGTAATTCTACTCTATTTTCTACAAAAGTATATCCAGGATTTGCTATTATTGTAACCACATTAGTTTCTTTTACTATTGAAAAAGTTAGGTTTTTAACATTTTCAGGTGTTATAAATTGAAATAAATAACCTAATGCTACTGTTTGAGCGGCTGTCATTGTTGGTAAAGGGGTTTTTAGGGTTATATCTCATTGTGCATCAAAAGTAACTTGGTGATCTTTATTATTAATCACTAAATTAATTTTTATATCCTTATATGCATTTGATTTCAATGATTCTTGATTATTTATTTTAAAATTTTCTGAGCTGTTAAAGTAACAATTTTAGTTAATGTATCAACCATTGCTGTAAAACTGTGTTGGTTCATATCAACAAGGTCTTCTCCTGAAAATAGTTTTTTAAGAACAATTAGTTGTTGGGAGATATTTTGATTTTCTAAATCTGCAACTTCAATAATATTAAGATCTGCGGCTGCCAGTATAGCGGCAATAGTTAAATTAAATGTATATACATTTGAATTTAAAGAATCTTTGTTATTAATCGCATATCCATCTTTATCTGTTAAAATTATTATGTTTTTTGCTGAATCAACTAAAATAGCAAAATTAGCTTGGTTTTGAGGTGTTAAGTCTTTTACCTTCAAATAACTTTTTAAGGGTTGTTAATTGAGCATCACTAACTGTTCCTTGTAGGTTTTTAATATCTGTTCCTGTAATAATACCTGGTTTTGCTATAGCGATAATAAGTTAAATTATTAGCTGGATTTATAGCTTCTAATTTATAAATGGTTGATGATAATGAAGTTTTATCAGAAATTGTATAACCTTCTGCCGCTGTTAAAGTAACTATTTTTGTATCGGTATTAACTAAAATAATAAAATAGCTTTAGTTTTGAGTAGTTAGGTCTTTTCCTTCTAAAATACTAATATCAGATTCGGTAATTTTAGGCAATGTCTTAGCCATAATTTTTAATTTGGCTTTTATAGGTACTTCACTAGAACAAGAAATTGCAACAATTATAGGAGAAGCTATTGCTATAATTGATAGAAATCCTAAGTGAAATTAATGTTTTTTTGGTCATTTTTTCCCTTTAAAATTTATTCTTCTTACATATAAATTTTATCGTTTTCTTTATTTTTATTTAATCTTAGAAAAATAAGCTTTTTTTATTTGACTTTATAAGGTAGGGCAGTTAATGAAGGAAGTTCTTGTCCTGTTTTTTGATCTACAAAAGTATAACCAGGTTTAGCTGTTATAGTAACAACATTAGTTTCTTTTACAATTGTATAAGTAAGATTTTTAGCATTTGCAGATGTTAAAAATTGAAATAAATATCCAAGTCCTGCAACTTGTTCAGCTGTTATTGTATCTGATGGAGTTTTTAAAGCATTATCTCATTGAGATTCTAATTCAACTGAATGGTCTTTATTATTAATACCTAAATTAATTTTTATTTCTTTATAGGCAATTGATTGTAAGGAAGATTGATTATTAATTTTATAATTTTCTTTTGCAGTTAAAGTAACAATACTTGTTGACTTATTAACTGAAGTAATGAAACTATTTTGATTAGTCTCTAGATCTGGTCCTTCAAATAATTTTTTAAGAACTGTTAATTGTTGTGGAGTATTTTGTTTTTCCAAATCCTCAACTTCGGTTATCTTAAGATTTGCTACTGTTTTTGAAGCGGTAATAGCTAAATTTAAAGTAAATGTATTCGAATTTAAAGTTCCTTTATTATTAATTGCATAACCTTCTTTAGCTGTTAAAGTTACTATATTTTTGGCCATATCTATTGAAATAGAAAAACGAGCTAGATTTTGTTGTGTTAAATCTTTTCCTTCGAATAGTTTTTTAAGAACTACTAATTGAGCATCATTAGCTGTTCCTTGCAATGTTTTAATTTCATCTCCGGTAATAATTGTTGGAGTTTTAATAGCAGTAATAATTAAATTATTAGTTGGATTTATAGCTTCTAATTTATATGCAGTTGATGATAAAGATGTTTTACCAGAAATTGTATAACCTTCTTTAGCTGTTAAAGTAACAATATTTGATGTAGTATTAACTTCAATAGAAAAATTAGCTTGATTTTTATCTGTTAAATCTTGTCCTTCGAATAATTTTTTAAGAACTACTAATTGTTTAGTATGATCTGTTCCTTGTAATTCAGTAACTTCAGATAATTTAAGTGTTGCTTGTGTTTTTAAAGCAGTAATAATTAAATTATTAGTTGGAACTATTGATTCTATTGTATAAGCATTTGATGGTATTGAATTTTTACCATTTATTGTATAAGTTGATTTTGCTGTTAAAGTAACTATCTTTTTTTCCTTATCAATTGAAACTGTAAATTTATTTTGATTTTCAGATGTAAGATCTGGTCCTTCGAATAATTTTTTAAGTACAGGAAGTTGAGCTGAAAAATCACTTCCTTCCAAAGTGCTAATATCAGATTCTATAAGTTTAGGTGATGTTTTAGCAGTTATTTTTAAATCAACTTTGACAGATTCTTCACTAGAGCAAGAAATTGTAACTAAAGCAGATGAAGCTATAGCTACAATTGATAAAAACCCAAGTGAAATTAATGTTTTTTTATTCATTTTTTTCCTTTAAAATTATTTATTTTATATATAAATTTTATCATTTTTTTATTTCATCAATTAATATAAAAAATAAAATTATAATAACTATTTATTTAAATTTAATATTTATAAAAATTTTTTTATTATCTTGTTTTATAAGGAAATGAAGTTAATGAAGGAACTTCTTGTCCTGTTTTTTCTATTACAAAAGTATAACCAGGTTTAGCTGTTATAGTAACAATATTATCTGCTGTTACTACATATGTAAGATTTTTAGCATTTGCAGATGTTAAAAATTGAAATAAATATCCAAGGGCAGCTACTTGGTCTGCTGTTATTGTTGGTGATGGTGTTTTTAGTGCGATATCTCATTTACGATCAAATGTAACTACATGATCTCTATTATTAATACCTAAATTAATTTTTATATCTTTATATTCATTTGAATTTAAAGAAGCTTGATTATTAATTGTATAATTTTCTTTAGCAGTTAAAGTAACAATCCTTGTTGTTTTATTAACTGAAACAGTAAAATTAGCTTGATTTTCTGCAATAAGATCAGCACCATCAAATAATTTTTTAAGTGCATTAAGTTGTTGAGAACTTTGTTGTTTTTCTAAATCCTCAACTTCTCATATATTAAGACCTCCAGCCGATTGTTTAGCTATAATTATTAAATTATTTTTCCCTATGGTATATGAAATTGATTCTAATGTTGAATTATTATTAATTAAATAACCATCATTAGCTGTTAAAATAATTATATTAGCTCCAGCTTTTTTTTCAACTGTAATATTAATAACATTTTTTTCATCAATTCCATTAAATAATTTTGATAAAGCAGCTGCTCTTTCTTTTGGTGAATTTGATGTTGAAAGCATTGCATCAACTTCTATTTGAGGAACGCTAATAGTTCCAGTTTTAGCTGTTATCTTTAAAATTCCTATAATTTTATTAATCTCTACTTTTACAGAACTTATTAATGATTCTCCAAAAGCATAACCTTTAATAGCTTTTAAAAGAATTTCTTTTGTTGTTGGTCTTTCTACTGTAAAACTAGCAACATTCCCTTCAGTTACTCCATCAAATAATTTAGATAAAGCTTCTGCTCTTTCTTTTCCAGAATTTGTTGGTGACATCATAGCTTGAAGATCATCTTCAGTAATAGTACCTATTGTTTTTTTAGGAGTTATATTTAACATTATAACAATATTAAAATTAGCTTTTATCGAAGTATTACTTCCAGTACCAAAGGTATAACCATTAAGAGCTGTTAAAGTAATTTCTGTATCAGAAGTTTTTGTTGCTTTAACATGAATAACATTTCATTCAGCTATTCCGTCAAATAATTTTAATAGTGCAGCTTCTCTTTCTTTTACTGAAGCTGTAGTTGAAATCATTGTATCGATATCTGCTTGAACAATATTAATTGTTCCTGTTTTTGGTTTTATATCTAAAAAGGTAATAATTTTAATATTAGCTTTTATCGAAGTAATTGTTCCAGAACCAAAAGTATAACCATTAATAGCATTTAATGTAATTAATGTATTAGAGGTTTTTACAGCTCTAACATTAATAACATTTCTTTCAGTTACTCCATCAAATAATTTTGATAATGCAGTTGCTCTTTCTTTTGCTGAAGCTGTAGTTGAAATCATCATATTAATATCTTCCTGATTAATATTAATTGTTCCTGATTTTGGTTTTATATCTAAAATTTTTCTAATTTTAATGTTTATTTTTATTGAATTAACTCCTGAAGAACCAAAAGCAAATCCTTCTTTTGCAAATAAAGTAATTACTGTATTAGAAGTTTTTTCTATTCTAAAATTAGCAATATTTTGAGAATCAACTCCGTCAAATAATTTTGATAAAATTATTACTTTATCATCATCTGAAGTTGTAGTTGAAGTTATTGTATCAATATCTTCTTGAGAAATATTAATAGTTCCTTTTTTTGGTGTTATATTTAAAATATTAACTATTTTAAAATTAGCTTTTATCGATTTAATATTTTCAGAATTAAAAAAGAAATCACCACTAGCTTTTAAGGTAATTTCAGTATTAGATGTTTTAGTTATATCAATATTTTTAATATTTGTTTCATTAATTCCTTTAAATAATTTTGATAAAGAAATTACTTTATTTTTTATTGGAGTTGTTGATAAAGTTATTGCATCAAGATCTTCTTGAGAAATATTAATAGTTCCTGGATTAGGAGATATTTTTAAATTATTAACATTATCTCTTTGTTGAGCAAGAAGTAAAACAGTTGCCACCGTTCCTACCGATACTAATCCCACAGAACCTAAAGTTAAACCTATTAATAAACCTAATTTTCTTGTCATTTGAAACCTTCTTTAATATTTATCAACCTACTTATATTATAATATCTATTCAAAATTAAACAAAAAAATAGTAAAGAATCTTATTAAGATGGATTACATATTAAAAAGCGAATTGAATCTAATGTAGGGTTACCAGTAGTATCAGTTGGTCTTGATACAAAATAATAACCATAATTTGCTGTTAAGGTAACTTTTTTTGTATTTAAATCAACTGCAAAAGTAAAATTATAAAAATTCTTAACTTCAATACCGCTAAATAATTTATTAAGCACTTTTATTTGTTGTAAATAATTACCCATTGTTGAAGGAGCATTTAATAAATTAATTTCTCTTGTACTTAATACAGCCGCTTGATAAACTGGAACAATAAATAAAGATGAATTAATAAGCGTATATGGAGTTGATTCTAATGATGTTCCACTATTAATTGTATAGCCATCTTTACCAGTTAAAGTAATTATTTTGTTTCCTTTATCAATTGAAATAGTAAAAAATGGTTGAGATTCTTTTATAAGATCTATTCCTGTAAATAATTTTTTAAGAATTACTAATTGATCAGATAAATTCAATCCCTCTAAAATAGTTATTTCAGAAGCATTAAGGGATGCGGATTCAGATATTGCTGTAATACTTAAATTTTTTGAATCTGGTAATTTAATTATATAAGAAGTTGATTCTATTTTAGTAGGACCAAATGTTTCATTTGCCTGACCAAAGAAATAACCATCATTAGCATTTAAAAATACTGTATTTGTTTTTTCATTAACTGAAAAAGATAAATTAGCAAAATTAGTATTATCAATACCTATAAATAATTTTGCAAGAATTGCAATTTGAGCATTAGCATTATCTGGTGTTGATACTGATTCTATTGTATTAACTTCAATTGAAGTTAATTCAACTGATTGATTAATCTTAGAAATTACTAAAGGGAATTTAGCATTATTATATTTAGTTGAACTTAATGAAGAAGCATTATTAATTAAATAACCTTTTTCTCCTATTAAAGTAACTATATTATTTGTTGAATCAATTGAAATACTAAAATTATCTTTATTTTCTACTTTAAGATCTTTTCCTGTAAATAATCTTTTAAGAATAGGTAAACTTGCATTAAAATCCTTTCCTTCTAATGTAGAAATTTCATCAGATGTAAGCGTTGCTGCTTGAGGTATTGCTGAAATTATTAAATTTTTAGATGGAATTGTTTCTATTGAATATGTATTTGAATCTAATTTAGGACTTGATTGATCAAAAACATAACCCGGCTTTGCTTCTAAAGTAATGATTTTATTTTTTATATTAATTGATGAAATAAAAAAATGAGCTTGATTTTGAGCATTAAGATCAGAACCTTCAAATAATTTTTTAAGGATTGGTAATTGTTTAGCAGTATCAGTTCCTTCTAAAACAATAATATCAGCGGCTAATAATTTCGGCGCAACTATTTTTGTAATATTTAAAACAGTATTAGTTGTAACGATAGTATAAGGATTAGAAATTAATGTATTATTACCATTAATTGTATAATTATTTTTTCCGGTTAAAGTTACTATGTTTTTCGTTGTATCAATAGAAACACTAAAGTTAGCTTGATTTAAAGTATTAAGATCATCTCCTCCAAATAATTTTTTAAGTACTGAAAGTTGATCAGTAATATTTGTTCCTTGTAAAATAGCAATATCAGAATCTAATAATTTAGGATCTAAAATTTTAGTAATATTTAGATTTTTATCCGCAGGAACTATTTCAATTGTAAAGGGATTTGATACTAATGTATTATTTTCTTGATCAAAAACAAAACCTGGTTTAGCTGTTAAAGTAACTATCTTTTTTCCCTTATCAAATTCAAAAGTAATATTTTTTATATTAGTTTCATTAATCCCTGTAAATAATTTTTGAAGAACTGGTAAATATTTAGATGAATCTGTCCCTTCTAAATTTGTTATATCAATAGCTAATAGTTTTGGCGAAGTTGTTTTTGCAATATTTAAAACAACATTATTAGTAATAATAGTATATGGCACCGAACTTAAACTAGGTTGAGAATTAATTGTATAATCATTTCTACCTTTTAAAGTTACTATATTTTTTGTTGTATCAACGGAAACTGAAAAATAAATTTGGTTTTCTTTTTTAAGATCTTTACCTTCAAATAATTTTTGAAGAACTAATAATTGTTTAACAAGATCTGTTTCTTGTAAAATGGATATTTCAAGCTCCGTAAGAGATGTTGGTTTAGTTATTGCAGTAATAACTAAATTTTTATCAACTGGGGGGCTTTCTATTATAAATGCAGGGGCTCTTAAAGTTGGTTTACCAATAAATAAAAATCCTTTATTAGCAGTTAAAGTAACTACATTTTCATTGCTAAGTTCAACTTTAAAGTTTTTTTGTTTTTCTGATGTAACTCCTGAAAATAATTTTTCAAGAACTGGTAGTTGTTTGTTAAGATCTACACCTTTTAAATCAACAACTTCTTCTTTAGTTAATATTTGCGTTTCATTTGAAGTGATTTTTAAATCTATTGATGCAGCTTGCGAACATGCAACAGTAACTAATATAGGAGAAATTATAGATATAATTGATAAAGACCCTAATAAAATTGATATATTTTTCTTATTCATTTTTCTCCTTGTTTTATTAAAATTATGAATCAGGGGCTGGTGGGCCTGGTGGTAATATTGAAAAGGCAGGCGCTTCTAATGTTGTTTTTCCATCATTAAAAACAAAACCTAATTTAGCTGTTAAAGTAACTTTTTTATCTTTTGTTGAATATGTAAAGTATTCATAATTTGTATTTGTTATTCCTGCAAATAATTTATTAAGAATATTTAATTGTTCTGAATCGATACCACCTACTGGAGGATTACTTATTAAGTAAGCTTCTGCGCTAGTTATAGCAATTGTTGTATTCATATGTACAATATTTAAAGTAGTATTTGTAATAGTATATTTATTTGAATTTAAATATGTTTTAGTTCCAAATTTAAATCCTTCTTTAGCTATTAATGTAATAACATTATCTTTTCCTATTGTGGGGACGATATTAATTTGGTTTGTATTAGTTATTCCATTAAATAATTTATTAAGAACTGCTAATTGTTTAACAGCATCTTTTCCTACTATATTTATAAGATCTACTCCCGAAAGAGCTTGAGCTCCTTTTAAAGTAATATTTAAATTTTTATCGGTAGTTGCTGGTTCTACTATGAAATAATTTTCTATTTCTTTTTTACCTGAAAATGTATATCCTTGATTAGCTATTAAATAAATTAAATTATTTTCACTAACTTCAAATATAAATCTTTCTTGGTTTTCTGCTTTAATACCTTCAAATAATTTTTGGAGTACAATTAATTGTTTATTAGATTCTGTTCCAGCTAAAACTTTAACATCTTCTCTAGTAATACTTGGATTTGATTTAGAAGTAATAGCTAAATTTATATCAGCCGGAGGTGTTGGTGGTTCTACTATAAAAGTAGTTTCTATTGTTGGTTTACCTAAAAATGTATAACCATCAATTGCTGTTAAAGTAACTACATTTTTATCACTAGTTGTAACTTTAAATTTATTTTGATTTTCAACTGTAACACCTTTAAATAATTTTTTAAGAATTGCAAGCTGTGTTGCAGGATTTGTTCCTTTTATACTAATAACTTCATAAGCGGCTAGTGTTTGTGTTATTGTGTTTGGAGAAATATTTAAATCTTTGTTTTCAGTTTCAATTGAATATTTATTAGAAGATAGTGATTCTTTTTGATTAATTGTAAATCCGGGTTTTGCTTTTAAAATAACTATACTTTGATTTTTATCAAGTGATATAGAAAATTTAGTTTGATTTGCCAAAGAAAGATCTTTACTATCAAATAATTTTTTAAGAACAATTAATTGATTAGCAAAATTATTTACCTCTAAAACAGTAATATCATTATTTGTAATAATAGGTTTTTCTTTAACAGTAACATTTAAATTAGTTCCTGAAGGTGGTAATGTATCAGTTGTATATTTATTTTCTAATGCATCTTTACCATTAATTGTAAATCCCGTTTTAGCATTTAAAGTAACAATTTTTGTTTCTTTATTAACTACAATAAAAAAATTAACTTGATTTTCAGTTGCAAGATCTTTACCATCAAATAATTTTTTAAGAACAGTTAATTGAGCAGGAAGATCTTTTCCTTCTAAAGTATTAATATCTTCTTGTGTAAGTTGAGGTGATTCTTTAACAGTAATAATTAAATTAGTTCCTGAAGGTGGTAATGCATCAGTTGTATATTTATTTTCTAATACATCTTTACCAGAAATTGTAAATCATTGCTTTGCCTTTAAAGTAACTGTATTTGTTTCTTTATTAACTACAATAGTAAAATTAGCTTGATTTTCAGTTGTAAGATCTTTACCATCAAATAATTTTTTAAGAACAGTTAATTGAGCAGAAAGATCATTTCCTTCTAAATTATTAATATCTTCTTGTGTAAGTTGAGGTGATTCTTTAATAGTAATAATTAAATTAGTACTATTTAATGGCGTTTCACTTGTACATGAAATTGTAACTAATATTGGAGTTATTGCTGTTACAGATAAAGAGCTTAATAAAACTAATAATTTTTTATTCATTTTACTCCTTATGAAAAAATTTTTTCTATTCATTTTAATTATAATATTTTTTAAAAAAATATAAATAAAAACAATATAAAAAACTTACCTAAATAAGGACAAATATGTTTAATTATACCAAAAAATAAAAAAAAGTAAAATTAAATTTACTTTTTTAAAATATATTATTGAATATAGTTTTTAAGTTGTTTTATATTTTGCTGTTATATCTTTTACATTATTTGCAAAATTATAACCTGCTTTTGGACTAATAACTATTGTCCCATTTTTTGCTCCACTAGTTTTATTTACTGTAATAGCTATTTGTTTAGATATCATATCTTCAGTTAGTCCTTTAAATAATTTGTTTAATACATCTAATTTTTGTTTTGCTGTAGCATTATTATTTTCTATTATTGCAAGATCTGCTGTAGTTATTGATTGTTCTACTGTTTCACTAATAACAGAAACACCTGTTATTAGAGTTAATTTTTCTGTATATTTTTTTGAGGTTATAAATTTCACAGCAGAAGTACCTTCTCCAAAAAAATGATTATTACCATCTTTAATTGTTAATTTTATTGTTTTATCATCATACATAACATTATAATTAAATAAAGTTATATTTTGAAGTGTTATACCTGTAAATAATTTTGAAAGTGTTTTTAATCTAGCTTCTAAACCTGGATTTCCTGTTCCGCCAGTTCCATAAAATAATACTCCATAATCTTCTGCTGTAATTTCACCAGGTTTATCGATTACTTTAATATTTAAATTTGTTCCAGCAGTATTTATTGTATAAGCTGGCGCTACCAATGTAGCTGTTCCATTCCCTGTTGCTCCACCAAAAACAAAACCTGTTTTAGCTTTTAATGTAACTACTTTACTTTTTACTTCAAATGTAAAATAATTAACATCTGTATCTTTTATACCTGTAAATAGTTTTTTAAGAATAAGTAATTGACCAGCTGAATTAGTTGCATCTGGAGTAGCATTAATTCTCTCATCTTCAAAAGAAGTTAATTCTTGTTTTGAACTAATTGTAATATTTAATTTAGTTTCTGTAATTGTATATGAAGTTGAATTTATTGAACTTTTATTATTAGCAAATGTAAAACCAGGTTTAGCTGTTAAAGTAACAACACTCCCAGAACCAAGTGTAGTAGTAAAATTAGTTTGCTTTGTTTTATCAACTCCATCAAATAATTTAATTAAAACATCTAATTGTTTAGGAGCATCTTTCCCTACTACATCAATAAGTTCTTCCCCTGTAAGAGCGATTGAAGCAGATTTAGCTGTAATTTTTAAATCAGTAATTGTTTGTAATGTATATTGTTTTGATTCTAATTTATTAGCTGCATTAGCAAAAGAGTAATTTGCTTCAGCTGTTAAAGTAACTATTCTTTTTGTTGTATCAACTCCAACTTTAAAATTAGCTAAATTATCTTCTTTAAGATCTGTTCCTTGGAATAATTTACCAAGTACTACTAATTTTGCTGCTGCTAATGTATTTGTATCTGATAAAGCAGCAACTTCAGCTGCACTAAGAGTTGCAGCTTTTGTTATAGCTGTAATATTTAATTCTGTAACTGTTGGAGCTAATGTATATTGTCCTGATTCTAATGTTTTTTTACCATCAATTGTATAATTTTCTATTGGAGTTAAAGTAACTTTTCTATTTGTTGCATCAATTTTAATAGTAAATTTATCTAAGTTTCCAGAAATAAGACCGGTACCTTGAAATAATTTTCCTAAAGCCGCTAATTTATTAGTAGCATTAGTTCCTTCTAAAGCTGTAATATCAGATGCTATAAGAGTTAAAGTTCCTGTTTTTGCTGTAATTTTTAAATCTGTAACTGTTGGAGTTGTTTCTAATGTATATGGATTTGATGGTAAAGTATTTTTAGTATTAATAGTGAAATTTTCAATAGCTGTTAAAGTAACTATTTTTTTATTTTGTTCAACTGAAATAATAAATTTATCTTGATTTTGAGCTGAAAGATCTTTACCACCAAATAATTTTTGAAGCGCTGTTAATTGAGCTTCATTTTTCTGACCTTCTAAAGCAGCAATATCTTCTTTAGTAATTTTAGGATCTTTTAAAGCTGTAATAGTTAAATCTGTTGGTTCAACAGGATTTTCAATTGTAAATGTATTTTGTAATGTTTGTTGACCACCTATTGTATAACCGGTTGCAGCTGTTAAAGTAACTGTTGATTTTTCTTTTTCAAATGTAACATTAAATTTATCTTGATTTTCAGATATAAAATCTTTTCCTGTAAATAATTTTCCAAGTACTGCTCATTTAGCATTAGCGTTTTCACCTTCTAAAGCTGCAACATCAACATCAGTAAGTTTAACTCCTGATGTAGCTGTAATTTCTAAATTTGTAGCTTCAACTGTTGGTTCGATTTCATATTTATTTGAATCAAATGAAGATTTATCATTAATTGTAAATCCACTATTTGCTGTTAAGGTAACTATCATTTTAGTCTCATCTAATGAAACTTTAAAATTAGCTTGGTTAGCAGATGATAAACCTGCTCCTCCAAATAATTTATTAAGTGCTGTTAATTGAGCAGGAAGTGCTGTTCCTTTTAGAGCAGTAATATCTGTATCTGTAAGTCTAGGACTAGTTTTAGGTGTAATAATTAAATTAACTACCGTTGGAGTTTCCCCTGTACAAGAAGTTATCACTAACACTGGAGCTATTGTTGCTATAGTTGCTAATGAAGATAGTGAAATTAATAATTTTTTTTTCATATTTTTTTTCCTTTTATTTCAAAAATATTCTTTTTTACTCATTTATAATTATAATAAATTTTTCAAAAAATGAACTGTTTTTTATTAATTTAAACAAAATAAAAAAACAAAAGTAAATTTGCTTTTCTTATAATAATTTTAAAATTATACCACAAATAAAATAAATTTTAACCTATTTTATAATATGAATTTACTGTCTTTAAAAATGCATTTGGATTAGTAGAACCACGATTATTAAAAACATAACCATAATTAGTTTCTAATGTTACTATTCCATTAATTTCATTTACAAAAACACTTAAATTATAGAAATTATTTTGATTTAGACCGCTATATAATTTTTGTAAAGCAAGTAATTGAGTTGCTTTATCTTGATTATTTTTTATCGCTTGTAAATCAGCATTTGTTATTGATATAGTTCCATTTGGATGAATTGGTCAAATATATAATTGACCTTGTCTAAAATCTTCAGCAAAAACATTTGAAGTTATAGATTTTTTAGCACTAGAACCTATTCCAAAGAAAAATTGATCTTTAGCCGTTAAAGTAATTGTTTTAACATCTTCATTAATTTGATAAGTAAAATTATTTATATTTATAATTGTAATACCTGAAAAGAACTTGGAAAGAGGTGTTACTTTATTTCCAGGAACAGATCTACTTAAGTGAATAACATCTGTTGTTGTAAGGTATCCTTTAGGAATAATTGCTTGAATATTTAAATCTGTATTATTAATATCTATTTCATAAGCTGGAGATTCTATAGTTGTTGTTCCAGAACCTGATCCAAAAACAAAACCTGTTTTTGCGGTTAAAGTGATTACTTTATTTGCTATTTCATATGAAAAATAACCAGCATTTATATTTGTAATACCTGTAAATAATTTTTTAAGAATAGCTAATTGAACTTCCGTATTAGTTTCAGATTGTGCTTCATTTATTTTTTTATCTTCATCAGTTGTTAAAATTATTTTAGGATTAGCTGTAATAATTAAATTAGTATTTGTAATAATATATTTACTAGAACTTATTGAAGCTTTATCTCCAAATATATAACCTTTATTTGCGGTTAAAGTAACAATATTTTTATCACCAAGCGAAACAATAAAATTATCTTGTTTTTCTGATGTAACATTATCAAATAATTTTTTAAGAACTATTAATTGTTTAGCTTTATCTTTTCCAACTATATCTATAAGTTCAACTCCTGTAAGATCTGTTGAACCTGATTTAGCTATAATATTTAAATCAGTACCTAGAGATGGAGTTTCTTCTAATGAATATATATTTGAAACTAAATCATTTTTACCATTAATTGTATAACCGAATTTAGAAGTTAAAATAACTACTTTTTGCTCTTTATCAATTAAAACTGAAAAATTTTCTTGATTAGTAGCACTAAGATCTGCTCCTTCAAATAATTTTTGAAGAGCTGTTAATTGTGCAGGAAGATCATTTCCTTCTAAAGCAGCGATATCTGTCTCTATAAGTTTAGGATTTTCTTTAGTTGTAATAGTTAAATTAACTTTTACAGGTTTTTCACTAGAACATGAAGTTATAACTAATACCGGAGCTACTATTGCTATAGTTATTGAAGAAGATAATAAAAATAATAATTTTTTGTTCATATTTTCCCTTTTGTATAGAAACTTTTCTATATTATAATTATAATATTTTTTAAAATAAAGGTAAATTAAACAAAAAAATTAATGATATATTTTCTTTTCATAAAATTAAAAAAAGTAAAACTAAAATTTACTTTTTTATAATATATTAATTAAATTTAAATTTTAAACAGTTGTAAGTGTATAAATTACTGTTAAAGTTTGTTCTGTTGAATCTAAAGTATAACCATAATTAGGTTTTAGAGTTACTGTAGTTTTAGATTCATCTATTGTAATAGTTACATTAGGTATATGCGCACTTGTAATTCCGAAAAATAATATTTTTAAAGCTTCTAATTGTTTATCAATATCTGTAGCATCTTTTATCGCTTTAACTTGTTCTGCTGTTAAATTTAAATTTGCTGTATTAGCAGAAATTATTAATTTCTCAAATTCCTCAGTAAAAACTTGTGAGTCTAAATTTTTTTGAGCAGCTGTTCCAGCTCCAAAAGCATAACCATTATTAGCTGTTAAAGTAATTGTTTTTGCTGTTTCATTAATTGTAAAAGTAAAATTATTTTGATTTTCAACTGTAACTCCTGAAAATAATTTTAAAAAGGTTGTATTTTTATTAGTTGCATTTGTTCCTTTTAAATTGTTAATATCTTCGGTTGTAATATTTGCTGTTGGATCAATTGCTCTAATACCTAAATTTATATCATTAGTAGGTGGAGGTGTTGTATCTATTGTATATGGTGGAGCGACTAATGTAGGTTTTCCAGTATCTACTGATTTACCAAAAACAAATCCTTGTTTAGCTGCTAAAGTAACTACTTTATTTTCCACTTTAAATGTAAAATAATTAAAATTAGTACTTGTTATACCACCTTTAAATAATTTATTAAGAACTGCCATTTGAGCTGAAGCATTATCTGTTGTTGATGGAGACATTAATAAAACTTCTTGAGCTTTATCTAATTTTTGTGCTGCATCAGCTTCGATATCTAAATTAACAGTTGTAACTTTATATGAACTTGAATTTAAATTATCTTTTCCGTTAAATGTAAAACCATTATTAGCTTTTAAATTAACTACATCACCAGAACCTAGTGTAGTAACAAAATTAGTTTGGTTATCTTTTGTAACTCCATTAAATAATTTTACTAAAACTGCTAATTGTTTAGTAGCATCCGTTCCTACAACATCAATAAGTTCTTCTCCTGTAAGATCTACTGATGCTGATATAGGAGTAATACCTAAATCTACATCATTAGGTGTTACTGTATAAGCAGGCGCTACTAATGTAGGTGTTCCTCCGGTTACTGCTGCTCCAAAAACGAAACCAGTTTTTCCTGTTAAAGTAACTATTTTATCTTTTATTGTAAATGTAAAATAGTTAGCATTTTCATCTGTTATATCTTTAAATAATTTTTTAAGAATAACTAATTGAGCTGCAGTATTATCAGTACTTGGAGTAGCGTTAATTGTAGCATCTTCAGCTACAGTTAATTTTTGTTCTGCTTCAGCTGTAATATTTATATTAGTATTTGTAACATTATATTTAGGAGAATTTATTGAATTTTTATCAACAAATATATAGCCTTTATTTGCTGTTAAAGTAATAACATTATCAGCACCAAGTGAAACAGTAAAATTATCTTGTTTAGTATTATCAACTCCATCAAATAATTTATTTAAAACTGCTAATTGTTTAGGTTTATCTGTTCCCACTACATCAAGCAGTTCAATTCCTGTAAGATCTGCTGATGTTGTTTTAGCAGAAATTGCTAAATCTTGATCAGTAGGAGTTGTTTCTATTGTAAATGCTGGAGAAACTAATGTTTTATTTCCATTAATTAAATAATTATCTTTAGCTGTTAAAGTAACAACATTTTGATCACTAACTGAAACATCAAAATTATTTATATTTTCAATTTTAAGATCATCACCTTCAAATAATTTTTGAAGTGATATTAATTTTTTAGAATTGTCTGTTCCTTTTAAATTAACAACATCTTCTGCAGTAATTTTTTGTGTTGTTTTTGCTGTAATTTTTAAATCTGTAGTTGCAGGTGTATCTAATGTATATGCAGTTGAATCTAATTTAGGTTGACCACCAATTGTAAAATCTTTTTCAGCTGTTAAAGTAGCTATTCTTGTTGATGTTTCAACTGAAACTTTAAAATTAGTTAAATTTTCATTTTTAAGATCTTCACCTTCAAATAATTTAGCAAGCACTACTAATTGTGCAGCTGTATCTGATCCTGTTAAAGAAGTAACTTCAGTTTCTTTAAGAGTTGCACTTGCTGTTTTTGCTGTAATTTTTAAATCTGTAACTGTAGGTGTTGTTTCTAATGTATAAGCAGTTGAATCTAATTTATCTTTAGTACCAATTGTAAAACCTTCATTAGCTGTTAAAGTAACTATTCTTGTTGATTCTTCAACTGAAACTTTAAAATTAACTAAATTTTCTGTTGTAAGATCTTTCCCGCTAAATAATTTTTTAAGTGCCGCTAATTGTGCAGTTGTATCTGATCCTGTTAAAGCAGCAACTTCAGTTGTATTAAGAGTTGCACTTGTTGTTATAACTGTAATTTCCAAATCTGTAACTACAGGTTCTGTTCCAATTGTATATTTATTTGATCCAACTTTTTCTTTACCATCAATTGTATATCCTTTAATAGCTGTTAAAGTAACTATATTGTCAGTTTTATTAATTGAAGTAGTGAATTTAGCTTTATTATCAGTCACAAATCCTGTTCCTTCAAATAATTTTCCTAATGTAGTTCATTTTTTAGCATTATCTGCATCATCTGTAGTTTCTAAAAGAGCAACATCTTCATTTGTAAGTACTGGATTAGCTTTAGCTGTAATAATTAAATTAGTAGCCTCAACTGGTGTTTCTCCTGCACAAGAAGTTATAGCTAAAACTGGAGCTATAATCGCTATGGTCGATAAAGAACCTAACGAAATTAATAATTTTTTGTTCATATTTTTCCTTTAATAGAAGGCCATTCTATTTCTATTATTATATTATTTTTTAAAAATAAAATTAATTTAAATTTTTAAAAATAAAAAACTCATAATAATAATTAAATTATTAAGAGTTTTATTATATAAATTATTAATTAATTAAACTAAAAATTAATAATAAATTTTATTATTGATATTGTGCAGTTTTGAATGTTTCTGTAGAAGAAGGTGTAGTTCCGATAACAAATCCTGGTTTTGTACGCAATGTAACTGTTTTAGCTGTTGTATCAACTTCTATATTAAAACTTCTTATACTAGCGAAAAATATTGGTGCTCCTTCAAATAGTTTTTCAAGTACAGCAACTTGAGCATGTACATTAGAAGAAGATGGCAATTCTTTTAAAGTGGCTATGTCTTGTGGTGTTAAAGTAGGAGAAGGAGTTTTTACTGTAATATTTAAATTTTTAGGTTTATAATGTATAGGAAAACTATAAGTCTTCTCTATTGTTTGACCTCCAATAAATGTATAATTTGAATTCGCTTTTAAAATAACTACCTGTCTATCAGAAGGAATTTGAACTGTAAAATCAGCTAAATTAGCTTCTGTAACAAGACTAGAACCATTAAAGAATGTTTGAAGCGCTGTTAATTTTTTAACATCAGTATCTTCTAATAGTAGAAGATTATTTGGATTTGGAAGTTGTAGATCACCTTCTTTTGGAGTAATTTCTAATTGTGTAATAAATGTAATTGAATCTAAAGAAGCGTTATCACTAATTGTAAAATTTGCTTCAGCTGTTAAAGTAACTATTCTTGTTGTTGTATTAATTGCAACTTTAAAATTAGCTAGATTTGCCATTGTAAGATCGTTACCTTCAAATAATTTTTTTAATGCAGCTAATTTATTAGTATTATTTGTTCCTGTTAAATTAGTAACTTCAGTTGCAGTAAGAGTCGCTGTTGTTGTTATAGCTGTAATAGCTAAATTCATTACTTGCACTGTATATTGATTTGATTCTAATTTATCTTTACCACCATTAATTGTAAAGTTTGTTTTTGGTGTTAAAGTAACTATTCTTGTTGTTTGATCAACTGAAATAACAAAATTAGTTAAATTTTCAGCTTTAAGATCATTACCCTCAAATAATTTTATAAGTGCAGCTAATTGTTTAGTAGTATTATTTCCTGTTAAATCGGCAATTTCAACTTGATTAAGAGTTATTGGTCCTGCTTTTGCTGTAATTTTTAAATCTGTAATTGTAGGAAGAACTTCAAGCGTATATTCTTTTGAAATTAATGATTTAATCCCATCAATTGTATAATGATCATTCGCTGTTAAAGTAACTAGTTTAGCTGTTTCGTCAACTGTAATTTTAAAATTAGCTAGATTTGCCATTGTAAGATCTTTACCTGTAAATAATTTTTTAAGAGCATCAAATTGTTTATTAGTATTTGTTCCTTTTAAATCAGCAATATCCGCTTCTGTAAGTTTAGGATTATCTAAAGCTGTAATAGTTAAATCTATTGGAATAATAGAACCATCAACTGTAAAGGTATTTGATAATGTTTGTTGTCCGCCGATTACAAATCCTTTTGCAGCTGTTAAAGTAACTTCTAATTTTGATCTATTAAATGTAGCAGTAAATTTACTATTTATATTTGCAGATACAAAATCTTTTCCTGTAAATAATTTTGCAAAAACATCTCATTTAGCATTCGCATCTGCAGCTTCTAAAATAACAATATCAGCATTAGTAAGTTTAACACTTGCTATAGCTGTAATTTCTAAATTAGTACCTTCAACTACTGGTTCAATTGTATATTTATTTGAATTTAATGAATCTTTATTATTAATTGTAAAACCTTTATTAGCTTTTAAAGTAACTACATTTTCAGTTTTATTAATTGAAGTAGTGAATTTAGCTTTATTATCAGGCACAAATCCTGCTCCATCAAATAATTTTCCTAATGTAGTTCATTTTTTAGTATTGTCTGCATCATCTGCAGCTTCTAAAAGAGTAATATCTTCATTAGTAAGTACTGGATTAGCTTTAGCTGTAATTTCTAAATCTGTAACTACAGGTTCTGTTCCAATTGTATATTTATTTGATCCAACTTTTTCTTTACCATCAATTGTATATCCTTTAATAGCTGTTAAAGTAACTATATTGTCTGTTTTATTAATTGAAGTAGTGAATTTAGCTTTATTATCGGGCACAAATCCTGCTCCTTCAAATAATTTTCCTAATGTAGTTCATTTTTTAGTATTATCTGCATCATCTGTAGCTTCTAAAAGAGCAACATCTTCATTTGTAAGTACTGGATTAGTTTTAGCTGTAATAATTAAATTAGTAGCCTCAACTGGTGTTTCTCCTGCACAAGAAGTTATAGCTAAAACTGGAGCTACTATCGCTATAGTCGATAATGACGATAACGAAATTAATAATTTTTTGTTCATATTTTTCCTTTTTATAGAAACTATTCTATGTCTTATTATTATAATATTTTTTAAAAAGATAATTAATTTAAATTTTTAAAAATAAAAAACTCTTAATAATTAAATTATTAAAAGTTTTATTATATAAATTATTAATTGATTAAATTAAAAATCTATTTTATTATTAATTATATTTTTTAACTATTGATTGAGTTGTAGAAGAAGAACTTGTTCCAAAAACATATCCTGGTTTTGCTGTTAGTGTAACAGTTCTCTCACCAGGACCAGGAGTAGTATCAATACTAATTGTAAAAAATCTTTGGTTTGTATTACTTATTCCGTCAAATAAATTACGAAGTATATCCATTTGAGCATTTATATTAGTTGATGTTGTTGGTTGTTTTAATATATTTTCTTCATTTGTAGATAATGATGCAGCACCATTTTTTGGTGAAATATTTGCATTAATTGGAGTAGAAGGAAGATTAACTTGTTTTGTTCTTGTTTGTTGTCCAGAAAAAGTATAACCTGTTTTTACTATTAAATCTACCCTAGCATTAGCAGAAATTCTAATAATTTTTATATTAAAGTTATTTAAATTTCCTAAAGTAAGATCATTACCTTCAAATATTTTTTTAAGTGTTTCTAATTTTTTAGCTTGATCATCTCAATCTAAATTTAAAAGCTCAGTTTGAGAAAGGTTTATAGTACCTGATCTAGCTGCAATAACTAAATTATTATTATATTCATTTGATTCTAAACTTGCTTTACCATCAATTATAAAAGTTGACTTTGGATTTAAAGTAACTTTTCTAGTACTTGTATTAACTGAAATATTAAAATCAGCTAATCTTGTTGTAGTAAGGTCTGAACCATCAAAGAATTTTTGAAGAGAAGTTAATTTAGCAGTATTAGCAAAAGATGAATTTAAATTATTAATATCAGTTTGATCAATGATTATATTTCCTGATTTTACTCTAATATTTAAATTTATAGTATATGAATTTGATGGTATTGAATTTGCTCCAGCAATTGTATTTCCTTGTCTTGCATTTAAAGTAACTGTTCTACTATTTTTATTAATTGCAATAGTAAATTTATTTAAATTGTCTATAATAAGACCGTTTCCTTCAAATACTTTATTAAGTATTGCAAATTTAGTAGCATCATTAACATTAGAATTACTTCCGTCTAGATTAGCAATATCAGTGTATGTAAGAGATGGATTTGCTTTTTTGGTAATATCTAAATTTATAATTAATTTATATGGTGTTGATTTTAAACTTGCTTGTCCACCAATTGTAAATCCTGATTTAGCTGTTAAAGTAACTATTGTTGTACTTTTATCAACTGTAACATCAAAATTAGCTAAATGTGCAATTGTAAGATCATTTCCTGTAAATAATTTTTTTAATGCAGCTAATTTATTATCAGCATTACTTCCTTCTAAATTAGCAACTTCAGTTTCGGTAAGACTTGTAGCTGTTTGTATAACTGTAATATCTAAACTTATTGTTGTTACTTGTATTGTATATACATTTGATTCTAATGTTCCTGCATTATTAATTGTATATCCGGTATTAGCTGTTAAAGTAACAGTTTTTTTATTTGTATCAATTGAAATAGCAAATTTATCTTGATTAGCTAAAATAAGTCCTTCACCTTCAAATAATTTTTCAAGTACTGGGAATTTAGCGGGGATATCACTTCCTTCTAATACAGAAACATCTGTTGCTGTAAGTGTAGGATCAGCTTTTTTAGTAATAACTAAATTTTTATCAACAGGTGGAGTTGTATCTAAAGTATAAACAGATGATTTTAATGAAGTAGATCCTGCAATTGTATAATTTGGTTTTGCATTTAAAGTAACTATTTTTGCTTGTTTATCTATTGAAACATCAAAATTACCGAAATTTTCAATTGTAAGACCATTACCTGTAAATAATTTTTGTAATGCAGTTAATTTATTATTATTGTCTGTTCCTGTTAAATTATCTAGTTCAGTTTCAGTAATAGTTGGTGTTCCTGAAATTGCTGAAATAGCTAAATCTGTAGGCATAACAGAACCTTCAACTGTAAATTTATTTGATAATGTTGGATTACCCCCAATTGTAAATCCTATAGTTGCAGTTAAAGTAACTTCTAAATCTGATTTACTAAATGTAACATTAAATTTATTACCAATATTTCCAGATAAAAAGTCTTTTCCTCCAAATAATTTTGCATATATAGTTCATTTAGCATTAGCATCTGAACCTTCTAAAGTAGTAACTTCAGCATTTGTAAGCACAACATTTGCAATTGCTGTAATAGTTAAATTTTCAGCTTCAACTGTTGGTAAAATTTTATATTTATTTGAATTTAATGTTTTTTCACCATTAATTGTAAAATCTGAATTTGCTGTTAAAGTAACTATTTCTTTAGCTTCATCTATTGAAACTTTAAAATTATTTTGATTAGTTGATATTAAATCTGCACCAGAAAATAATTTATTAAGCACTATTAATTGAGTAGGAAGATCATTTCCTTTTAAAGCAGTAACATCTTCTTGTGTTATTTCAGGAGCTGTTTTTGCTGTAATTTTTAAATCTGTAATTGTAGGATTTGTATCTAATGTATACGGATTTGAAGTTAAAGTATTTTTACCATCAATTGTATAACCAGATTTAGGAGTTAAAGTAACTGTTTTTTTATCTTTATCAATTGAAACAGTAAATTTATCTTGATTTGCAGAACTAAGATCTTTACCATCAAATAATTTTTGAAGAGCTGTTAATTGAGCAGGAAGCTCACTTCCTTCTAAAGCAGTAATATTTGATTCTGTAAGTTTTGGATCAGTTTTAGTTGTAATAGTTAAATTAACTGTTGCTGGTGTTTCTCCTGCACAAGAAGTTATAACTAATACTGGAGCTACTATCGCTATAGTCGCTAATGACGATAACGAAATTAATAATTTTTTATTCATATTTTCCTCTTTTTTTATAGAAAGTTCTCTATGTATCATAATATTATAATACTTTTAATAAATTTATAAGTTATATTATTTTATTATTGAACTATTATTTAAGGCAACAATATTAAATCTTTGTAATGTATTTAAAGTAATTATTTTACTTAATTTATTATCTAATATAAATATTTAAACTATAGTTTAGAATTAGTTTTTATTGCAATATTTATATTTCTTATAGAGTGAATTTATCTATATTAATTAATAATAGAATTACTAGTAAATAATCTTAATAAAAAATTAAGAAAATTATTAATTTTTTATTTATATATATTTTCCAAAATAAAACTCTTAACAACAATTTAGTTATCAAGAGTATTATTTTATAAATTATTAATTGATTAAATTAAAATATATTTTTTATGAAGTATATGTTTTAGATTCTGTTATATTTTGAGAAGTATTAATTGCTCCAAAAACAAATCCTGGTATTGTTTGTAATGTAATTATTTTATCCTTTTCATTAACTTCAATTCTAAAAAATCTTTGATTTGTAGCACTTACAAGATTAAATGCTCTTTGAAGTAATTGTAATTGATCTGCTTGATTAGCACTAGATGTTACTTCTTTTAATTTATTTATTTCTGTAGGAGTAAATGAAACAGTACCATTTTTTGGTGTAATATTTGCATTAACAATTTCAGTCATAGAAGCATATTTATTACGTGTTGCACTACCAGAAAATGTATAACCTGTTTTAGCATATAAATATATATCAGGATGCAACCCTTGTCTAATAATTCCAATAGTAAATTTATCTAAATTTGCTGAAGTAAGATCAGCACCATCAAATAGTTTTTGAAGAATTCCTAAATGTTTAGAAGGATTAACATAATCTAGGTCTAAAACTTCAGTTGGTGTAATTGTTAAATTACCTCTTTTAGGTGTAATAGCTAAATTAATAGTATAAACATTTGAGTCTAATTTAGCTGCATTATTAATTGTATGATTTTCTATTGGAGTTAAAGTAACTATTCTTTGCGATGTATTAACACTAATAGTAAATTTATTTAAATTTGCAAGTGAAAGATCTGATCCTTGAAATAATTTTTGAAGAACTGCAAATTTTTTATTATCATCATTTCCTTGTAAATCAGGAATATCTGATATTGCAACTCTTGCTGCCGCTCTTGCTGTAATATTTAAATTTATAACTGTAGGAAGTGTAGGTTCTAATTTATATTCATTTGATTCTAATGTTTTTCCACCACTAATTATAAAACCTTGTTTTGCTGTTAAAGTAACTTTTTTATTAGTTGTATTAACTGAAACATCAAAATTAGCTAAACTTGAATTTGTAAGATCTGTTCCTGAAAATAATTTTTTAAGAGCTGTTAGCTTACTATCATTATTACTTCCTTGTAAATCAGTAATATCTGATTCTTTAAGACTTGGAGATGCAATAGCTGTAATAATTAAATTTTTATCAGCAGGTGGAGTTTCAACTGTATAAGCAGGCGCTACTAATATTTGTTGCCCACTAAATGAAAATCCTGAATTTGCTGTTAAAGTTACAACATTAGTTTCACTTACTGCTACTTTAAAATTAACTTGGTTTGTAGATGTAACACCTATAAATAATTTTTGAAGAACTGGTAATTGTTTAGAGGTATCTGTTCCTTTAATATCAGTATTTTCCCCTGTTGTAAGAATTTGTGCATCATTAGCTGTAATTTTTAAATCTTCTGTAGGAGTTGCATCTATTGTATAAGTATTTGATTCTAATGTTTTTCCATCATTAATTGTATAATTTGCTTTTGCTGTTAAAGTAACTTTTTTCGCTTGTTTATTAACTAAAATATCAAAATTACCAAGATTTTCAATTGTAAGATCTTTACCTGTAAATAATTTTTGTAAAGCAGCTAATTTATTATTATCATTATCTGGTCTTTCTAAAATAGTAACTTCAGTTTCAGTAAGAGTTGGTGTTGCATTTGCAGTAAGAACTAAATTTGTTGGAGTAATTGGTTGATCAACCGTAAATTTATTTGATAGTGTTTGATTACCATCAATTGCAAATCCTGTTTTTGCTGTTAAAGTAACTTCTAAGTTTGATTTATTAAATGAAACAGTAAATTTATTATCTATATTTGTAGGTACAAAATCTGATCCTGTAAATAATTTTTCAAGTACTGGTCATTTTTTAGCATTATCTGAACCTTCTAAAAGAGTAACTTCATCATTTGTAAGCACAACATCTGGTGTAGCTGTAATAGATAAATTTTCAGTTTCTACTATTGGTAAAATTTCATATTTATTAGATTCTAATGTAGATTTATCATTAATCGTAAAACCTGTGTTTGCTGTTAAAGTAACTATTTGTTTAGTTTTATCTACTGCTACTTTAAAATTTGCCTGATTAACTGTTGTTAAATCTTTACCTGTAAATAGTTTTTGAAGAGCTGCGAATTCAGCAGGAAGTTCACTTCCTTCTAAAGCAGTAATATCTTCTTGTGTAAGTTTAGGATCAATTTTAGCTGTAATAGTTAAATTAACTATTGCAGGTGTTTCTCCCGAACAAGAAGTTATAACTAGTACCGGAGCTATAGTTGCTATAGTCGCTAACGACGATAACGAAATTAATAATTTTTTATTCATATTTTCCTTTTTTTTAATAGAAAGTGTTCTATGTATCATAATATTATAGTACTTTAATAAATTTATAAACATAATTTTTTTTTGGTTGAACTATTATATAAATATAGAAATAAATTATTATATTATATTTAAAAAGTTAGTTTTATTTGGTTCATTAATTAATATATAAATGTATTAAAATAAAATTTTAAAATTAGCTTTTTATTGTTTAATTTTAATATAGTAGGAGATTTTCTCCTAAATAACAATTATAGCCAAAAATAAAATTTAATATAGCCGAAGTCGGTAAAAAACTAAAGAAATTAAAATTTTTCTATTCATATTTTCCTTTAAAAGAAGGTTTTTCTAACCAATATAATTATAATACTTTTAAAATATAACTACTTTAAATTTTTCAGAATAAAAAATTTTTAATAATAATTAAATTATTAAAAATAATATTTTATTAATTAACTTAAAAGATAACTTGCTGTTATAAATTTTGATGATCCAATAATATATCCTGGTTTTGTATATAATGTAATTGTTCTATTATTTTCATTAACTACAATATTAAAAAATCTTACATTTGTATCAGAAAGTCCATTAAATGCTTTAGAAAGAATTATTCTTTGAATATCTCTATTAGAAGAATTTGGTGTTTCTTTTAATTTATTTACTTCTGTGCTTGATAAAATAGGATTAAGAGGAGTTTTTACTGTAATATTTACATTAATAGTTTGATCAAGACGATAATTTTTTTCTATCGTAGTACCTCCACTAAATTTATAATTTGGTTTCGCTGTTAAAACAATTGCAAATTTTTCAGAAGGAATTTCAACAGTAAATTTATCTACATTTCCAATAACAAGATCGGCTCCCTCAAATAATTTTTGAAGAACTACTAATCTTCTAGAATTATTTTCTCCTAATTCTACAATATCATTTGGTCTAAGTAATATTGCCCCACCTGATCTAGGAGTAATTTTTAATTCTGTTATTGCAGTAGAATTATCAATTACAAATGTATTTGATAATGATTGAGTGCCAGCAATTACAAATCCGGATTTAGCTGTTAAAGTAACTTTTTTATTATTTATATCAATTGAAATAGTGAATTTTTTATCTTCATTTTCAGGTATAAAGTCTGATCCACTAAATAATTTTTTAAGTGCTGCTCATTTGGGGGTACTATCTTGCCCTCCTAAAGCAGTAGCTTCAGCTTCAGTAAGTTTAGCATCTGCTATTACTGTAATAGTTAAATTTGTTGGAGCGGTAGAATTATCAATTGTAAATGTATTTGATAATGACTTATTACCACCTATTGTATAACCTGTTACAGCTGTTAAAGTAACTGTTGATTTTGATTTATCAAATGTAACAGTAAATTTAGATTGATTTGTAGATGTGAAATCTGTTCCTCCAAATAATTTTTCAAGTGCTGCCCATTTTGCATCAGAATTAGATCCTTCTAAAGCAGTAACATCATTATCTGTAAGTTTAGCATTTGCTATTACTGTAATATTTAAATCTGTTGGCGATATAGAATTATCAATTGTAAATGTATTTGATAATATTTGTTGGCTACTAATTGTAAATCCTGATTTAGCTGTTAAAGTAACTTTTTTATTTTTTGTATCAACTGCAATAGTAAATTTAGAATCTAAATTTTCAGCTTTAAAATCTGCTCCTGCAAATAATTTAGCAAGTACTGCTCATCTTAAATTAGCATCTGATGAATTTAAAGCAGCAACTTCAAGATCAGTAAGTTTAACATTTGGTGTAGCTGTAATAGTTAAATCTATAGTTTCACCTGGTGATAAAATTTCATATTTACTTGATTCTAATAAAGGTTTACCATTAATTGTAAATCCTTGATTGGCAATTAAAGTAACTATACGTTGATTTTCATTAACTGCAACTTTAAAATTTATTTGATTAGCGAATATTAAACCTGGTCCTCCAAATAATTTACTAAGTGATATTAATTGAGCAGTAAGATTACTTCCTTCTAAAGCAGTAATATCTTCTTTTGTAAGTCTAGGAGCAGTTTTAGGTGTAATAATTAAATCGTTACTATTTGATGTATCGCTAGTACAAGAAGTTATAACTAAAACTGGAGCTATTATGGATAAAGAAGATAATGAAATTAAAAATTTTTTATTCATATTTTATAATATTCCTTTTTATATTATTATACATTAATTCAAGGATTTGAGGATAATGTTGGACCACCACCATTTTTAAAAATAAAGCCTTGTTTTGCTGTTAAAGTAACAATTCTTCTAGTTTTATTAACAGTTCAAGTAAATCTACTAAAATTTAAATCAGAAAACATTCTACTAAGTATTGGTTTTGCTTTAATAGGATCATTTAAATCATCAATTTCTTGAGATGTTAATTGAATTGATTTTAATGGATATGAATCTAAAGCAATAGTTCTAACAGTATATTTTCCTGAATCTAATGTAGGTTTAGTATTAATTGTAAAATTTGGTTTTGCTGTTAAAGTAACTATATTTGTTGATGAATTAACTGTAACATCAAAATTAGCTAAATTAGCTTCTGTAAGTCCTTCTCCCTCGAATAATAATTTAAGAGCTGTTAACTGAGTTGCAGCAGTTGTTGATGTTAAATTAATAATTTGATCTCCATTAAGTGTCACAGTTCCTTTAGCTGTAATAGTTAAATCTGATGGTGTAATAGCATTATCAACTATAAATGTATTTGATAATGTTTGTTGGCTACTAATTGTAAATCCTGATTTAGCTGTTAAAGTAACTTTTTTATTTTTTGTATCAACTGTAATAGTAAATTTAGAATCTAAATTTTCAACTTTAAAATCTGCTCCTGCAAATAATTTTTCAAGTACTTTTCATTTTGCAGTAGCATCTGGAGCATCTAAAGCAGCGGCTTCAGCTTCAGTAAGTTTAGCATCTTTTGTAGCTATAATAGTTAAATCTGTTGGGACAACAGGATTATTATCAACTGTAAATATATTTGTTAATGTTTGTTGGCTACTAATTGTAAATCCTGATTTAGCTGTTAAAGTAACTTTTTTATTTTTTGTATCAACTGCAATAGTAAATTTAGAATCTAAATTTTCAGCTTTAAAATCTGCTCCTGCAAATAATTTTTGAAGAGATGATCATTTTGCAGTAGCATCTGGAGCATCTAAAGCAGCAACTTCAGTTTCAGTAAGTTTAGCATCTTTTGTAGCTATAATAGTTAAATCTGTAATTTCATCTGTTGATAAAATTTTATATTTACTTGATTCTAATAAAGGTTTACCATTAATTGTAAATCCTGTATTTGCCATTAGAGTAACCATTTTATTATTTTCATCAACTAAGACTCTAAAATTTTCTTGGTTAGCAGATGATAAACCTGTTCCACCAAATAATTTATTAAGTACTATTAATTGAGCAGAATGTTCTGTTCCTTTTAAGGTAGTAACATCTTCTTGTGTAAGTTTAGGAACAGTCTTGGGCGTGATAACAAGATCATTAACATTAACTGATGTATTACCAATACATGAGGTTACAGCTAAAACTGGAGCTACTATTACAATTATCGATAAAGAAGATAATGAAATTATTAATTTTTTATTCATATAGTTCCTTTAATAAAAATTTTTATTTTGTTATTAATATAATATTTTTAATTTAAAAATATTACAAATGGATTATTAAAAATAATATTTTATAGATTATTAATTATAATTTGCAGTTATTTCTTTTGTAGTAGAAGTATTATCCGCTCCAATAACAAATCCTGGTTTTGTACGCAATGTAATTGATTTAGCACCTTCATTAACTTCGATGTTGAAAAATCTTATAGTTGGATCAACTACACCAGTAAATACTTTCATAAGTACATTTAATTGAGCTGTTCTATTAGAAAAAGATGGTGCTTCTTTTAATGTATTTATTTCTGCACTTGTTAAAGTAGGAGTAGGAGATTTTACTGTAACAGTTACAGGAACAGTTGAACTAAGACTATAACCTTTTTCTAATGTTGGACTTCCACTAAATGAATAATTTGAATTCGCTTTTAAAGTAACTGCATTTTTATTTCAAGGAATTTCAATAGTAAAATGAGCTAAATTAGCATCTGTAAGACCTTCTCCTTCAAATAATTTTTTAAGTGCTTCTAATTTTCTAGTATTATTTTCTTCTAACTCTGCAAGATCATTTGGTCTAATTGATACATTACCTGATTTAGCTATAATTTTTAAATCTGTTGATGTAGAAGGATTTTCAACTGTAAATGTATTTGATAATGTTCCTTGTCCACCAATTGTAAATCCTGCTTTAGCTGTTAAAGTAACTGTTAATTTTGATTTATCAAATGTAATAGTAAATTTAACATCTTGATTTGCAGATTCAAAATCTTTTCCTTCAAATAATTTTTTAAATATTACTCATTTTGGAGCATTATCTTGCGCTTCTAAAACAGCAACTTCAGCATCAGAAAGTTTAACATCTTTTATAGCTGTAATTTTTAAATCTGTAACTGTAGGATTTGTTTCTACTGTATAAGCATTTGAAACTAAGGTATTAGTGGTTCCAAAAATAAATCCTGATTTAGCTGTTAAAGTAACTTTTTTATTTCCTTTATCAAGTGTAAAAGTAAAATTTTTATAATTTTCTGCAGTTATAGGATCAAACAACATACCAAGTGCTGCTTGTTTTTGAGTATCATTTCCTGATTCTAATTGAGTTTCTTCGGTTGCTGTTAATTTAGGAGATGCTTTTGGTTTAATTTTTAAATCTGTAGTAGGATTTGTTTCTATTGTATAAACATTTGAAACTAATGTTTCAGCATCTCCAAAAATAAATCCTGTATTAGCTTTTAAAGTAACTGTTTTTTTATCTTTATCAAGTGTAAAAGTAAAATTTTTATAATTATCTGCATTTATAGGATCAAATAATATACCAAGCGCTGCTTGTTTTTGAGCATCAGTTCCTGATTGTAATTGAGTTTCTTCAGTAGCTGTAAGTTTAGGTGATTTTTTGGCAGTTATTTTTAAATCTGTAATTGTAGGATTTGTTCCTATTGTATATGCATTTGATACAAATGTATCAGCTCCATTAATTTTATATCCAGATACTGCGGTTAAAGTAACTACTTTATTATCACCAACTGAAACAGTAAATTTATCTTGATTAGTAGGTACAAATCCTTCTCCACCAAATAATTTTGCAAGTACTGCTCATTTTTCTGTATTAGTTCCTGTTCCTTTTAAAAGAGTTTCTTCTTCTTGAGTTAATACAGGAGATGATGTAGCTGTAATAACTAAATCTGTTGGAACAACAGGATTACTATCAATTGTAAATGTATTTGTTAATATTTGTTGACCACCAATTGTAAATCCTGTTTTTGCTGTTAAAGTAATTTTTTTATTGTTTGTATCAATTGAAACAGCAAATTTATCTTGATTAGTAGAGATAAAGTCTTTACCTCCAAATAATTTTGCAAGTACTACTCATTTTGCAGTGGTATCTGAACCATCTAAGGCAGAAACATCAGTATTAGTAAGTTTAACATCAGGTATAACTGTAATAATTAAATTTGTAATTTCAACCGGAGGTAAAATTTCATATTTATTTGAATCTAATGTAGTTTTTCCATTAATAGTAAATCCTGAATTTGCTGTTAAAGTAACTATTTTTTCATTTTCATTAACTGTAACTTTAAAGTTTGCTTGATTTTCAGTTGATAACCCTGATCCTCCAAATAATTTATTAAGTACTATTAATTGAGCAGAAAGTTCTGTTCCTTTTAAAGCTGTAATATCTTCTTGCAAAAGCTTAGAGTTAGTTTTAGGTGTGATAATTAAATCTTGAACATTCACTGATGTATCGCCGGTACATGAAGTTATAACTAAAACTGGTGCAACTATTGCTATTGTTGATAATGAAGATAGCGAAATTAATAATTTTTTATTCATATTTTTCCTTTAATAGAAACTTTTTCTATCTATTATAATTATAATATTTTAAAAAATTAATAATTAAAATTATTATGCTATTTCATATTTAACTGAAACAAATGTTCCACTACCATTAGCTGAGTAAACTAAAATAATTCCTGGCAATGCTGTAATAGAAACCAATTTATTTGTTTCATCAACAACAATTTTAAAATAAGCTTGTGTTGTACTATCTACACCATCAAATAATTTTTGAAGTATTGGTAATTGCGCTGTTAAATTAGGTGAACTTGTATTTTTTAAAATATCTATTTCTACTTGAGATAATTTTATAGCACCTGTTGTAGATTTAGGACTAATATTTACACGAGAATCTTCAACAGTATATAAGTTTGAATCTAATTTAGCTTTGCCACCAATTAAAAAATTTGTTACAGCTGTTAAAGTAACTATTTTTTTATCATTATCAATTGAAACAGTAAAATTAGCTTGATTAGTTGAAGTAAGATCTTGTCCATCAAATAATTCTTTAAGGATTATTAATTGCTTAGCAGCATCTACTTTTAATAAATCTATTGTTTGTATTCCTGTAAGTTTTGGAGATGCTTTAGCTGTAATTTTTAAATCTTTTGGGGCAATAGTATCAATTGTATAAGCATTTGAATTTAATGTATTAGAATTCCCAAAAATAAATCCTTTTCTTGCAGTTAAAGTAACTATTTTTGTTCCTTTATTAACTTCAAAAGTAAAATTTTTATAATTTTCTGTAGTTATAGGATCAAATAATAAACCAAGTACTGTTTCTTTTTGTGTATCATTTCCTGTTTCTAATTGAGTTTCTTGAGCAGTTGTAAGTTTAGGTGATGGTTTTGCTGTAATTTTTAAATCTGTATCTGTAGGAGGTGTTACATCGTCTGTATAAGGTTTTGATTCTAAAGTATTTTGACCATTAATTGTATAACCAGATTTTGCAGTTAAAGTAACTATTTTTTTACTTTCATCAACTGAAATAGTAAATTTATCTTGATTAGCTAAAGTAAGTCCGCTTCCTCCAAATAATTTATTAAGAGCGGCTAATTGAGCGCTATTATTTGCCCCTTTTAAAGCAGCAATATCATCTTTTGTAAGTTTAGATGTTGTTTTAGCTGTGATTATTAAATCCTTAACATCAGC
>JBOFYJ010000011.1:0-6531 GCA_051654605.1 Metamycoplasmataceae bacterium | reverse complement strand
GCTATTTATTTAAATTTATTGAACAGTTATTTCGCATTATAGTATTTTAGCGAAATAATTACTAATATTCTTTTCTTTAAATAATATATCATTTATAAGTTTGTATAATTATATAAACTTAATAATCTATAACTTTGATAAAATGACGTTCCTGGAATATAGTCTTTAAAATTCTTATTAAGTGCTTTATTAGAATGTGCTGAAACATATACGTTTCCACCAGACACCTTAGTCGCTATAACAGTATGTGTCCATGTTTTTTTTGTTTTATGATAAAGTTGTATAGGTTCACCAACTCGTGCACTACCAATACCTTTTCCTTCACTTCCAAGTTTGCTGTTTATAATAAAATTTCTAAATGAAATAACATTTATCCATGCAGTACTTCCTGGTTTCCAAGTTGATGTTGAAGCCATTTTCCCTCCCCAGTATAATGCTTTAGATACAAAGTTAGTACAATCATTTCCTGCATAGTCTTCTTTTATATTAATATTTTTTTGTGCCCATAAAGATGCACTATTTCCAAAATATGAAGCTTTAATTGCTTTTTGATTTCCGTTATTAATCTCTGACTGAAATTTTTCTTCTTCTATTTTCCCAATTTTTGTTTCATTATTTGATATATTTATATATTCATCTATATTTGATAGAAACTCTTTTTTATCAGCTATTAATTCTGATATATATTTATCATAATTTTCTTCATCTGAGTATATATTTTTAATATTCTGATTTAATTCTTTTGGTTCAAAAATAATTTTATCAATAATAAACTTTCCATTTACTTCATTTAATGAAAAAATATAATTTTCTTCATAAAATGTATCAAAATCAACATCTGTATATTGACAATCAATTCTAAAAGTAGCATCAACCTCAATATTGTTATTTGAATCAAGTTTTAATGAATTAATAGTTGGAATAACCTTATACCAATCTATTTGTAAATTAACCCCTTGATACCACTTTAAATTAGATTTAGTTAATAACTCTTGAAATTCATATAACTTTGTATTTTGAGCAATATTTTCTAATGTTCCTCCATTGTATTGGTGAGTTTTTTTAATTTCTAATGTATTTGCTACATATGATGTAATAACTTTTGTTATTTTTTCTTTTATAGGATCTACACTAATCGCGTTAGCTTCTTTTGTAGGACAAATCCCTAATAATAATAATAACGAAAGTAATAAAGTAGTAATTTTTTTCATAATCTCTTTCCCCCTTTAATGTTGTTCTCACTCACATTTTACCATATAATAGTATTAAAAGTAATATTTAGGAGGTAAAGATGAAAAAAATATTATTAATTTTAACTATAATTGTTTGTATATTCCCTTTAAATCAATGTTCTAATAAAGAATCACTGATATCTCAAGAAAATACTATTAATATAGCACAATTACAAGATGATCCAACTGCCAAAAATGTTATTAAAAGTTATATTGATGCATTAAATAATAAAAATTCTACTGATTCCAATAAATATATTGCATCTAATAAAATCTCTAGCAATTTACGATTAACTAATTTGAATCATATTGAAATTGAAAATATAACATTAATAAAAGAACCATCTATCTATAATGATTTTATTAATCAAGTTAATGAAAAAACTATTTTAGCATATCTAGTTAACTGTAATATTACTTATAATGATGATAGTATTGAGCCTATAAAAAATGGAAATTATGATTATATTTATATTCTAAATAAAGAAAATAATAGTTGGAAAATATTAGATATAGGAAGAACTTAAATTAATATTAAAAAATATATATATAAATCCATTATCAAAAAAAGATTAGAATAAAATTTTCTAATCTTTTTCAATGAACTCTATTTTATAGCACCTACAGGCATAAGTACTATTTGATGAATAATTAATGATTATCTATATTAAATATTTTTATTATAGATAATCATTAATTTTTACCATTTCATTTTTTCTTTTAATTTTTTAATCTTTTCTTCCATTGATCCACTTCTTTTTTCTATCTGATCTTTACAACTATTTTTAAAATTTTCTCTTTCTAACTGCTCTGTGATAAGTGAATTTACTAATTCTGAAATTGTAAGACCTTTCATTTTAGCTAATTTTTTTAAATCTTCTTTTGTCTTGCATTCTAATCTTATTGTAAGACTTGAATTTTTTTTATTATCTACACCCATTTTTTAATCCCCTAAAAGTTCTCTTATCCCTTATATTCTCTATGTCTTACCTCAATTCCTTTTTGTCTTACATATATTTTTCCAGTTTTTGTCTCGGGTTAACCAAAACGCAAAAAATTCTATCCCTAGATTCTAGTTAGATATAAAAGTAACTCTAACCATTAAAATTACTAGCCGACCCCTAAGAAAAAAGTGTTTTAGGGAAACCCTAAAACACCATACGTTTATAAAGAGCATTTTTCGATACACTATTTTTTAATACATCTTTGAACTTTTCCTAAAGTTATATTTAATTGCTCTGCTATTTTTCTTAAGCTTAAGCCTTTTTCCTTTATTTCCATTATTTTTATCTTTAACTCCTGTAATTCCTGTTGTTTTTTAGTTAATCCCTTTTCATTTCTTGGCGTTCTTTTTTTATTATTTCTTTTATATTTTTCTTTAATTCCTATTATAGTTTCTAATTGTTCTTGCTCTTTTTCTGTTATATCTAATCTTTCTATTAAAGTTATACTCTTATACCAGTATCCCCCTTTATCTCTCATTCCCTTGCTTACTCTTTTAACTTGACCACTTCTTACGCCTTGCTCATATTCTAGAAACTTATTTATAGCTTTTGGAATACATCTCAATATTTTATCTACATCTCCACTATTTAAAGGCTCTATGAAGTTTTTATTCAGTTTATATACTTTTTCTTTTAACTCTTCATCATTTCTTATGTAAATCCCTTCCCAATAAGCATAACAATGCAATATAAAGTTTCTATAGCCTATTACATTACCTTTTCTAAGTTTTACTAATTTAACTATATCTCTAGCTCTTGCTAAATGTAGTGTGTAACTATTATAAAGATTTATTTTTTTGTTAGATTCATTTTTATTGGATTCTTTTTTTACATAACTTTTTTTATGTCTTTCATTCCACCCTAAGTATGTTTCTCTTAAATCGTATAATGAATATATATTTTCTTTTTCTAATACCATTAATTCGCATTTAGTTTTACTTTTAGAGTTTATTGTTCCCCATAATCTCATCAATCTACTGCAATCTGTAGCTTGTCTATCTGCTCCTAAATATCTGAATTGGGTATATAGATAATCCTCAAATTCCTGCCAACTTACTAAAGCTCCATAACTACTAGGTTTAATGTCCCAGTAAATTTGTACACCTCTTCCTGTAAAAACTGCTCTTGTTGGTCTTGGCGCTTTCCCCCAAAATGCAGCCATCCAAACTTCAGCAATAATATCGTTTATTTTATTCATTAATTCATTTTTGCTTAAATTTTCTTCATGAAAATCAAAATCTAGGTAAAATGCTCTTAACTGTTTTAGATTTTTGCCTCCACGTTTACCATTGAAGCTAGTATTTACTGTAAAATATATATCTATATTTTTATCATCCATATATTTTTCAATTTGCTCTATATTTTCATTTTTAAAATTCTCAAGCATTATCATTTTATCATTTTCTTTTTGCGTTACCTGAATATATCCTTCAAAGTCTTTTAATGCTATTTCTCTAGCTATTTTACTCATTTTTTTGTCCTTTCTCGGATTTAACTTAACTATCTACCTAAAAAGGAAATTCTATCTATTTACTTCTAACGCACTTTTTGTTAGTATATAAATAAAGAATATAAGTCCTCTATGGACTTTAGATAGGTTTAAAAAGAGCTCTGACGTCGAAAATTAGAAGCTCTTTTTTGCGTTACCCGTACAATTTCTATTTCATTTCTTTTATTCTAACACATTATTCGACGTCTGTATTTTATTTTTATCTTTTTATATAGCTCTCTTCCATTAATTTTTCTCGTTTTGTCCTATGGTTTAATTGTTTGCTTGTTTTAAGTAATGCCTTTTCTTCCGTTACTCCTTTTTCTATTTCTGTATTGTATAAATTTTGTGCATAGTTCCTTCTAAGGTTATGGAAGCTATTTCGCTCTAATCCTAGCGTATCTTGGACTCTATTAAGGTATCTATTAACACTACTTGGCTTAATACTAAATAGAGCTGTTTGGCTATACTGCTTGTCCAGTATTTCTTTTACTAAATCTATATCTTTAATTTTTTTGATTATTTCTTTACCTCCCTTAGTATTTTTAAATAATATCTCGCTTTTATCTAAATTTATATTTTCTTTTTTTATGTTTACTATTTCGTTAACTCGTACTCCAATCTCTTGTTGTAGTTTTACTGCATAAGAACTTTGGCACTTATTTTTATCCCCAAATTCTATTATTTTTTTATAGTCCGTATTGCTAATAACTGCTTTAACTCCTCTATCTTTAGTCTTTTTACTCTTAATACTTTTAGGTGTTTCTATATTTTCTCTCCATTTTAAATTTAAGTTATAAGTCTTATTTGCAACTTCCTGCAACTTGTAAATACTATTTTTATAAGTATTTATAGTTTGCTGCGTACAATTATATTTCTTAGATTCTAAAAATTTATTTAGATCTTCTGCTTTTATATCTCTTACATCTCTTTTTTCTATTCCTTTTTCTTTAAAAAAATTATTTATATCTCTGGCTACATCTTTTAATCTATAAACTTCTTGCCAACTAAATATCTTATTATCCATTGCTTGTCCATTTTCTATTTTGTAATCTCTTTTTTTAACACCTTCCTTAAAATTTTTATTAATTGCGTTATGGAATTGGCTCTTTATACTTCTCTTTTTATTCATTTTAATTCCTCATTTTCATCTAAAATTTTCGTTGCCAAATTCCTCGTTTCCCTCACAATTTGGCGATATTGAGTATGCTTTTATTAGCTTTTTTAACTTTATTTAGCTTATTTTTTTGCTTTAAGATCCACTTTTACATTATTTACAAATCCCTCTTAAGCCTGTCCGCCATTAAATGCGACACCCGTGTCGCATCTTAATGGCGACAAGACAATCTAATTAAACTAAAAAAAATATTGCGTGAATTGAATAACAGTCTATAGAAAATCTATTTCTTACTTCTACAAACTAAATTGCACCCTCGTATTTATACGCCTATAAATAATTTTGTGTGCTTATACAGCCATCCTACAGGACAACTAAAATTTTTTTAATCTTTAGGCAAAGCCTAATCCTTTTTCTAAGGCATTTAAGCCCTATAGCTACGCTTTATGGCTTAAATGCCTTAAAGTGTTATTATGTTAGCCATTTAAGGCTATTCGCTTATGCTCTTAGCCGTAAATGGCTAACGCACACTTTTAAAAATTTTTTCTTCCTCTCGCTTTCGCTCCCGCAATAAAAAATTTTTAGGTTTTTTTAATTTTTTTTCTTTTTAGTTAAAACTAAATTTTTTATTTTTTACATTTTTAAACTATAAAATTAAAGCTTTCCCCTTTTTTTAAATTTAAATAATTTAAAAATGTATTTACTTTAAAGTTATTCTGTCCCCTTAGTAACTTTAATTTTTTTTAATTCTTACTCTTTTTTTATTTCTTCTTTTTTATCTTCTAAAAATATTTTGTAATATTAACCTTTAAAAGTTGCCCATAGCAACAGTAATTAGTTAATTTAATTCCCTTAGGAATCTTGTATTTACACACAAGTTTTTAAAGTTTTATATTAAAAATATTTTTTTACTAGTAAATTTCCAAAATAAATTTTTATAATCTAAAATTCCTCCTATTTCCAATTAAATGGAATCCTGTATTTTCCTAATTTTTAATTTTTAAAATTCCTCCTAATACCTAAATAGATTATCTAAATAGGTTATAAATATTTTTTACAATTTAATGTATATAAAATTTTTTTATTTAAATAAAAAATCTAATTTTTAAGTAAATAAAAAAAAGCCCTATATATATAGATATGCTGTTTTTTTAGAACTTTTTGCAAAAATTAGTGTAAATAAATTGTAAACTCTGTTTTTTAACATTAAATTTAGCTTTTACACCTCCTTTTTTAGTGAATTTTAACTTTTTAATTCCTAATTTTAATTTTTATTATTACAAATTATTTTTTTAATCTAACTTTTGTATTTAAATCTAATTTTTTTATTTTACTTTTGGATTGCTCCATTTAATTTAAATTAGTCTATATAGTAAATATTCTACTTTCCCCTTAAAAAGTTATTTCTGAATAGTAAATATTACATGGATATTCTATAAACATTTATACCTTTTTTAATATTCTCATTTAGATTTATTTATTTTAAATTTAAATTCTCAATTAGAACGTAAAAAAAGCACCTAAAAAGGTGCTTTTATTTACCGTATACAGCTATTTATTTAAATTTATTGAACAGTTATTTCGCATTATAGTATTTTAGCGAAATAATTACTAATATTCTTTTCTTTAAATAATATATCATTTATAAGTTTGTATAATTATATAAACTTAATAATCTATAACTTTGAT
>JBOFYJ010000010.1:0-10129 GCA_051654605.1 Metamycoplasmataceae bacterium | reverse complement strand
AAGGTGAAATAGTAATAGAAAGTAATTTATTCCAAAATATTGAATCACTTAAACTTTCATATACAGGAACAAATGGAGCCGGAATATTTAATATTAGTAATCCAGGAATAACAGAAGAATTACTTGCTCAAGGAATTATTATTTCTTGATATAGAAATGGTCAATTAATTTCTCCTGATCAATCAATTGCAATGTTATCAAATGGAGATATAATTACTTATAAATTAACAACAACAAGTCCAACATTAGTAATTAAGAATAATATTACAAATTCATATATAGTTTCAGGACTAATTGAATCATCTAACTTTATTTCAACAATTGCAACAGCAATCGGGGTATCAGCCGGAATATTAACAATTATTGTTATTGCCGCTCCTTTAACTTATAGAAAATTAATTAAAAATAAACTTGAGGGAAAAAGAAGTAAAAAATAATCAATATTTACTAATAAAAAGAGCAATTTTAGTAATTTAAAATTTGCTTTTTTCTTTTTTCTTTTTTTGTTAATTTTGTAAAAAAGTTATTTTGTTATAAAATTATATATATAAAAGGAGGCTTTATATGATCAAAAAAAATAAGAAAAAAGCTTTATTAGGATTAGGTGTAGGTATTACAACTGCTTCTGCTATTACTTTACCAGCCTTACTATTAGGGCTAAATCAAGAATCCTTAAATTTAAATAATAGTAAAAATTATGTAGATTCTTCTTGAAAAGATACAAAAATACATTCATTAGATGCTTCCCCAATCAGTTGAACTAATAATACTGTATTACCAGTTGATTATGAAGGTAATCGAATTAAAGATATTTTTGATGTTTATAATTATGGTACAACAGGTGATATTACTAATCCCTCGACAAAATTTTTATCAAATTTAAAAGGAGAATTTGAAATATTTTTATCTCCATCAGGTCCTCTTTATAACGAATTTTTAAATAATAGTACAAATATAAATGCAGGTCAGTTTATTAATCTTCAAGCTTCAAAAATTGATATAACTTCTTTAAAATCATCAAATATTACTTATACTAATATGGCAAATATGACTGCAAGGTCTCGTAATGGTTCTACAAATTGAGCAGGAATTCCTTTTGGTGTTCCTAAAAGGGAAATAACACTTTCAACTGATAGATTAGTTAAACTTTTAATGAGAAAACCTTTTGGAGAAGACGATGCTTTTGCTAAAAAAGCATATGGTTCAAATCCACCACAAGGACTAACTTATATAACTCAACCTCCTTCAGGTAGTGGAGTAGGAACAATTCCTGAAAAATATAATCAACCTGGTAATGGAACTAATATTAATCCTAGTACTCAACCCTTACTTAATATGGCAACAGGTTTTTCTGCTGCTGCAGCCAAAATTCAATTTATGGTTTTAGATTTAATAGTTTATATGGATGTAAATAATCAATGAAATATTTTACCAAATCCTCAAAACTCTTCAACTACAGGTAATTCTGCAATAACAAAAGGCGCAATAGATGAAAGTAAATTTGATAAAAAATTATCAGCAAAAGAAGCGTTAGAAAAAGTAATTAATGAAAAAACAAAATTTTTAAATTTTTCTTCTACTAATGCTCCAAAATTTTGAGATGAAACATCAACAATAACGGCTCAATATAATGATCAATCAGGAAAAATAAAAATTATTTTTTCTGTAAAACAAGATATCGATACAACTAAAAAGTATTCTGATAGAGCTTTTCAAAATCAACAACATACCGTATCTAGTTTTAAAAGTATTGCAGGATTAAATGATGCAGATGGTAAAAATTTAATTAAAGCAGGTACTTATAATTTTGAATATGAAATATCAGGATTTCAATCTACTTTTGACGCTAATTCTTATTTAATTGAAAAATCAGGAGCAAACAAAAAAGTTTTACCTTCTACTATTAATAATAATCAAGCAAGCAATTATGTTAATATTTATCAAAATAATGTAATTAATAATGTTCTTCCTTCTGATTTTGAATTAACAGTCACAGGAAAAGATAATGCTTTAGGTCAAGCAGTTTTTTCTATTTATGATAAAGTTAATAAAACAGTTTTTGCATCAATAATAATAAAAGGATTTAAAACATCAAATGTTTCAAAACCGGTAACAGATCCTATTGCTATAATTGAAGATGATAAAACCTCTAATAGTGATTCTGGTACCGTTTCAGTAAGACCATATAGTAATAATTGATTAGTGGGTGGTAATTCAACAAACTTAACTGAACAAGGATTATTAAATTCTATTCTTAATAAACAAGTAATGATTCGTCCAACACCAGTTCCATATAATAATGGTTTATTAATAATTTCAGCAAATATGCCAAGTAAATTTGGAAATCAATATCATAATTTAACTTTACTTTCTCGTGAAGGAAAAATTATTTCATCAGCAGCATTTAGATCTTATGACGGAAAAGAAATATCAGTTATTGATGTAACATATGATTCACTGAATAAACAAGCCATTGTATGATTTAGACATTCATTAAAATTAAGTGTTGTTGTTTTTCCTTTAAATGAAAGTACTGGTCAATTTTCTAGTCCTAATAGATTTGAATTAGTAACATATAATAGACCAATAGATTCAGCACAGTTAACAACAAATTTAGCTATTGTTCCAATACCAAATATTGATAAAACTGAATATTGAATTGTTAATAGATCGCTTATAAGTAATAATAATTATACACCAACACACCAACTTTTAGCTAATCATTCAAACTTATTAATTCCATTAGTAAGAGTTCAATTTGGTTCTGGTAGTGCCACATCAATAAAACGATGAGATGTTTTTAAAGATAGATTTGTAGCGGCTCTTAAATCAAAACCTATCTTAGTTTCTGTAAATCCTTCAAATACTACTACTGTCGCTTTTACAGATAAAAGTGTGTTTAAAATTCATAACATTTCTTCTAATTTTATTAATGGTAATGAATATTTAGGTGTAGATTTTTCTATTTCTTTCGATGGGACAACTTATGAACATGGAAATAATATTCATCATGTTTTATTTAAATTTTCATCTGATTCAACAAATCCTTTAACTACTAGTCCGATAATGGTTGATAATAATTGAACAATTACTCAAGAATATTCAGCATCTGTCTCAGGATTTTCAAAAGCTAAATTTTCTGATGTTTCTTTAATATCAACGGTTGGATCATCAATTCTTAATTATAATAATCCAGTAAACTCTAGTCAGATTAATAATGCAAATAGAAAAGGATGATTTTCACATGGATCATTTTATTCTCAAAATAAATCATATAATGCTTTAACTATGGTTCTACAATCATCTTTTAATAGATCACCAAATACTGTAGTAATTTCTGGGACAACAGAAAGTTCAGCATCCATGGATTTTTCAATTCCTACTGGTTATTTTAATGATTCTACAAGTAATAATAATTCTCCCCAAGTTCTTCAGCAACCATATTGACAAAAAGGGAAATTAGCTTTAAATATTAGAAATTCTGGATTTACTTTTGATAGTAATGCTGGCACTTCTGCACCCGCTAATGATCCAACTTCAAATGGGAAAGAATTTAAAGAAATATCATTTAATGATGTATGAGCTTCAACTTCAACAGGTAATTCAGGCGGAGCACGTTTTACTTCTAAAAAATTAGGAACAATTAATTCAAGTAATAAAGGTCCTTATAATTCAATTAATATTGCTACAAATGAAAATGGTGAAGATATAACATCTATGCTATATATTTCAAATGAAGCAAAATTACAAATTAATCCAAATTGAGTAGATGTTATTAATGGGCTTGGGCAAAGTCAATTAAGAATAAATACTTTAAAAACAACAACTCCAATATGAAATACAAATTCTATTACAAATCCACCAAAAGTATTAGATGCAAGAAATGTTTTTTCTATTATTGATGTTAAAAATTTAACCTCAGATTTTAAATATTTTGTTGCAAAAGAAAAAGTTTTCGCTGATTATATTGTTCCTTTAAATGATGTTTATACATTACCTCTAGTTATAAAAGGAAATCCTACTTGAAATACAGGGAATACTGAATTAACTGTAAAATTTTCATTTCCTAAATATTATGAAAATGGAGTTCTTAAAACTTATAATGAAAATACCTCTCCAACTATAGATGTTAAAATAAGAAATGTAAATTCACCAACATTAAATATTTCAAAACTAAATCTTGCTAAAATTACTTTTACAGGAAATACAAAAAATATTGTAATTGCTAATGAGGAACAAGCTTTAGTTTCTGGAAATGGTGATTCAGCACAAACAGCTTTAATAAAAACTAATGTAGATATTTTATATAATTTAAATGCACTTAGTAGTACAGAGTGATATAAAAAAGATGATTTTATAAAAGCTTTAAGTATATCTAAAATAAATTTCTTTAAAAGTGATATTGATAGTATCAAAATTAAATATGCACCTAAACCAAATAGTGATTATACAATTAGTGATAATACAGACCAATTAGTATCTCCTGCTCAAATAACAGGACTTCTTCCATTTATGCATATGGATACTTATTATGAAGCTCTTATTAAGATAGGCCCTGATGGAATAGGAGTAACTGGATCAGATTCTTCTAATATAACAGCAATAACTTGACCATTCAAAACAGATGGTGATTTTACTAAAATAATAGCAGCTGGAATAAAATTCCAATGAACAAATGATCCAAATCATGCAGATAACAGATGAGTGAATTATGATTTCGCTGCAGGAGCAAATAATAAAATAGATATAGGAACAAGCTCTCCTTATTTGGCTGTTAGAATATTTGCTGATAATACTGTTACATTTGATCAAGCTAATTATGGTAAACCAGTAACAGTAACTCCTAAAAACATTAAGGTTTTAGTTAATTTATCAGAAGCTGATTTAGAAAAAATTGTTTTTGGTGGAGATACAAAAAATTTAACAATCAATACAAATGCAATTACTAATCTTCCTTCACTTAATTCAGTAGTAGATTTACAATTTTCAGTAGGTTGAGATTTAGATAATAATACAGTATCTGATCCAAATAAAGAAAATTGATATTCACAATCAGATTTAATTGGAAAATTAAAAATTTTACCACAAAGTTTATTTATTAAAAGAGCTGATTATCCAACTGATTTTACTGAAACATTTAAATTAAAAGCAAGATTTGTTATTAAAAAAGGAATTCCTAATGAAGGAAATTATATTTTTGTAAATGATCTTAAAGAAGTGAATCATACTTATACAGAAGCTGAAAAATTAACAATAAAAAATTATGTTGATATTTCCGGTTTACAAAAACAACTTGAAACAGCTAAAATTACTTTTGGTGTTAATGATAAACTAAATTCAGTTACTGAATTAAATATTGCTTCTGTTACAGATGCCGAAAAAACAAGATTAAAAACACTGGGAATTCAATTAGAATATGCTTTTGGTCCTTCTAATCCTACTGCATATACACAAAATTGAAATACCCCTTTTACAAAAACAGAAAATCTTGGCAGTCCAGCAACTATATGATTAAGATTTGTAGTTCTTGATTCATCAAAAACACTTACAGAAATTTTTAATTCTTCTTGAACTCATAAAGCAGTAGAACCGCAAATAGAAAAACCTAAATTTATTGATTTAGATGGAGAGAATCTTAAAAAAACATTATTATTAGGTACAACTGTTAAGTTAGAAATTGATGAAAAACTTTCTCTTGTTCCAAATGGTACAAATAATACCCAAGCAGAAGTTTCAGCTCATATTGATATTATTTATAATATAAATAATATTAAATTAGATCTTAAAGATCAAACAAAAGAATGATTTACAAAAACAGAATTAGATTTAATTCTTCCAACATATCCACATAACATTTTTCCTTCAGATTTACAAAATGTTACATCTAAATATAGAGTTAAACCAACATCAGAAAATGATGGTTGAAAAATTTCTGATATTCCCGCTCAACTAGTAAATGCAGGAAATGTTAAATCATTTATTCATACTTTAAGTTATTTTGAAATTCTTAGAGATAAACGTGTGTCTATTGAAGGTTCAGCAACAAATGTAACAGATGTTATTTTCCCTAGAGATTTTGATAAAAATGCCTTTAAAATTTTACAAACAAATGGTATTGTTTTACAATGAACAACAAAGAAAACAGGGGCAATTGATAGTGATTGATTTGAATTAATTTTTGATGATCTTAATACATATCCAAAAGATATTGGTGTTAATCCATATTTAGGAATGAGAATTACTACAAAACAATCTAACATTACTACAGATACCGCAGTAAATAATGTTGTAATTGATGTTACTCCATTAAGTATTACTATTGTTTATAGTGTAGATTCTCAAATTTTAATAAATAATTTAACTCCAAACGGAAATACTAAAAAAATTACTACTTTAGATGAAACATCTTCACTTAAAGGTCAATATCCAGATTATGATCATTTAGAAATTAGATATAAAATAGGAACTTCAAAACCAATAGAATTAATTACAGGGAAACAATGATATTCATTTACTGAGTTACAAAATGCATTAGTAAATTATAAAGGAATAATTTTACCTAATGAAAGACAAATTACAGCTAAATACTTTTTAAAAGAAGGAACACCATTACCAAATCCAACCCCCCCTCCTTCACCATCACCATATATTGGTTATGTTATTAAATATAAAGGAGACCTTGAAGAGGCTACTTTAAATATTACAAACTTTAAATCATTTATTGATGTAACTCAAGCTCTTGATAATTTAAAGAAAAATGAAACATCATTTGCTCCTGGTGATTCTACAGATAAAATTACTGCAATTGTAAAAACAGGTTTAACTAATGATGAAGTCGCTTTATTATTTGGTACAGATCTTGAATTTAAAGCAGAATTAGCTATTGAATTAACTAATCCTAATTTTAATACACATTGATGACAACCAGGTAAAAACACAAATCTTCCACCTAAATTACCTAATAAAGATAGTAATGGTAAACCAGTTTTAATGTGAAGATTCGCTTTAACAACAATTACTGATATTACATTCAATGCAGATGATAACAATATAAAAGTTTCAGCTGCAACTCAATTGAATGTTAATTTACCAATTCAAGTTGTTATTAATACAGCAACTGATTACAATACAATTAAAAATAGTATTAATGGAAATACTAAAACCTTAATTTTAGAAGATGTTATAAACACAGCGGCCATTGATGCTGTTAAAACTAGAGAACAACTTCCTGCAACTGCTCCATTGCAAATTTTATATGCAATTGGTGGAGGGAATACTGCTAATGGTCTTCCTATTGATGATAACGATCCTTCAAAAACATGATTTACTTTAGCGGAATTTAAAACATTATTAGCAGCTAAAACAGTTGATTTTAAAACAAATCAAATTAGAGCTAGATTTTATATTGATCCTAGTTATTCAAATGCAGGGCAAACATATATTCTTTCAACAGAAGCTCCAGAAACTATTCAAGCAGAACAATTTACAGATGCAGCCAAAGTTAAAGTATTTATTAATAAAGCAGATTATGATACTCTGCCATCAAAAATTACTGCAGTAGGTAGTGCTGATGATTTAACTGTTACAATTCCAGATGAATTAAAACCAACACCAGGACCATTATCTCCGGGTCTTGAACTTGTTTGATCAATAAAAGAAAACCCTCAATTATCTGATATAACACAAGCTGATAATGCTACTTGAACTTCAGTTGTACCAACAACTTTAGATCCTGCTATTAAAAAATTATCAGTAGCATATAGAGTTAAACCTGGTTATGCACTTGATCCTGCAGCTAATAAAGTTTATTCAATAGATACTTCAAAAATATTTATATATATAAATGTACAAAATGCTTGATTAGATCAAATTGTTTTTTCAGGAAATTTATTTGAAGCTACAATTGATGAAACTACATTTAAAAATAATTTAGCATCAATTCAAGGTGGACAATCAGTTCAAGTTCAATATACAGTTGATGATAAAGAATGATTATTAAAAGATCCTTTTATCGCTAAATTAAAAACTTTAGAAGGGGCTTTAGATGCAGATAATTTTATTCTTTTAAAAAATAAAGTTAAAGCAAGATATTCAATTGTTGATTCTGCATTTCAAAATTATCGTTTAAAAGTTGATGGAACTGGTATTATTGATAAACCTTATGTTGAAGATCCTAGATTATTTAAACAAATTTTATTATCATCTGCTAATAACGGATTTAACGGTTATATTAATTTATCAAAAGTTCCTGCTTTTGATACAACAGGATTTAAAATAACTGGATCAAATGCAGTTCCGATTCTTGAATTTACTCCATTAGGAGAAAAATTAAGAGCACAATTCGCTCCTTATCAAGATCAAGCTTCTGCTCCGTTTGATATTTACTATACAACTAAAAAAGGAACAACTGGAACCGGTGAATTTACTATAGATGATAAATATAAAATATTTGATGCTACAGGATTTAAAACAACAGGATTTGACCCTATTTCATCATCTGTAACAGATCAATTTTTCGGAATTAAAATAGTTGCAAGAACAGGATATCAAGTTTATAAAGGTGGCGCTCTTCAAGCTACTGGATGAAGTTTTAGTGTTCCTCTTAGCATAAAAACAATTAAAGATAATCCTTTTGGTGCAGATAAATTACTAGTTAAATTCAATGGATACCAAGGAGAGGGAACAACTAATTTATATACAGGAAAAACTCCACCAGAATTAGCCTCAGATGTTCTTAATAAAGATACAGATTTAATTGATCAATATTATATTGAATTCCATATAAGTAATACTCCTTTATCAGGTGCCGAATTAGAAAAACTTCCTGATGAAAGTTGAATAAAAGTAGGTGCTCCTAATGGTCAAGGAGGAACTATTCAATTCCCTTCTAATTTAAAAGTAGGACAATTTGTGGCTGGAAGAATTAGAATGAGAGAAAACTCTACATTTGAAATTAAAGATATTAAAGTAAATGATTCAGTTTCTACTAGAGTAATTGGATTAAAAGTTAATGAAAGTAAAATTGTAATCGCTGCTCCTCAATTAAGAAATAATGAATATTCAAATCAAAGTAGTTTAATTGATGGTGATATTTATATCAATAGAATAAATGTTGAAAAAGATGATAAAGATAATTATTTAGGAGTAGATTTAGTTCTACAAGTAAAAACAGAATTTTATACAAGAGCAGATGGAAATTTTGTTTTAGATAATAATGCATTACCAATTGTAAAAAGAAAACCTACAGCATTTTATGATGTTATTGGTACTGATACAGGAGATGCTTCAAAAGATATAAGAATTTATTATACAGATAGCACTAAAACAATTCCGTCAGATCCATTAGAAACAGGATCTATCAAAAATCTTAATTTAACTGAAGTTCCAGATTCATTAGCAACTTTTATTTATAATCTTAATTCAGGTGCTGTGGATGTAAAACAAGGAATATTATTCCAAAATCAAACATTTACAATAAATATTAAAGCTAAAAAAGACTTTGTTTTAGATGGGTCAACAGCAAAACCTTTAAATCAAACAATTACTAATGCTAAATATCCATTAAATACTAATCATAATCTTACAATGTCTGTTCAAATTCCTGATCCAATTAAGTATGAAACTAAAGGAGAAGCTATTCCTCAAAATGGAAAAGCATTTATTACAAGTGATACTGCTATCAAAATTCAATTTATAGAAGATAATGGAAATACAAGTAATACTCTTCAAGGAGAAGAAGCTTTTAAAAGATTAACTGATGAATCTAAAGGAAAATTAAGAATTCAAGTAACTTTAAAAAGAAAATCTAAAGATGAACAATTCTTTTATAATGGAGGAACTCTTAACTTATCACAATTACAAGATTTATCAAATGGAGATAGAATTTTAATAGGTCTAGTTCCATCTGATCCTAACTTTGTTTTAATTGGACCTTCTTCTTCAATTGCTAGTTGAACAGTTAATCAATTAGAAATAGCTGCTCCTAATACGGATATTTTTAAAGATTTAAAAATAGTAACTAACATTAATGGAAGTGATTCTATTTGAGATGGACAAGGAACTTTCTTTGTGGCTGTTAAAACCGGAAATGGAAATCCTCCTGAAGATCTTTCAGATGAATTATTAAATC
>JBOFYJ010000009.1:0-62179 GCA_051654605.1 Metamycoplasmataceae bacterium | reverse complement strand
AGATAATTACAATTATTAAACTTTAATACATTTTTTATTATTTATATTTTAGTTTTTAAAAACTTTATGTGTTATGATATTTTTTATATTTATTTTAAATTAAAAAGAAAGGAATTAGAATTTATGAAAAACGAAAATGAATCAGTTGAAAAAAAATCTATAGAAAATGAATCAGTTGAAAAAAAATCTATAGAAAATAAATTATTAAAACAAGATATTATAAAACAAGAAAAAGCATTATCATATATAAAAATTTCTACAATTATAGAAATTATATTATTTATTTTAATTATTATATTATTCTTACCATTATCATTTATACCAGTTTTAGAAGCTATTATAATTTTTTCTTTATTAACAGGACTATCATTCATCACTATATTAATTTTAAATATGATAAATGGTTGAAAAATTTTAGCTACAACATGAAAAAATAAAGATATAAAAGAACTTTTTATTTTATATGGATTACTTACATTATTTTTCTTAATAGGCGGACCTATTTCTTCACTTATTTTTTCAATTAAGGGAATTGGATTTATTAAAAAACAAAAAGAAAATATTTAAATACTAAATATTATTTAAAAAACAAAAAGAAAATATTTAAATACTAAATATTATTTAAAAAACAAAAAGAAATAAATTTAAAGTTTATTTCTTTTTTTTATTATCAAAAGAAGAATGTTTTTTTTGATTTTTATTTTGATCTTCGAAAGCTAATTTTCTTTCCCTTTTATCTTTTATAAATGAATTATCAATTATTTTTGTTTTTTGATAAACTTGTTCTAATAATAAATCATCAACAACTTTAAATTGAGGATTTTCTTTTTTTAGAAGAGATTGCAATTTATCTAAACCTTTTAAATTATCATAAATGTAAACATTTTTTGTGTGATATTTTTGATTAACAGCTAAAGAATAAAAAGATTTAATTTTATTTAATTTTTCTTCGAATTCAGGAAAACCATTTTGAACTTCTTTAAATGTAAATTTATTTTTAAAAAAGAAAACTCTGTAAATTGTTGATTTTTCAATTAATTGTTCTTTAAAAATATTTGAAACATCATAATTAGATAAATAATTTGGATCAATTTCTTCTAAAATTGTTTTTGAAATAACTCCTATAAGAACTGAGTTTTTTTCTATCTTAAAAAAAGATAAATAATTTTCATCAAAATATTCTAATTTTATTTCTTTATTTTGGTGAACATAAAAAAGTCTTTGGAATTGAAGAAAATGAGCATTATTTCTTACTAAATAATAGTTTTTATTAATAGTTTTTCTAACGGCATTAAATTCTTCTTTATAAGTTCCTAAAATAAGATCTTTAATGTCACTTTTTTTATAATTATCTAATGCAGGACCTATTAATGTTTTTGTTTCATCTAATAATTGTCCTCACATTATTGTTTTATAAGCTCTTAGAATAATAATATTTTTATTAAGGAAACTATTATTTAATTTATTTGTAAAACTTAAAAAAGATTTATATCTTTTAAGATATTTTCTTAACTTAAATACAATGTAATATGTTGTAAACAAAATAATTACAGCCATAATCCCTGTAATTAGAGATATAATTGGAACAACGACTAATCTAATAACTTCCATACCGTGCATACTTTATTATTAATATTATAATAGTTTATTAGTCAAAAAAATATAATTTTTATATAATTAATAATATGATTATTATTAATGACTTAGTTTTTAAATATTTCGGATCTTCAACAAATGCTTTAGATGGGGTAACAATTAATATTCCAAAAAATAAATATGTGGCTATTTTAGGACATAATGGGTCTGGGAAATCAACACTATCAAAATTACTTGTTGGATTATATAAACCAACTAAAGGGGAAATTTTTATAGATGGAATTAAAATAAGAAAAAACTCTTTAAATCATATTAGAAATAAAATAGGAATAATATTTCAAAATCCAGATAATCAATTTATTGGTTCAACAGTTGAAGACGATATCGCATTTGGTTTAGAAAATAAATTAATTCCAAGAGAAGAGATGCAAAAAATTATTTATGAATGTGCTGATAAAGTTAGTATGTATGATTTTTTAGGAAGAGAACCTAATTCTTTATCTGGTGGACAAAAACAAAGAGTTGCTATTGCTTCAATATTAGCTCTTAATCCAAAAATAATAATTTTTGATGAAGTAACTTCAATGTTAGATCCTAAGGGAAAAAAAGAAGTTCTTAAAATAATTAAAGATATCCAAGAAACAAAAACAAAAACTCTTATTTCAATAACTCATGATATGGATGAAGCAATACAAGCTGATTTTTGTTTAGTTTTTGCAAAAGGAAAATTAATAGCTTCTGGATCTCCTAAAGAAATCCTTAAAAATAAAAAAATTATTCAAGAAGCTAAAATTGATTCGCCATTTGTTTATAAATTATCAGAAAAAATTGATGGAATAGAACCGACATATGATCCTAATGAATTATTGGAGAAATTATGAAAATAATTATTCAAGATTTAGAACATAGTTTTGATGACGGCCTGGGTAAGGAAGTTTTTAAATTAGGTAAAATAAACTTTGATTTTGAGCAAGGTATTTTTTATGCAATTATCGGACCAACAGGTTCTGGTAAAACAACATTTATTGAACATTTAAATGCTTTATCTACTCCTGATGCTGGCGAAATAAAATATATTTATGATGAATTAATTTATAAGTCAAATAAAAAAGAATTTAAAAAAAGTTTAAAGGAATCAAAAAAGAAGAATTCTAATGTTTCTGAATTAAAAGATGAAGATGATAAAGCGCTTTTTTCAAAAACAATAATAGTTAAAAAAGCAAGAAAAATCAAAAAGACTAATGAAATAAGAAAAAAAATAGGTGTTGTTTTTCAATTCGCAGAATATCAATTATTCGAAGAAACAATTGAAAAAGATATCATGTTTGGTCCAATTAATATGGGATTTTCTAAAATAGAATCTAAAAGACTTGCAGAAGAAGTTATTGAAAAGGTTGGTCTTTCGAAAGATTTTCTTCAAAAATCTCCTTTTTCTTTATCTGGTGGACAAAAAAGAAGAGTTGCTTTAGCTGGGATTCTAGCAATGAATCCTGATTTTTTAATATTTGATGAACCGACAGCTGGATTAGATCCTAATGGAGTAGAGGAAATTTTAAATTTATTTAAAAAACTTAATGAAGAAAATCATACTATAATAATTGTTACTCATGATTTAGATAACGTTCTTAAATGAACTGATGAAACAATATTTTTTAAAAATGGACAAATTATTAAATCAGGAAAAACTATTGATTTATTAGAAGATACAATTTTTTTAAAAAATAATCAAATGGAACCTCCTAAGGTTTTAGATTTTAGAACAAAATTAATTGAAAAAGGAATGAAAATAGGAAGAATAAAATCAATTGATGATTTAGCTGTTGAGATAAATAGAATAAGGAAAGGAGAATAATGAAAATTACTTTAGGAAGATATCTTAATGGAAATACTATAATTCATAAATTAGATGCAAGAATAAAATTATTTGCAGCTATTGGTTTTGTCGTTTTATTTTTCTTAGCAAATACCTTTTTAATTCAATTTATAATGCTTGTTCCTTTAATAACAGCTTTTATAATTACAACAAAAAGACCATTAAAACTTTTTTCAATGATGAAGATGCCACTTTGAATTGGAATTTTTTTATTTATTTTAAATTGTTTCTTAACAACTCCTGGCCAGCCTGGAGATATAATTTGATGACAATTTGGAGATACTGTAGTTATTTCTCTTTATGTTGTTTTAAAAACAGCAAATATTACATTAAGAATATTTTCAATTATTTTAACTATTACTATATTAACTCTTTCAACAACTCCTGTTTTATTAACTAAAGCTTTAGAGTTTTATTTTTATCCATTAAAACTTATTAAATTACCAGTTAATATTTTTATTACAATAATAACAATAGCTCTTCGTTTTATTCCAACTATTTTAGATGAAGCGAATAGAATTTTAAAAGCACAAGCATCAAGAGGAGTTGATTTTAAAAATGGTTCTATTAGATCGAAAATAAAATCTACAACAGTTTTAATTATTCCTCTTTTTGTATCCGCATTTACCAAAGCTGATGATCTTTCAAATGCAATGGAAACAAGAGGTTATGATCCATATAGAAAAGTTATTTCATATAGAAAATGAAAATCAAAATGATATGATTGATTTATATTATTTTTTATGATTGCTCTTATTGTAGTTGTATCACTTATTTATAGCAATATAATTCTTTCTCCATATTGATTTGTATCTATTATTCCTCCTTGAAATGTAATTTAAAATTATGAATGAAAAACAAAAGAAAATTATTGAATTAAGAAAAAAAATAAACCAATGAAATAAGGAATATTTTATTAATAATAATCCAAGTGTTTCTGATCGAGTTTATGATTCTTCTCTTAAACTTTTAAAAGAACTTGAAGATAAATATCCAGAATTTGATGATCCTAATTCTCCAACAAATATTATTGGCGATTTTTCATTAAATAAATTTAAGAAAATAAAACATAATAAAAAGATGCTTTCATTAGCTAAAGCTTATTCCGTTGATGAAATAATAAAGTTTATTTCAGATATTAAAAAAATTACTAAAGAAGATTCTTTTTTTTATATAGAACCTAAGATTGATGGACTAAGTATTTCTCTTAAATATAAAAATGGAAAACTTACTCAAGCTTCTACAAGAGGCGATGGTAATATAGGAGAAGATGTAACTGATAATGTTTATAATATTATTTCTGATATTCCAACTAAAATCAAAGATTTAAATGATATAGAAATAAGAGGAGAAATTTATATAAGTGAACAATCATTTAAAGATATTATTGCTTCTGGAGAAAATTTTGCAAATCCAAGAAATGCGGCAAGTGGAACATTAAGACAACTTAATAAAGAAATAGTTAGAAAAAGAAATCTTTCTTGTCTTGTATATGAAATAGTAAATTTTAAGTCATTAAATTTTAATGGCTTTAGTGAAACAATAGAGTTTTTAAATAAATTAGGTTTTAAGACCCAAAAAAACGCTTTTTGTTCTAATGATGAAAAAGATATCGTTTCTTTTATTTCTAACTTTAAAAATGATAATAAATTAGATTATGAAATAGATGGTCTTGTAGTTAAACTAAATGATTTAAATTTCCAAGATGAATTAGGATATACTTCTAAATTTCCAAAATATAATATTGCTTTTAAATTCGATGATGAAATTACTAGAACAAATATTAAAAATATATTTGTAACAATAGGAAGAACAGGAAATGTAACTTATAATGCTAGTTTTGAAAAAGTTCTTTTAAAAGGTACTTTTGTTTCAGCTGCAACTCTTCATAATTATGAATATATAAAATCATTAAATTTAAATATAGGAGATGAAGTAGAAATTAAAAAAGCTGGAGAAATAATTCCTAAAGTTATAAGAGTTACTAAAAAGAATTCACAAGATATTTTCCCTATTATTAATAAATGTCCTTTTTGTCTAACAAAATTTATTTTTAATACTTCACAAATCGAACAATACTGCCCTAATTTAAAATGTAGTGAAAGAAGAGTAAGGCAAATAATTCATTTTGTTTCAAGAAATGCACTTGATATTTCTTTTTTAGGAGAAAAATGAATTAGAATTTTCTTTGATAAAAAAATAATCGAGAATATTTCAGATGTTTTTTTAATACCTTCTAAAAAAGAAGAAATATTTACTTTGGAAAGGATTGGAGAAAAATCATTTAACAATCTTATTAAATCGATTGAATCTTGTTTCCATATTGATCTTCCAAAATTAATTTTTGCTCTTGGGATAGAAAAAATGGGAACAAGAAACTCTTTTTTAATAGCTAAAAAAATTAAAAAATTTGAAAACATTTTAAGTTTTGATTTTGATTTATTAATTGATATTAAAGATATAGGTCCTCTTACAATAAAATCATTAAAAGAATTTTTAGAAAATAAAGATAATAAAAGAGAAATTGAAAAATTAATTCAAATAGGAATTAATCCTTCCTTTATAGAAGAAGAACAAGAATCAATTATTCCTTCTCCTTTTTTAAATAAAAAAATAGCGATTACAGGATCATTTAATATAGAAAGAGAAAGTATAATAAAAACATTAAATAAATTAGGTGCTATTTATACAACAAGTATTAGTAAAAATACTGATTTTCTTCTTTGTGGAGAAAATGCTGGTTCTAAATTAAATAAAGCTCAAAATTTAAAAATAAAAATTATTAATTTAGATGAATTAAATAAATTTAATTAATAATTCTTTTTAAGGTCTTTAATAATTCTTTTAATAGCAAGATCGATTGAAGGATCAACACTTTTTTTACTTACGAATCGATTTAAACAAGAAAAGATAGAAGAATGATCTTTTCCTCCTAATATTTTTCCTATTTCCTGAAGTTTTAAATTTAATTTTTCTCTTAATAAAAAAACAGCCATATCACGAGCTGTAACTATTTTAGCACTTCTTGTTTTTGATGTAATTGATGAGACTGTTAAATTATAATATGCAGCTACTGTTTTTAAAATTTTATCTGGAGTTATATTCTCATTATTAAATGGTACTGATTTAAAAATTTCCTTTATTCTTTCTAAAGTATAAATTTGATCATTTTTATAATCACTTACTTCAAAAAGAATCTTATTTATAGCTCCTTCAAGACATCTTATTGAAGAACTATAATTTCTTATAATAAAATCTAAGGTTTCTTTTTCTCATTTACTAATATCAAATCCTTTTTCAATTAATTTGCTTTTTAATATTTTTAAATAATCCTTTTCAGATGGGTACTTAATTTCAAATGTAAGTCCTCCTTGAAATCTTGTTATAAATCTATCTTCAAAACCCCCCAATAAATCAGGTTCTCTATCAGAACAAATAAAAATTTGTTTATTATTTTCTATAAAGTAATTTATTAAATTAAATAATGCTCCTAATGTTGCATTTTTATTAGAATATTGTTGAATATCATCAAATAACAAAACATCAAATTGCTTAAAATCTTCGATAAAATTATTTGTTTGTTTTGGATCGTTTCCACTAATTAATGTTAAAAATGAATTAATAAAATCAGCTGCTGAAATATATTTTACTGATTGATTTTTTGCATATAAAATATTTCCCATAGCATGCAAAAAATGAGTTTTTCCAAAACCAGATTTACCATAAATAAAAAAAGGAGAATAAATTATTTCATTAGCTTTAGAGATTTTTTTAGCTGCTCTAAAAATATCTTGGTTAAATTCGCCTTGGATATAAACATCAATAGTTAATTTTTTATTTAAACCTTCTTCTTTTACTTTATTAACCTTTATTTTTTCAAAAAAATTATCTTTTCCTTTTTGATCTATTATAATGTCATTAATTGAAGGAAATAAATCTTTTGCAGCTTGAAAAATCAAGCTTTGGTAATTTTTTTTTAAATATCTTAAAATATCTTCGTTTTTTGTAATGATTATTAAAAAATTATCTCTTAAATAACAATCTAAATCTCTAAAAAATAAAGAAAATAATACTTCATCATCTAATTTTTTTTCTAAAAAATTTAAAAATAATTTATTCGAAAAATTATTTTCTTTTAATGAACTACTTTTATTTTCCATATTTTAATATTATAATATTAAAATATAAAATAATATTTATTTGAAAGGAATAAAAGTGGCTGGTCATTCAAAATGAGCTAATATAAAACATAGAAAAGGAGCACAAGATGCAGCTCGTTCAAAAATATTTGCTAAATTTTCAAAAGAAATAATAATTGCAGCAGGGCAAGGAGGTCCAGATCCTAGCTCAAATCCTGCTCTTCGTCAAATTGTAGCAAAAGCAAAAGCGAAGTCAATGCCTAAAGGAAATATTGAGAAAGCAATTTTAAAAGGTACTGGTTCTTCAAAGGATGCAGCTAATTTTAAAGAGATAATTTATCCAGGAACTCTTAAAAAAGGTATTACCTTTTTAGTAATATGTTTAACTGATAATTTTAATAGAGCATCATCAGAAGTTCAATACCTTTTTAAAAAATCAGGTGGAGAAGTAGGTAAAGTTGGTTCTATTCCTTATAATTTCATAAGGAAAGGAATAATTGAATTTGAAATCCCTGCTAATCAAAATGAAGAAGAACTTACATTACAAATATTAGAATTTAATCCTTTAGATGTTCAGGTGAATGATAATATTATATTAGTTTATACAGATCCTTCTTTATTTAATACTACTAAAGAAGGAATTGAAAAACTTGGAATAGAAGATTTTGAAACAGCAGAAGTTAGCTATGTTTCAGATTCACTTGTTCAATTAAATAAAGAAGATACAGAACAAATGTTGAACGCAATAGATGCTTTTGAAGATAATGAAGATGTTCAAGAAGTATTTCATAATATAGATTTATCTATTTTAGAAGAGAATTAAATTTTTAAAAATAAACAAAAAAAAGAAAAACCTGATTGCTCAGGTTTTTCGGATGATAATTAATAATATTGTTAATTATTAATAAAAATAATTTTCGAAACTTCAATTATTTTTATTTCATAAAAAAGGGAATATCATCATCATCATTGTCTGTTTGAAATTCTTCAATATTAGTTTCTCTTTTTTGATTGTTAAATTCTCTTATTTGAGTTTTTTCTTTTTGGACAATATTATCTTTTTTAGATACTTCTTTTTCGTTAGTGCTAATTAAATTTTCACTTGTAATATAAAATTTATCTTTATAACTACTTATAAAAAAGAATTTGATTTCTTTTCTTAATTTTTTGTTAATAATGTGTGATATTTTTATATCTATTTCCTGATTAGTTTTACTTTTAATATATTCATTTATTTTCTCAAAATCCTTTGGATAAAAATCTGAAGAAGTTTCGATAATTAAAAATATTTTTTTGATTGTTGATAAATCTATATTTTGAGTATTCTTTTTTAAAAGATTAGTAAGAATTTTATTTATTCTTTCTTCTCCTATTGCAAAAGTATTTTTGATAAATATTTTATTTCCGAAATTTATAATTTCTGAAATATCTGAGAAATCAACAACTCCATTTTGACAATTTTTTAAAAAGTATAAAATGGTGTGTATATCATTTTTAATTTTGTTATCTGAATATTTTTTTAATTCGTTAACTGTTAATTCAGGAAATTCTTTAGTTAGTTTAGCATTATCTATTTTTATTATTCCAGAAACTTTATTTTCTAATTTATTAAAAGCATTTTTTGCTAATAATATTTTTTTCTCTCCTTCGTATAAGAAAGGAGAAATATTAATTGAGATTAAGATTTTATTTTTTTCTTTTGCAATGCTTGAAATAAGTGGGGTTACCGCTGTACCAGTAACTCCTCCTAGTCCAGCTACAAGAATAATTAGATCAGTATCTTTTATAGAATCTTTAATATCTTTTTTAATATTAAATACAGAAATTGTAGATGTAGCATTTTGATCAGTTAAATTTTCTTTATCTAATAAAATTTTTTCTACGTTTTCGGAATTTTTTAAAATAAAAGAATTAGAATCAATATTCAAGTAAGAAATGTTTTTGTTTTCTGATAATTGAGTTTCCAAGTCATTTACTAAAAAACATCCAACTGTTCCTACTCCTATTATTTTTATATTTAATTCTTTTTTAATTTCTTCCATTTTTTCCTTATTTCTTAATTAACAAAATTGTATATTTCTTGATTACTATTTAATTTACTTTGGTTTATTCTTGTTTTTGCTGTTATCATTTTGATTTTGTTTCTATCAAAAATGTGTGTTGTTCTATGGTTCTCAAATTTCTCAGCCAATATGTCAAGGTAATTTGTTTTCAATATATTTAATAGTAAATTATCTGTTTTCAATATATCAACATTTTTATCTAAGATGTTTGATATTTTAGTATTGATCCCTTTTACTATATTTATTTCATCAAAAATAAAAACTTTAATATTTTCTTTTGATTTTTGAGTTTTAGAATTTATAATTTCTTTAATTTCAAATGTTAATAATTCAATTCAATTAGAAATTATTTCCTCTATTTGATTTCTTTCAATTTTGTTTTCAAAATTTACAAAAATTGTTTTTGTATTATTTTCTCATTTTTTGGAGAAATGAGAAATTAAAATATTTTCGCTTAATTCTTTTGAAATTTCAAAATTTTGAGAAATTCTTTTTACTAATTTTTTATAATTAATAGAAATGTTTTGAGAAAATAAAACAATATTATTTCTTATATAATAAATAGCTGAAAAATTTTTATTTATTTCGATAATAAATGTTCCTTTTGTATTAATATTATTAATATTTTTTCTAAGTTTAAAAGGAGCTAGCTGAGATGATGTAAGGAAATGTTTAATTTTTATATTAAGATTAGAAAAAATTTCATTTATTCTTTTTAATATAGTTTCATCAATTGTAGTAATAGAAAAATAGGTTGTTAGCTTAATAGCTTTTTTGTTTAAAGGGAATGATGTTGTTTCTACAGTTTGATTATTTTTATTTACATATTTAAATTTAAATGGTAAAACTGAAATTACATTAGAAATATCCTGTTTTTTACTTCAATCATTTTTAATGCTTTTTTGAATGTTTTGAAGAACATCTGCACCTAATCTAGATTCCATATTATAAATTAATTCATTGGTAACAATTTCTTGTTTAACATTGTAATAATCTAATTGATCTATTAAAACAAAAACTTCTTTTATAGTTATTTTTGTTCTTTGTCTAAAATCTTCAAAGGCTAAATTAATAAATTTTTTAATTCTGTTAATGTCCATCTTTTCTTGTTCAAAATATTCTTCACGTTTGAATAAAGGGGAAACTTTTTCCTCTATTTTTTCACTTATACTTATGGATATTTTATTATAATCAAACAATATTATTGGAATAACATTATTTCTTAAATTACTATTTTTCATTTTTTACCTTAATTTTGATAATATTCTTAATTTTGATGACCTTGATCTTTTGTTTTTCTCTGCTTCTTCTTTTGACACGTTAATTGTTTTTACTTTTCATTCAAATTCTTCTTGAATTGGTAATTTTAAATTAATTTTAGGTTTTGTTAAGTCCCCAAAGAAATTTTTAACAATTCTATCTTCTATTGAGTGAAATGTAATTACTAATAATTTACTACCTTTTTTTAAAAAATTTAAAGAATCTTTCAATGCTATTTTAAGAGATTCTAGTTCGTTATTAACTTCTATTCTAATTGCTTGGAAAACCGCTTTAGAAGGGTTTTTCTTTCTTAAAATAAAAGCAGGAAGTGAATCTTTGATAACTCTATCTAATTCTAATGTTGTATTAATTGGTCTGTTTTTAACAATGGCATTCGAGATTATATTTGATTCTTTAACTTCTGCGTTATTGTTTAAAATTTCCTTTAACTGATCAACACTATAATTATTAATGATATAATGAGCATCAAGTTTTTGGTTCATATCCATTCTCATATCTAAATAAGAATCATAACGATAAGAAAATCCTCGACTGGGTTGATCAAGTTGTGGAGAAGAAACTCCCAAATCTATTAAAATTCCGTTTACAGAATGAATTTTAAATTTTGTTATTTCTGATTTTAAATTTTTAAAATCACTGTTTATCAATTTAAAATTATTATTGATTTCACTCAGATTTGCAGCTGTTCTTTCAATTGCATCTTGATCTTTGTCAAAACCTATAAGCATTCCTTGGTCGTTTAACCTTTTAAGAATTTCTTTAGAATGACCACCATTTCCTAAAGTTAAATCAACATATATTCCATCATTTTTAATATCTAGGTTTTGGATTACCTCATCTAGCATTACAGGAATATGTTTCATTATAGTTTAATACCTTTATCAAACATTTTTTTAGTTAATTGTGCAAGAGAATCTTCACTGTTTACTTGATCGTTGTATTGTTCATAGTTTTCTTTTGCTCAAATTTCTATTGTTGAGCCCATCCCTACAAACACTACTTCTTTTTTGATAGCGGAAGTTTTAGCATGAAGTTCATCTAATGTGAATCTTCCAATTTTATCAAGCATTACTTCTTGAGTATTTCCAAGAATTAAACGCTTAAATTGTTTTACTAAAGGGTCAAGAGAATTGTTTTCTTCAATTTTATCAAGAAATTTTTGAAACTCTTCCTTTGTTCTAATTTCTAAGTTATTATCAGAATTTATAGTTACATAAAAAGAATTACCAAGATTCTCCCTTAATTTAGGGGGAACTATTATTCTTTTTTTGTCGTCTATACTTCTTTCATATTTACCTAGAAACATTACCACTCCTTTCCACTATCTCCCAAATTATAATATTTTTTTTCCCATTTTTTTCAAAAAAGTATTATTTTTTATAAAAAAAAATAAAAAGCTCTCATTTTTGACTTTGAGAGCTTAAAAAATATTAAAAAAACTTATTTTTTCAACAATAGTTTTATTTCATTTTTATAAGGAGATTTTTCATTAATATATGGAGTTTCTAATATAAAAGGAATATTTTCAAATTCTTTACAATATAAAAAATTTCTTAGAGCTTCTAGACCGATTTTCCCTTTTCCTATGTTTTCATGTCTGTCTTTAGAAGAACCTAAATCATTTTTTGAATCATTTAAATGGATTACTTTTACTTTTGATAATACTTGTTCATCTTTTAACTTTGTTATAAAACCATTTAAATCTGTTTTTATATCATAGCCTGCATCTCATAAATGGCAAGTATCTAAGCAAATTCCTAAACGATCAGAATTAACTTCTTCTAAAATAAACTTTATTTCTTCAATTTTAGAACATAATTCAGTTCCTTTTCCGGCCATTGTTTCAATCAATATATTAACTTTTTCTGTTTTTTCAATAATTTCTTTAAGAGAATAAATAATATTTTTAAGACCTTCTTCAATCGAAAGATCTAGTCTTGAACCTGGATGAATTACAAGATATTTACAACCTATATAATTCATTTTATTGATTTCATTTATCATGAAATCAATATTAAAATCTTTATTTTTTAAATTAGCAAGATTTACAATATAAGGACCATGAACTATTAAATCATCAAAATTAAAGGAATTATTTAGTTTTTCTTTTAATTCAGATAAATTATATTTTTCAATACCAACTCTTTTAGAGTTTTGCGGCGCCCCTAGATAAATCATTAATGTATTAGATCCATCTGATTCCATTTCTTCAAAAGAGCCTAATAAATATTTAGGGTTTTTAAAAGAAACGTGAGAACCCAATTTTATTTTCATTAAATTTTTCTTTCCGTAAAATGAGAATAAAATTTAACTATTGAATTAGATATATTTTCTTTTTTCAGTTTTTTATAAATTGCATCTACAAAAACTTCTTCAATACTATGAGGAACTTCTAAATAGAAAATATTATTATTATTTAATAAGATTTTCTCATTTCATTTAAGATCTGAAGTTATTACTAAATCTAATTTTTCTTTTTTATAAATCTTTATTATTTCTTTTATATCTCCAGCGCCAGGAGATATTAATATTTTTTTAACTCATTGATTTTTACTACAATTTGTATCAAGTGTTTTAAAATGAAAATTTTTCTTAATGTTAGAAGCTACTTTAGTTATTTTTTCATCTTTAATAAGACAGACTAAATAATTTGCTCCATTTTTCATATAAATATTTTCTTTTCAACCAAGTTTTTCTGATATATAATATCCAGTTGCTTTTTCATCATTATCAAAATTTGTATGAATAGATAAAAGAGAAATATTATTTTCAACTAAAGAATTATAGAGAAGTTCTGTGGTGGGATATTTTTCAAAAAATTCTTCTTTAGTTGGAGCAAAAATAAAAGGATGATGAGTTATTATTATTTGACAATTATTTTTAATAGAATATTCTAAAACTTCAAGAGAAAAATCTAATGCTATTAATATTTTTTCATCTTTAACATTTGATGTTTTGGATGCATGCTGAATTCCGGAAAAATCTCAATCATTAGCATTTTTTAGGGGATATAAATTTTCTAATAAAAAAACGATTTCATCAAATTTTTTCATTTATAATTCCTTTTTATAATTTTTAAGTTTACTTGTTCTAGAAGGATTTTTTAATTTTCTAATAATTTTAGTTTCTCATTGTCTAACTTTATCTTTAGACATATTTTTTAATTTTCCTATTTCATCTAATGAATGGACTTTCATTCTATTTCCGTTTTTATCAAAACCTAATCCATATCTTAATTGAATAATTTCTTTTTCACTATTGTCTAAGTTTTTATTTAATAAATCTTCAAATAAATTAGTTAGTTCCTCATTTGATGAAAATTCAATTGGAGATTCGATTGTTTCATCGGCTACAAAATCTGAATAATTAGAATCTTCTTCTTTTCCTACTCTTTTATCAAGAGAAATAGGATCGATGTTTATTTGTTTAATATGTCTTACTTTTTCAACTGTTAATCCATTACCATATCTTTCAGCAATTTGTTCATCAGTAGGTGTTTCACCTAATTCTTGTTGAAGTTCACCTTTAATTTTAGTAATTTTATTTATAGTTTCAACCATATGAACTGGCACACGAATTGTTCTTGCTTGATCAGCTACAGCACGAGTAATTGCTTGTCTTATTCATCATGTTGCATAAGTTGAGAATTTAAATCCTTTTCTATAATCATATTTTTGTACAGCTTTAATTATTCCGGAATTACCTTCTGAAATTAAGTCAATAAATGATAAACCTCTATTTTTAAATTTTTTAGCATTATTTATAACTAATCTTAAATTTCTATTAATTAATTCATCACGAGCTTTTTTTTGTTGTCTAGGAGTTCCACTTTCAATTTTTTTAGCAAGTTCTATTTCTTCTTTTGCAGTAAGTAATTTTCCATATTTACCAATTCAACGCATATATCATTTAACAATATCATTTGTTTCAAGAAGATTATTTGTAAGGTTTTCTTTTTTAACTTCAGGTTCATCCAAAGCATCAATATCATCAAGTTCTAATTCATCATCGTCATCAATAATTTCTAATTCTAGTAATTCATCATCATCTAAATCAATATCTAATTCTTCTTCATCAAAAGAATTATTACAAATTTTATTTTGAATTAAAAAATCTCAAAACTTATCAATTTCATCATCAACAATTTCTAATTTATTTTTTTCTAATAATTCAAAAATATCTTCTTGAGATAAAGGTAATTTTTTCTTTTTCTTTAAAATAATAGAAATAAAATTTTGATATTCTTTAGGAACATTTTCCAAAACAATTTCTTTTACTTCTTCTTCAGTAGTTTTTTTACTATCTTTAGATTTTTTATTTTCTTTCTTTTCTACTTTTTTATCAGTTTCAATACTTTCTTTATTTTTGGTTTTCTTATCAACTTTTTTATTAACTTTATCTACTGGGATTTTTTCTTCTTTTGCTATTTTAGTTTTAGAAGATACTAAAGGAGTTTTTTCTAATGAAACTTTTTTCTCTTGTTTTGGTTTTTCAATTTTTTCTTTTTTTATTTTTGTTGATGTAGTTTTTTCTTTTGTTTTTACTTCATTAGATAAATTATTTAATGTTTCATTTAAACTAATATTAATATTTTTATTTAAAATTTTTATATTGTCTTTGTCTTTAGATTTGCTTTTATTGCTTTTTACTTTTTTTTCCATTTTTCTTCTTTCCATTTTATTATATAAAAACTTAATTTAAAATATTCTTTAAAAAAATACCCGTTAAGGAGTTTTTAATATTAACTATTTCGTTTGTTTTCCCTTGAAATATAATTTTACCACCTTTTTCTCCTCCTCCTGGTCCTAAATCTATTATATAGTCTGAAACTTTAATTACATCTAGATTATGTTCAATTACAATAACTGAATCACCCTTATCAACTATCCTATTTAAAATTTTAATTAAATTGTTAACATCATAAGAGTGTAATCCAGTTGTAGGTTCATCTAAAATGAAAAGAGTTTTCCCTGTTGGTTTCTTTTGAAGATGAGTAGCTAATTTAACTCTTTGAGCTTCTCCTCCTGAAAGAGTTGTGGCTTCTTGCCCTAATTTTATATAACCTAAACCAACATCTATAATTATTTTTAATTTATCCTGGATCTTACCTTGCATTGAGAAGAAATTATATGCTTGATCAATACTCATATCCAAAACATCTGCAATATTTTTATCTCTATATTTAACTTCTAATGTTTCAAAATTATATCTTTTACCATCACATGTATTACATTTGATATAAACATCTGGAAGAAAATGCATTTCAATTTTTATTGTTCCATCACCTCAACACTTATTACATCTTCCTCCTTTTACATTAAAAGAGAAACGGCCCTTAGTATACCCTCTTGCTCTTGATAATTCTAATAATGAAAAAATTTCTCTTATATCATCAAAAACTCCTGTATATGTTGCGGGATTAGATCTTGGCGTTCTTCCAATAGGAGATTGAGAAATTTTAATTATTTTATCAATATTTTCAATTCCTTTAATTTCAGAATGAAGACCAGGTTTTACATGGGGGTTACTAATTTTTTGTTCAATTCCTTTTATTAAAATTTCATTTATTAAAGTGGATTTCCCACTCCCAGATACACCGGTTACTGAAACTAAAGTTCCTAAAGGAATTTTAACGTTGATATTTTTTAAATTATTTTCATTAGCTCCAATTATTTCAATAAACTTTCCATTTCCATTTCTTTTTTTAGTTGGAATAGGAATACTTACTTTTCTTGAAAGATATTGACCAGTTATTGAATTAGGAGAATCAATAATTTGTTTAACACTTCCAGCTGCAATTATTTCTCCTCCATGTTCTCCCGCTTTTGGTCCTATATCAACTAAAAAATCTGCTTCTAGAATTGTTTCTTCATCATGCTCTACAACTATTAGTGTATTCCCGATATTAACCATTTCTCTTAATGAATTTAAAAGCTTTTTGTTATCAGATTGATGAAGACCAATTGATGGTTCATCTAAAACATATAAAACTCCTGTTAATTTAGATCCAATTTGAGTTGCTAGTCTTATTCTTTGAGATTCTCCTCCTGAAAGAGTTTCACTAGTTCGATTAAGACTTATATAATCTAATCCTACATTTACTAAAAATGTTAATCGGTGTTTTATTTCATTAATTATAAGTAAAGAAATTTCTTTTTTTTCTTCACTAAAATTATCAAAAATTAACATTGTTTTTTCTAGAGCATCTTCGATTGAAAGTTTGGTAAATTCATATATATTTAAATTTTCAATTCTAACAGCTAAAGCATAATTATTTAATCTAGAACCTTTACAAGAATTACAACATATTTCTGACATATATTTTCTATATATAGTTCTAATTTCTTCACTAGATGTTCCTAAAAATTTTCTTTCTAATTTATCTAATACTCCTTCAATTTTTCTTATTCTTTTAGAAGTATTTCCATTTTTAGAAGTAACTTGAAATTCTATTTCTTCTTTTGAACCAAATTTAATTATTTTTAATTGTTCTTCACTTAGTTCACTTATTGGAATAGATTTATCTATCTTGGAAAAAGAAAGTAAAACTTCAAATTCTTTTCATTCTAAATTTTCAGAATTATCAATATTAAATCCTGGAAAAGAAATTGCTCCTTGATTAATTGAAAGGTTTTGATTTTTTACTATTAGATTAAAATCAGGTTTTAGTATTACCCCAAGTCCTTTACATGTATTACACATTCCAAATGGAGTATTAAATGAAAATAATCTTGGTTCAATTTTAATCATTTCAAAATCATTTTCAGAACATGAATATTTTTGAGAAAAATTATGAATAGTTTTATCTTCAAAATTTTCTATTTCTAAAAGACCATTTGAATATTGCAAAGCAATACTAATAGCTTCGGAAATTCTATTTTTATTTTCTTCATTTAAAACAATTCTATCTACAACAATACTTATGGAGTGTTTTTTAGTTCTTTCTAAAAGAATTTCATTATCTAAAGAAACTATTTCATTATTAATTTTTAATCTAACAAATCCTTCTCTTTTTAATTTTTCTAAAGTTTTTTCATGACTACCTTTTTCTTCTCTTATAACGGGAGATAAAAAAATAAGTTTAGAATTTTCTTTAAATTTAAAAACATTTTTTATAATGTCTTCTATTGTTTGGGAATAAATTTTTTTATTATGCTTTGGACAATAAGGATCTCCTACCCGAGAATAAAGGATTCTAAGGTAATCATATATTTCAGTAATAGTTCCTACAGTTGATCTAGGATTATTATGTGTTGTTTTCTGTTCAATACTTATAGCTGGAGATAAACCTTCTATTGATTCAACATTTGGTTTTTTAACTCCACCTAAAAATTGTCTTGCATATGAAGATAAAGAATCAATATAACGTCTTCTTCCTTCTTCATAAATTGTATTAAAGGCTAAAGAGGATTTTCCGCTTCCTGATAATCCAGTAAAAACTATTAATTTATTTTTTGGTATTTCAAGAGAAACATTTTTTAAATTATTTTCTTTTGCGCCCTTAATTATAATCGAGTTTTTTTGCATATCCCCCCTACCCTTTAAAGATTTTTATTTTATAAACTTCTTGATTGCTTTTTAAATAATTAAGATAAAGTTTCTAAAATAACCTTATTCTCTTTTTTTGTAGAAGAAATTTTAAAAATTTTATATGATTCATCAATAATATCTTGACTAATCATTTTCGAAGAAGAAAGCGTAAATAAAACATCATCTTTTTTAATTAAATTTCCTTGTTTAAAATACATTTCAATTCCTGCTTCAAAATCAATTAAATCTTCTTTTGTTAATCTTCCACCACCAAGTTTTAGACAAATATTCCCAAAACTTGCCGCATCTAAAATATCAAAAAATCCATCTTCTTTTGCTACTATTTTATGTTGAAATTTAGGATTTCAAAAATTAGGATTTTTTAATTTATCTAAATCTCCACCTTGCAATTTAACAAAATCAAAAAACTTATTTAATGCTTTTTTATTTTCAAGAACATCATCAATTAACTTTTTAGCTTCTTGAGAATCATTAATTATTTTAGCTTGCTTAAGCATTGTAGTTGTTGAAGAATAAATTAACTCTTTAAATTTAGGTTCTTGAAATTTATTATCTAAAAAATTAATAACTTCAATTATTTCATTTTTATTTCCAATCATTATTCCTAATGGTTCTTGCATATCGGTTATTTCAACTTTTACATCTTTATTAAATTTTTTACCTATTAAAATCATAACTTTTGCTAATTCTCTAGCATCATCAATATTTTTCATAAAGGCACCAGAACCACATTTTATATCAAGTAAAATACAATCACTTCCAGTAGCAAGTTTTTTTGACATTATTGAAGAAGCGATTAAAGGAATAGAATTGACAGTCCCGGTAACATCTCTTAAGGCATACATTTCTTTATCGGCCGGAACAATTAATTCGCTTTGAGATATTATTGAAATATTATTAATTTTTAAAATTTTAATAAATTCTTCATCAGAAAGACTAATTTTAAAACCAGGTATTGATTCTAATTTATCTAATGTTCCACCTGTATGTCCTAGCCCTCTTCCACTTAACTTAGCAACTATTCCACCAAGAGAAGCAATAATAGGTCCTAAAACAAGAGAAGTTTTATCACCTATTCCTCCAGTTGAGTGTTTATCTAATTTAATTCCTTTTAAACTTGATAGATCGATTATTTTTCCGCTTTCAATCATAGCTTTAGTAAGAAATGAAATTTCATCTATATTCATTCCATTAATAGTTATAGTCATTAAAAAAGAAGACATTTGATAATCTTTAATTGTTTTATTTGTAAAATTTTTTATAACAAATTTTATTTCTTCTTCAGTTAATACTTTCGATTCTCTTTTTTTATTAATAATTTCCAGTATGTTCATTATTATAAAATTCCTAACGCTACTTCCATCATCTTTTTAAATGATTTTTCTCTTTGTTCAGGATTAGTTGCTTCATGAGTTACTAATGAATCTGAAATTGTTAATAAACAAGCTGCTTTTTTATTTAATTTTTTAGCATTTATAAAAAGAGCATAAGATTCCATTTCTACACAAACTGATTTAGTTACTTTAATTGTATCTTCAAGTTTTCTTGAACTATAAAAAACTCCTGAAGAATGAACAACCCCTTTATGTAAATCAATATTTAATTTTTTAGCAGAATCTTCAATTCTTTTATTTAATTCTTCATCTGGAGAATAAACTGAGTTTTTTTCTCCTAAAACTAATTCTGAAAATGATAAATCATCAGAATACGCTCCTGTAGCTAAAACTAAATCAAAAAGCTTTAATTCTTTTACATAAGAACCGGCTGAACCAATTCTTATAATATTTTCAACATCATAAAATTTAAATAATTCATATGAATAAATTCCTATTGATGGACATCCCATTCCACTTCCAGCTATAGTAACTGGTTTTCCTTTATATGTTCCTGTATACATAAACATATTTCTTACTGAATTTACTAATTTAACATCTTTTAAATATGTTTCAGCAATATACTTTGCTCTTAATGGATCTCCTGGCATTAAAACTGTTTTTGCTATGTCTTCTTTTTTACTATTGATATGCGGTGTCATAATTTCCTTTTTTTTAATAATATTATAACTTATTTAAATACTAAAATACTATATGATTATTAAAGTTATAATTAATTATAAATAAAAAATATTGATAAAATTAACTTATTAATTTATTTTTAAAATTTAAATAAAAAGCTAGTTTAGCAAGCAAAAAAAATTAATATATGCTATCTTTTTTTATTTTATTAATATTCAATAAATATAAAAAATCATTTATAATATATTAATATTATTCAAAATAAAATAAGGAGAAAAAATGGATCCAATTACAATTTTAACGATAATTTTGTTTTTGCTTTCTTTTTTTATTATTGTTATTGGATTTTTACTTTCACCATATTCTAATTCATTTTCAGGAGCTTTAGTAGGTTCTTCAGATTTAGAATTATTTAACGTGTCAAAAGAAAAAGGATATAAAAAATTTTTAAAATGGTCAATGATTTTAGGTGGTTTTACCTTAATGTGTTGTTCAATTATTATAAGAATTTTTATTTAAAAAATGATTGATGTTAACCAATTAATTATTTTTTTAAAAACAAATAAAGGGGCTGATTTTTTAAAAATAGCTCAAAAATTTAGAATTGATAAATTTAATAATAAATTATTATCAAATTATTTATTTGATCTTTGTAAGAAAAATATTATTGAAAAAGATAGAGATCAAAATTATTTTCCATTAGAATTGATTACTACAACAGAATCTAATCTTATAATAACAAGCAAGGGATTTGGATTAATAATTTATGAAGATAAATCTTTTTTTATTCATGCTAAATATCTTAAAAATTCTTTAAATAAAGATCTTGTAAATGTGAATTTATATAAATATGGAATGAATAATTTTAAAGCATCAATAAATTTTACAATATCTCATTCTATTAAAAAAGTTTTTGCTCTTATAACAAAAGAAGAAAATGAAATTAAAATTAAAGTTATAAATGAAAATATTAAAAAAGAAATAAAAATTTCTAATTTTAATAATGAATATATTAATTTCTTTGTAGAAGCGGAAATTTCCAAAGTTGATGAAGATGTTGTTTTTATTGAAATAATTAAAAAACTTAAAGATAAAAATACTCCATATGCCGATATAGAATTATTAATTTTATCTTCAGGAGTTAAAAAAGAATTTAAATCTAAATTAGATGCTTCACTTCAAAATATTCCTGATATCGTTAGTCAATTAGATGAAGGAAGAAAAGATTTAAGAGATAAATTAATAGTTACAATTGATGGAAATGATACTAAAGATTTTGATGATGCTATTTTAGTTGAAGAAATAGAAGAGGGATATAAATTAGGTGTTTATATTGCCGATGTAGCTTATTATATTAAAAATAATGATCCAATTGATATTGAAGCCAGAGAAAGAGGAACATCAATTTATTTAATTGATAAAGTAATCCCAATGCTTCCTGAAAAAATATCTAATGGAATATGTTCATTAAATCCTAATGTAGATCGTAATGTAATTGCTTTAGAAGTTATTCTTAATAAAAAAGGAATTATTCAAAGTAAAAAAATTTTTCCAGCATTAATTAATTCTAAATTTAGACTTACTTATAACGAAGTAAATGATTATCAAAATAATTGAATAAAAGATGAAAAAGATTTATTTAAAATGCTTTCTAATTCTTTACACCTAGCAAATATAATTGATGAAAATAGACTTAAAAAAGGTTATGTTAATTTAGAAATAGATGAACCAAAAATTATTTTAGATGATAAGGGAGTTACACAAGAGATCAAAATTAGAGAAAGAGGACTTAGCGAAAAAATGATTGAAGTTTTTATGGTTTTAGCTAATGAAGAAGTAGCTAAAACTATTTATAATCTTAAACTTCCTTCTCTTTATAGAGTTCATGCTTATCCAAGTGAAGAAAAAATAAATTCTCTTCAAAATATTTTATCTTTTTTAAATATTAATGTTCAACTTCCAAAAGAAGAAAACTGATCTTTATTATTTGAAAAAATTAATGATATTTTTAAAATTAAAAATGATGATCTAATGAAAATAAATATTTTAAGAACAATGTCAAAAGCGAAGTATTCTACTACTAATATAGGACATTTTGGTCTAGGACTAGATTATTATACTCATTTTACATCTCCAATAAGAAGATATCCTGATTTAATTGTTCATCGTATTTTAAGAGAACTAGTAATAAATAAGAATAATTCCTTTTTATTAGAAATTAAAAAAACAATTGAATATATCGCAAATCATTCTTCATCTGCTGAAGAAACTGCAATAATTTTAGAAAGAAACGTTACCGGAATGAAACTTTCTCAATATTATGAAAATAAAGTTGAAGAAAGTTTTGAAGGAACAATTGTAACAATTAAAAAATTTGGTATTTTTGTAGAACTTAAAAATAAAGCAACCGTTCTTGTAGCTATTGAAAATATAAAAAATGGTCCATTTTCTATAAGTCAAAATGAAACAAAATTATTTAATGATAATAAAGAGTATAAATTAGGTGAAAATGTTTTAGTTAAAATTATAGGGGTTGATTATCTAAATCAAAAAATAGACGGGGTATTTAAAAATTAGATTTTATTATATAATTTATAATAATTATGAAAAAAAATGATACTAAAAAACTTAGAAAAATAGCAAAAATATTTTCCCTTTTTTCTATTTCTTTCTTTTTCGTTACAATTTCTATAGTTACTCCGTTTATGATTTTTTTAAATAAAAATATAGATCCTACTTATTCATCAGAATATCAAAAAAATAAAGAAATATTGTCTGATTTTGTTAATAACTTTACTGTTAAAAATGATAATAAAAAATTAGTAATTAGTGAACGTTTTGAAACTGCTTTTAAATTTACAGGTGATGAAAAAACTAAAAATAATATGACAGTTTTAGAAGCTTATGAAAATAATTTATTTTCTTTTACAAACCCAAGTATTATTGAATTTTATACAAAGCAAAAAGGAATAGAAGTAAATTTTTTTCTTTATAATCCTAATCAAAATATTTTATATGTAACTCCTAATACTTCTGATTCTACAATTCCAAATTTTTATATTAGTTTTTCTTTAGGAAAAGGGAAAAACCAATATTCTAAAATTGTTCCTGTTGGTTCTTCAAGAATATATGGTTTTAAACAAAGCGAAAACCAAATAAGAGGTATTGAATTAGTGAATAAAATACAAAATTCAAATATCGAAAAAATAGTTCCTGGTATAGATACATCTTCTTTTATTTTGGATAAAAAATTTTATGATGCTTCTAATAATTTAATTAATAATACTTTTGCAAAAACAATTACAAAAGATGATTTAACTCTTAGTCCATTAATAGAAAAATATATAAATGATTATAAAATAAAATTAAATATAACTAATGTTTATCAAGATAATTTAAAACCTTCTAATTTAATAGTAAGTTATGAGTTCCAAATTGGTGATTATAATTATGATTTATATTGAGATACTTATTCTCAAATCACACTAACAGATTTCTTTATAGAAATTGGTGCAGATGATCCTAAAACAAAAGTAAAAAATTTTATCGGTAAAGAAAGCGATATTTTAGAATTAAGTGATTCTATAATAATTAAAAAAAGTGATAATAATGATAATTATGAAATAAAAGATAAAACAATTGAACAAGTAAAAATTGATAATAGATTAGAATTTAAATTATCATCTTTATCTAAAAGTAAAGCTTCTTCAGCTGGTGTAGAAATAGCTTATGAAAATATATCATTTCCTAAACCAGGAAATTCAAATGTTCTTCAATTTGAAGTAGTTATTTTTGCAGGGAAAAATACCTCTTTATATTATGAAGAAAGAATTGTTATTGATTCTTCTAATTTAATAGATTTTAAAATTTCAAAACCACAAGAACAAGGAGAAATAATTCAAAATATTTTAAGTTCTGGTGTAAATAATAATATATTATTAATAGAACCTATGATAATTCCAAGTTTTATAACTGATATTGGTTTTAATGGAAATGTATCATTTACTTTTTTAAATGAATATTACAATAAAGTTTTTTTAGAAAATATTAATAAAAATTATGGGCAAATCTTTAATAATAATAATGGTCTTAAAAATTTAGCTAATGGAGGAGTTAATTCATTACCAACTGGAATAAATCAACCTCTTGGTTTTACAGTTACTTGAACAAAACCTCCGACAACTGAAGATCCAACTGGTCTTTTAAATGATCTTACTGCAGATAGTTTTTCAATAGGAATTAGAAGTATGGAAATTTCTGGAGATGGAAGTGAAATTGAATTAAATTTAGATGTTTATATAGGTGATGTAACTAATAATGCATATAAATTTGAAAAAAGTATAATTTTAAAAAATAACAATTTAATTTCTGATATTCAAATATCAGATAATATAATTACTGAATTTGAAAAAAATGTTACATTTGCAAATGTTGGTTTTTCATATAAATTAGAACAAAGTGTATATAATAACTTACAAGAATTTTATAATAATGAATATAAATTAAATGGATTAAATAATGTAGTATTAAATAAACTTAATTTTTTCAATATTCCAACTACAGGACCTAGTTTTGAAAAATATGGAATCCCTTCATTAGTTATAGAAGATTTAGGTGAAGGTTCTATTGATGCCGATACATTAACTATTATTTGCAGATTAAGATTAAATTATTGATTATCAAGCTTACCAATTAATGTTCAATTAAAAATTAAACTTGATGCTAATAATAAAATTACAATATCAAATTTTATTCTAAATAATGCTTTAAATATAACTGCTAAACAAGGAATTATCAATGTTACTCAAGCAAACATTGATGCCATGATTTCAGTTACAAATGATCAAACAAAACTTGATGCTTTAAAATTATTATTCGAAGGAACTGATTTAACAGTTGCTAATTTAGCTAATTTTGCCGCTTCATTTGATGCAACTAATAATTTAATTACTTTAACAGCTAATCAAGGATATAGTTTTCTTTCTCATTTAAAATTAGAAGTTAAAATAAATAAAGTATAAAAATAATAATTAAATAAATTGTTCTTTAATAAATTTACTTAATTCAATTAAAGCTTTTTCTGAAGCAAATGAAATATTTTCATTTATTTTTTCAATATCTTTTTCTGTTTTTTCAATAATATCCGAAATTCCTTTAATAGTTAAAAAAGGAATATTTTGTTTATTACAAATAGCGGCATATGCATATGTTTCCATATCAAACAAATTTGCTTGGTAATATTCATTAATATCTTTTATAACTTTAATATCACTTATAAAAGAATTTCCTGAAGATAAATTTATTTTATCTTTAGTTATAAAATTAGAAAAAAAAGGTTTTTCACCAGGAATTACTCCTCTAGGATATCAAGGAGTTATTGCATCGTGACAATATATTCTTTGGGGAATAATTACATCAAATAAATTAAGCTTATCTCCACTAGCTCCTACTGCTCCATAATTTAATAAAAAAGTTATATTAAATTTATCTATTAATTCTTGAGTAGCGGCAGCTGCATTTACTAAACCTATTCCACTATTAACTACAACCATATTAGTATTATCATTTATTTTATAAATAGAGAACTTTTCTTGTTCTTCTATTTTAGGAAAATTAATTTTATTAATTTCTTCAGGATCAGCGATAATTAAACCAATATTTTTAACTTCATTTATCATATATTTTTTGTTGTTCCTTAGTAAAAGTAAATCCTTTATTTATATTAAATTCATTTGTAATTTTAACTACCTTTTTAAAAGTTTCATTAAAATTTAAAAAGACTTCTTTTCTTATTTCCTGAATCCCTTCTCATCTTCTTCCCTTGCAAATTTTATCAGCCATAAAAATCATCTTATCAAAATCATTTAATTCAAGAGCTAAAGAAGTATGCTTTCTTATCGCATTAGCTATTATATTTTGATTATCAGCCCCAAATACTTTCGTTAATAATACAAAGGCAGTTTCTTGATGGAGCATATATTTAGGAATGCTTTCATCAAAATTATATTTAGCTAAAAATGCTCTTGCTTTTTCTTCTGTTCATTGTTTTGTTATATCATGTAAAAGTCCGCCGTAATAAGCTTCTTTAGGATTAATATTTAATAATTTAGAAAGCTCAGTTGCAAAAAGAGCTGTATTTTTACAATGATTAAATCTTTCTTGAGTCAAAGTATTTTCTAATATTTGTTCTCAATACAAAAAATTATCAAAAATATATTTTCTTACTTTCTTATCAACAAAATTAAAATTTCCTTTAATAAAAGAAGATGAAGAGATCGGATCAAAACTTTTCTCCATTAATAAACAATTATATTTTTTAAAATTAATATGTTTTTTTCATTCTCCTCTTTTACAAACAACAATTTTACAATTTTCACTAATATAATCTATATTTTTTCAATCGTTTAAATTTTTTAAATTATCATTACCGATTATAAAAAAAAGTTCTGCTAAAGGAAATTTATTTTTAAAATATTCTATTGTTTTATAAGTATAACTAATCCCTTTTCTTTTAAGTTCAAAATCAGAAACTTTCATTTTATCTTTTAAAACTAATTCGATCATTTTAATTCTTTGATCTCCATCAACTAATTTAATTTTTTTTTTATTTACATTAATATTAGCTGGAATAAAATATAAAAAGTCTAAATTTAATTCCTTAATAGTTTCTTCAGCTATTTCTAAATGAGCTTTTGTTATTGGATTAAAACTTCCTCCAAATAAACCTATTTTCACTTATTCAACCTCTTTCAAAGCAAAATATTTATCATAAATAATTCCTGATTGAGGACCAACTATTAAATCAATTGATTTATCATTAATAAAGATTCCTGAAACACCTTTAATTTCTTTTATATTTTCAACATTAATTAATTCTTTTTTTTTGAAAAATATTTTTAATTTAGAATATGTTTTTATTACATTAATAATATTTTCATATCCACCTAATTCTTCAAGTATTTTTTCTACATTAATTGTAATTTTTTCATCTTGAATTAAGGTATCATTTTTTTCTGTTTTAAATTTTTTTCAATATATTCAAATCAAACCAAAAGTTATTACCTGTAAAAAAATAAACATAAATTTTTGTTTTCAATCCATAATCTTCTCTCTTTAATAATCAATTTTTATAATTAATATTATATTAATTAAATAATATAGTATTTTTTATTTTCTGTTTTTTTTATCTGAATTAATTGGCTTATAAAATAAATTATTTTTTTCATAATCAGCAAATCTATTAACAACTGTAACATTTGTTCCGATAAAAGGATAAATTCCATATTCATCTACAAAACCATAACCTGAGTTTGCATATAAAAATATTGCATCTCTTCCATGTGGTGTTAGTTCTGGTCTAAATAAATTAATATTATTTATAGTAACTCCGTTAAATAATCTATTTAATACATTTAGTCTTTGGGGCGCAGGATTATTTAAGTTACTTATTAAATTAACTTCTCATTGTGTAACAGTAATTCTTTCAGCTTTTCTTGTTACATCAATAATTTTGAAAACCTCAAAATTTACTTTTACTGAAAAATTAGTTATTGAATTAAAAGCAAAACCTTCATTAGCTCTTAAAGTAACTTCTGTTTGTGAATTAATATTGATATAGAAATTATTTATATTATTTGAATTAACTCCATTAAATAATATAGACAATGTTCTTATTTTATCTGTATTATTAGGAGATGAAAGATTTCTAAAATCAGTTTCAGTCATTTTAAGTTTTCCACCTTTAGGTGTTATATTTAAAATTGTAATTACTTTAATATTTGCAGTTAAAGAAGTTATATTCGCTGAACCAAAAGCAAAACCACTGTTAGCATTTAAAGTAATTGTTGCATTTGAAGATCTTGTTATTGTAAATTTAGTAATATCTGCTTCTACTATTCCACTAAATAATTTATTTAGAATAGTTAATTTATTAGCAGCTGAAGCTGAATTAGAAACTATTGTATCAACTTCACTTTGAAGAAGATTATGTGTCCCAGCTCTTACTGAGATATTTAAAATTGTAATAATTCTAATATTAGCTGTTAAGGTGGTTGTATTAGAACTGAAAATAAATCCAGGATTAGCTTCTAATGTAATTAATGTATCAGATGTTTTTTTAGCGGTAACATTAATAACGTTTTGCACATTAACACCTGAAAATAATTTAGTTAAAGCAGCTGCTTTAGCCGCTACTGAAGCTGTAGGTGAGGTCATATTATTAACATCATCTGGACTAACATCTGCAGTTCCTGATTTTGCTGATATTGATAAAACTGTAATAATTTGAATGTTTGCAGTTAAAGATGTAGCATTAGAACTAAAAATATAACCACTCTTAGTATTTAATGTAATTACTGTATCAGAAGTTTTAGTAACTATAATATTATTTATATTTACTTCTGTTATTCCATTAAATAATAAAGATAAAGCATTTACTCTTTCTCTTAATGAATTTGTTGTTGAAGTCATATCATCAACATTTTTTTGACTAACATTAGTAGCTGTTGGGGATTTTTGGAAAATAGTTAAAACTGAAGAAATTTCAATATCCGCTGTTATTGAAGTAACATCTATTGAACCAAAAGCAAACCCAGAATTAGCTTGTAAAGTAATTAATTTATCAGAAGTTCTATTAGCTACAACATTAACAATATTTTTATCATCAAGTCCATTGAATAATTTAGATAAGGCAGCTAATCTAGCTGTTGGATTAGATAGTGAAATCATATCTAAAATATCATTTGAAGTAACACTATGTGTTCCTGGTTTTGCTGTTATATTTAAAATTGTAGTAATTACAATATCTGCTTTTATTGTAGTTATTACTGAAGAAACGAAAGAAAAACCTTGATTCGCTTTTAAAGTAATTGCTTTATTAGTTTTTTCCACTACAAAATTATTAACATTTCCTTCAGTTACTCCTGTAAATATTTTAGATAAAGCAGTTACTTTTGTTTTAAGATCATTTGAAGACATTGAATCAAAATCTGATTGAAGAATATTAGTAATTCCATTATTAGGAATTATATTTAGAATTGTAATAATTCTAATATCTGAAGATATTGAAGATTCTGTTGCAGTACCGAATGCATAACCTGGATTAGCTTTTAAAGTAATTACTGTAGCTGATGTTTTTTCTACTGTAAAATTAGAAAGGTTTGTTTCAGTTACTCCATCAAATAATTTTGATAAAGCAGTTACTCTTTCTCCTATTGAATTTGTAGTTGAAAGCATTGCTTGAACATCAGCTTCAGTAATATTAGATGTTATTGATTTTATTGATATATTTATAATTGAAACAATAGAAATATCTGCTGTTAAAGAACTTGCGGCTGTAGAACCAAAAGCATAACCAGGATTAGCTTTTAAAGTAATTACTGTAGATGAAGTTTGTTCTGCTTCAATATTTGCTATATTTGTAGAATCAATTCCTTCAAATAATTTAGATAAAGCAGTTAGTTTTTCTGGTGTATTTTGTACTAAAAGCATATCTACAATATCTTTATTAGTTACATTTAATGTTCCTGGTTTAACACTTATATTTAATATCGTTACAATTCTAACATCAACTTTTATAGAAGATGTAGCATCAGAACCAAAAGCAAAACCTTCATTAGCATGCAAGGTAATTTCTATATCAGAAGTTTTTTCTACTGTAAAATTAGAAAGGTTTGTTTCAGTTACTCCATCAAATAATTTTGATAAAGCAGTTATTTTTGTTTGAAGATCATCTGAAGTTATTGCATCAAAATCAACTTGAAGAATATTAATAACTCCTGTTTTTGGAGTTACATCTATAATTTCAACAATTTTATAATTAGCACTTACTGTTTTTATATCTTCAGAATTAAAAAAATATTCTTCATTTGCAATTAAAGTAATTGTTTCATTTGAAGCTTTTTCTACTAAAAAATTATTTATATTTTTTTCAGTTACTCCCTTAAATAATTTTGATAAGGCGGCAACTCTATTATTTAATGGATCTGTATTTGATATCATTGTATCAATATCAGATTGAGAAGTACTAATAGTTCCAGAATAGGGTTCTATTTTTAAATTTTTACTATTTATAATATTATTTCTTAATGAAATTAAAACAACAACAGTTACAATTGCTGATATTGATAATAAATTAACAAAACCTGAAATTAAATTCGACCTAAAAACAATTTTTTTGCTCATATCAACCCTTCTTATAAAAATATTAATATACAATGAAATTTACTTATATTATATTATTAAATATGTAAATATGATTTATTTTGGTATTTAGATTGTTTATTTAATTAAAATTAAAATTGGAATTTTTTTATATTTTATATTCCATAATTAACTAATAAAAATTTAAAATATCTAATTAGTTTTTAAAATAATTATAGATTTTATATTATAACTTTAATCGTTTTTTTATTATATATAATTTAAACAACTTTAAAATTAGCACTTAATGTTTTTATACCTTCAGAATGGAAATAATAATCTTGATTTGCTATTAAAATAATTGTTTCATCTGAAATTTGTTCTACTATGAAATTATTTATGTTTTTTTCATTTACTCCATTAAATAATTTTGATAAAGCAGCTACTCTACTGTTTAATGGATCTATATTTGATGTCATTGTATTAAGCTCTTCTTGAGAAATATTGATAATTCCTGGAAATGGTTCTATCCTTAAATTTTTATCATTAGAAACAGAATTATTTTTAAGTGGTATTAAAACTAAAATTGTTGCAATTGATCCTACTGATAAAACCCCAGACACTAAGCACGACCATAAAATAATTTTTTTTATCATATAAACCTTTCTTATATAAAATATTAATATAATTAAACTTATTTATTACTTATATTATATATAAATATAATCCATTTTATTATTTTATCATTTAAATTATGTATATTAATTATAAATAAAATTTTAAATTATTATTATATTTTTATTACAGAAATTATTAATGATTAATTAAAATAAAACTCGATTAGTTTTTAAAGTAATTTATTTAATTAAGATTTTTTTTACTTTAAAATTATTTTTTAGTTTTTTTATTTAATGGAATACTTGTATTAAAATGAGCATCAGAAAAATTTATATTTCCTTCTTTTGGATTTATATTTAAAAGGGTAATTATTCTAAATGCTGCGGTTATAGAAGTTGTTGTTATTGAATTAAAAGCATAGCCATCATTAGCGGTTAAAGTAATTTCTTCATTACTAGGTTGGCTTACTTTAAAATTAAGAGTATTTTCAGGTGTTATATTATTAAATAGTTTAGATAAGGCTGCTGCTCTTTCCGTTGCAAGACTTGATGTTGAAGTCATTATATTAATATCAGCTTGAGTAACGTTATTAGGCCCTGTTTTTGGACTTATATTTAAAAGGGTAATTATTTTAATATCTGCTTTTAAAGAATTAATTCCGATAGAACCAAAAGAAAAGCCTTTATTTGTTTTTAAAGTTATTATTGTATTAGAAGTTTTTTCTGCACTAATATTACTTATATTTGATTCAGTTATTCCATTAAATAATTTTGATAAAGCAGCGATTCTATTTGCTGTTGAATTTGTTGTTGAAGTCATTTCGGTAATATCTGATTCTAGAATATTAATTACTCCTGATTTTGTTGTTATATTTAAAATTGTAACTATTTGAATATTTGCTGTTGTAGTTGAAGAAGAATTATGCTCAAAAAGATAATCGCCGTTCGCTCTTAAAGTAATTAATGAATTTGATGTTCTTTCTGCTCTAACATGAATAATGTTTGATTCATTTACATTATTAAATACTTTAGATAAAGCAGCTGCTCTATCTTTTAGTGAATTAGCTGTTGAAGTCATTGTAATAACATCAGATTCAAGAACTTCGATAATTCCTGTTTTAGGACTTATATTTAAAAATAAAACTATTTTAATATTTGATCTTATAGAATTAATTCCAGTTGAACCAAAATAATAACCGTCATTAGCGATTAAAGTTATAACTGTATCAGAAGTTTTTTCTGCTTTAACATTAGCTACATTATCTTTAGTAATTCCATCAAATACTTTAGATAAAGCAGCAATTCTTTGATCTATATTTGATAATGAAATCATTGCAAAAATATCAGATTCAGTAATATTATTAATTCCAACTTTTGGACTAATATTTAAAATTGTAATAATTTTAAAATTTGTTGTAATAGAAGTTGTTGTAATAAAACCTAAAGCGAATCCATCATTAGCATTTAAAGTAATTGAGCTAGGATTTTTTACTATTTTAAAATTATTAAGATTTTCTTCAGTTACTCCATCAAATAATTTTAATAAAGCAGCTACCCTATCTTTAGGGGAATTTGAAGTTGAAGTCATAGCATCAATATCTGCTTGAAAAAGATTAATCGTTCCTATTTTAGCTTTTATATTTAAAATTTCTACAACCTTATTAATATCTGCTCCTACAGAATTAACTAATGTTTCACCAAAAGCATAACCGGGGTTTGCATTTAAAACAATTATTGTTGCAGAAGTTTTTTCAACTTTGAAATTCACAAGATTTCTTTGATCTACTCCATCAAATAATTTTGATAAAGCAGTTACTCTTTCTCCTGGAGAATTAGTTGTAGAAAGCATTGCTGCAATATCGGCTTCAGTAACTTTATCAATTACTGATTTTGCTTTTATATTTAAAATTGAAACTATATTAATATTTGATGTTATCGAAGTTATTGTTGGAGAAATAAAAGAATAACCTTCATTAGCATTTAAAGTAATTACTGTATCAGTAGTTTTTACTGCTTTAATATTAGCAACATTCGTACTATCAATTCCATCAAATATTTTAGATAAAGCTGTTATTTTCCCTGGTGTATTTTGAACTGAAATCATTGCCACAATATCTGCATTAGTAATATTATTTATCCCTTGTTTTGCTGTTATATTTAAAATTAAAGAAACTTTAACACTTGCAGTTAAAGAAGATAAGGCATCAGAACCAAATGCATAACCTTGATTAGCCTTTAAAGTAATTTCTGTACTAGAAGATTTTTCAACTGAAAAATTGATAATATTTGTTTGGTTTATTCCATCAAATAATTTAGATAAAGCTACTATTCTTTCAATTATTGGTTTAGTTGTTGAGATCATAGTTTGAATATCTTCTTCACTAATATTATCAATTACTGGTCTAACTCTTATATCTAAAATTGAAACTATATTAATATTTACCGTTATAGCAGACATTCCTGTAGAACCGAAAGTATAGTTATCAGTAGCTCTTAATGTAATTAATTTCTCAGAAGTTTTTTCTGCTCTAACATTAATAATATTTATATTATCGATTCCATCAAATAATTTAGATAAAGCAGCTATTTTTTCTGGAGTATTTGGCACTGAAATCATAGATACAATATCTGCACTAGTAATATTAATAATTCCTTGTTTTGCTGATATATTTAAAACTGTAGAAATTTTAATATTTACTTTTAAAGAAGATACGGTATCAGAACCAAAAGCAAAACCCTCATTAGCATGCAAAGTAATTTCTTCATCTGAAGTTTTTTCTATTGTAATATTATTAATATTTTCTTCAGTTACTCCATCAAATAATTTAGATAAAGCTAATACTCTATTAAATGCTGGGTTTTCTATTGAAATCATTACATCAATATCTGCTTGAGAAATATTAATAATTCCTGGTTTAGCTGTTATATTTATAACTTCAACAATTTTATAAGTTGCACTTAATGATTTTATATTTTCCTGATTAAAAAAATAATCTTCTTTAGCATTTAAAATAATTGATGAATCAGAACTTTCTTCAGCTATAAAATTAAGAACATTTTTTTCATCAACACCTTTAAATAATTTTGATAAAGCTGCTGATCTTTTTATTGTTGAATTTGTAGTTGAGGTCATTTCATCAATATCTGCTTGAGAAGCGTTATTAATTCCTGAGTGAGGATTTATTCTTAAATTTTTACTTTGTATATTTCCATTTCTGATTTGAATTAAAACAATAACAGTTATAATTGCTGTTACCGATAATAAGTTAATAAAACCGGAAATTATATATGAATTTACAACAAATCTTTTACTCATTTTAGTTACTTCTTTTCTTTCAAATATATAAAAAATTATTTAATAATCTTTTTTTTCTCATTTATATTACTTAAATTATAAAAGATCTCAGGGTTTTTATTATCATATTTAAAACCATTTATAAAAACACTTACTTCTATAAGAGTATTAGTTGCAGTAACAAAACCATAACCTATTTTAGTTTCTAACCCTATTTTTGATTGTGGTCTATTTTTTACATCAAAAAAATTATAATTTGAAGTATTAACTCCATTAAATAATTTTTGAAGAATTGGAAGTTTTGCATCCATTGAACTTGATGCAGCACTTACAATTGCACTTTCTGTTTGAGAAATACCTATAGGTCCTGTTTTTGCTGTTATATTTAAAATTGTAATTCTTTGGAAAGTTGATTGTACAGTAAGATTACCTATTGATCCAAAAGCATATCCTTCATTAGCTGTTAAAGTAAATACATTTTGACTGGCATTAAATCTATATCTATTTTGATCTATATCATGTCCGTCAATTCCGTTAAATAATATTGATAAAGATTTAGCTTTTGCATCTGGATTATTAGATTGAAATATTGTATTATAATCAGCTTCAGAAATTTTATTAGTTCCTGGTTTTGGACTTACATGTAAAAGTCTAATTAATCTATAAGATGATTTTATAGAAATTGTTGTTATTGAATTAAAAGCATATCCTTCATTAGCGGTTAAAGAAATTTCTGCATTATTAGGTTGTCCTACTTTAATATGAATAACATTTCCTTCGTTTATTCCATTAAATAATCTAGATAAAGCAGCTGCTCTTTCTCTTGGGGAATTTGTTGTTGAAATCATTTTGTTAATATCATCTTGAGTAGCTTGGTTAATTCCTGATATTGGATTTATATTTAAAACTGTAATTATTTTAATATTTACTATTAGAGCTTTATTTTCTATTGTTCCAAAGCCAAATCCCTCATTAGCATTTAAAGTAATTTGTGTATTCGAAGTTTTTACCGCTCTAACATTAACAACATTTGATACAGTTACTCCATTAAATAATTTTAATAAAGCTTCTGTTCTATCCGCTACTGGATTCGATATTGAAGTCATTACATCAATATCTGATTGAGTAATATTAATTGTTTCTGTTTTTGCTGTTATAGGTAAAATTGTAATAATTCTAATATTTGTTTGTATAGAAGAAGAAGAATTAAAATCAAAAACATAATTACCATTAGCATTTAAAGTAATTTTTGTATTCGAGGTTTTTTCTGCTCTTACATTAGCTACATTAGATACCGTTACTCCATCAAATACTTTCGATAGAGCAGTTACTCTATCTTGTAAGGAATTTGCTGTTGAAACCATTATAGCAATATCAGCCTCAGTAACATCTATAACATTTGGTTTTGGTGACATATTTAACAAGGCAACAATTCTAATATCAGCTTTTATAGAAAAAATTTCTATAGAATTAAAAGCGAATCCATCATTTGCAATTAAAGTAATTTCTGTATTCGAAGTTTTTTCTACTTTAATATTATTAACATTATCTTTAGTAATGCCTGTAAATAATTTAGCTAAGGCAGTTATTCTTTTATCTGGATCTGATAAAGAAACCATAGCTAAAATATCTGCTTCAGTAACATTATTAGTTCCAGGTTTTGCTAATATATTTAAAATTGTAATAATTTTAAAATTTGTTGTTATAGAAGTTGTTATTATTGAACCTAAAGCAAAACCATCATTAGCTGTTAAAGTAATTGAATTAGGATTTTTTACTATTTTAAAATTATTAAGGTTTTCTTCAGTTACTCCATCAAATAAGTTTAATAAAGCAGCCACTCTATCTTTAGCTTGGTTTGTTGTTGAAGTTATTGCATCAAGATCTGCTTGAGAAATATTAATTGTTCCCGATTTTGCTTTTATATTTAAAACTGTAATAACTTTATTAACATCAGCTCCTATCGAATCTAATAATAAATCATTAAAAGCATAACCTTGATTAGCTTTTAAAAGAATTACTGTACTAGAAGGTTTTTCTACTGTAAAATTAATAACATTTGTTTCATTTACTCCATCAAATAATTTTGATAAAGCAGCTGCTCTTTGGGCTGGTGTATTTGTTGTTGAAATCATTTCAGCAATATCTGCATCAGTGATATTGCTAGTTACATTTTTTGGTGTTATATTTAAAATTAAAACAATATTAATTTTAGCTGTTATCGATGTTGTTGAAGTATTACCAAAAGAAAAACCATTATTTGCTTTTAAAGTAATTACTGTATCAGAAGTTTTTTCAGCTATAAAATTAGGAGCGTTTGTTTCATTTACTCCTTCAAATATTTTAGATAAAGCAGTTACTTTGGCTGGAATATTTGTTAAAGAAATCATTGCTACAATATCTGCATTAGTTACATTAATAATTTCAGTTTTAGGTTTTATATTCAAAACTGTTACAACTTTAATATCTGCTTTTATAGAAGGAAGAGTTTCGAGACCAAATGCATAACCTTCTTTAGCTTTTAAAGTAATTTCTTTATCAGAAGTTTTTTCTACTGTAAAATTAATAACATTTGATTCAGTTACTCCATCAAATAATTTTAATAATGCGGTTGCTCTTTGAGCTGGTGTATTTGTTGTTGAAATCATCTCTTGAACATCAGCATCAGTAATATTATCAATTGTTGCTTTTAATTTTATATTTAATACTGTAACAATTTTAACATTTACTGTTATTTCAGTTATTGTTGTAGAACCGAAAGTAAACCCATTTTGAGCTTTTAATGTAATTACTGTATTAGAAGTTTTTTCAGCTGTAATATTAATAATATTCTTATCATTAATTCCATCAAACAATTTTGATAAAGCAGCTAATTTTTCTGGTGTATTTTGTACTGAAATCATAGCTACAATATCTTCATTAGTAACATTAATTGTTCCCTCTTTTGGTGTTATATTTAAAATTGAATCTACTTCAATATCTGTTTTTATAGTAGATAATGTATCAAGACCAAAAGCAAAACCTTCATTAGCTATTAAAATAATTTCTGTATCAGAACTTTTTTCTATTCCAAAATTAGGAAAATTTGCTTCAGTTACTCCATCGAATAATTTAGATAAAACAACTACCTTATCAGCTATTGAATTCGATGAAGAAAAAATTACATTAATTTCATCTTGAGAAATATTAATAATTCCTTCTTTAGCTGTTATATCTATAACTTCAACAATATTATAATTTGAAGTTAATGATTTTATTTTTATAGAATTAAAAAAATAATCATTTTTTGCATTTAAAATAACTGATGAATTTGATGTTCCTTCAACAATAATATTATTAAGATTATCTTCTGTTAGACCATCAAATAATTTAGATAAAGAAAATATTCTTTCCTCTGGTAAATTTGTAACTGAAATCATTGCATCAAGATCATTTTGAGAAACATTATTTAATCCAGAATAAGGAGTAATTTTTAAATTTTTAGAATTAATGAAATTCTTTTTTATAGGTATTAAAACGAAAACAGTGGTAATCGCTGCAGTTGATAATAAAGCAGAAATTATACAAGATGTTAAAATAAATTTTTTACTCATAAATAATCCTTTCTATATACAAAAATATACATTTAAAGCAATTATATTATAATACTATACATAAATATTAATATATTTAATTATAAATTTTCTTTTTTAATTAATAACTATTTTTTAACAAATAATTCTTTTTTTGTATTTAAATTATTACTTGTATTATTAATTTTACCATTATATACAACATTAAAATAATTTCATGAATTTATAATAATTTTTGTTTCTATAGAAGTAATATTTGTTGAACCAAAAGCATAACCATCTTTAGCTATTAAAATACTTTTTGATGGTGGTGCTGGAATATCTCCTATTGTAAAATAATTAAAGTTTTCTGTAGTAATTCCTCCATCAAATACTTTATTTAAAACTCTTATTTTTTCTGAAACTGAACTTGTTGATCCGGGTTTTATTATAAAAGTTTCTGTTTGACTAAGACCAACAGTTCCTGTTTTTCCTTTTAAATTTAAAATTTTAATTAATTTAAAAGATGATTGCACAGAAGGGCTATTCATAGAACCGAAAACATATCCTAAATTAGCTGTTAAAGTAAATATGTTATTTTTTATACTAATTGAATATCTATTTTCAGTAAAATCATATCCACTAACTCCATTAAATAATATTGATAATGAAGCTGCTTTTGCATCTGGATTATTTGAAATAGATATTGTATTATAATCAGCTTCAGAAATTCTGTTAACTCCTTCTTTAGGACTTATATTTAAAATAACAATTAATCTAAAGAATGATTTTAAAGAAGTTGAAGTTATTGTATTAAAAGCATAACCTTCATTAGCTGTTAAAGTAATTTCTCCACTATTAGGTTTACCTACTTTAATATTAACAACATTCGCTTCAGTTACTCCTTTATATAATTTAGATAAAGCTTCTGCTCTTTGTTTTGCTGAATTTGATGTTGAAACCATTGCGTCAATATCTTCTTGAGTAGCATTATTAATATCTGGTAATGCTGTTATATTTAAAATTGTAATTATTTTAATGCTTGCTTTTATAGAATTATTACCTATAGAACCAAATGAAAATCCTTCATTAGAATTTAAAGTAATTTCTGTATCAGAAGTTTTTACCGCATTAACATTAACTACATTTGATACAGTTATTCCGCTAAATAATTTTAATAAAGCTTCTGCTCTATTAGCAACTGGATTTGATGTTGAAGACATTACATTAATATCTTCTTGAGTAATATTAATTATTCCTGTTTTTGGAATTATATTTAAAATTGTAATAATTCTAATATTAGCTGTTATTGTAGAAGAGGAATTAAAATCAAAAAGATAATTTCCCATACTATTTAAAGTAATTAATACACCAGAAGTTTTCTCTGCTTTAACATTAACTACATTAGCCGCAGTTACTCCATCAAATATTTTAGATAAAGCCTCTGCTCTTTGTTGTGCTGTATTTGATGTTGAAATCATTTCAGCTATATCTGCATCAGAAACATCCACAGTTTTTGCTTTTGGTGATATATTTAAAAATGAAATAATTTTAACATCTGCTTTTATAGAATTAACATCTATAGAAACAAAAGCATAACCATCATTAGCTATTAAAGTAATTTGTGTATTTGAAGTATTTTCCGCTCTTATATGAACAGAATTCTCTTTAGTAACACCGTTAAATATTTTAGATAATGCGGCCACTCTTTTCTCTGTATTTGATAATGAAACCATATCTAAAATATCTGCTTGCGAAATATTATTAGATCCTTCTTTTGCTGATATATTTAAAATTGTAATAATTTTAAAATTTGTTGTAATAGAAGTTGTTGTAATAAAACCTAAAGCGAATCCATCATTTGCTGTTAAAGTAATTGAACTAGGATTTTTTACTATTTTAAAATTATTAAGGTTTTCTTCAGTTACTCCATCAAATAATTTTAATAAACCTTCTACTTTTTCTTTAGCTGTATTTGAATTTATTGCATCAAGATCTGTTTGAAGAATATTAATAGTTCCAGTTTTTGCTTTTATATTTAAAATTTCTATAACTTTATTAATATCTGCACCTATAGAATTTACTAATAAATCTCCAAAAGCAAATCCTAAATTAGCTTTTAAAACAATTACTGTTTTTGAAGGTCTTTCTACTGTAAAACTAGCAACATTTCCTTCAGTTACTCCATCAAATAATTTTGATAAAGCTTCTGCTCTTTCTTTTCCAGAATTTGTTGGTGACATCATAGCTTGAATATCAGCTTCAGTAATATTACCGGTTGTTTTTTTAGGAGTTATATTTAATATGTTAACAATATTAATATTGGCCATTATTGAAACTGTTGTTGTAGAATTAAATGAAAATCCATTATTAGCTTTTAAAGTAATTATTTTTTCTGAAGTTTTTTCAGCTGCCACATTAATCGCATTTTTTTCATTTATTCCATCAAATAATTTAGATAAAGCAGTTGTTTTTGCAGGAACATTTGTTAAAGAAACCATAGCTACAATATCTGCATTAGTTACATTAATAGTTTCTTTTTTAGGTGTTATATTTAAAATTGTAACAACATTAATATTTGCTTTTATAGAAGTTACACCCTCTTGACCAAAAACATAACCATCTTTAGCTGTTAAAGTAATTGTTGTTACAGAAGTTTTTACTGATGTAAAATTATTAACATTTGATTCAGTTACTCCATCGAATAATTTAGATAAAGCAGTTGCTTTTTGTATTGGTGTATTTGTTGTTGAAATCATACTTTCAACATCAGCTTCAGTAATATTATCAATTACTGTTTTTGGTTTTATATTTAAAACTGTAATAACTTTAATATTTGCTGTTATTGCAGTTATTGTTGTAGAACCAAAAGTATAACCATTTTGAGCCTTTAATGTAATTACTGTATCAGAAGTTTTTTCAGCTATAACATTAGCAATATTTTTATTATCAACTCCATCAAATAATTTAGATAAAGAAGCTATTTTTTCAGGTGTATTTTGAATTGAAATCATAGATACAATATCTTCATTAGTAATATTAATTACTCCTGGTTTTGGGGTTATATTTAAAATTGAATCAATTTTAATATTTACCTTTATAGAAGATAAAGCATCTAAACCAAATGCATAACCTTCATTAGCTTTTAATGTAATTACTGTATCAGAAGTTTTTTCTATTTTAAAATTGACAAAATTTTCTTCGGTTACTCCATCAAATAATTTAGATAAAGCAACTACTTTGTCAGCAGTTGAATTTACTTGAGAAAAAATTAAATTAACATCATCTTGAATGATGCTTATAATTCCTTCTTTAGGTGTTATATTTATAATTTCAGTAATTTTATAATTTCCTGTTATTGATTTTATATTTTCATGATCAAAATAATAGTCATTTTTTGCATTTAAAATAATTGAAGAATCAGATGTTTCTTCAACAATAATATTTAAAATATTAGTTTCATTTACACCTTCAAATAATTTAGATAAAGCAGCTATTCTTTCTTCTAATGAATTTGTAACTGAAATCATTGCTTCAAAATCTTCTTGGGAAATATTAATAATTCCTGAATAAGAAGTAATTTTTAAATTTCGAGAACTAGCAAAATTTTTTTTAATTGGAACTAAAGTAAAGACTGTTGTAAGTGCCGCAGCAGATATAACTCCAGTCGCTAAACATGATCCTAAAATAATTTTTTTAATCATATATATAACCCTTTCTATATATTTAAAAATATATACCTAAACAACTATAATTATAATACTATATACAATAAATTAAAGATATTACCCTTTTAAATAGGCGCTTGATTTTTCTTCAATAATCCTTATTTTATTTATATTTTTACTTTATAATAGATAAATATGGGATTTTTTAAAAAACTAAAAGAAAAAATATTTTCTCTAAGATCAAAAGAAGATAAAGAAGAGAAAAAAGAAAATATTTTAAAAATAAGCGATGATAGCGCTGAACAAGATAAGAAAAAAAAGATTGAATTAAAAATATTAAAAAAAGAAGAAAAACAACGAAATAAAAGATTAAAAAAAGAAAAAAAACTAGATAAATATATTGCTGGTTTATCTAAAAGTGGAATAAATTTAACTACAAAAATTATTGAATTGCAAAATAGACATAATGAAATTAATGAAGAGTTTTTTGAAGAACTAGAAGAAATTTTAATTATGTCTGATATTTCAGTTAATATGGTTCAAGTTATTATCGAAGAAATTAAAAAAGAAGTAAGAAATCAAAATGTTGAAGACCGAAATTTAATTAATGAAATAATTATTGATAAAATGTTTGCAATTTATTCTAACCAAAGTATTGTAAATACTGAATTAAAACTTAATCATGAAGGATTAAATGTTTTAATGGTAGTTGGAGTAAATGGGGTTGGGAAAACAACAACAATTGCTAAACTAGTTAATAAATACCAAAATCTTGGTAAAAAGGTTATTGTAGCGGCTGGAGATACTTTTAGAGCAGGAGCTGTTGAACAATTAAGAATCTGAGCCGAAAGACTAGGAGCGGGAATTACTTTACCGGAAAAAGAAGAACAAGATCCTTCTTCTGTTGTTTTTAAATCGATTAAAGAAGCTAAAGAAGGCGATTATGATCTTTTAATAGTTGATACAGCTGGAAGATTACATAATAAAGTTAATTTAATGAATGAATTAGCTAAAATGAAAAAAATTATTGAAAGAGAAATTCCTAATGCTCCTCATGAAACTTTATTAGTTTTAGATGCAACATCTGGACAAAACGGAATTAATCAAGCTAAAGTTTTTAAAGATGTAACAAATATTAGTGGAATCATTTTAACTAAAATGGATGGAACATCTAATGGAGGAATTATTTTATCAATTAAAGATCTTTTAGATATTGATGTTAAATTAATTGGTCTTGGGGAAAAAATTGATGATTTAGAAGAATTTGATTTAGATTCTTATATCTATGGTTTAGTTAATAAATTAATGGTAGAAGAAAGTTATCAATAATTATTTTTTTATCTCTTTTATTAAAATAAAAAAAATAACAATAAATAAAATTATTGCTATTATTTAAATTAATTTTTATTAATAAAATGATCTTTATTTAACTGAACGTTTTTTAATAATTTCAGCTTCAATGTTTTTAGGACATTTTTCAAAATGATCAAATTGCATTTGGTAATTTCCACGACCTGAAGTCATTGTTCTAAGTTGTGTTGAATAACCGAACATTTCTGATAGAGGAACATCAGCTTTAATAACTGAAGCACCATCTGGACGAGTTTCAGAAGCTTTCATTTGTCCTCTTCTTCTTGAAATATCTCCACTTATTGTTCCAAAGTATTCTTCAGGAATAATTACAGAAACGTCCATAATTGGTTCTAATAGAATTGCTCCAAGTTTTTCTTTTCCTTCTGTAAGAGCTTTTGAAGCAGCTATTTTATAAGCCATTTCAGATGAATCGACATCATGGTATGATCCATCAAATAATGTTGCTTTAATATCAATCATTGGATATCCAGCTAAAATACCTGAAGCCATTTTTTCTTCAAGACCTTTTTGAATAGATTTAATATATTCTTTAGGAATTTTCCCACCAACAATTTTATCAACGAATTCAAAACCTAAATTATTATTTGGTTCAAATTTAATTCATACGTGTCCATATTGACCTTTACCACCAGATTGTTTAATGTATTTACCTTCAACTTCTGCTTCTTTAGTAATAGTTTCACGGTAAGCAACTTGAGGAGCTCCAACTGTTGCTTCAACACCAAATTCTCTTTTTAAACGATCAACAATAATTTCAAGGTGTAGTTCTCCCATCCCGGCAATAATTGTTTGTCCTGTTTCTTCATCTGTAAAAGTTCTAAAAGTAGGATCTTCAGAAGCTAGTTTTTGCAGACCTAAAGAAAGTTTTTCTGTAGCAGCTTTTGAAGATGGTTCTAAAGCTTGAGAAATAACTGGTTCTGGAAAATTCATTTTCTCTAAAATAATTCTAGGAGCATTTTCCGCTACTAAAGTATCTCCAGTTGTTGTATATTTAAGACCAACAGCTGCGGCGATATCTCCAGTTCTTACTTCATCAATTTCTTCACGGTTATTAGCATGCATTTGTAAAATACGTCCAACTCTTTCTTTTTCACCTTTTGTTGAATTATAAATATAAGATGATTTAGGAAGATGTCCTGAATAAACTCTAAAGAAAGTTAATGTTCCAACAAATGGATCAGTCATAATTTTAAAAGCTAAAGCGGCAAAAGGAGCTTCATCTGTTGAAGGAGATTCAACTTCTTTTTCATCAATATGCCCTTTAATCGCTGGAACATCAACTGGCGAAGGAAGATAATCAACTACGGCATCAAGCATTGCTTTAACTCCTTTATTTTTAAAGGCTGTTCCACAAACTGCTGGGAAAAATTGAGCTGTTAATGTTGCTTTTCTTATCGCAGCTTTTAATCTATCATTTGAAATTTCTTTTCCATCTAAAAGATCCATCATGATTTCTTCTTCAAAATCAGCCACAGCTTCTACTAATTCATGTCTTTTAATTTCAGCTAAATCTTTTAAATCATCTGGAATAGGAATTTCTTTACAAACTTCATTAGGATTTCCATCAAATTCATATGCTTTTAATTCAATTAAATCAATATGTCCTTTATAATCAGATTCTTTTCCAATATTTCATTGAATAGGAACAGCATTTCCTCCTAAAATTCTTTTAACAGAATTAACGGCAAATTCAAAATCAGCTCCTGCTTTATCCATTTTATTAACAAAAACAATTCTAGGAACTTTATAATTAGTAGCTTGTCTTCAAACAGTTTCAGTTTGTGGTTCAACTCCTGATTGAGCATCTAAAACAGCAACCGCTCCATCTAAAACTCTTAATGAACGTTCTACTTCAACTGTAAAATCAACATGGCCAGGTGTATCTATAATATTAATTCTTTTTTCTCTTCAGAATGCAGTTGTAGCTGCAGAAGTAATTGTGATACCTCTTTCTTTTTCTTGTTCCATAAAGTCCATTTGTGAAGCTCCTTCATGGGTTTCACCAATTTTATGAACTTTTCCTGTATGGAATAATATTCTTTCAGTTGTTGTTGTTTTACCAGCATCAATATGAGCCATGATTCCGATATTACGGTAATCTTTTATATCTACTTTTCTTGCCATTTTTTACTCTTTCATTTTTTTAAAATATTATCATCTAAAATGTGCAAATGCTTTATTAGCCTCTGCCATTTTGTGGGTATCATCTTTTTTCTTAACAGAACCACCAACACCGTTTGCAGCATCAATTATTTCATTAGCAAGTCTAAGATCCATTGTTTTTTCATTTCTAATTCTTGAATATTGAACTAATCATCTTAAACATAATGTTCTTTTTCTTCTCTCACTAACTTCTAAAGGAACTTGATAGTTAGTTCCTCCAACTCTTCTAGTTCTAACTTCTAGTTGAGGAGTTATATTTTCAATTGCTTTATTAAATACTTCAATTGGTTCTTGATTTGTTTTTTGTTTTATTATTTCAAATGCTGTATATAAAATTTTTTCAGCTATCGCTTTTTTTCCATCTAGCATAATTGTATTAATTAATTTTGCGATTACTTGAGAATCAAAAATAGGATCATTTAAAACTTTTCTAACAGGAGCTTTTCTTTTTCTTGACATAATATCTCTCTTTCTTTTATTATTCTTTTATTTATTTTAGGAAATTATTGTTGTTTTTTAGGTCTTTTAGCACCGTATTTTGATCTACTTTGGTTTCTTTTATTAACTCCAGCAGCATCTTGTGTACCTCTTACGATAGTATAACGAACCCCTGGTAAATCTTTAACTCTTCCACCTCTTATTAAAACAATAGAGTGTTCTTGTAAATTGTGACCTTCTCCTGGAATATAAGCTGTTACTTCCATTCCGTTTGAAATTTTAACCCTTGCATATTTACGAAGCGCCGAGTTAGGTTTTTTAGGAGTCATTGTAGCTACCCTTGTACAAACACCACGCTTAAATGGAGATGGTTTGTTTGTTACTTTTTTATGGATTGAATTAAATCCTGTTAAAAGCGCAGGTGCTTTAGTTTTACGAGTTTTTGGTTTTCTACCTTTATTAACTAATTGATTAATTGTTGGCATTAATTTCCTTTCAAATTTTTAATATTTGATAATTATATAACAACTATACCTAGTGTATCAAAAAAATATTTGTTTTTTTGCTATTTTTACTTGTAAATTAGGGTTTTTACTAATGAATATTAGATAAATTAACCTTCTTTTAAGTTATTTAATTATTATGATATAGATTTTTGTAAAAAATTGAAATAAAAAAATTTAAGCTGCGATAATAATTAATTGAAAATGATTATATATAAAAATACGATTCAAGGTTTTATAGAAGATGCTAGTAATAATGATTATCTAGTAGCTAATTTAATTAGCCAAATGAAAGAAAAAGTTGGTTATAGTGTCGGTGAAAAAGAAAAGCTTTCTTGAAAAACAACTCTTTGTAAGACTTCCAAAATCTTTCAAGAAATTGATCCAGGCGATCAGCAATACATTCTTTTAGAATTTAAAGTTCCTCGATCGAAAAAAAGAATTGATATTATTTTAGTTGGAAAAAATAATATTAGTAAAAACTTATTAATTATCGAATTAAAAGGTTGAAGTCAAATTGAATTAGATAATAAAACTGATTTTATAAAAACGAATACTTCATACGGAAATACTTTCTTGCATCCTGCTTTTCAAGCTAATGACTACAAGAATATTTTAAATAATAGTTATTCTTTAGAGCAAGAAGAAAAATTTAAGGTCTACAGCTCAGCCTATTTACCTAATTTTTTACCTCAAGAGGATAATAATCCCTTAGAAAATAAAAAATATGCTGAAATCAATAATTTAATAAAAACCTATACAGGTTCTTCTAATGAATTATTTATTAATTATTTAAAAGAGTTATTTAATCAGGCAGTTGATTGAAATGAAATTAAACAATTAGATAAATTAGAATATAAACCTTCAAAATCATTTATAGAACATATCTCTAATGAATTTGAAGCTATTGAACTAATTGATTCTCAAAGATATGCCTTTGAAAAAATCAAAAGTATTTTATTTGATTTTTTAAATACGAAGAAAAAAACTTTAATAACTATTTCTGGAGCAGCCGGTTCTGGCAAAACAATTGTTGCTTTTAAAGTTCTTGGTTTAATGCTAAAAGAAAAATTTGAAGTTAAATTAATGCTTCCCGGTCCTGAATTTAGAAAAGCTGTTAAAGTTAAATTTGGAAATAATACAATATCAGAATTCATAGGAGGTGCTGATATGAATTCCAAATATAATATTTTAATAATTGATGAAGGACATAAAGCAACCAGTAATGGTGATGCTAAAAGCTTTTATAAAAAAATGGCTAAAAAATGTAATTTTTTAATAACTCTTATTGATGATATGCAAGTTATTAATAAAAAAGGAATAACTCGCTCACAATTAGAAGATATAGCTCTTGAAGAAAATTTTGCAATAGTTAATCTTGATTTATTAGAGCACTTTCGTAATGGCGGAGATTCAACTTATATTGAGTGATTAAAAAACTGAATAAAAAATCAAGATAATGGTCAGGAAGAGTTTGTCAATAATTATTTTGATTTTAAAATTCTAAATGAAAGGGAATTTAATTCCAAATATCAAGCAATGTATGAAGAGCATAATGTTAGAATGCTTTCATTTTGAACTCAAACTTGAAATATTAATCATCTAGAAAATAATCTTCCGGTAAAGAATATCAAAATAGGAAATTCTTTTTATGCTTGAAATCCGAATTGACAATGACTTAAAAAACTTAAAAATAATAATCCGAATATTAATATTCCTAGTAGTTTAACTAAATTATGTGAAGATAAGAATTTTAATTTAAATAAAAAGGGTTCAGAATATATTGGATATTTTAATACTACACAAGGTTCTGAATTTGATTATATTTTCGTTCATATTCCCAAATTATTTTTTTGGAATAAAGAAACAAATAAAATTGATGTTGATCTTCTACAATTAGATTATAGTGAAATGGCTAGCCAAGTCTGAGCTACAAAAAGAATTAAAGATAATGAAGAAAAAGAAAAAAGAATTAAATTAAATAAATCTTATTTTCTTAATCGTCTTTTTGTTAATTTAACAAGAGGAACAAAAGGAACCTTTGTTTATATCGAAGATAAAGAACTAGAAAAAGTTCTTTTAGAAAAATTAATATTTAATAAATAATTATTTATTAGTAATAGTTTCATTTTTTCTTCTTGATGATTCTAATGGTGCTTCAAGTTTTGGGTTATAACTTAATTTATTTTCTTTTAAAGGTAATGTTATTCCTATTCTTTTACGCTCTTCAGGTGTATTAAATTTAGCAGGTAGGATTATTTTTGTATTATCAGTAAATTTATTATTAGCAAAAGCATTATTACCAATATCGGTTACTGATTTAGGAATATTAATTGAAGTAAGTTGATTATCCTTAAAAGCATCTCATCCAATAGATGTTACTGAATTTGGGATAGTAAGAGAAGTAATTTTATTATTTTGAAAAGCAGAATCTTTAATAGATGTTACTGAATCTGGAATATTAATTAAAGTAAGTTGGTTATTACTAAAAACCCCTTCTCCAATATATGTTATTGAATTTGGGATAGTAATTGAAGTAAGTTGGTTATCTTTAAAAGTGTAGTCCCCTATAGAGATTATTGAATTTGGGATATTGATTGAAGTAAGTTGGTTATATCGAAAAGTGCTTGTTCCAATAGATGTTACTGAATTTGGGATAGTAAGAGAAGTGATTTGGTTATTTTCAAAAGCACTTGATCCAATAGAAGTTACTGAATTTGGGATAGTAATTGAAGTGATTTGATTACTTTCAAAAGCATTGTCTTCAATAGAAGTTACAGAATTAGGGATAATGGTTGTAGTAAGTTGATTTCGTGAAAATGCTCTACTTTCAATTGTTTTTATTGTGTTAGGAATAGTTACAGACGTTAGGTTATTTTCATAAAATGCTGCTCTACCTATAAATGTCACAGAATCTGGAATAATAACTTCTGTAAGTTTGTTTAATCAAAAAGCAGACTCTCATATAGCGGTTACTGATGCAGGGATAGTTATTTTAGTAATTTGGTTTTGAAAAAAAGTAGATGCTGGAATTTCTGTTATTGAATTTGGAATATCAACTGTAACAATTTGATTATTACTAAATACTGAATAACCAAGAGATTTGACAGAATCTGGAATAATAACTTCTGTAAGTTGGTTGGTATCAAACGCACTATCTCCAATAGATGTTATTCAAGTAGGAATAGTTATCGAAGTTAATTGATTACGTGAAAACAGTTCTGCTGGAATTTCTGTTATCGAATCTGGAATAGTGATAGATGTAATTTTATTATCAGTAAAAGCACCTTTACCTATAGCGGTTACTTTATTGGGAATATTGATAGAAGTTATTTGATTTCAACCAAATGCATATTCTCCTATCTCTGTTACTGATTCAGGAATTATAAATGAAGTAATTTTATTTGATTGGAATGCTCTTATACCAATAGATGTTATTGAATTTGGAATAGTGATAGATGTTAGATTTTTTCGAGCAAATGCTGATTCACCAATTTGAGTAATAGTTACTCCATTATATGATTCTTTGATATTCAGTTTATCTGATGGGAAAGTATCAGGATTAGCAAATCCTAATATTTCTCCTTCAATACTAATTTTTAAACCTTCAGATATAAAATGATCTGATGTTTCTGTATTAGTACTACAAGAAACCATCACAAATGGAACTATACTTAGTGATAATAAACCTATAGTTAATATTTTATTATTTATCTTCATATGCTCTCTGTGGTGCAACATTAATTCCTATTCGTTTACGTTCCCCGATTTTATTGAATTTCATAGGTAATCATATATTCCCATTTTCCATTAATCTATTTCCTGAAAAAGCATTATCACCTATAGTTTCTACTGAACTTGGAACATTAAGGAAAGAAATTGGATTATTTGCAAAAGAAGAATCACCAATTGATTTTACTGAAAAAGGAAGTTTAAGAGAAGTAAGTTGGTTGTTTTCAAACGATCCTATACCTATTGATGTTACTGAATCAGGAACAGTAAGGGAAGCCAGTTGATTACCAGTAAAAGCAAAATCTTCAACTGAAGTAAGTGAATTAGGTAAATTAATTGATGTTAAATTATTTCTTCAAAATGCTGCCTTACCGATTGATGTTAAAGTATTTGGAAAGTTCAATTGAGAAGTAATTTTATTTTCAGCAAATGCTTCTTCTCCAATAGTTTTTATATTATCAGGAATTGTAATTGAGATAAGTTGGTTCCTTACAAAAGCAAATCCACCAATAGATGTTATTGAATTTGGAAGAATAACTGAAGTAAGTTTATTCTGAGAAAATGCTGATGCTCCAATAGTCGTTACTGAAGAAGGTATAGTTATTTGACTAAGTTGGTTATTTCTAAAAGCGGCGTTACCTATACTTATTAATGTTTTTGGTAAAACAACATCAGTAAGAGATAAATATGCAAAAGCATCTTTTTCAATATGTTTAATGGTTACTCCATTATATTGTTCTTTGATATTAATTGTTGCAACTGGATTCTGTCCTTTTGCAAATCCCATAATTCTTCCATCGGAACTTACTTTGAAACCTTCGGCTTCAAAGTAAGTTGCAGGTTGGTCACTACTACAAGAAATCATTGTAAATGGAATTATACTCAATGGTAATAATCCTATGGTTAATAACTTTTTATTTAATTTCATTTTTTCTCCTTGATGATGTAATTTCTATAGCATCTATTTGTGTATTTTTAATTGGTAGATTTGGTGGGATATTTATTCCTATTCTTTGTCTTTCTTCTAAGGTATTAAATTTAGCAGGTAAGGTTATTTGAGAATTATTAGTGATGTTATTACCAGAAAAAGCATCATCTCCAATATGGGTTACTGAATCAGGAATATTAATTAAAGTAAGTTGGTTATTATAAAAAGCATCATATTCAATGGTTGTTACTGAATTTGGGATAGTAAGTGAAGTGATCTTATTATTTCTAAAAGCACGAATACCAATTTCTGTTGCAGAATTAGAGATAGTAACTGATGTAAGTTTGTTATCTTCAAATGCTCAATTTCCAATTGAAGTTATAGAATCAGGAAGTATTAATGATGTAAGTTTATTGTGACGAAAAGCAAAAGATTCAATAGTTGTAAATTTTGAAGATGCTGGAAAAGTAATATCGACTATATCATTAAATTCAAAAGCCTGACTACCTATTAATATTAGATTATTTAAATTACTTAAATTAAGTTTTATAGATCAAGTTTTTACAGGTGGATCATTAGGATTAGGAATAGGTGGTTCAAGTTTTCCAAAAGCGCTTGGGGCAATTTGTTTTAAATTTACTAAGTGAGATAAATCTCATACAATAGGATCAGGTGTATACTGATCTGGTAATTTAAAAGGTGATCCTATATTATAAAACGCCTCAGAACTTATATATTCTAATGTAGCCGGTAAGTCCAGTTCTGTAATTCCTGTTTGGTCTTTAAATGCTCTATAACCAATAGAAGTAATTTTAACTTCCTTTTGATTTTCTTCATCCATATATTTATCTTTAATAGTAAGTTTACCTATATGTTGAGTAGTAGAATCTGAAAATCCTATTATTCACCCTTCTGAACTAATTCTAAATCCCTCAGCATCAAACTGTGTTTCAGGGACATACTCTTCATTAGTACTACAAGAAACTATTGATAATGGTATTACACTTACTGATAATAAACCTATTGATAATAACTTCTTATTTAATTTCATTTTTTTCTCCTTTAATATTTACTTTTTAACTTCTAAGATATACTAAATAACGATATGTTAAAAATAATGTTTTTGTATTTTATTGAAAATAAAGTTAATTTATTAAACTAACTATATAAATATTTTAAATTCTTCTTTTTTAAAATATTTTATTAGATCTTTTAAAATACTAAATATTCAATAAACATTATTTAATACTGATCTTTATAAATCATATTTTGCAAATAATTTTATTGCATATTACTAAATAATTGTTTTTAATTATACTATATTTACGATATTTTAAGATAAATTAAAATTGTTTTAGAATAATTTTATATAAATATTAATCTAATAAAAATATTTAATAAGTAAATACTTATCTTATATTTCTATTTTTCTTAATTTTTTTGTATAAAACAAAAGATATTATTGAAAATGCAGATAAAGAAATTAAGGTTATAATTCATCAATTATTTTGTGCTCAAAAATCATTTGGAGCTATTGGTGGTTTAAAATTATTTTCATCTTCTATACTAGGTAATTTATTATTTTCTTCATTTTCATCTTCTATATTAGGAAGAGCATCATTTTTCGATGAATTATTTAATGTTAAAATAAAGCCGTTTTCTAAAAGTTCTGAAGTAGGGATTGCTTCAATTTTGATTTTAATTGTAATATCAAAATTTGCAGGATCTGCAATTTTCATAAATTCTTCAATGATTTCCTCAAGAGTTTTAGTTCCATCTTCAGAAGTTATTTTAAAATCCTTATTAATAAGGGCTGTTCTAGTTTCTGATGAATTTAAACGATTTATTAATTTAAAGATTACATTTTCATTATATTCTTTAATATAACTTAAAAGGAATTCTTTTTTATCTCCGCTTGAAGGGAAATTATTAGATGCAGTATTGAATTTTAAAATAGGTTGTTTTTTAACAAGATTTAAATCATAATTTCTAGATGAAACAATTGGATTTTTATTTTTGTTTGAATTGTTATAACGTTTAGTATATGAATTTTTTAATTTATATGAATCAGAAGAATTTGATGCTTTAACTTCTACAAAAAGATCGTTACTAAATTCTTTATAATTAACATTTAAAAGTAAGCAGTTATTAATAGCATCATCAATTCCTGTAAAGTATTTTTTACTAATTTGTCCATTTGTATTAGTTACATTTGTATAGAAATCTAAAACATAATCTTTATTTAAAATTAAATCATTTTTACCTGTTTCACCTTTTAATTCTTGATGAACTAGTGTTTTAATTAAATCATTTTTAATTCACTCGAACTTATTAGAAGGACGATTAGTTAAATCTTCACTATTAAATAAAACATCTTGACCTTTTATTATTGATAAATCAAAAGGAATAAATTTTGAATTTAAAACATTTATTTTAGCAGTGTTTTTAATATATTTAGAACTTGCTGTTGCAATTATTTCAAATGATACATTTCCTTTTGAAGGATCTGCTAGATTGTAATTATTAAATAAAGTTTTTATTTTTTCTAAAAATTTATTATTATCAACTTCTATTAAATAATCTTCTTCTATTTTTAAACTAACATTGCTTGGTTTACTTATCTTAGCATTAATTTCTTCATCAATCCTTCTTTTAACTTCAATAGCTAATTGATCTATATTTTCTAAATTTAAAAATATTTTTGAAAAGTTCACAGTACTTAAATCTATTTTCCCATCAGAAGGAGGTTTTAAAGTAACAAAATTAACATATGAATTTCAATATGTATTTACATCTGCAAATTCGAGAGCTCTTGCTTGTTCCATTGTTGGAACTAAATTAATTTCTTTTAGATAATTAAAGAGATTTGTTCCATGATATGTATCTCAAAAATCAACAAAAACTTTCTCATTTTTATTTGTTGTAAATTTATCATATAAACTAAATAAATTATTAGGAATACTATTTGGTGAAATAAGAGCAAATTGATAAATAAATAAATCTGATTCATTTTTCTTTAAAATAGTTTGTCTTAAATCTTTATCTGCAAAGATCATTCCATTATTTGTAAGTGATTCATGAATTATTTTCGGAAAAGTATTAATCCCATCAAAAGAATAGATTTCTGAATATGGATATTCTCCATCTGGGATATAGTCTAGAGGATATTCAATTTTATATCCTCCAATTGTTGGCACCGATTGAAAATCTCCGTCTTTAAATCCAGGAGCATTTATTTGGGCTAAATAACCAATATCATATTTAACATTGGAACTATTTGTTTGGTCAAGTCCTTCTAATTTTTGCCCATTTTTATCTAATGGATCATACATAAATGTTTTTGGAGGAGTTGCATTAACCCAAACAACCTTAGGAATATACATTCCTGTTTTTTCATCTACATAATCTCCACGATATTTTTCTTTATCTTCAGGATTAAAAAATTTTTTCTTATCTTCTGGAGAAAGAGCTGGAGAATCCCAACCTTTTAATTCAAAAAGAAGCGGATCATTATTTAGTTTTACACTAACTCTTAATGTATAAACAACCTTTGAATAAGAATCAGTAACTGGATCAAATTCTTTTATTTCAATTAAAACATTGATTGCTTTTGCTTCTTTTTGAGCAATAACATATGGACCTAAATCAGCTTTAAAAATTTTATTAGATCCCGATTGTCCTATAGGAACTCCATCTATAAATGGAACATATCTAGCGGCTGTTGAATCATTATTAGGTAAAAAGCTCATTTCAAAAATAAATGGTTCCTCTGTTTGAAAATGTTCATTTACAGGACTTGTTTGATCATCAATTATCTGAGTTCATTTAGAAGACTTAGTATTTTGATCTAAAGGAAGAGAAGCAAAAACATCATTAATTATTAATTCCAGATTTTTATCAAACTTTCATTCATTATTCCCATTATTTTCTATTAAAATCTGATTATTTTTAAATTTTAATAGTAATTTAAGTTCTTGAGGCCCTGTTGTTGTATTATTAAATGTTACATTTATTTCTAAAAAGTCATTATTGTAAAGATAAAATACATCAATTTTTTTTGATTCTAAATATTTGCCATCTTGTTTTATTATTAAATCAAAATTAAGTTTAAGACCGTATCTTAGTATTAAAGGTAATTTTTCATTCGGAATAAGAACATAATCTCCATTTTCGTTTCTTTTATTTAAATTAACTGAAAAATTTTCAAATTTAGAATTGGGAGTAAATTTAGATAAAACCATATTATCAATTTCGCCATTTTTATCAAAATAAGCTTCATTTAGCTCTGTAACGTTATAAGGTTTAATACTAATTAAATCTTTAGGATTATATTGTCCTGTAGCTATAGGAAAGATTTCTATCGGAACTTTTATTGTAAGACTATTATAATCAGGAAATAAAAATTTATCTCCTGCTTTATTTATAGCCCCCTTAAAAACATCTGTTTTATTCATTAAAGAAAATGTCATATTATGATCTGCTTTTGATAAATTATCTACTTGAGAGGGCGGCGGATTTAAATATGTAAATTTAGTGGTTGTATTATTAATAAAACCTACTTTTGAATTTTTAATAAAAATATTACTATAAAAATCATCAATTCTTTTTCCTAATTCAACTTGAATTTTTTTAAGATTATTAGAAGAATAAACTTTTAAATCATCTGAAAAAATCTTTAACGGTTTAGTCATAATTTCATTAAAAATATCATTAATTTGCTTAACATCTTCTGTTGTATATGGTAATTTAACTGTTAATCTTAATGGATTATCTCCAGCGGTAGAGAGAGCAAAAATTCTCGCTTCTGTATGACTAAAAGAACCAAAATTATATGTTTCAGCTACATCAACTCAAGCATTTTCTGAAACAGAAAAAATTCCATTATTAATATCATTTTTTATAGATAAATTAAGTCCGCTTTCTGCATGTTCTTTATTTTTGTTTTCTATATGATATAAAAAATGATCAATAATTATTTTATTAAAATATCCTGATAAAACAAAAGGTCAATTAAGATTTTTATATTCTTTTATAAAATTTGAAAAATTTTTGTCTGTATATCGTTGATCTCAATTTTTTTGTGCATCCAAATTAAAAATGCTTTTTTGAGTTGCATCACTATGAAAAAAAGATGTTCATCCTCCTCATCCTCCTCAGTTTCCCAATCCTATTTCTGTTCCTAATTTAATTTCTTTCATAGAAAAATTGCTATCAATATTGTGTTTAGATAAATAATTTTTTCAATTTCCTATAATATTGTTGCTAATTTCTATTTTATAATTAAATGTTTGTTTCATATGATTAACTTCTTTTCTTTGAGAAGAAATTGTTGAGCCTAATACTCCATCTGCTGATACAAATAAATTATTTAATTCTTTAAAAGAAAAATTCCCATTAGATGGAATAACTAATTCAACATTACTTTTTATATTTTTTTCTTCTTTATAAATGTCATTTCTTTTTTGGTTTTCAATAGAAGTAATTTCTTTTTGAATAACATTTTTATCTATTGATAAAAATACTATTGGAATAATAGATAAACCAGATAATAAAAATAATGACATTTTTTGAATTTTCTTATTTTTTGTCATAATAATCCTTTAAAAATTTATTAGTTTTATATTAATAATTTTTATGTTATTATACCATTTTTTTAAAAAAAATATCAAAAAATATGAGAATTAACTAGTTTTTTTAATTTCCATCTAGGTGTTTTGCTTTTCTTTTCTTTAATAATTTAAAAATAATAATTCCCCCAATTATAGAAACTAATAAAGTTGATGATAAAGAAATAATTAAAATTAAAGCTTCTTCTTTTTCTTTTGCTTTTCCGTCCATTATTTTTAAATAATTTTTATATTCAGTTTTAACTTCTTCAAAAGAAAGATGTTTTCGATAATAAGCATTTGATTTGTTGTTAATATCTCAATAAATCCCATCTACAAATCTTAATTCAAAATAAAAACCGGAACTATCTTGATACATAATTGCTGATTGAACTAATTTAGCATTTAATGGCATTAATTGAATAATTGATTTGTTGTTTGTAAAATTAAGTAAATATTTATAATTTTCTTTTGAAAAATTACTAAAATTATTCATATCGAAATTATTAAATAATTCAAAAAAGAAGCTGAAATTAAAGTTTATTTTTACTTCTTCTAATTCACTATTTTGGCTGGTTGAATATCGAACATTAGAAATTAATATATTTTGATAAGTTTTATTTATACTTTCTCCTTTAAAATAATAACCATTAGCAAGATTTAATTGAATATAAATATCATTTCAATATTTTCCTTTATAAATATAAACTGAATCAATAGCTTGTTCATCTCCTTCTGAAAAAACTAAAAATTTCATTAATTGTTCTTTTTTATTTAAATACATAGCAAGAGATTTAAAATTAGGGAATGTTTTAATAAGATCTAGTAATTCATTTCCTTTAATTGAAATTTCAACAGCAGTAAGATTAGGTGGTACTTCGCCATCATAATAAACATTATTAATTACGATTTCTTTAGTAACTATATTTTTATCTTCATTAATAAAATAATAACCATCATTTAAAATAATTTTAAAATTAATACTATGCGGATCTTTTAATTTTTCCAAAATAATATTTTTAATAGAATCTTTATTCCCTGAAACAAAAACTAAAAATTTTATTTTTGTTTCTAAAGTTAAATTAGCATTAAATTCATCAAAGCTTTTATATTTTTTAGCTTCTGTAACTAAACTTTTAATATCAAGTTTAATATTAACGTTTTCTAATTTTAAATCTTCGTTTTTAAATGAAATATTAGAAACTCTAATTTCCTTAACTTTATCATTAATAGATGAAGAGTTTATAAAATAATGTTTTTCTTTTAAATGGATTTTAACTACAAATGAATTATTAGATAATTTTTCTAGAATAATATTATTAATTGCAAAGATATTTCCTTTTAAAGGTTTAATATAATTATTTATATTTTGAAAAGAATTTAAATATATTAAAAATTCATCGATATTTAAATAACTTTTAGCATCTTTTTGAATTAAAGAATAAAATAAATCATAATCTACTTCACTTGAATTATTATTATTGTTTAAATTATCATAAGCTGCTTTAATTTCATCTATTGTTATAATAAGTTTAAAATAGGGATTATAATATGAAAGATAATAATAATCACTTTTAATTTCGAAAAAGATATGAATTTCTCTTCCACTAAAATCTGTTTCTACATTAATTTTAGAAACAGCTTTAGGATAATAATGTTTATTCATTCTAACAATTGAATTATTATTATCATTTTCAATTAAAAACTTATCTTTATTTTCTTTTACAAATTGTTTTAAGCTTTTATATTTTTTTATATAATAAATTAGATTTTGATAATTAATATCTAAATTTAATTGTTTAAGGTCAAGCGACGGTTCTGAATTAAAACGAAGATTAATTATAGAAAATGTTTTATTTAAATTATTAGGTGATTGGTTTTGGAAATAATATCCAGATTTTAAACTTACATTTATAAGAAAAGTTCTTGATTGGTTTGTAGCTGAAATTTGAATTTGACGAATTGCTACTTGAAGTTCTGGAACCAGATCCACAACTTGATCAAGATTTGAATTTCATGTTTTATTAAATTCTGTTATAAAATCATTTGGATCATTTTTTTTTGATGCAAAATCAGCTATACCATCATAATTAATATTTAAAAGAATTTCCTTTAAAGTTGGAACTTGTCCGTTTCATGCGATATTCCCCACTTCAAAAGTTTTTTCTTGCTTGTAATTATCAAAAATATATGAATCATTAATTTTAATATTAATATTAATAATTTTTTCATCTATTATATTTTTACTAAAATTTGCATCAATAATTTGATCACGAGAAGATGTTTCAATATAATCTAAAATATTATTTTTTTGATTTTCAAAAAATGTATCAAAATTAGAAAAAGCTTTTGCTTTATCAGCTAATTTTTGTTCATTAATTTTAATATCAGATTGTTTTTTTGAAGGATAAAAAAGCTTAAGATTATTTACAATTATATTAGCTTCTGTACGTAATTCTCCATTTTCAATAACGTGATAATTTAGCTCTAAAGGAATTTTAATAGAAAGGGATTCTTGTTGTTGAATACCTTCTAAAAAATGAGGACTGAATATAATTTTATCTTCAGCAATAACAGTACCAGGAGTATCGGTATATTTAGAACGAATTGCAAAAAAATTTAATTTTTCTATAAGTGATTTTTTATTAAGGTCTGAAATAAATTTATTTAAATCTTGATATTTTTCTGATTCAATTTCTAAAAGAGTTTTATTTTGAGTTTTAGATTTTGCTAAACTAACTTGAACAAGCTCATCTTTTCCTATTTTATCAATTTTAAATAAAATTTTCAGTTCAATTCTTGGCAAGAAATGATTAGGATTTTTAGAAGCTATTCTTAAAATTCCATATCCAGTTGAAAAATCATTTTCATTAAGATATTCATAAGAATAAACTGGATAATTAAAAGTATTTAAAGTTGCTCCCATTTCTTGCATATTTATACTTCAAAAAAGATTTTGCAACTGCTGATCTAAATACATTTTAACTTTACTAAAATTAGATGTTTTGCCACTAAGGGAAGAATTATCAAAAACATCTGATGAATATCAAGAAGTTATACTAAATGCTGGTTTTACACGATTAATTTCTTTAACTTCTTCTATTGCTTTCATTATTGAAAAATTAGAAGGTTTAACTGCTATAGAAAAAAACTCTTGAGTTTCTTTAGGGATTGTTAAAGAATAAATTTCGGTTCCAGAACCAGAAGCTGAACTAAAAATTATTGAAGTTATCTCATAAGTAAATTCAGGCTTTTTTAATAAATTAAGACTCATTTTTAAAAAAGCACCAGTTGTAGGATTTGTTAAAAAATTATGTTCTAATGTAACAACTGTATTATCCACTACAGTTCAATCGGGTCTAAGTTTAAATACAATAGGATAAGAAGAACCTTTTTCTTTGCCGTTAAAAATTTCATTATTACCTTTTTTAAGTTGCTTTATTTTAAAATTATTTAAAAGAATATCAAATTCTTTTTTGTCTGTTATTGTATCATCAAAATAAATATTTTTTAAATCAATTAAAAGAGGGCTATTTACTCCCGCTTCTGTCGAAAGTTTTTTATTAACTAATAATCCTTGATTTGTAGTAGGATTTGTTTCAAAAGTAAAATCGGGATTCCCGTTTGTAATTGTAAGGTCACCATTAACACGTGAAGAAAATCTTAATTGAGATGTAATATATTCATCTAAAAGAACATCATTTTTTTTAGATATAAATTGAGAAGATATTTCCATAAAAATATCTTGGCCACCTGGCATATTAAATTCTGGTGTTACAGGGGTAGAAGTAGAAGGATTACTACTTAGTGCTTTAATTTGGGGAAATATGATTAATTTTTTACTATTAAAATCATAAGAAGCTTCAATTAAAACAGAAATGTATTTTTGGGAGGTTTGTGGATTATCAATACCATCATAAGTTTCCACTAAAAATTCTTGTGAAGGACGAAAATCATAAGGTTTCCCATTAGGTTTAAAATTTGGCTCAAATTTTAGTTGAAAAAGTTTATTTGGGCTATCTGTATTAGTAAAATCAAAATATTTTTCTGTTTTTTTACTATATTTTTTATCAGTGAAACTATAATGTCCGCCTTTTAAATTAAAATTTAATGATTCAATAAACTCTTGAACTCCTACATTGTATTTATTTAATTCCCCAAGATTTAAAACAAGACTATTTTTAATTGTTTTTGAACCATCAGGATTAGTAATTTCTATTGGTTCAACATATTTACCATCAACATTTAAAATAGAATTTTTTATATTGTAATTAGAAGTTGTTTCTTTAAAATTAATTGCTTTTGTTTTAAGATTAATTAAATAAATATTATCAGGATTAATAGTTGCTGTATTATTCAATAAAGATAATTCATTATTATTATTATTATTATTATTATTTAAATTAACAATTAAAAAAGGTAATAATGAAAAAGAAATTGGAGCAATTAATGATAATGAATTTACAATTAATTTCGTTTTCTTTTTCATAATTTTCCTTAATTAACTTTAGGAGTAATTGAATAAGTTGCGCTCATTTGAGGCATTCCTCCCCCTGGTTTTGCAGGTTGTGGGCTTGTTATTTTACCATATGTAAAATCAGGATTTTTACTATTTTCATCACTATAAGGTCAAACTGCAATTCTAAACCCTCAAGGACCATTCGCAACTAAACCTACTTGAAATTGCATTTGCATTTGGGGTTTATTTTTAGAAGCTAGGAAACTATTTCCTAATCCTTTTGCAGCTGTTGTTATAATTGAATTTTCATTTCAACTAGTCTCTGTATCATTTGAAGGTAAACCTCCTTGACCTACTTTATATTCTGGATTATTATCCATTAGTTTTAAATGTCCGCCAATATATGTTTCATATTGATCTAGAACAAACATAAAATCAAAATTTACTGTTGTTGTAAACGCTGGAATATCATATATATTATTGTGATAAGTAAATTGATAAGGATCAACATGTACTTCTGCACTAAAATTATAAATTTGATTTTCTATTTTGTAATCCATATATGAACCATCTTGATAAGAAAAACCTAATCGAAAAGTTGGAGTAGTTGAACCACCATTATAAAGAGAATCTGATGTAACCACTTGATTTTGAACATTAATCATCGGTTTTTCTTGAACAGGCTCTGTTGTTGTTTTTATTATTTTTTGATTACCTAAAAAAGTAAATCCGTCTTTTGCGGTTAGTTCTACATATTTAGGATTTGCTTGAGAATTAATATTTACTGTAAAGTTATTAATATTTGTTTCATTAATATTAACTATAAAAATAGTTGATAAATTAGTAATTTTTTCACCAACACTTTGACCATCATTTCAAGTAAAAGCATCAATAGCTGCTTGGCTAACAGTTTTAGTTTGAATATCTAAAACTGTTAGAGAAGGAGGAGGTGGACTAATATTTGAACTATTTTGTCCACAAGAAATAGTAGCGACTATTGGACTAGCTACTATTGCTAGAGTTGTTAATCCTAAAAATAAATTTTTTCTCTTCATATAAAATATAAGTTCCTTTTTTCTATTCTATTTGTTATTTTTGATATTGTTAATAATATAACGCTATTGTTAATAATATAACACTATTTAATAAAATTTTTTAAATATTATTAAATAAAAGCTAAATTATTA
>JBOFYJ010000008.1:0-6960 GCA_051654605.1 Metamycoplasmataceae bacterium | reverse complement strand
TTTTATGCTTTACATCTCGTAACGCCAAATTATTCATCTGAACTTAACTTTATTGCCAATACCCGTTTCAACATCTCGTCTACATTATGTTTAATCATCAAAACTACTTACTGTAATTTCTATAAACGTTTTTCTATATTTATAATTCTAAAATCTTATATAAAAGTTAATCTTTTTTTATACAAGCACACAAATCATAAAATAAAAAATCTAGTTATTGGCAGTAAAATAATCGTCTAACGCCGTTTATTTTACTGAATTATAAGAAATTATACTTATATTTTAATCCTTTAAATTAAATATATCAAGCTTTAAAATATATATTTAATTTAAGCTTAACACTATAATTTCTAATTAAATAATCTTAAATAGATACTTGAATCATAATAAAAAAATTTAAGTTATTAAAAATTTGAGTTTATAAAAAGCTCTAAGGATTTTTTAGTCTACTCCTCCCAATTTTATCGTTTAGAAAGCTTCTCGGTCGCCTCCTGGCTCCCTCAAAACTTTCACACTCAAAATAGCTCGTCTTAGCCTTGCAAAATCCTTGACCTTTTAAAATAAACTAAAATTTTAAGATAGTTAATTTTCCTTCCCTACTAACATATGTTCCAGTAAACTTATTTAAATGAAAATATTAAATCGGGTGAAGGGGTTGGGGGCTTACTCCCCCACCCTCCAATAACTTTAATTAAACAAGCCTCGCAGAGGGAAGGAGGTACGACTGTTACAAAGGGTACGGGAAGTTCGTTCCTGTTAGAAAGTAAGAGGCTAAACGCCTTACTTTCTATTAATAAATCTTGATTAAGGATGATTATTATGCTATATATTATTACTAGAATAGAGCACCATATTTTCTAATTGTATTAGATTCCTTTAATATCAATGCTTAAGCAACATTTTTCACTGTCTAATTTTTCATACAACACTGTCTAATTTTTCATACATTATTGTCTAATTTAATTGGACAGTAATGTATGAATTAAATTGACAGTAATATATGGAAATGTTATAATTCATTGTATTATAATTTCGATTGGAGGTGAAAAATATGAATACTATCCCGAATAATACACTTTATGAAAATACTGATGTATGGATCAATCAAAGAACTGGAGAAATTATAGAAGCTGATAAAGTAATCAAAAAAGTTCCTCGAACTGGCTTTGAAATCACATATTTATCTTATTTTATAGACTTATTTGAAAAACTTGGTGGACAAAAATATAAAGTTTTTAAATATATAATTGAAAATAAAAATACTGATAATCAAGTAATCATAACTACTACAGACCTTGCAAAAAAAACAAAAGTTTCTAGACAAACAGTCTCCGATACATTAAAAATCTTAACTGATGCTACACTAATCTCTAGACGAGTTGGCGTTATAATGCTAAATCCTAAATTGGTTCACCGTGGTGATAAAAATAAAGAAGCCTATTTATTAACTAAATTTGAAACATTATAAATGAGATACTTAAATAGATGTAATCAAAAATAAACTTCTTAATAAAAAAAGATTAGAAAAATCATCACTTTTCCTAATCTTTACTCAATTACAAAGCAACCACTAGGTTGCTTTCTCTTTATTTACTTTTATTATTTATTTTTTAGATTATAACTTAATTATTTAAATTAATCAATGTTCATTAATCTAAATGAACATTGATTTAATAAAAATAACTCTATTTTTTTATAAATTTAATACCACTTCATCTTATTTTTTAATGTTTTAATTTTATCTTCGAACTTATTAGTTCTTTTTTCTATTTCTTCTTCGTAATTACTTTTCTCTTCATCTTTTTTTATCATTTCATCTATGTAAGTACACACTATTTCACTCATTGAAACATTTTGTTTTTTAGCTATTTCCTTCAATTTTTTTTTATCTTTTGATGTAATTCTTATTTGTATTAATTTATCTTTTTTTTCTCCCATCATTACACCTTTATTTTTAAATATTTATTATAATTACACAATAATTAAGTGTCATTACATATTTCTTTATTCTGTAATGACACCTTTATTCCTTTTATTTATTCTGCTTTTTATCTATTTGCCCTAAAACAAGCTCCCACATTTCATAATATGGATTTGTTCTTAATCCAACAATATCACAATAACCATTCTTTCTATTTGGTAAAATAATATCATTAATCATTCCATTTTCTCCATTGAAAATATATTCTTTAACTATATCTATATGTGTAGTATCTGGTAATGGTAATACAATATTTTCTTTACCTACATAATGTTTTTTTCTCATTTTTTCATCTCTTAAATCATAATATTGAGTTCCTTTATAACAATCAAAGCCTCTGCAATAACTATCTGCTGTTATAGATTCTGTTTTCTTATAATTTCGTATTTTTTGTGACTTTAATTTTTCATATTTTTCTTTCCAACGTCCTACTATATCATATGCATTATTTAATTTATCTTCACATCTATCTTGAATTTCAAATGATTTATCTTGTACTATTTTATTTTGTTTTCTAATTTCATTATATTTATGTTCCATCTGCTCTTTTAATTTTTTTGCATTTAAAGCGTAGTTGTAGTATTTAGTTACTCTTTCTTTATAAGGATCTTCTTTATCAAACTCCTTTAACTTTACAGTTAATCTTTCAACATCTCTATTTAATTTTTCTACTTCTAGTTCTAATTTATCTGCTTTATTTTCTGCTTCAGCTACAAAATGCTTCGGAACATAATCCCCCATTCCTCCATATTTTTTCATATCATTATATTCTTCTTGATTTAATATAAATAATAATTCTTTTGATTCTGAATTTAAATCCGCTTCTACAACTCCTCCCCAATCTTCAAATATTTTATATTTTGCTCCTAAAAGTCTATTTTCTTTTTTTGCATATTTCATTTTTCCACCTTCATTTATAAAAAAAGTGCTTATATAATAAATTTAAATTTCATTATTAACACTTTTCTTATAATCTTTTCTATTCCAAACTTATTTAAGCATTGTTTTAGCCTTTTTAAGTTCTTTATTGTACACTATCTCTTTTTTATTTAGATCTTCTTTAAAAGCCTTTTTTATGGATTCTAAAGCTATCTTCTGCTCTGACTTGATTTCATTAATTTCATTCTTATAATTTTCTTCTGTATTTTTTAGAATATTATTTTGTTCTTTTATCTCTAATTTCATTGAATTAACTTCATTTTTATGACTTTGCTCTATTTCTTTTGTTAGCTTTAATTGCTCTTTAATTTCTAACTTTAATATTTCTAACTCATTTTTATAGAAATCTCTCATGTTTTCAATATTTTCTAACTTTTGTAAGACATCTTTGTTTTTATGTTCTGTATTTGTAAGACTATTTTTCAATTCAATATTATCTTTTTCTAGGCTTTTATTTAGCTTTTCTAATTCCTTATTAATTTCTTTGAATTCTCTATATTCTGCAATAATACTATTTAAAGTATTTATTTGTTCTTGCTGGCTATCAATAGCTTTAGTTTTTTGCTCTAACTCATTTAATGCAGTTTCTAATTTAAAATTCACTTCTTTTGAACTTGATTCTAATTCTTTACTCTTTAAACTAATTTCTTTGAACTTTTCTTTTAAATTTTCTTTTTGTTCTTGAAGATCTGCTATTGTTTTATCTTTAGTTTTTAATTCTAAGCTTAATGTTTCTCTTATTCTTTCTTCTGATGTTTGATTTATTGATAATGAATTTATAAACATTCCAACTAATCCATTTATAGTCTCCTGGAATGTTTCAATTTCTTTTGCTCTATCTGAAATTAATCCTTTTGCTTTTGCCATTTCAAAAGAATTCAAAATACTTTTGAACATTTCAGCTTGATTTAATCCCTTTTCATCTGCTATTTCTCTAAATTTTTTAATATCTGCATCATTTAATCTAAATGATGCAGCTTTAATTTCATTACTCATTTTCTCCACCTCTTACTTTGTATTTGTATTACATTACATTGTATTTTTATGTATTATGCATATTTTAGCACATTATTCTCTAAAAATCACCTTATATACTCAATATTAATAGTAAAATATTTACATTTATTCTTTATTATGTTAATATATAAATATATTATTTAAGGAGGCTTATTATGAAAAAATTTTTATGTTCATTTTTAATTTTAGCAAGCGGATTAACTACTGTTCCGGCACTTGCTAATCAATCTACTAATTTAAATGTAAATACAAATACAACTAAAGAAATTTCACCTAAAGCTCAATATGGAGTTATAACTGCTAATAATGTCCAATATAGAAGTGCTCCTGGATTATCTAGTACTGTATATGGACAAGTTCATAAGGGTGCCAAAGTTGGACTTCCTTATGTTAAAGAAGTTTATAAAGATGGTCTTTGGTGGACTAATATTTTATATAATAACAAATCTGCTTGGGTGGCATCTAAATATGTTAAAATGGTTTAAAAATAAAAATAAATTTTTTTTTTAATATTTATAATTTTTTTAATGATAACTTATTACCAATTTACTAACCTAAAAGATTCCACGCCTAAATTAACAACTGTCAATTCAATTGAAGAAAAAACTATTTCTAAACCTATAGCAGATAAAATTATATTAGAAGAATCTTTAAAAAAAATATCTTCAAATGTAAGGAATTTTGGTTCAGATGGAAGTATACAGACATCAGAATATTTAAAAGAGAAACTCTTAGAATATGATTATGATGTCACATTTCAAAATTTTGAAATATATAAACAAGATTCTAATTCTACTGTATACACAAAAACTAATCTAGAGTATCTCGATCTTAATCCATATAATTCAAAAAAACTTGGCACAGGACGTAATGTAATTGCACTGCCTAAAAATTTTGATAAGGACAAAAAGATACTCTTTTTATCTGCCCATTATGATACTACTGATTATACTAATGGTATTATTGATAATGGAACTGGAACCACTGTTGTTCTTGAAATTGCTCGAATATTGAAAAATTTCAATTCTGATTTTAATCTAGGAATAGTTTTTTTAGATGCAGAAGAATATTTTAGATATGGTTCAAGATTTTTTGTTTCAACCTTAAATGATATTGAAAAGAATAATATCCTTGGTTGTATAAATATTGATATGGTTGGAGAAAAAAATGCAGGCCCAATTGTTATGCAAACACCATCTAACAAAAATAATTTGCTTTCTATAGCAATAGAAAAATCTTTAGGTAATGACTTTAGCCTATCATTAGGAGGACTTTCTGATGATCTCTCTTTTTATATGGCAAAAATTCCAGTTGTTACTTTTGCAAATAAAGCATCTAATTTTGAACTAGACGCTAAATCGCCATCTATACAATTTGAAAATATCAGTATTGATATTTTAAAAAACTTTAGTGAATCAATTTCTAAATTTTTATTAGAATCTAAATATTCTAATTTATCAAAAGACTATATAAATAGTGATTTAAATAAATTTACTAACAAATTTAAACTTCTAGAAAACTTTAAACTAATAAATATAAAAGAAGTTTTAATAGAAAATGGTTTTGATACTAAATTAGAATATACTTATAAAAATACCGAAACAAATATTGAATTTCTTTTAACAGAAGAATCACTAAAATTTATTAATCCTGATATTTATAAAGATTTTACTATATCAAATACTGATAATACTTGGTCTTATCAAACAAATAATAATTCTCAAAATAAACTATCATTCACAACAAATGATTATTTTTGTACAATTTCTGGAAATATATCTTCAGAAGAATCATTCATAATTTTAGAAAATTATTATAAAAATTATTTTGAAACTTTATTTGAACATAGCCCTACTGGAAAAATTAAAAATTAAAAAAGGCTAAATCAATTGATTTAGCCTTTTTTAATTTTTAAGTTATTAATTTACTTCTTTACATACTATTTTTATTAATCTAAATAATGTTTTACAACTACATTTATTCTATTATGACCTAAGTTTTCAGATACTTTTTCTAAGACTTCTCTATCAAAAGATCTATGACTGCCATCTCGTGTATGGTAGTCATTTTTTACTTCTTCATCATTATCAATTTTATCATTAACTATTTCCTCATATTTTAAAGTCGCATATTCGCGTCTTAGAGCGTGTTCATCAAGTCTATTAGGAATATGTTCAAATACAGTTCTATCTCCTCTCTCAAGGGCGTTTTCACACATTTTCCATATATGTTCTCCATACTCTCTTAAAACTTCAACAGTTCTATCTCTACCACCTTTACTTTGAGCACCATATTTTTCTTTATTAATCTCAATAATTACTCTATTTTCAGAATTTCTTTGAATTTGTTCTGGTTTCAATAATGCAAGTTCTGTTTTTCTAAGTCCTGAACCTCTACCAAATTGGATAATATCTTTATTTTTTTCAACTGAAAATTCAGTATCATGAAATTTATCAGTTCTAGATCTAGTTATATTATCTCTACTTCGTACTGGATACTTAAATTCAAAATCAGTTGAACTACCTCTAAATAATTTAGCCATAGCAGCTCCATGAGTTCTTAAAGAGTAAGGACTATCTCCTGCTTTCTCTCTATATTCTAAATAAGCTTTTGCTATATCTTTATCAAGTAATTTATTAATATCATTTCCAATATTAAATTCTTTTTTAGCCCACTCACCATAATGAATACATTTATCTTTATAAGTATCGTAAGTTTTAATACTATAAATCTTTTCAACCTTTGTAGGATTCCAAGGAATACCTAATTCTTCACATTTAGCTTTTTCAATTTGTTTAGCTGCATGTTTATCTTCACCATAAGCTTGTAATTTATCTAAATTCATAATAATTTGATACTTTAAACTTCCCTTAAGCTTTTTACTCAAAACAATCACCTCAATACTAACTATTTAATTTTTCTTCTGTGATATTGATTAACTTTGTTGAGACACACACATTAATTTTTGTTTAACACATGGACTTGTGATAGGTAATGCTCCTTAAATATCACATACTATAATT
>JBOFYJ010000007.1:0-219467 GCA_051654605.1 Metamycoplasmataceae bacterium | reverse complement strand
TGCCCCTTTTAAAGCAGCAATATCATCTTTTGTAAGTTTAGATGTTGTTTTAGCTGTGATTATTAAATCCTTAACATCAGCTGGTGTATCGCTAGCACAAGATGTTAAAACTAATACTGGAGTTACGATAGCTATTGTTAATAAAGAACTTAATGAAATTAATAATTTTTTATTCATATTCCCTCTTTTTTTAAAAAATTTTGTTTTTATTTATAACCTAATTTAGATAAATTATAATACTTTCAAAATAAAAAAAAAAAAAAAAGGTAAATTTTAATGTTTTTCTAAAATAAAATTTAACTTAATTTATATAGGTTTTATAAAATATATCTTTTTTTATATATGAATAAATAATTATATTAATATATATTTTGCTTAATTAAATTATATACTGTAGTTATTCGTGTTACCTTAGAATTAGAATCTGTTCCAAAAACAAATCCTGGTTTTGTAGTTAATATAACCTGAGTAGCATATGAAACTCATTCAATGTTTAAATAATTTATATTTGTTGTATCTATTCCATCAAATCCTCTAGAAAGAATTTCCGCTTGTTTTGCTGCATTAGAAGCGGATGTTTCTTCTTTTAACACATCTGCTTCTTTCGATGTTAAACTAGCAAAACCTGTTGCTACTTTAATATTTATAGCAGTAATTTTAAGACTATAATTTTTATTTAATGTTTCTTTTCCAGAAAATGTAAATCCTGGTTTAGCTATTAAAAAAACATTATTATTGGTACTAAATATAATAGTAAAATTATTTTTATTTATAGCATCAATTCCATCAAATAACTTATTAAGAATTACTGATTGTTTATTGGCATCTGTTCCTTCCAAATCAATAATCTCAACTCCTGTAAGTTCTATATTCCCTGTTTTAGGAGTAATAGCTAAATTTACATCAGCTGGTGGTGTAGGAGGTTTTTCAACTGTAAAAGCAGGAGCTACTACTGTTGTTGTATTATTAATAAATATATAATCTTTTATAACAGTTAGAGTAACTACATTAGTATTGCTAACTACAAATGTAAATTTATTTTGATTTTCAGCAATAATACCATCAAATAATTTTTGAAGAACTGGGAGTTGAGTTTTAGGATCTTTTCCTTTTAAATATTCAACTTCTTTTTCTGTAATTTTTTGTCCTGTTGTTTTAGGAATAATATTTAAATCAATTAAACCACTGGTTGGCTCTTCTCCACTAGAACATGAAATAGTTGCTAATATTGGTAGAGATGTGGTTACTACCGATAATGTTCCTAATGAAATTAATAATTTTTTGTTCATTTTTTCTCCTTATTTAAATAAATTTATTTTCAATTCCTATTGTATATTTAACTTGTACTGTTTTTGTTCCGCCATTTACTTGAGTTCCAAAAACATAACCTTCATTAGCTGTTAGAATTACTACATTATCCTTAGAAACTGTAAAAGTTAAATTATCAAAAGTTGAAGTTGTAATACCATTAAATAAAAATTGGAAATTTAAAACGAAAGCAGGTTTATTAATTTCTGTTAAAGTAGCATGTATAGCATCTGATCGTAATTGACTTATTACTGGATTATTTTTAGGACTAATATTTAAAGCATCTAATGTAAGATTAAACGCATTTGATTCTAAAGAATCTTTACCATCAATTTTAAATCCATTTTCCCCCATTAAAGTAATTACTTTTTTTTCTATATCCACTAAAAAACTAAAATCAGTATAATTACTTATTTTAAAATCTGGACCTTCAAATAATTTTTGAAGTAAGGGGAATTGTAAAATAATATCTTTACCTTGCAATAATTTAATATCAGCATTTGTTAAAGTTGCTGGTGCTGATTTAGAAGTGATAACTAAATTTTTAAATGTTTCTGGTTCTTTAATAATTGAATATACATTAGATAGTAATTCAGTTTTACCATCAATCTTATAATTTTTATCAGCTTTTAAAGTAACTGTTTTTTGTGATTTATTAACAACAATTTGAAAATTAGCTTGATTTTGAAATGTAAGATCTTCTCCAGTAAATAATTTACCTAAAACGGTTAATTGCTGAGCTCAATTTTTTCCCTCTAAAACAGTAATATCAGCATCTACAAGTTGAGGATTTACTTTGGCTGTAATTTTTAAATCAATATCTTTAGGCGCTTCAGTAGAACACGAAACTGTAGCCAATATTGGAAGTGCTATGGTTGTCATAGATAAAGAACTTAATGAAATTAATAATTTTTTATTCATATTTCTCCTTTTTTAAAAAAATTGTTTTATTAGATATATTAATTTTCTATATTATAATACTTTAAAATTAAAAAAAAAAAAAAGACAAATTTATTTTTTTTAGAAGAAAATTTAACTTATAGTATAAGTATTTGATGGTACTTTGTCAGTGTTATTACTAAAAATATAATCACTATAATTTCGACTATCAATTGTTAATGTAATAATTCTCTTAGTTCTATTAACAACAATAAAGAAAAATTTTTGATTATCTTTTGTAACTCCATCAAATAATTTTTGAAGTATTGGTAATTGTTGGGCATAATTAGGTGAAGATTGGTCTAATATAGCTTCCTCTTGTCTTGTTAAAGTTGGATTATCTTTGGCTGTTATAGTTAAAATATTTTTTGTATTGGTATAAACAGTATTTAAGAAAAGAGAAAAACCACTAAAAGCATAACCATCATTAGCTGATAAAATAACTAATTTTGCAAAAGTATTAACACTTACTTTAAAATTTGCTTGGTTTTGACTTGTAAGATCAGATCCTTGAAATAATTTTTTAAGAACAACTAATTGTTTAAATTTGTCAATCCCTTGTAAATCAGCTATTTCTGCCGCTGAAAGAGCAGCAGTTTGAGGAATAGGTAAAATATCTAAATTAATATAAAGAGAATAAGCTGGGGCTGATAAAGTATTTTGACCGCTATTAGGATTTGCGCCAAAAACAATTCCTGGTTTAGCTTTTAAACTGACAACTTTGTTGGTTACTTCAAATGTAAAGTATTGATAATTTGCAATAGATATTCCTTCAAATAGTTTCTCCAGAACAGCTAATTGATCAAAACGATTTATATCGCTAGGTTTTTCATTTATTGTAGCATCTTCACTTGAAAATAATTTTACATTTGATTTTGCTGTTATATTAAGATTAGAATTAATAGTTTGATATTGATTTGAACTTAAAGTTTCTTTGCCATTAATTGTATATCCTGGATAAGTGGTTAAAGTAATCTTATTCCCTTGATCAATTTTAATTTCTAAATGAACTTGATTCATAACATCAATTCCATCAAATAATTTAGATAGAGCTGCTACTTTTTTAGGAATATGTTGATCTTCTATATCCATAAGATCAATTGTTGTAAGAGTAATTGTTCCTGTTTTAGCTGTAATAATTAAATTTGTTGGTATAACAAATACATTTGATAATGTTAGTTGCCCATTAATTGTAAAACCTGTTTCAGCTGTTAAAGTAACTTCTAAATTTGCTTTATTAAATGTAACAGTAAATTTAGTACCTATATTTGTAGATAGAAAATCTTTTCCTTCAAATAGTTTCTCAAGGACTGTTCATTTTGCCACTGCATTTGATCCTTCTAAAGCAGTAACATCATTATTAGTAAGTATAACACTTGATGTAGGTGTAATAGTTAAATCTATAGCTGGTGATGTTACTTCATCTTTATATGGATTTGATGCGAAGATTTTTTCTCCATTAATTGAATAATTAATTTTCGCTATTAAAGTAACTAATTTATTATTTTGGTCAATATCAATATCAAAATTAGCTATATTTGCGATTGTAAGGTCTGCGCCACCAAATAATTTTTTAAGCGATTCTAATTTTTTAGTAGTATCTGTTCCTGTTAATAAATTATTAATATCATCTTTGGTAAGTATAGGATCTTTTTGAGCTGTAAGAATTAAATTAGTATTTGTAGGCGGCGTTGTATCAATTGTATATTGATTTGATACTAAAGCTTCAGCATTATTAATTGTATAACCAGTATTAGCTTTTAAAGTTACTATTTTTTTATTTGTATCAACTAAAATAGTAAATTTATCTTGGTTAGCTGAAATAAGCCCTTCACCTTCAAATAATTTTTGAAGAACTGGTAATTGAACTAAAGGATAATTTCCTTCTAAAATAATAATATCTGTAGGTGTAAGTTTAGGACTAGCTTTAATTGTAATTTTTAAATTTATGGCCGGAATAGGTTTATCAATTATATAAGCATTTGAATTTAATGTATCAGAATTACCAAAAACAAATCCTTGTTTTGCAGTTAAAGTTACTATTTTTGTATCTTTATTAATTGTAAAAGAAAAATTTTTATAATTTTCTGCAGTTATAGGATCGAATAACATAGCAAGTGCAACTTGCTTTTGTTCATCAGTTCCTGATTCTAATTGAGTTTCTTCAGTTGTTGTAAGTTTAGGATTATCTTTTGGTTTAATAGCTAAATCTATTGGAGTAACAGATTCGTCTTCTGTATATTTATTTGATACAATTTTTTCTTTACCACCAATTGTATATCCTTTAACAGCTGTTAAAGTAACTAACATATCAGTTGTATTAATTGAAGTAGTAAATTTATCTTTATTATCATTTATAAATCCTTCTCCTGTAAATAATTTAGAAAGAGCATCTCATTTAGCAGTATTATCTGCTGTTATATTTTCTAATATAGTTACATCTGCCTTTGTAAGTTTAGGATTCTCTTTTGCTGTAATAGTTAAATTAATAGTTGTTACCGGTTCATTTGCACAAGATATTGTAATTAATACTGGGGTAACAATTGCCATTGTTGATAAAGAACCTAATGTTATTAATGATTTTTTATTCATTTTTCTCCTTGAGTTATTAAAAAATTATATTTAATTTTAATTATAATCTTTTTCAAAAAATATATTTAAGATAATAAAAAAAGCAAAAATTAAATTTTGCTTTTTATTAAATAATAAATAAAATAAATAATTATTTTATTGTATAAGCATTTGAAACTAATGTTGTTTCTGTAGCATTAGCATTTGCTCCAAATACAAAACCTTGTAATGCATTTAAAGTAACAGTTTTATCTGTTGTATTAACTGTAATAGTAAAATAAGTTTGGTTATCTTTAGTTATTCCATCAAATAATTTAGTAAGTGCTGTTAATTGAGCTACTAAATTTGGAGTTGTAGCAGTTAATGCATCTATATCTCCTTGTGTAACATCTGCTGCTGCTTTTTTAGTAGCATTAATGTTAGTATTTTTAACAGTATATGCTTTTGAATCTAATTTAGCTTGTCCACCAATTGTAAAACCTTGATTTGCTTCTAAAGTAACAATATTTTTTGATGAATCAACTGAAACTTTAAAATTAGCTAAATTTTCATTTGTAAGATCTGTACCATTAAATAATAATTTAAGTGATGTTAATTTCGCAGCAGCATCTGCTCCTGTTAAATTCATAATTTGTACTCCAGTAAGTTCTACAGCTTTTTCTATAACAGTAATAGTTAAATCTTTAGCTGGTGTAGTTTCTTCAACTGTATATTTATTTGATACTAATTTATCTTTTCCACCAATTGTAAATCCTGTTTTTGCAGTTAAAGTAACTAACATTTCTTTTGTATCAATTGAAACTGTAAAATTAGCTTGATTAGCAGAAACAAAATCTTTTCCTTCAAATAATTTTGCAAGAGGATCTCATTGTGCAGTAGCATTTGTTCCTTCTAAAGCGGTAACATCTGCAGCTGTCAGTTTAGGATCAGCTTTTGCTGTTATAGTTAAATCTTTAACATCTACCGGTGCATCACTAGCGCATGAAACTGTAGCTAATATTGGAGCTACAACTGCTATAGTCGATAAAGACCCTAACGAAATTAATAGTTTTTTGTTCATTTTTTTTCCTTTATAAAAATTTTTTTTATTTATTAATTATAATACTTTTTAAAAAAATTAATATTATTTATTTTTCTAAATTAATTTAATAATTTATATAAATATTTAAAAAAACAAAAATCTTTTTTGTTTTTATTATAAATTTAAGCTACTGTATAAGGATTTGATACTAATGTAGTTCTATTGCCAGTGAAAATAAAACCTTGCTTTGTTTCTAAGGTAACTGTTCTAGCAACTTCATTAAGTTTGAAGGTAAAATATGGGAAATTAATTTCTGTTATAGGATGAAAAAATCAACCAAGCGCTACTTGTTCTTTAGCTGGATTACCTGATTTTAAATCTAAAATATCTTGTGCTGTTATAGTAGCTGATTTTTTTACAGATATTCCTAATTCAACATTTTTAACAGTATATGGTTTTGAATCTAATTTAGGTTGTTTATTAATTGTAAAATTTGGTTCAGCTGTTAAAGTAACTATATTATTTTTTTGATTAACTGAAACTTTAAAATTTTTTAAATTATCTTCTGTAAGATCTTTACCATCAAATAATAATTTAAGAGATGTTAATTGATTCGCAGCTATTGTTGATGTTAAATTAAGAATTTGATTACCGAATAATTCTACATTTCCTTTATCTATAATAGTTAAATCTGTTTGTGTAGTAGGAGAATCAACTGTAAATGTATTTGATAATGTTTTTTGACTACCAAATACAAATCCTTCTGCTGCTGTTAAAGTAATTGTTTGTTTATCAACTGCAAAAGTAAAATTTTTATAATTATCTGCTGTTATAGGATCGAACAATAAACCAAGTACTCCTTGTTTTTCTGTATCATTTCCTGTTGATAAATACCCAACTTGAGCAGTTGTAAGTTTAGGAGGAGCTTTTGCTGTTATTTTTAAATCTATAGAACCAACTATTGATTCAATTTCATATTTATTTGAATTTAATGTAGATTCACCATTAATTGTAAATCCTGAATTTGCAATTAAAGCAACTATTTGATTTTTTTCATCAATTAAAATTTTAAAATTTTTCTGATTTTCTGATATTAAACCTGTTCCTTCAAATAATTTTTGAAGCGATGTTAATTGAGCAGAAAGATTTGTTCCTTTTAAAGCGGTAATATCTTCATTTGTAAGTTTAGGTGTAGGTTTAGCTATAATAATTAAATTTTTAAATGCATCTCCAGCACATGAAACTGTAGCTAATATTGGAAGAGTTACAGTTATAGTTAATAAAGAACTTAGGGAAATTAATAATTTTTTGTTCATGTTTGGAACCTTTCTTTTTTAATTTTATAAATTATGTAATTATAGTAATAAATTCTAATATTATACTTTTAATTATAAAATAAAAAGATTATTTATAAATTTAATAAAATACTTTCAAATAATAAAATTTTCAAAAATATTAATAATATTTACATGTTGTTTACAAAAAATTTAATTACTTTTTTATTTTAGAAAAATCTGATTTAATTTATTAGTTTTTCTTTATATAATATAATTTTTTTATGTCTGTAGCAATCATCGCTGAATTTAATCCCTTTCATAATGGTCATATTTATTTAATAAATCAAGCTAAAATAAATTTTCCTAATGAAGATATTATTATTATCCTTTCAGGTAAATATAGCCAAAGAGGAGAAATAAATATATTAAGTTATTGAAAAAGAAAAAGAATAGTAAAAAAATATGGAATTAAAAAAGTAATTAAATTACCTTTTAAATATGCTACTCAAGCCGCTCATATCTTTGCTAAAGGAGCAATTGATATAGTGGCAAAAAATAAAATAGATAAAATTTTTTTCGGTTCTGAAACTGGTAATATTTCTTTATTTAAAAAAGCAGCTGAAGTTATTATTAATAATAATCAAGACTATTATCAAAAAATAAAAGTAATGATGAAAACAGGCATTTCTTTCCCAAAAGCTAATTCTCTTGTTTTAGAACAATTTTTAGGGCAAAATTTTACCTTACCAAATGATATTTTAGGAATGGAATATGTTAAAAGAATTGAGGAGATGAAATACCAAATTATTCCTTTTTGTATTAAAAGAACAATTCCCTTTTCTTCAGAAGAAACAATAAGTAATTTTGCTTCCGCTACTCAACTTCGAAAAATGATTAAAAATAATGAAGATATTTCCCCTTTTTCTCCGATTGAAATTAAAAAATATAAATGCATTGAAAATAAGTATCCAAAATTTCAAAAAATTATAAGAAATACTCCTTCTGAAAAACTAAGAGAAATAAAATTAGTTTCTGAAGGAATGGAAAATTTGTTTAAAAAAAATATTGATCTTGAAACATATGATGAGTTTGTTAATAAAGTAACTTCAAAAAGATATACTAGTTCAAGAATAAAAAGAACAATGCTTTATATTATTTTAAAAATAAAATAAATTCAAATAATTATTTTTTACGATTTCTTTTAATTTCATCTATTGCTAAAATAAAGATAAAGATAAGACCAGAAATTGAACCAAAAACAACAAAAGCATCAGCAAAATTAAAAGTTCCTCCAAAGAAACTGTTTCCTTGTAAAAAGGGGAAATAAACAATATCTCTTACAACTCCATTAAATGCTGCTCGATCATAAAAATTACCAAAGGTTCCGGCAAAAGTGAAAATAGATCAAAACATAAATGTTCATGATCTACAAAAGAAGACTACAATTGTTGAAAAAATTAAAATTAAAACAGAAAATAAATTTACAAGCCAGACTGGAATTTCAAAACTTATAAATGTAAGTCCAGGATTTGCTATCGATCTAAAACCGATAAAAGAGTTTTGGAAAATTACTTCTCCATTTCCTGTCTGACCATATATAGCTCATTTAAAAATAAATTCTTTTGAAAGAAGATCAATTAAAACAAGAGCTAAAATTACAGAAAAAAATATAATGTAATTTCTAATAATATATTTTTTTTCATTATTTCATTTATTAATAACAAAAGTTTTTAAGCGTTTAAAATAGTTTTTAAAATCCATATTCATTTATTATAAGTCATAAAAAAGAAATCAATAAGTTTTTAAAATCATTTATTATATAATTTAAAAATAATATTTAAGGGGAAAAATGAAAAAAGTTGATAAATATGTTTCAAGATATTTTATTGAAGCTAATAAAATAATTAAAAAGTTCTCAGCAGGAAATATCGTTTTAATGCAATTTTTCCAAAGAAAAAATGATACTAAATTATGTGGGATAAATGAAGTTTTAAAATTTTTAAAAGATAATACAGAAATTAATAAATATAAAATAAAATACTTGCCCGAAGGAAGTATTGTAAATAATTTAGAACCTGTTCTTACTTTAGAAGGAGAATATAAGTATTTTGGAATATATGAAGGGATGATTGATGGAATGCTTGCAAGAAGCACTTCAATTGCCACTAATGCCTATCATTGTTTAAAAAATTCTAATGGTAAAGAAGTTATTTATATGGGAGATAGAGCTGACCATTATCTTAATCAAGAAATAGATGGTTATGCCGTTGAAGTTGGAGGAATATATAAACATTCAACTTTAGCTGGTTCTCGGGGAAATGCTAAAGTTGTTTTTGGTTCTATTCCTCATGTTTTAATCCAAAACTTTAAAGGGAATATTAAAAAAACAATGGAAGCTTATTACGAGACTTTTCCTAAAACAAAAGAATTAATTGCTTTAGTAGATTTTTCAAATGATGTAATTAAAGATTCTTTAATTGTTCTTAAAACATTTGAAGAAAAATTATTCGGAGTAAGAGTTGATACTTCAATTAATATGGTAGATCATATGTTTGATAATGAAGAACCTCAGTATGGAGTTAATATTGAACAAATTAAAAGATTAAGAAAAGCTCTTGATGAAAATGGGGGAAAGCACGTTAAAATAATTGTTTCATCAGGTTTTGATGCAAAAAAAATAAAAGAATTTGAAGATGCTAATTGTCCAGTTAATGCTTATGGTGTTGGTGAATATATTTTAAGAATCAATATTCACTTCTCTGCCGATGCTGTTGTTTTAAATGGAAAACCAATTGCTAAAGAAGGTCGGGGATTAATTAAAAATCCTAGACTGATTGATTTTAAGGCTTAATTTTTTTCTTTTTTATATTAATAATTAAATAATTTTTATTGATTTTTTTAACTAACTATTCAAGGAGTTGATGTTAATGTCAATTGATTTGCAGGGAAAACAAATCCTTGATTTGGTGATATAGTAACAGTTCTTGCTCCTTCATCAACAAAAACAAAAAATTTATGATAATTACCTTTTATAGGATCGAATAAACGACTAAGTAAATTTTCTTGTTGAATTGTATTGTTTTGTTTTAATTCAATAATTTCTTGAGATGTAAATTTAGCCGCTGCTTTTATTGTTGTTATTCCTAAGAAAATATTATCAACAATATATGATGCTGAATTTAATGTATTTTGATTGCTAATTGCAAATCCTTCTGTCGCTGATAAAGTAACTATATTAGTTAATTGATTAATTGAGATAGTGAATTTAGTTAAATTTTCTTGTGTAAGATCTGCTCCAGTAAATAATAACTTAAGAGCAATTAATTGATTTGCTGGAGTTGTTGATGTTAAATCAAGAATTTGATTTCCATTTAGTGTTGGATTTCCCTTAGCTGTAATATTTAAATTTACTTTAGGGTTATCAATTATAAATGTATTTGTTAATGTTTGGCTAGTACCAAATATAAATCCTTCTTTTGCTATTAAAGTTATTGTTGAGTTCGCTATTGTAAAACTAAATTTTTTATAATTTTCTGGAGTTATAGGGTTAAATAATAGACCAAGTACTAATTGTTTTTCTGTATCAGTTCCTGTTGTTAAATTTCCAACTTGAGGAGTTGTAAGTTTAACATTTGATTTAGCTGTAATTTTTAAATCTGTTGGTTCAACAGGGGGAGTATTTATTTTAAATGTATTTGATAATGTTTTATTAGTGCCAAAAATAAATTCTTGATTTGCTGTTAAAGTAATTGTTAAATCTATTATTATAAAAGTAAATTTTTTATAATTATCTGGAGTTATAGGATCAAATAATAAACCTAGTACAGCTTCTTTTTCAGAATCAGTTCCTGATACTAAATTTTCAAATTGAAGAACTGAAAGTATAACATTTGATTTGGCTGTAATTTTTAAATCTGTTGGTATAACAGGATTATTATCAATTGTAAAAGTATTTGATAATTTTGGTTGACCACCAATTACAAATCCTTTTTTCGCTGTTAGAGTAACTGTCACTTTTGTTTCATCAAAAGTGACAGTAAATTTATCTTGATTTTCAATTACAAAATCTTTACCTCCAAATAATTTTTTAAGTACTGGTCATTTTGCATTAGTATCTGAAGCTTTTAAAATAGCAATCTCAGCATCTGTAAGTTTTGCATCTTTTATAGCAATAATATTCAAATTAATAGTTTCAATTGTTGATTCAATTGAATATTTATTTGAGTCTAAAACAGATTTACCATTAATTGTAAATCCTTTATTTGCCCTTAAAAAAACTATCATTTGAACTTCATCTATTATAACTGAAAAATTATTTTGGTTATTAGAACTAAGATCTGAACCATCAAATAATTTTTGAAGTGCTGTTAATTGATCAGGAAAATCCGTTCCTTTCAAGGCAGCAATATCACTTTCTAAAAGTTTAGGATTTTGTTTAGCTGTAATAATTAAATTTTTAATATCAACTGGTTTATCGTTAGCGCATGAAACTGTAACCAATATCGGAGCAACTATAGAAATAGTTGATAAAAAACCTAATGAAATTAATAATTTTTTATTCATTTTTAGAACCTTTCCTTAATTTAGTAAATTCTAAATTATACCTAATAATTATATAATGAATAAAGCTATATTATATATATTCGAAAAGTTATTTTTGAACAATTATTAAAATTAATTTCTAATCTTGTAATAAAGGAATAAATATTTTGATTATTATATTAATAATTAAATAAATTTTTATACTATTAAACGTTAATTCAAGGATTTGATGATACCATTGGACCACCACCATTTTTAAAAATAAAACCTTGTTTTGCTATTAAAGTAACAATTCTTCTAGTTTTATTAACAGTTCAAGTAATTCTACTAAAATTTAAATCAGAAAACATTCTACTAAGTATTGGTTGTGCTTTAATAGGATCATTTAAATCATCAATTTGTTGAGCTGTTAATTGAATTGATTGTAATGGATATGAATCTAAAAGAATAACTTTAACAGTATATGCTGCTGAATCTAATTTAGATTTACCATTAATTGTAAAATGTAATTTTGCTGTCAAGGTAACTATATTTGTTGATGAATTAACTGTAACATTAAAATGAGTTAAATTTTCTTCTGTAAGACCTTCTCCCTCGAATAATAATTTAAGTGCTGTTAATTGAGTTGCCGGAATTGTTGATGTTAAATTAATAATTTGATCTCCATTAAGCTGTATACTTCCTTTAGCTTTAATAGTTAAATCTGTTGGAACAACAGGTATATTATTAATTGTAAATGTATTTGATAATACTTGACTACCATTAATTGTAACCCCTACATTTGCTATTAAAGTAACTTTATTTGCTGATTTATCAAATACAACAGAAAATTTATCTTGATTTTCAATTGCAAAATCTTTACCTTCAAACAAAATTTCAAGTACCGCTCATCTTTCTTCAATATTTGCTCCACCTAAAGCAGCAACTTCAGCATCATTAAGTTTAACATCTTTTGTAGCTGCAATTGTTAAATGTATAGTTTCATCTGGTAATAAAACATCATATTTACTTGAATCTAATGTAGCTCTACCATTAATTGTAAAATTTGAATTTGCAATTAAAGTAACTATTTTATTATTTTCATCAGGAAAAACTTTAAACTTTGTTTGGTTTTCAGATGTTAAACCTGGTCCTCCAAATAATTTACTAAGTGCTTTAAATTGAGCAGGAAGATCTATTCCATTTAGAGCTATAATATCTTCTTGCGTAAGTTTAGGTACAATTTTACTTGTAATAATTAAATCATTAGAATTTATTGGTGTATCACCAGTACATGAAACTGTAGATAATATCGGAGTAACTACAGCTATTGTCGATAAAGAATTTAGTGAAATTAGTAATTTATTGTTCATTTTTAGAACCTTTCTTTCTTTTATAACTTTATAATTATAATAGCAATTTTTAAATCACACTATTAAATTATATAATATATATATATATATATAGCTAAAAGGTTATTTGTGTCTTTAAAAAAATTACAAAAAAATATTAATACTATTATATAAAATTTATAATAATTTTTACTAATAAAATAAGTATTTTTTTATTTTAGAAAACTTTAATTTAATCTTTTTTTTTTTTTTATAATATATATTAATAACTTTTTGACTGAGGGAATTGTTTTAAAAAATGTTAAAAAAAGAATTAATTTAAAATTCAAGATTAATTAAATTTAAGATTTAATTTCTTTTAATAAGAACATTAATATAATAAATAAGCATTTCAATATCAGCTGGATTAATTCCAGGTATTCTACTTGCTTCACCAATTGTATTTGGTCTAATTTTACTTAGTTTTTCTCTTGCTTCATTTGCCAGATTATGAATTAAGCTATAATCAATATCTTTAGGTAAAAAAAGATGTTCTAATTTTAGCATTTTCTTAGCTTGTTCTTTTTGTTTTTTAATATAGCCTTCTAATTTTATTTTTATATAAAGTTCTTCTTTATATAAAAAAGAAGAAATAAAATCATTAAAGTCAATTTCTGGTCTTGCAATAAGAGAATAAATATCTTGTCCATTATTTATATTATATTTTTTAGCAAGAGGATCATTTGAACTTAAAAAAATTTTTTTAAGTTCTTCTGCTTTATTATCGATTAAATTATATTTATCAGTAACATCTTGATATTCTTTTTCAGAAATAGTTCCAGCTTTAAGACCATATTTAGCAAGTCTTATATCAGCATTATCATGTCTTAATAATAATCTAAACTCTGCTCTTGAAGTTAACATTCTATAAGGTTCATTTGTTCCTTTGATAGTAAGATCATCAATTAAAACTCCAATATAAGAATCTGATCTATCTAAAAAAATAGGTTCTTCATTTTTAAGAAGTTGTCCGGCATTTATTCCTGCCATTAATCCTTGACCAGCTGCTTCTTCATAACCACTTGTTCCATTTATTTGTCCGGCTAAAAATAAATTACTAATTACTTTTGATTCTAAACTCTTTTTAATTTGTAATGAATTAACAGCATCATATTCAATTGCATAACCTCAATATTGGATTCGAGCATTTTTAAGAGCAGGAATTGTTTTTAAAAATTGCTCTTGAACATCGATTGGCATTGAAGTTGAAAGTCCATTTAAATAAAAGATATCTCCTTTAGAAGTTTCTGGTTCTAGAAATATTTGATGTCTTTGTTTATCTTTGAAACGAACAACTTTATCTTCGATGCTTGGACAATAACGTGGACCTATTCCATCGATAAGTCCAGAATACATCGAAGACTTATCTAAATTTTTTAAAATTATTTCATGAGTTTTTTCATTTGTATATGTAAGCCAACAATGAATTTGTTGTTTTAAATGTTCTTTATTTTTGAAAGAAAAAGTAATATCTTGATCTTCTAATACTTCTTCTTCAGCTTGAGAAAAATCAATAGAATCAGTATAAACACGAGCTGGAGTTCCGGTTTTTAATCTGATTAATTTATGACCATATTTTTCTAAATTCTTTGAAAGATTTTTAGTTGTTTTTTCATTGCTTGGTCCTGATTCAGTAACTTCTGAACCTCTTAATATTTTGGAATTCATATATGTTCCTGTTGTTAAAACAACAACATTTGCAAAATAAGAAATTTCATTTATATCTCGAACACCAATTATTTTATTTTTATCTAAAATTAAATCTTCTATTACGGTTTCAATAATTTTAATATTGTCATATTTTTCAATTTCTTTTAAAATTTCTTTAGAATACTCGTCTTTATCAATTTGAGCTCTTATCGCTCTTACGGCTGGTCCTTTCGAATTGTTAAGCATTTTTATTTGGATCATTGCTTTATCTGCAAAAATAGCTTGAACTCCACCAAGAGCATCTATTTCTCTTGTTATGATTCCTTTAGCAGGACCACCTATTGAAGGATTGCATGGCATCATTGCTAATTTATTTTTATTAAGAGTAATTAAAGCGACTAAAAAACCTTGCTTTGCTAAAATAAAAGCTGCTTCTATTCCGGCATGTCCGCCACCTACTACTATTGCATCATAATTCACAAATTTTATTATATTACTTATTTATAAAATTAATATTTTATATTTACTCTAGTTTAATAATAAACTAACAGAAAATAAAAAAATTTAATGTTTTAGTCATTAAATTTATTTTATTATTTTAAAATTATCTTTATTCTATTACAAATTCATTTCTTAAATTATTTAGATTTTTTTGATATAAATCTAAAAATTGAGAATCAAATTTAAAACTTAATTCTAAATGAATTGTTCTTAATAAATAAATTAAATTAGGAAAATTAGCTATTGCATAAGCTATTATAGTTTTATTTTCTTTATCAATAATGATATAGGCTCCTATATTTCAATAATGATCATAATCATTTGTATAGGAACCATAGATTAATTCCTTTTCCTCTGAAAAAAATACTTCATTTTTATCAGTGTAATATGCAAGCATAGGAGTGGGGTGCTCTCCTGGCTTGTAGGTAATTATTCTTTTTAACATTTTATTTTCTAATTCTTTCAGAAACAAAAGGAATAAATGCTAAAAATCTTGCTCTTTTAATTGAGGTTGATAATAATCTTTGGTGTCTTGCACATGTTCCTGTTATTTTTGATGAAAGAATTTTTGAATGAGAATTAATATATTTTTTAATTAATTCAACATTTTTATAATCAATGTATTCCATTTTTTCTAAACAAAATGAACATGGTCTTTTTTTAAATTTTTTAAATTTATCTTTTGATGGATATTTTTTTTGCATATTTTTTGCTCCTTATATTTTATAATTCGATTTCTCATGGAAGATCATCATCTTCATCCTCTTCTTTAAAAGTAGGATTGTTTTCTTTATAAACTCCATTTGACTTGGTTGTTGTTGTATTTAGTTTATCGTGCTCATTATAATTAAACTCAGAAGTATTTTTATTTTTTCTTTGTTCAACTATGTTTTTTGGTTCAAGAGATCTTATGTTTTGAATGATTACAGAAATAGATTCAACTATTTCTTGTTTATCATTTTTATAATTAGAAGTACTTAAGCTTCCTTCTATAGAAACTAAATCACCTTTATTAAAATAATTACTTATAAATGTTGCTGTATTGCCAAAAGCAATTAAAGGAACAAAATCTGATTCCTCACGATTATTTTCCTTTGTAACAGCTAATCTAACTCTTAAATATTTAGTTAAATTTTTTGAATCAAACATTTGTGGATTAGTAACTAATCTTCCAATTAAAAGGACTTTATTCATTTACACTTTCTTTTGGTTGGTATGGTTTTTTAACAAAATCAGTTTTTTCTTCACTATTTTGGTTTCTAAATTTTGAAAATGCTGGTTTTACTCTTTTTGGATTAGCTTTTCTGTTTAATCCTTTTTCAGTACTTAAGTTAATTAATAAAAATCTTCAAATTTCTTTTGAGATATTTGCTTTTCTTCTAAATTCATTAACTTCTTCACCTGTTGCTTCAATTAAGATTAAGATATATTTTCCATTTTTTGATTTATTGATTTCATATGCTAATTCAATATTATCCAACTCTTTTATTTCGGTTGGCTTATTTTTGAAGCTAGAGCTAACTAATGTTTTAGCTACTTCAATTTTTGAATTAGGATCTAGAATCAACATAATTTCATATTTTGACATGTTGACCTCCTTATGGTCTAGTTTTTAGGACTATTAATATTTAATAATAGTCAAGGCATAAATCCTTAAAATAAATTATATATATTTTTAAAATATATAAACAAAAAAATATTTAGGAAAAGCAAAAAGCCTTTTTTAGAAATTATTTTCTTTTTTTAAAATTATTTCATGAAGTATTTTAAGGTAATTTTTATATCTTCATTCTCCAATTTGGCCTTTTTCAACTTGTTTTTTGATTTCGCAATCAATTTCTGATTTATGAAGGCAGTTTTTGAATTTACATTTATCCGTATATAAAGCAAAAGATTTAAATGCTTTAGCTGCTTGTTCTTGATCAAGTTCTAAAGATAAAGAAGAAAAACCAGGTGTATCTACAATTTTAATATTATCTCTTATAAATATCTCAACTACTCTTGTAGTATGAATACCTCTTTTAGAAGATGCTGAAATATTTTGAGTTTTATTATCTAAAGAAAAAATATTATTTAATAGTGTTGTTTTTCCAACACCTGAATATCCAGTAAAAACATTTAATCCTTTTTGAATAAATTTTTTTAAATTATTCATTTCTTGATCAAAAATATTATTATCAATTATAAAACAGTCATACCCTTCTTTTTTATAATCGAAATAAGTGCTTCAATCTGTTTCAAGATCTTTTTTCGAAAAAACTATTACACAATTTATTTTTTGAATTTCGACAGTCATTAAAAATTTATCTAAATAAAAAGAAGAAAATTTCGGTTCTTTTAAAGAAGCTACAAAAATAACATTATCAATATTAGCTACTTTAGGTCTTATTAAACAATTTTTTCTTGGTTCAATTTCAATTAATTGACCTTCCTGACGAAATAAAGCAATATCACCAACTAAGGGAGAAATTTCATTATTTCTTAAATTACCTGAACCTCTTGTTCTTCAAATTTGATCACCAGATAAAATATCATAATATCCCGCTATTATTTTTACTATTAAACCTTTTTTTAAATCTTCCATTTTATCTTAATTTACTTTGAAAGGAAAACACTTAAAAGAATTATTATAATAAAAACCACAATTGCAAAAGAAGCAATAGTTACATAAAGAAAAAGTTTTGAATTAATAATTTCAAGAAATGTTTTTTTAGGTTTATTATTATCATCACTTAAAGTAATTTTTTTTGTCATTATTTTTTCTTGTTTTAAACTAGCCGATAAAGCTGATGAAAGTTTTCTCATTGATTCATATCGATCATTTTTATTTTTAGCTGTTGCTTTAAGAACAACGTTTGCTACAGCTTGAGGAATATCATGATAAATTTCATTAACAGGTTTCATTTTTTCATCACGGTGTTTTAAAGCTGTATCTAAAGGATCTTTACCACTAAAAGGAGGTTCACCAATTAACATTTCATATAAAACGATTCCTAAAGCATAAATATCAGATTTTTCTGATGGTTCTTCTTGATTAATAATTTCAGGAGCCATATAGTGAACTGAACCGATTACTTTATTAGTTGCTGTATAACGAGCTGAATCAGGAGCAATTGCAATCCCAAAATCGATAATTTTAATTTCTCCTAAACTAGTAACCATAATATTTGAAGTTTTTAAATCTCTATGGATAATATCTTGAGCATGGATTGAGGCAAATCCTTTTGCTAATTGAATTCCAAAATCAACTGCTTCTTCAACAGTTAGTCTTCCTCTTTCTTCAATATAATCTTTTAAAATTTTTCCATCAACATATTCCATTACAATATATTGAGATTCTTTATCATAACATCCTTCATAAAATCTAACAACATATGGTGATTTTATATTTTCTGCTAATCTCATTTCTTCTTTAAATCTTGATTTATTAGTTGAAACAGTTTTTGCATTATTTAAAAGAGTTTTAATAGCGACTAATTTATTATCATTTGATTGATCTTCAGCTAAAAAAACTCTAGCCATTCCACCAGATCCTATCTCACGAATAATTTTATATTTTTTAGGTAATTTAGTTGATATATTAAAATCATTACTCATTATTCAACCTCCAATAGAATAACTGTTAAATTATCTGTAGATCCGCCTTTTATAGCTGATCCTATTAGTTCCTCTGATTTAATTTGTAATGTATTAATATCAGATAAAATCATTTCAAATTTTGGTTTTGAAATATAATCATGAATACCATCTGATGTAAGAACCAAAATAATTTTTCTTTCAGCATTTGAAGAAAAATCATTATCAATTGTAAATGCTTCAATATTTGTTTTTTTTGTAGGTCCTAAAGCAGAAGTTAAAGCAGAAGCTCCAGGAATTTTTGAAGCTTCGAATTCAGACATTCCTTCTTTATCAATATAATAATTCATTAAATTATGATCTCTTGTAATTTGATAAAGAAGTCCATCATAAATATAAGTTCTTGAATCTCCAATATTGAAAATAACAATTTCTTTTGATTTTTTAAAAATAATTGCTGTTGTTAAGGTTGTTCCCATATCTTTTTTACTACTATCTTCACCAGCTTCATAAATCATATTTTCCTTAGCTTTTTTAATAGTTGTTTTAACTCATTCAGAAATTTCGTTTTTATTATTTGGAGCTTTATGAATTTCATCCTTAAAAGTATTAATGGTTATTGAAGAAGCTAATGAACCACCAAAATGACCGCCCATTCCATCACAAAGAATAGCGATAACTATATTATCATTTTCAATTACATCTGCTCTATCTTGGTTTTCTTCTCTTACCACTCCTACATTAGTATTAATTATATATTTCATTATTATTTCCTCATTTCTCTTATTATTAAATCATAAATCATTTTTACTGAATTTTCAATTGTTTTATTAATTATACAATAACTAAAATTATTTCTTTCTTCTATTTCTATTTTAGCTTTTTCTAACCTTATTTTTATTTGATCATCTAATTCAGTATTTCTATTTCTAATTCTTTTCTCTAGTTCTTTTAATGAAGGAGGTTCTATAAAAATAGTAATTAATTGGTCTTCTTGATTCATTTCTTTATATTTATTAATTATGTTAATAGCACCTATTGTATCAACTTCTACAAGAACATTAAAACCTTTTTCAAGTTTTGTTTCAACTTCTTTTATTAATGTTCCATAAAAATTATTAAGGTGCATTGACCATTCAAGAAATTCATTATTTTTTATTTTTTCATTAAATTTTTCTTTAGTTATAAAATAATATGATTCCCCTTCTTTTTCGCCATCTCTTTTATCTCTTGTAGTAGCTGAAACAGAAAAAATTAAATTAAGCTCTTTAATTTTAAAAAGCTCTTTTTCAATTGTTCCTTTGCCAACCCCGCTTGGACCAGCTATAATAATTATTTTATTCACATAACCCCTTTAATAAAATTTTACTAATTATATATTAAATAAGTAAAGCAAAAATTAAATTTCTTTTTTTGATTCAAATGTAATATCTCTTGCTCATCTTATTTTTCAAAATGCTATTTCATAAACAATAAGTTTAGTGAAATCAAAAAGAAAGAAAAGTAAATATGCTGTTGTAAAGTGAATTTTAATTCCTAAATTTAAAACAATAACTAAAGTTAAAATTATTAATCAAGTAATTTGAAGAATATTTAAAAAAACATTAATTGAAGAAACTAAATTAGTTCTTCCTCCAGAAGCGATTGATCTTTCTCTTGTTATAAATCAAGCTCAAATAAGCATATTATATGAAAGAGGAATAATAGTTAATTTTAAATTTTCAAGATAATATTGAACAGCTGCTGGAATATCAATAGGTTTTCCTGTTTCTTGTTCTAGATGTTCAAGTTCTAATTTATACCCTTCAGCAAGAAAATCCATATATGGCACTATAAAACTAACCATTAATAAAAGAGAGCCAAAAATTAAAGCCATTATTAAATGGAATCCAACTAGTTCGTTGGCATTCTCAATTCCTTCTTGAACTTGGTTTTTTCCCAGTTTTCTTGCTACAAAAATCGTCGTATTAGTACTTATTGATTCAAAACCGGACCAAAAAACATTAAATAGAGCACTAGCAATACCTAAAAAAGCTGCAGCTGATAAATGATATGCTTCAGGACCGACTGAACCTGGACCATATGCCATATTTCAGAAGATATATCTTATATTAACTAAAGCTGCTCCAACTGATAATAATAAAAATGAAGGAATTCTTTTTAAAAATTGTTTAAATATTTTAGAATCAATATTAAAAATTAATAAAGGATTAATGATTAATATTTTATTTTTAAAATAAACATATAAAACATTATAAATAACTAAAAGAGTTTGGGAAATAATTGTAGAAACGGCTAGCATTCAAATTGGGCTCTTTAATCAAAAAATAAAAATTGAATTTAAAATAATATTCGATACTAATGAAATAACTGATGAAATTAAAGCAGGATTTAAATTACCTGCTTCTCTCATTATCATAGCTGATGTAAATCCTCATGCTCCAATAATTCATGTTAAGGCAATTAACCTAAGATAAAGCGATGCTTCATGTCTAACATCAAGATCTGCATTGAATCCAGAAGAAATATCTATCATTCCATCTGGAGTAATAAAAGCTGGAATTGCAAATAAAATCGAAATAACTATGGCAAATAACATTCTTGCTCTAAGAACAAACCTAATATTTTGTTTATCTTGGGAACCAAAATATTGCCCAAATAAAGCTGAACCAATTATTGTTGTCATTGAAATTATTCCCATAACAATATTTGTTCAAGTATTAGCATATGTAAGAGCTACAACTCCTCCTTCTATACTAACTGACATAAAATTATCAACTACTCCATTAAGAGAAAAAATAAGCGCTGCCATAATAACAGGAATTGTTGTAAAAGTATATTCTTTTCACTTAGTTTTGTTCTTAGGGAAAAACCTTAAAATTTTTTCTTTTATAGCTATAGTCTTCATATATTTTATAAATTATAAATAAAATTTAAAAAAATTAAAATATATAATTTTTTTATGAAAACAATAATTTTAACAGGAACATTTTTTAGACTAATTTTTTCGTCTAATAATAATAATTTTTTCATTTATTCATTTTACCCAAGTAAGACAAAAACTGATGAAAATGAGTTCGATAAATTAGAACTTAAGAAATATTCAAGTATTTCTATTATTTCTAGTAAAAAAATACCTATTAAAAAAGAATTTCTTGTAGAAGTTGTTAAAAAAGAAAAATCGAATTATGAAAATAGCTATGAATTGGTTAGTTATAATGAAATAAAAGTAGAAGATGATTTTATTATTAAATCATTATTAAAAACTAAATTTTTTAAATTTCTTACCTTAAATGAGGTTAAAAAATTTCCTGTTTTGGAAGAGAAAGATTTTTTTAATAATAATATTGAAAATAATGAAAAAATAAAAAGTGCTTTAAGTGAACAAAAATTTAACTCATTTGTGCAAATACTAGAAGAAAAAAAGTATTTTATTGAATTATATTTTCTTTTTCAGAGGAATTCTATTACAACAAAATTTCTTTTTTTTCTTTTTGATGAAATTCCTAATGAAAATATATTAAGAGAAATTATTGAAACTAATCCCTATGAATTAATTTATCATGTAGAAAATGTTAATTTTCATGATATTGATAATATGGCTAATTGCTTTGAAAATAAAGTAAATTATAAATTGAGATTAATTAATCTTTTATATTGAATAATTTTAAATATAGTTAATCAAAATGGATCAACTATAATTTCTATTTCTTCAATTTATGAAGAACTAAAATTAGAAGAAGATATAACAATTGAAGAATTTGATGAATCAATGAAAATTCTTGAGGAAAAGAAGTTAATTATTAAACCGAATAATAAATATATTACTCCTGTAATTTTTTTAACAAAAGAAAAATATATAATTCAAAAATTAGAAGAAATTAAAAATAAGAAAAATAAAAAATTAAATTTAAAAGATTTATTTTTTTCAAGTTTTATTGATGAAGCACAAAAAGAAGCAATAATTCATTCCTTAAAAGAAAATATAACAATTATAAGTGGTCCTCCGGGAACTGGAAAAACTACATTAGTTAATGAAATATGTAAAAATTTAAGACAAGAAAATAAAAGTTTTGCTCTTTTAGCTCCAACCGGAAAAGCAGCCTATCAATTAAATAAAAAAACAGGAGAGCATGCAAGTACTATCCATTCTTTTTTAGAAATGTCAAATGATGGAAAATTTTTCAGAATAAATAAAAATAATTCTAGTAAAGAAAAGATAATAATAATAGATGAGTTTTCAATGGTTAATATAAATTTATTTCATTCTTTATTAGAAGGAGTGCCATTACTTGAAAAACTAGTTATTATAGGTGATAAAGATCAACTTCCTTCTATCGGAGCTGGATATTTATTAAATGACTTTATTAATTCTAATAAAATTAAAACTTTTTTACTTAATAAAAATTACCGACAGCATGAGTTTTCAAAAATAATTAATAATGCTATTTTAATAAATCAAGGAGAAGAACCAATATTTGATGATACTGATTTTATTTTGGAAGAATTAAATGATGATAAAATAGTAAGTTTCATTTTAAAAGATAAGCAAATATTAAAAATAATGTCTAATGATTTAATGGAATGACAAATTCTTTGTTCATCATATATAGGAAATGTAGGTATCGATAATCTTAATGAAAAAATACAAGAATTTTTTGCTAAAAAAAATAAACAAACAGCACATGATTTAGATAAAAATGGAAATAAAAAAGTTTATATAAATGATAAATTTATTCAAATAAATAATGATAATGAACTTGGTGTTTATAATGGTGAAATTGGAATAGTAAAAAATGTAATTTATGAAAATGATGAAATTAAGGAAATTGTAATTGAATTTGAAGGAAAAAAAGAAATTAAATATTCTAAAACATTATTTCTATCATCAACTAATTTAGCATATGCTATTTCTATTCACAAATTCCAAGGAAGTGAATGTAATAATATTATTATGGTTGTAAGTTCTAGCCATAATTTTATAAATTCAAAAAAAATATTATATACAGGAGTTACTAGAGCAAAGAAAAAACTTTTAATCCTTGGAAATAAAAATGCTATTAAATCTGCTCTAAAAAATGATTATGATTCTAAAAGATTATGTAATATTTCTAAAATATGGAATTAATTAATATGCTCTTGCAAAAATAACACATCTTTTTGTTTCTTTAGAAGAAAAAATACATTTACCTTTTCCGTTATCTTGAATAACTCTAGGGGTAGCTCCAGTTTCTGTTTTTATTTTTTCTTCAAAAGATAAATTATCTTCTAAAAAAATCTTAACAAATTTTTTCTCTTTAATTAATGCTTTAAAATCTTCATAATTAAGTGCTTCTTGAGTATTTTCTTTAATTCTTTTTTGAGAATTTAAATAAAGAGTATTATGTAAATTTTCTAATTCATTATTTATAATGCTTACTAAATCATCATTAATATCGATTTGTTTTTTTTCAAGAGTATCTCTTCTTACAATTGTTATTTTACCTTGCTCTAAATCTCTTTTCCCGATTTCAATTCTTAATGGCACACCTTCAATTTCACTTTGAGCCGCTTTAAATCCTAATGATTTATCTGATTTATCAATTCTAATTCTAAAAGATGCAAGAGTTTTGCTGATTTTATTAATTTCATTTTCAAGTTCAATATTAAAATTGTCATCTTTAGTATATAGGGGTAAAATATCAACTTGAACTGGCGCTACTTTTGGAGGAATAATAATTCCATGATCATCTCCATGATTCATAATTATAGCTCCTAATAATCTAGTCGAAATTCCTCATGATGTTTGATAAACAAATTTAGTTTCATTATCATTATCTTTAAATGAAATATCATAAATTTTTGAAAAGTTTTGTCCAAAATAATGAGAAGTACCACACTGAAGAGCCTTCCCATCTTTCATCATTGCTTCAATTGTTAAAGTTGTTTCTGCACCAGAAAATTTTTCTGATTCTGTTTTAGGACCTACAATTACATCTATTGCTAAAATATTTTTTAAAAGGTCTCGATATTCATTAATCATTATTTTAGTTAATTCCATAGCTTCTTCTTGACTAGAATGACATGTGTGGCCTTCTTGTCATAAAAATTCAGAATTTCTTAAAAAAGGATTAGTTGTTTTTTCTCATCTAATTACATTAACTCATTGATTATTTAAAATTGGTAAATCTTTGTATGATTCAATTATTTTTTTAAAATATGTTGCAAAAATAACCTCTGATGTAGGTCTTATAAAAATATCTTCACTTAATTTTTTTTCACCAACTTTTGTAATTGTAGCTAATTCTGGAGCAAATCCTTGAACATGATCTTTTTCTTTTTGAAATAGTTTTGCTGGAATTAACATTGGTAAATAAACATTTCTTACATTATGTTTTTTTAAAATTGTATTAAAATGCATTTGAATATTTTCTCAAATTTCATAAGAATTAGGTCTAAAAATAATGGTTCCTTTTACTGGACCATATTCAATTAATGAACCATTAACAATTACATCTGTATATCATTTTGCAAAATCTTCATTTAATGGAGTTATTTTATTTATTTTTTTCATAGTCTCTTTATTATAATTTAAAGTTAAAAAATTATTTTATATTTAAGATAATTTGGAATAATTTTTTAGTATCTCCATTTATAAGAACATTTATTTTACTATTTTCCTCAAATAAATTTTCGATATTTGCATTATTAAAAATAAAATAATAAACATTATCATTTTTATCAAATTCAATTTTAAAGTTATTATTAAAATATTTTTTGCCATCAATAAAAAAAGAAAGTTTACTAATTTTTTTTAAATCATAATAATTAATTTTATCGAAGAAAATTTTTATATTTTTTTCTTCATCAATTTCTAAGATTCCTTCAATTTGTTTTTCTAAGTTTATATTCAAAATAAAATAAGCAGCTACTGCTATAAAAATAATAATTAATATTGTTATTATTATAGTTCATGGTTTAAAGTTAATTATATTTTTCAAAATTGATCACCTCTCCTTCTGAAATATATTTATTTCGATGAGAAATTTCAATAATTATCTTTTCAGAAAATCTTTGATTAATTTCTTTTTTTAATATTTCAAAATTTACATCATCAATATTTTCAAAAGCTTCATCTAGAATTATTAAATCATAGTCATATATTAAAAGAGGTAAAAGCATAATTATTTGCTTTTGACCAAATGATAAATTTTCTCCTCCTGATAATATTAAATAAGAAAGATCTAAATTTAAATTATTTAAAATATTTTGAAGTTTTGTTTCTTGTATTGATCTTGTCAAAAGTTTAAAATTTTGTTCATCATTATTTGTTAAAAATTCAACAATTGTTGAAGAAGGTAAAAAAGTATTTGAATCAATAAAAAATACTTTTTCTCGATACTCTTTTTTATTAATATTATTTAAATCGATTTCATTTATTAATAAACGTCCTTTATAATTAAATAAAGAAGAAATAACTTTTAAAAATGTTGACTTACCACAACCGTTTTTTCCAGTAATTTTATAACTTTTATCAATTACTAAATTATTTATATAAAATAGGTCCTTCCCTCTTTCAAAAGAATATGAAAGTCTTTCAAGTTCTATTTTATTTATTTTATCTATTTTTAAATTTCCTTCATCAGGAATTTCTATAGTTAAAACAGCATCAAGATTCTGTCTATTTTCTTGAAATAAAGGAAATTCACTAACTAAGAAAACAAATTTTTCAAGAGGAGAAATTAAGAAATTAAAAACTCCCATAATTACGATCATTTCGCCAATTGTAATTTCATCAGAAAATATTTTTGTAGTGCAAATATAAATAATTAAAATAGGAATAATTCCTTGGAATATTTCATTAATGAAATTAAGAAAAATTTCATACTTAAAAAAAGAATAAAATTTAGTTAAAAAAGCTTTTTTATTATTTTCTGTTTTAATTATAAATCAATCTCTTTTTTTAAATTTTGACTGTGATAAAGAATTAATTAACTCAAGATTGTTTTCATTTAAATTAAGTGCTGTTTGATAAAAATATTTATAATTAATTTTATTTTTCTTGCTTAATAAAAAATAAATAATTATTACGATACATGAAAATAAAAGCATAAAAATTAAAATAGTAATATTAATATTTAAAAGGAAAATAAATGATGCTATAAAAGTTATGGCTTCTACAAAAATAGTATTTAAAAAATTAGCTTTATATGTTGATATCGATGTTATTAAATTAAATTTAGAAATTAAAGAAGCTTTTGTTATTTTATTTACACTTAAATAGGGAGCTGAAAATAAAATGTAATAATACTGATCTATATATTTTTCTAAAATATTTATTTCAATTTTCTTTATTAAAATTTTTTTGAAATAATTAATTATTGTTTTTAAAAAAAATATAAAAATAAAAGAAATAGTTATATAAAGAAGGAGACTCCTTTGTTGCAAGGGAATTATATTATCTAGAATTATTTTAAAATAAAAAGTTGAGATAAAAGAAAGAACAATAATAAACAAAGAAATTGTGATTGAAATTATAATCGGTCAGGAGGAAAGTTCTTGAAAGATATCTTTAGAAATATTTTCTTTTTTAAAAACTGTTTTATTAAAAAAAATAACTACTTCATCATAGACTTTCTTAAATTCAATATCAGATAAAACTTTTTTTCCTTCAGCTGGATCTAAAATAATAATTTTATTTTTAATTATTTTTTCTACAATTACGAAGTGTTTATAATTATCTTTTTTTATAAGACAAACGAATGGTTCTGATTTTTTAATTTCTTTAAAGGATTCAAAATCACCTTCATAAGCTTGAATTTGCATATCATATTTTTTGGAATATATCCTTAATTCCTCAATACTAATTCCAGTTTCTTTATAAAATATTTCTTGTTTTAAAGAATTAATATTTAATCAAATATTATAAAAATATTTATACATTGTTTGAATTATTACTAAACCACAATCAAAGGAATCATTTTGGAGTCTTATTTTCATTCATTACCTCTTTAACATCTATATATGTAAAAAAGTAATAAAAATATAAATAAAAATAATAAAAATTGCTTTCTATTTATTAAATATTTTAAAAATTTTTAGTTAGTTTCAAGAATTGATGTTATTTCAAAACAAATAGTTTCATTATCGTCTTTTTGAATTAATTTGCTTTTTATATTAGAAATGTTTTTAGTTACTAAATTATTATCAACTACAAATGAATTAGGGAATGTTTCTACAATTTTTAAAGATGATTCTGAATTAACAAATATAAATATATTTCTAATATTTATATTTTCTAATTTAATAATTTTTAAAAGAGAATTGTATTTCGAAACTCCTTTTGTATTAATATCAATAAATTTATTTTCTGCAAAAATACATGAATAACCAGAACCATAATAATTATCAATAAATTCTTTGAAAATTTTGTCTTTTTCTTCTGGTAATTTAATTGAAATTTGTAAAACTAGAAGATTAGGATTTTTATAAATATCTAAAAAATTAAAATTTGATTGTTCTTTTTCATCGCTATTACTATTCATTTTTGAAGAAAGGAAATTATTTGAATAAAGTTGATAATGATTAGTATAAACTTCATTAGATGTCATTATTTGACAAAAACCTTTTAATTCTTTTACATCATTTAAAATTAATTTTATAAATGAATAATCAAGAGTTTTTCATGTTCTTATTTTTGTATCAGTTTTAAGATTTATAATAATAGAACCATTTAAACCAACAAAATATGTTATATATTTTTTTAATATATCTAAAATTTCTGCAAATTCAATATGACTATTTCTTGAAAAAACAGCAATAATATTTCCTTTTTTACTTGCTTCAATTATTTTTTCAAAAATATCGGGCTTAATATTTTTTTCATCATCTATTATAATTCCATCTAAATCAAAAACAAATAATAATTTATTATTCATTATTAGGTCCTTGTTTATCTTTTAGATGAGGAAATAAAAGAACTTCACGAATAGAAACTTGTTTTGTAAATAACATAACTAATCTATCTATTCCGATTCCACAACCACCTGTTGGAGGCATTCCATATTCAAGAGCATTAACAAAATCTCAATCAATTTCATTAGCTTCATCATTTCCACTTTCTCTTTCTTTTAATTGATCTTCAAATCTTTCTAATTGATCTATTGGATCTGATAATTCAGAAAACATATTTGCATATTCTTTACCACCGATAAATAATTCAGCTCTTTCTGTAAACATTTCATTATCAACATATTTATTAGCGAATGGAGAAATTTCTATTGGATGACCATAAATAAATGTTGGTTGAATTAATTCAGGTTCAATTAGTTCTTCAAAAAATAAATTAATTAAATGTCCTTTTTTAAAATATGGTTCGATTTTATATTTTCTTTTTTTAGCTTCTTCAGCTAATTTTTCAAAACTTGCTTCTTTTACATTTCAACCTAATTTTTCTGAAATAGCATCGGACATTTCTAGTTTCTTAAAATCATTTTCAATATTAATAATATTTCCTTTTTGTTCGATAGTAGATAAATTAAGTTTTTTTGCTATTGTTTTAAAAACTTGTTCTGTATAGTTCATCATGTCTCAAACATCAGTATTTGCTTCATAAAATTCAATGGAAGTAAATTCAGGATTATGAGTTGTATCTATTCCTTCATTTCTAAAAAGTCTTCCTATTTCATAAACTTTTTCAAAACCACCTACGATTAATTTTTTAAGTGGTAATTCAGTAGCTATTCTTAAATAAAAATTTGAACTTAAAGCATTATGAAATGTTGTAAAAGGTTTTGCAGAAGCTCCTGAAAGAATAGGAGATAAAATTGGTGTATCAACTTCTAAATAATCTTTTTCATCAAAAAATTCTCTAACTATTTTTATAATTTTTGTTCTTAATTTAAATATTTCTCTTACGTCTTTATTAACAATTAAATCAACATAACGATTTCTATATCTTTCTTCAACATCTTTAAGACCATGATATTTTTCTGGTAAGATTTTTAAAGCTTTTGAAAATAATGAAACTTCAACAGCTTTTATAGCTATTTCATCAGTCATAGTTTTCATAACAAAACCTCTAACTCAAATAATATCTCCAATATCTAACTTTTCCATGAAGTTTCATAAGTCTTGATCGTTTTTATTATTTACATATATTTGAATTGAATAATCTCCTTGATTAATTTTAAAAAATGGACCTCTTTGAGTCATAATTCTTCCATAACATGAAATTTCAAAATTCTTTGTTTCCAATTCAGGTTTTGAAAAAATATTAAATTCTTTTATAATTTTATCAATTTTATAACTTGTTTCTTTTTTCCTTGATCAAGGTAAAATTTTATTGGATTTTAACTCTTCAACTTTTTTTCTTCTAACTTGTTCTTGTTCTGTAAAATTTCTCATAATTTATTATTATATATTAATATAAAAAAACTTTGTATTATGTTAATATATTAAATATGAGTAAAAGCAAAAGAGATTATTATGAAATTCTTGGTTTATCAAAAGATGCTTCTGATCAAGAAATAAAAAGTGCATATAGAAAATTAGCTAAAATTTACCACCCTGATAAAAATAAAAATGATAATAATGATATAAAATTTAAGGAAATAAATGAGGCTTATGAAGTTTTATCTAATCCTCAAAAAAGAAAATCATATGATTCATATGGACATAATGGTCCAGGTTTTGGTGGTTCAGATTTTGGTGGAGGCGGAAATCCTTTTGGAGGATTTGGACCAGATGTAGATTCAATTTTTAGTCAAATTTTTGGCGGTGGATGAGGTGGAGGCCAAGCTAACCAAAAAAGAAAAAAAGTTGGAGCTGATTATTCATCTAAAATTACTATTTCATTTATTCAATCAATTTTAGGATTTGAATTAAATGAAGATTTTGAAAAATTTACAATATGTAATACTTGTGATGGATCAGGAGCTGAATCAAAAAATGATTTACAATTTTGTAAATCATGTGATGGTAAAGGAAAAAAAGTAGAAGTTATTTCAACTTTTTTTGGTAAACAAAAAGTTGAAAGAGAGTGTTCATCATGTGACGGTGAAGGTAAAATAATTCTTAAAAAATGTCGTACTTGTAAAGGGAAAACATATGTTGCAGAAAAAACAAAACTTAAAGTAAAAATTCCTCAAGGAATTATTTCTGGACAAACATTAATAATAAAAGGTTATGGTGGTCCTGGTCTTAATGGAAATCCTTCAGGAGATTTACATTTAAAAGTTTTAGTAAAAGAACATAAATACTTTAGAAGAGTTGATAATAATATTTTCTTAAACATGCCTATATCAATTTCAGATATTATTTGTGAAAATAAAATTAAGGTTCCTACACCTTATGGTATTGTAGAAGCTAAAATGAGTTCAACCTATAAAAATAATGATATTATAACAATTAAAAATAAAGGTGTTACTCACGGAAAAAGTGTAGGAGATTTAAAAGTTATAATTAATTTTTATATTCCTAAAATGTCATTATCAGAAATTAGAGAAGTTAGTAGAATTTTATCTAGTGTTCATGATTTAACAAATGATGGTTTTAATAAGGTTGTAGAGAATAATAAATAATGGAAAATAAAACAGAATTAAGAATTAATAAGTGAAAAGAATATAGAGAAGAAATGATAAGAGGAGAAAACATTTTAGACTCTATTCTTAATTCTGATGAAAAATTTAAAATGCTTTATTCAAAAAGCAAAAAAATTTTATCTTCAAAATCTATAGAAGAAATTGAAAATAATAAAATATTTAAATTTGATTTTTTCTTAAATGAAAAAGATAATTTTAAATCAAAAATAAATTTTCTTTCTAAAGAAATTGAAAAAGTTGAATTACTAGAAGGGGGAGAAGTTACTGTAGAATTTTCTTCAAATCAATTTGATAATTTATACAATGTATTTTTTAAAAATAATAAAGAAGATACAACTGATTTTAAAATCTCTAATATTAATTATAAAGAGGAAAAATGAAAATAAATATCGCTATTGATGGTCCTAGTGGTGTTGGTAAATCTTCTTTATCTAAAGATCTTGCTAAAAAATTTAATTTAGTTTTTTTAAATACAGGAATGATGTATAGAGCAATTGCTTTTTTTTATTTAAAAATTGAAAATAATATAAATGAAGAATTTATTAGCAAGTCTATTAATAATCTTAAAATAGATGTTTTAAGTGATGATGAAATTTTAGTTAATGGGAAAAATCATTCAAGTGAGCTTTGAAATGATGAAATTTCAATAGCAGCTTCTAATCTAGCTAAATATAAATCAGTTCGTAATTATTGCTTAATATTACAACAAGATATTGCTAAAAATGGTGGTTATATATTAGAAGGAAGAGATATAGGAACAGTTATTTTACCAAATGCTGATTTAAAGTTTTTTTTAATAGCTGATTCTGTTGCAAGAGCTAATAGAAGAATTAAGCAAATGAAGGAAAAAAATATTATTTTTAATGAACAAGAAACAATTGATAATATTTTAAAAAGAGATTTTGAAGATGAAAATAGAAAATTAAATCCCCTTGTTCCAGCATCTGATGCAATAGTTATTGATACAACAGATTTAACTTTTGATCAAGTAAAAGAAAAAATGATAAAAGAAATCGAGAAAAAGTTATAGTTATGAAAAAAATAGTATTAGTAGGAAAACCTAATGTTGGAAAATCAACATTATTTAATAGAATCATCGGAAAAAGAGAAATGATTGTTTATGATCAAAGAGGAGTTACAAGAGATCGAATATATAGAAAATCTTCTTGATTAAATAAAGATTTTATAATTATTGATACAGGTGGAATAACCTATGAAAATAAACCTTTTTTAGAAGATATAAGATTACAAGCTCAAGTAGCTATCGAAGAAGCTGATGTGGTTATTTTTATGCTTGATGGAAGATCAGAAGTTGATAATGAAGATATATATGTTCTTAATTTATTAAGAAAAGCAGGAAAAAAAGTTATTTTAGCTGCTAATAAATTAGAGGATAATAATTATCTTGATTCTTCTTTATATTCTTTAGGTTTTGATAAGATATATGAAATAAGTGCTCTGCATAATATCGGTATTGGAGAATTGCTAGAAGATATTTTAGAAGATTTTCCTGTTAAAAATGAAAAAGAAGAAAATAAAAATTTTAAAATTTCTATTATTGGAAAACCTAATGCCGGAAAATCATCATTATTAAATAAAATATTAAATGAAAATCGTTCAATTATATCTAATATTCCTGGAACAACTCGTGATTCAGTTAATTCTATTTTTAAATATCACAATCAAGAATTTGAAATTATTGATACAGCTGGAATTAATCGTAAATCAAAATTAAATGAAGCAATTGATCATTATGCACTATTAAGAGCATTCAATTCTTTAGATGAATCTAATTTAACTATTCTAGTAATTGATAGTACTTTAGAACTTTCTCATTTCGATGCAAGAATAGCTGGTTATGCAATGGAATATAAAAAACCAATAATAATTGCTATTAATAAATGAGACTTAATTGAAAAGGATGAAAAAACAATTGATAAATATTCTGAAAAAGTAAGAAAAGAATTTAAGTTCTTATCTTGAGCACCAATTATTTATATTTCAGCCTTAACAGGAACTAGAGTTAATAAATTACTTGATGTAGTTTGTGAAACAAAAGAAAACATTGAAAGAAAAATAAATACTTCTCTTTTAAATGAAGTAATGCTAGAAATGCAATTACTAACTCCAGCTCCTTCTCTTAAAGGAAGAAGATTACTTATTAAATATATTAAGCAAATTCCTGAGACAAAAATTCCTACTTTTCTTTTAGTCGTTAATGATACTAAATATTTACATTTCTCATATCAAAGACATATTGAAAAAAAATTAAGAGAATCATTTAATTTAAAAGGTGTTCCTTTAGAACTAAGATTTAAAAATAAAAATAATAAACAATAAAAAAAATATTTACATTTTATAAAATGTAAATATATAATATATTAATTATTATAAAAAATAATGATTTTTTTAGTTTAATTTTTTATGTTTTTATTTATTATAAAATAATTTTAACGGTCATTTTTCGCTAAAAAACCATCTACTTTTTTTCCTTTATAAAAACCACAAAATTGGCAAACTCTATGTTGTTGAATTTTCTCTGAACAATTTTTACATGCTACTAAATTAGGAATAGTTAATGAGTCATGAGTTCTTCTTTTATGTTTTCTTTGTTTAGACGTTTTACGCTTTGGAACAATAGCCATATATTTCCTTTCTTATTAATTTTAAATTCAATTTCTTTAAATTATAAACTAAATATTTTTTTCTAAAATAATTTTATTAATATTATCTAAATTAAAAAAGCCAAAAAGGCTTTTTTATATATTTTTTTTAAAAAATTCTTATAAATTAGCGAATTTTTTAAGTGTTCTTACAAATTGTGAAACATATGAAGTTTCATTATCATATCATGAAACAATTTTAAACATTTTTTTACCTTCTGGTGAAACTAATACTTTAGTTAATTGAGGATCAAAAATTGTTCCCGCTGTTGAACCAATAATATCTGATGAAACAATTGGATCTGGATTATATTCTAATGAATCTGAAGCTAGTTTTTTAACAGCTTGATTAATTCCATCAACTGTTGCTTCTTTTTTAGTTTCAAATACTAAATCTACAACTGAACCAGTTAAAGTAGGAACACGCATAGCAATTCCATCTAATCTTCCATTTAATGAAGGAATAACTAATCCAATAGCTGCAGCTGCTCCTGTTGAAGTAGGAATAATATTAGCAGCTCCTGCTCTTGCTCTTCTTAAATCTGAATGGGGAGCATCAACTAATCTTTGGTCTCCTGTATATGAGTGAATTGTAGTCATAAATCCTACTTCAATTCCAAATACATCATCAATCGCTTTAGCAATTGGTGCTAAACAGTTTGTTGTACATGAAGCTCCTGAAATAATATCATCACTTTTTGATAATTCATTATCATTTACAGAATAAACAATAGTTTTGATATCTTTCCCAGCTGGTGCAGAAATAGCTACTTTTTTAGCTCCTGCTTTTAAGTGTTTTGAAGCACCTTCTCTAGAAGTAAAAAATCCTGTTGATTCAACAACAACGTCGATTCCTTCTTCTTTTCATGGTAATGCTTCTGGATCTCTTTCAGCATGAATTTTAATTTCAACACCGTTTACTACTATTGAGGTTTCTTTAGCCTCAACTGTCCCTTTAAATCTTCCGTGTGCTGAATCATATTTTAATAAATGTGCTAATGTTTTTGCGCTGGTTAAATCATTAATAGAAACTATTTTTAATTCTTTTTCTAATCCTAATTCGAAAATTTGTCTAAAAACAAGACGTCCTATTCTTCCAAACCCATTAATGGCAATTTTTTTCATTTTTTCTCCTAATTTTTATTTTTTATTTATTAATATTTTAATACAAACTTAAAATTTAAAACATTTTTTTAAAAAAATAAAATTAATGTCTTTAAAAACTAGTTTTTTTCTTATTTTTTAAGTGTTTTTTTATCTTTTTTTACATATATAAATTGAAAGGAGGTAAATATGAATAATAATATAATTGGTTTTAAAGAGCTTACAAATGAAAAAGAAAAAGAAATAGTAGCTGGAGCTGGAGTTGTAGCAGCAATTGCTACTTTAGTTCCATTAGGAATTGCTGTTTTTAATACCCTTATAGGTGGAATTAGATCTCTTCAATCACAAAAGGGAGAAATGAAGTTAAAAGATGTTAATTACAAATGAGAAAATGATTTAACATATAGCATAATATAAAATAATTTAAACCCACCAAAAGTGGGTTTTTTAAAAAAGGGTTATAATAGATTAAATGAATAAAAAGCCGAATTGAATTGAAATAAAAGGATTTAAGGAAAAAATTCCTTTTTATTTTAGAGGAAATATTAATAGTGAAAAATGTATTTTTTTTATTCACGGACTAGGTGGAAGTGGATCACCATTTATGAGAACTATTGACCAAGAAAATTTATTTAATGATTATTTTGTAATTTCTTTGGATATGAGAGGACAAAATAGGAATAAAAATAAACCATCAAAATTCTCTAAAAGATATATTAAAGATTTAAAAATTATTATTGATTTCTTAATAAATAAATTTGGAATTAAAAATCTTTATTTATTAGGTGAATCATGAGGATCTGCATTAGTTTTTTTATATCTTAAATATGTATCAAATCCTTTTATTAAAGGGGCTGTTGGTTGAAATATGCCTTATTCTGTTACTAAGAATGAAGAAATAAACAAAAAGCCAGAAAAAATGATTGATAATTTAAAAGTTATTTTTACTTTTTTAACAAATATTACTACTTGATCAAAAAGACCATTTAATAATGAATTAACTAATAATCCTGTTATTATAAGAATTAATAGTTTAAGTGATGGTTTGCAAAATAATAAATTACCTATAGCTTCATTTTTTTGCTTAAAAAAAGCATGAAGGTATTTAAAATCAAAACAAAGAAAAGAAAATACTCTTTATATTCAAAGTATGGATGATATTTTAAGAAATAATAAAATTATTGAAAAATATAAAGATAATATTTTAGTTCTTGAAAGTGGTACTCATATATTATCTTTAGACATTAAAGATAATCTTAATCTTTTTGAAATTATAAAAAAAACTATTTCTTAATAAAAAATAGTTTTTAATTATGTTGGCATATTTTTCTTTATATATGGTGGGAACGAATGGGCTTGAACCATCGACCTCACGATTATCAGTCGTGTGCTCTAACCAGCTGAGCTACGCTCCCATAAAAAAAGCTTTTGCTTTTAATTAACGTTTTGAGAATTGACGTGCTTTTCTTGCTTTTCTCAATCCTGGTTTTTTTCTTTCTTTAATTCTTGCATCTCTTGTTAGCATTTTAGCTGCTTTTAATTTTGGACGGTAATCTGCTGAAACATTTAATAAAGCTCTTGCAATACCTAATCTAATAGCTCCAGCTTGTCCTGAAAGTCCACCACCTCTTACATTAACAATAATATCAAAATTATTTGTGGTCTCTGTAATAACAATTGGTTGAAGAGCATCTTTAATAAAAATATCTGATCTTAAATATTCTTTAGCTTCTCTTTTATTTATTACGAACTTTCCAGTTCCTTTTCTTAATATAACTCTTGCTGTTGAAGATTTTCTTCTTCCAAGTCCTCTATACATTAATATATCTTGTTTCATAATTATTTAACCTCTAATTTCATAGGTTTCTGTGCTTCTTGATTATGAACTGGTCCTTCATAAACATAAAGATTTCTATATTGTTTTGAACCTAATTTATTATGAGGTAGCATTCCTTTAATCGCTTTTTCTAAAATTCTAACTGGTTTTTTACTTCTTAATTCACTAGGAGATGTTGTTTTAAGACCTCCAGGGTATAATGAGTGAGAGTAGTAAATTTTATCTTTTTCTTTATTTCCTGTCAAAATGATTTTCTCAGCATTTATAATAACAATATTATCTCCCATATCAATATTTGGGGTAAATGTTGGTTTATTTTTTCCTCTTAAATATGTTGCAGCTAAAGTAGCAACTCTACCTAAAACTAAACCTTCGGCATCGATAAAATATCATTTCTTATCGATTTCTTCCTTTTTAAGAATTGTGGTTTGTCTCATTCTTTTCCTTTCAAATTTTATCTAATAAATCAAATGACAATAATTTTATTTACTTTTAATAATATATTAAAAAAAAATTATTTTTCAAAAATGAAAAAATATCTTTGTTTTTTTAATGTAATGGGTAATAAAATTATAATATAAATTTTAATTATCCAGTTAAAATTTCTTCTTTTACATAATTAAATAATTCTTCTTTTCGATTATTTTCATTAATTACTAAAATTGATGATGATATTCCTAGTTGTCCTATAAACATAACTAAAATTAAATTTAATTGAGACATAATATTTAAATCTTTAGTTATTCCGGTTGATAATCCAGTAGTTCCAAAGGCGGAAAAAACTTCAAAAACTATATCTAGTTCATCTCGAACTCCCAAGGAATTTGTTTCTACAGTTGTTAAAGAAGATAAACAAATTAAAACAGAAATGGAGACTATAATAATTGAAGTTGAAAAGACTACATTAGATTTAGCAATTGTTTCTTTTCCAATATTTTTACTAAATATTTTAATAGAATTAGTATTTTTAATTTTAGCTCATATTCCAAGAACAACAACAGCTATAGTTGTTGTTCTAATTCCACCAGCTGTTGATGAAGGAGCTGATCCTATAAACATCATAATAATAAATACTATTAAAGTTCCTGGTGATAAATCTCCAATTTCCACTGTAGAAAAACCTGCATTTCTTGTAGACATAGTATTAAAAAAAATGGCAAATAATTTTTCTGATGTACTTCCATAAATAGGATTATTCCAAAAATTATCAATTAAATTTAATTCAAAAATATATGCTAATGATAATCCTATAATTGTAACTATTAAATACGTAAGACAAGATAATTTTGTAAATAAACTAAATTTAAATTTTTTATTTCTATTAATTAATTTTCTTTTAGAAAACTCAAAAAAATCAAAAATTACAGGATATCCAATACCCCCAATTACAAAAAGAATAATAAAGATAATTTGAATAGTATAACTAGTATAATATGGCATAAGTGATTTACCACCTATAATATCAAAACCTGCATTATTAATTGCTGAAATTGAATGAAAAACAGCAAATCTTATTGACTCTGAAACATTATGATAAGGATCAGAGAATTCTTCAGATCCTATAGTTCTAATATTGAATGTTCCTTTATCAAAATAAAAGACGAACGACAAAATAAAGGATGAAAGCAAAATTAAAAAGAAAATAATAGAAATAGATGATCTTATTGTAGATAAACTTTTTCCTATATTATTTGATGATCTTTCTTTATCTAAAATAATTCTAGAATAAAGAGACATAGATCTTCTAAGAATGAAGTTAATAAAATAATACTTTAAGGCAAAAATTCCTATTCCTCCAACTAAAATTAAAATAGCTATAATTGCTTGCCCAAACATCGACCACGTTTCAAATGTTGGTAATGTAGTTAATCCTGTATCACTAAAAGCAGAAGCAACTACAAAAAGAGCATCTATATAATCTACATGGTTTTTTCCTGTTTGGGAAATTGGAGAAAACAAAATTAATGAAGCAAAAATAACTACAAAAAAATAAGTTATTAAAATTATTTTAAAATTAGATATTTTTTTAAAACTATTTATAAAGCGATTAAATGTATGTTTAAGTTTATCCATTTTTCTCATTTCTAATTAAAAATATTATTATACTTTAGTTTATATAAATATTTGTCCTTTTATAATTATATTTTATTTTCTTTTTATATATAAATTAAAGGTATTTCAAAATTAATTATTTTTATAAAAAAAATAGATTAAATATAATTATTTTTTATGCTTTAATTCTTATAATTTATTTTATATATTATATAATATAAGAAATTATGTCAAAAAAAGATATTTGCCTAATAGGTGCCGGAACATTCGGAGAAGCAGTTGTTAAACAACTTAATAAACTAAATAAAAGGGTTCTTGTAATCGATAAAGATGAAACAGCTATTTCTTTAATTAATTCAGAATATAATTCTTTAGCTGTTTTAGAAGCATCAGATCTTCGAGCTTTAAAATCAATTGGAATCGAAGAATTTGAAACAGTTATAGTCGGAGTTAGTGATAATATTGAAATTATTGCTGCCTTATTAGAAATTGGAATTAAATCAATTATAGCAAGAGCTAAAACTAAAAGGCATGCCAGAGTTTTACATCAAATTGGAGTAAATATTATTATAAGACCTGAATCTGAATCAGGAACAAGAACAGCTTTAATTGCTGCTAATAGTAATTTTCTTAAATATTCTTCTTCATTAAATGAATTAGGAGATAATTTTGTAATCGGTTCTTCATATGTAAATAATCAAGAATTAATCGATATTCCTTTAAAACAACTTAAATTCAATAATAGAGGGATTACTGTTATTTTAGTTAAAAGAAAAAAAGAACCATCAGTCTTACCTACAGCTGATCTTACTCTTAAAATTAATGACCAAATAACGGTTGTAGGAAAAATTAATGATGTTACTGAATTTTTTGGTTATATGAATTTTGATTCTTTTGATAATAGTTATAAAAAGAATTCAAATAATTTTTCTCCAACCTCTTCAAATGAAATAACTACCAAAAAAGAAAAAAGAAATTTTTTTAAAATTAAAAAATAATAATAAAATTATTGATTATTTTATTGGAAAAAAAATAATAAAATAAAATTAAATAAAGCAAAAACGTTGTTTAATTTTTTTTAATTTATAATTATATAAATATGGATAAAAATAAAATAAGAAATTTTGCAATAATTGCTCATATAGATCATGGAAAATCAACATTAGCAGATAGACTTTTAGAGATTTCAAATACTATTAATTCTCGAGAATTAAATGCACAACATTTAGATACAATGGACCTTGAAAAAGAAAGAGGAATTACAATAAAATTAAATGCTGCTCAAATAGAGTATAAAAATTATATTTTTCATTTAATAGATACTCCAGGTCATGTCGATTTTGCTTATGAAGTTTCAAGAAGTTTAGCGGCTGTAGAAGGAGTTTTATTATTAATTGATGCAACTCAAGGAATAGAAGCTCAAACTCTTGCTAATGTTTATATGGCTTTAGATCATAATTTAGAAATAATTCCTGTTATTAATAAAATAGATCTTCCTTCAGCAAATGTTGAAGAAGTAAAAAGAGAAATCGAAGAAACTATTGGAATAAGCGCTGATGATGCTATTTTAATTTCAGCTAAAACAGGATTAAATGTTGAAAAAGTTTTTGATGCAATTATTGAAAAAATTCCCGCTCCAATAGACGCTGATGATAATAAACCTTTAAAAGCTCTTGTTTTTGATTCATACTATGATCCTTTTAGAGGAGTTATTATTCTTACAAGAATTTTTAATGGAAAAATTAAAATCGGAGATAATTTCTTTTTTTTAACTAATAAAGAAAAAGTTTTTCATGTAACTGAACTAGGAATTAAAAAACCTCAAGAAGTTAAAAAAGATTTTCTTGAATCAGGAGAAGTTGGTTGAATAGCCGCTTCTATAAGAGATGCGAAACAAGTTGCTATAGGTGATACGATAACTTTATCTAGCAATCCAACAGATACTCCAATTGATGGATATAAAAAAATGAAACCAGTTGTTTTTACAGGGTTTTATCCAATAGATGGAAAAGATTATGAATTATTAAAAGATTCTTTAGAAAAAATTTCTCTTTCAGATTCATCAATTACTTATGAACCAGAATCTTCAAAAGCACTAGGTCATGGTTTTAGAATTGGCTTTCTTGGACTTTTACATATGGAGATTTTACAAGAAAGATTATCAAGAGAATTTAATATTGATTTGATAGCTACAGCTCCATCAGTTGAATTTATTGTTCATAAAACAAATAAAGAAGTTTTAGTTATTTCTAATCCTTCTGAATTTCCTGATACATCATCTATTGATTTTATAGAAGAACCTTTTGTAAGAGCGGAGATTTTAGTAATTCAAGAATTTATCGGTTCAATAATGGAATTATGTAAATTAAAAAGAGGGAAATATATTAAAGCTGATTGCATTGATTCAAAAAGATGAAAACTAGTTTATGATATGCCTTTAAATGAAATTATTTTTGATTTTTTTGATAAACTTAAATCAATTTCAAAAGGATATGCTTCATTCGATTACACTATTATCCCTCCAGAAAAAGCTAGTTTAGTAAAAGTTGATATATTATTAAATGGAGAAAAAATTGATGCTTTTAGTTCAATTATTCATAAAGATTTTGCTGAAGAAAGATCAAGAGAACTAGTTAAAAAACTAAAAGAATTAATCCCAAGAAATAATTTTGAAGTTCCTGTTCAAGCAGCTATCGGAGCTAAAATAATCGCTAGAGAAACTATTAAAGCTTATCGTAAAGATGTTACTGCTAAATTATATGGTGGTGATGTTACAAGAAGACAAAAACTACTTAAAAAACAAAAAGAAGGTAAAAAAAGAGCGAAAGCTTTTGGTAAAGTAGAAGTTCCTCAGGATACATTTATTAAATTACTTAAAAATAAATAAATATTTTTAATTAAAACCGATTTTTTTATAAATATCATCAATAACAAGATTAGTAGCTTCAATAGCTTTTAAAGCTCCTTGTTTAGCATATTTATCTATTTGGTTATAATAGAATTCGTATTTTGTTTGAATACTATTTAATAGTTTATTAACTTCTTTAGCAACTTCTTTTTTAAAAAATCCATAATCTTTATCTTTAAAAATTTCCAGAGCTTCTTCTTGAGAAATTCCTTTACTTGAAATATAAATATTTAAAAGATTAGAAATTCCTTTTTTATCTTCTGAAAAATATATTTTATTTTCATTATCAGTTACTGCTTTTGAAATTTTCTTAACCACATCTTCTTCTTTATCCAATAAATAAATTGATGCATTTAAATCAGGATCAGATTTTGACATTTTTTTAGAAGGATTTGATAATGACATAATCTTTGCCCCGGTTTTAGAAAAATATGGCTTAGGAACTTTAAAAGAAAAATTATATTTTTTATTTAATTTTTGAACTATTTTTTGACAAAGTTCAAGATGTTGTTTTTGATCAATTCCCACAGGAACTAAATCAGGATTATATAAAATAATATCGGCAGCCATTAATGTAGGATAAACAAATAATCCAGTTGGAATATTTATTGTTCCATTTTCCATAACTTTTATATTGTCTGATTTATCTTTAAATTGAGTCATTCTTTGAAGTTCGCCAATACTTGAATTACATGTTGTTATTCAATTTAATTTAAGATGATTGCTATTATCTGATTGAAAAAAAATTGTTGTTTTTTCAGGATCTATTCCAGAAGCTAAAAGCAAAGAAAAAATTTGTTTTTTATTTTCTCTTAATTTATCAGGATTTATATCAATTGTTATAGCATGCAAATCAGCTACAAAAATAAATAAATTTTCTGATTTTTGTAATTCTAAAAAACTTTTTATAGCTCCAAAATAATTTCCTATCGTTAAATTTCCTGTAGCAGTTATTCCGCTTACTATTGTTTTTTTATTCATATAAAATATCCTTTCATTAAATTATATTTTAAATTTTTTTAAAATATTATCAATTTCATCATTATCGAATTTATTTGCTTTTTCTTCAACTTCTTTAAAAATTTTATTTACATTTTTAAGTGATTCTTCAATTTGTTCTTGTTCTTCATCATTATTATTTTCTTTTAAGAAATAATCATTATTTTCAACTTTATTTTCATTTAAAAATAAAATTCATTTTGAGTTGTTTTTAATTAAAGGAAATGATGTTTTTAATTCGGCATTATTTCTATTTAAAGGATATTTCTCTTTAATTAAAAGACCATCTTTATCCATATATAAAAATTCTTTATTTCCTACTTTATTAGCTAAAATAAAATTATGTCTATTAAGGCTTTGATCAACTAATTGAACACCTAAATTTGTTCTATTAGAAACTAATAGATTTTTAAAAGATATTTCATTAATTTTAAATTTTGTATTCATTATAAAAATATCTTCATCATTATTTGCAATAACAAAAGAAGTTATATTGTTACCTCTTAATTTAATCATAGTATTCCCTATTGAACGTAAAGAAATCGAAGGAAGAAAATGATTGCTATGTTTAATTGCTTTATGATCTGAAGTTATTAATAAAATATCATCTATTGTATTTACTAATTTAATACCAATAACTTCATCTGATAAACTTTTTAATTTCATATATGTAAGTGGTTTTGAAGATCTTGTTGTTTCTAATTGAGAAATTGGTGATTTTTTCCCCATTCCATTTTTGGTTATTGAAACTAAATAAGCATTTATATTAAAATCAACTATTTGAATTGCATCAATAATTTCTTCATTTTTTTCAAATGTTGCAAAATCAGAAATATGAATTCCGAAATCTTTTCATTTAACTTCTTCTAATTTATGAAGCGGAATATAAATATAGTTTCCTTTATTTGAAAAAATAATGAATTTGTTTTTTGTTTCAGCTTTTCCAAAATAAACTAATTTATCATTTTCTTTTAAAGAAAAATTACCAATTTCATTTGATTCATAACTTTTTTTAGAAACTCTTTTTATATAACCATCTTTTGAAAGAGATAAATACATTACTTCATTTTCAATTACTTCTTCCACTTTAAAGTTTAAATTGAATTCTTCTTCAACTATTCTACTTCTTCTTTCAACACCAAATTCTTTTTTAATTTTTTTAAGATGTTCAATTAAATTTTGATTAAATAATTCTTCATCTTTTAAAAGAGAATTTCAAAAAGTTATTTTTTCTTCTAACATTTTTTTCTCATTTAAAAATAAAGAAACATCTGTTCTATTTAATCTATATAATCTCATTTCAGCAATTGCTTTGGCTTGAACTTCTGAAAAATCTAATTTTGTTCTTAGATTTAAAATTACTCCAGCTTTCGAATCATCTGTTTCTCTAATAACTTTTATTACTTGATCAATTATTTTAGAAACTTTTATAAACCCTTCAATAATTTCTAATCTATTTTTACTTATATTAAGATCGTATTTAATTGATTTTGTTTTAAGTTCTTTAATGAATGAAATGTAGTAATCTAACATTTTAGAAATACCTAAAAGTTTAGGGGCATTTTCATGAATTAAAACCATATTGTAAGAATAAAATACTTGAAGGTCAGTTTTTTTAAGTAAAAAAGAAATGATCGCTTCAGCATTTGATTTAGGATCTAATTCAATTACTATTGAAATTCCTTGACGATCTGATTCATCTCTTACATCATTTATTCCATTTAAAATAGAATTTATTCTTAATTCATCAATTTGGCGAACTAATTTTGCTTTAACTACTCCATAAGGAATTTCGGATATAATTATTTTCTTTTCTTTTTCAGTATCAATTATTTTATATTTAGATAAAATAACAACTCTTCCATTTCCTCTTTCAAATGATTCATCAATTCCTTTTTTACTATAAATTACTCCCCCAGTAGGAAAATCAGGACCCTTTATATATTTTTGAAGAGAACTAATTGAAAGTTCTGGTTTTTTTATTTTAGCAATTGCTCCTTCAATAATTTCTCCTAAATTATGAGGAGGTATTTCAGTCGCATATCCAGCGGCTATTCCTCTTGCTCCATTTACAAGTAAATTAGGTAAATAAGAAGGAAGATAGACTGGTTCTTTTTCAGTATCATCAAAATTAGGTGCAAATGGAACTATTTTCTTATCAAGTTCATCTAAAATTTCTGTAGATATTTTAGCTAATCTCGTTTCTGTATAACGCATAGCAGCAGCTGGATCATCATCTATCGATCCTTTATTCCCATGCATTTCAACTAAAGGAAGATTAATTTTTCAATCCTGTGCCATTCTAACTAATGCCTCATAAATAGATGAATCACCATGAGGGTGATATTTACCAATTACATCCCCAACTACTCTTGCAGATTTTTTAAAAGCTTTATCATGAGTTAAATTAAGATCATACATTGAATATAAAATACGTCTTTGAACGGGTTTAAGACCATCTCTTATATCAGGAAGAGCTCTTTGAAGAATTATATATTTAGCATATCTTGAAAAACGATCAGACATAATATAATCAAGTGATTTAAATTCTATATTTTTATCATTTTCATTTTCAAAATTTTCTTTTTCTTTTTTACTCATAACTCCTCTTCCTTTTTTTATATTTTATTGATTAAGATCATAATCATCTTCCATTGTAAATTCTACATTTTTATCAATTCATTCTTTTCTCGGTTCAACATTATCTCCCATAAGAGTTGAAACTCTTCTTTCAATTATTGCTATATCTTCTAATCCAATTTTAATTAAAGAACGATTTTTAGGATTCATTGTTGTATCCCATAATTGATCTGAATTCATTTCTCCAAGACCTTTATATCTTTGAATATCATATCCAGTGTTTTTAGTCATAAATTCTTTCAGTTCTTCTTCTGATCAAAGATAAACGTTTTTATTATTTCCAGTTTTTTTTGAAAGTTTAAAAAGTGGGGGTTGAGCAATATAAACTTTTCCATTTAAAATTAAATCTTTCATATATCTAAAGAAAAAAGTTAATAATAAAATTTGAATATGCGCTCCATCAGTATCAGCATCCGTCATTAAAATAACTTTATTATATTTAATATCGCTTATTTTAAAGTCATTACCTACTCCAGCTCCTATTGCATTAATAATGGTTGAAATCTCTTCATTTTTTAATATTTCAAGAAGTTTTGCTTTTTCAGAATTTAATATTTTCCCTTTTAAAGGTAAAATCGCCTGAGTTTCCCTATCTCTTCCTAATTTAGCTGAACCACCAGCTGAATCCCCTTCAACTAAAAATAGTTCTCTTTTTAAAGGATTTTTTGAAGATGCTGGAGTTAATTTACCTGAAAGAATTTTTACATTATTTAATTTATCTTTAGCTTTTCTTGTATCTAATTTTGCTTTTTTAGCAGCTTCTCTAGCTTCTCTTGAAAGTTTTGATTTTTGTAAAAGTTTTTCAGCAATAACTTTATTTTCTATTAATCAAGTATAGAATTTTGTTTGCATTGCATTATCAATTATTTTTTTAATTTCAGGAGTAGATAATTTATCTTTTGTTTGTCCAACAAATTCTAAATATTTTTCAGGAATCTTAACAGAAATAATCGCTGTTATTCCTTCTCTAATATCACTTCCTTCAAAATTTAAATCTCTTGCTTTTAAAATATTTTTTTCTCTTGCAAAATCATTAATTATCTTTGTAAGAGATGCTTTAAAGGCTCCTTCATGAGTTCCCCCATCTCTTGTTTTAACATTATTTACAAAAGAAATTATTGTTTCTGAATAACTATCTGTATATTGAATTCCTATTTCAATTTCAAAATCTTGATTTTTATCTTTAATTTCAATAATAGGGGTAATTGGTGTTTTTGTATTATTTATAAAATTAACAAAATCTTTAATTCCTTCTTTATGTTTAAATTCAAAACTATTTTTGGAATTTTCATCTCTTAAAAAAATTGATACTCCACCAAGTAAAAAAGAAGCTTCTCTTAATCTTTCAGAAATTATTTCATAAGAAAATTTTGCAAATTTAAATATTTTGTAATTTGGTCAAAATTGTATTTTTGTTCCTTTTTTAGTTGTTGTTCCAATTTCTTGAGTTCTATTAGTAATATTGTCACCATTTTCAAAAGAAGTAAAATATTCGCTTCCATCTTTATAAATGGTTGCTTCTAATTTTTCACTAAGAGCATTAACAACTGATGATCCAACTCCGTGAAGACCACCAGATGTTTTATAAGAATCACTATTAAATTTTCCTCCTGAATGTAATTCTGTAAAAATAACTTCAACAGCTGTTCTATCGTTTGAATGTTTATCGATTGGAATTCCTCTTCCATTATCTTCAACTACAACTGAACCATCTTTTTTTAAAATTACTTTTATTTCAGAAGCAAAGCCAGAAAGAACCTCATCAACTGAATTATCAAAAATTTCCCATAATAAATGGTGTAATCCATTTATATCGGTTGATCCTATATACATTCCAGGTCTTTTTCTAACCGCTTCTAGACCTTTAAGTGTAATTATATTTTTTGCATTGTATTGATTCATATTTTATTTAATTATAAATTAATAAAATAAATTAAATAAAATTAATATAATATTTTTATTATGAAAAAATTAGAATTTGGAACCGCAGGGATTAGAGGTATATTAGGAAAAGGGGAAGGATTTTTAAATGATATTCATGTTTTAAATATAATTAATGGTTTTGCTAATTATCTTTTAGATAAGTTTCCTAATGCTCAAAAAGAAGGAATTGTTATCGGAAGAGATAATAGAAGAGAGAGTAAAAATTTTGCTATTTTAGCAGCGCATATTTTATCTTCATATAAAATTAAAGTTTATTTTAATGAAGATATTGCAGCGACACCGATTATATCTTACCAAACAAGAATTTTAAAAGCAGCTGGAGCTATAAACGTTACAGCAAGCCATAATCCTAAAGAATATAATGGGATTAAAATTTACAATAGTGATGGTTGTCAACTTCTTCCATGAGATATTGTAGAATTACAAAAATACTTTAAGGATTATTCATTTTATTTAGATAAAACTAATGTAATTAAAAATGAAGACTATATTGAATATATTTCAAATGATATTATTGAAAAATATTTAAATGAAATTATTAAAATAGGTGGAAAAGATTTAAATGATTTATCAAATATTAAAATAGCATTTACTCCTCAACATGGAACAGGAGCAAAACCTGTTCAAGAAATTTTTAAAAAATTAAATGTAAATGGATTTTATGAAGAAAGAGAGATGAAGGAAGATACTGAATTTACTTTTTCAAAAAGTCCTAATCCTGAAACTAAAATAGCATATGATAACGTTAAAGAAATAGCTTTTAAAAATGATTGTGACATAATTCTTGTAACTGATCCTGATTCTGATAGAGTAGGGCTTGCTGTTAAAGACAGAAATGATTATAAAATTCTTACAGGTAATGAAACTGCTATTTTAATTTTTAATTATTTAATTGAAAATAAAAACGATGAAAAATATTATTTAGTTTATTCTTTTGTTTCTTCTTCTTTACCAAAAAAAATTGCTAAAGAAAATGGAATTAATTCATATATGACAAAAACTGGTTTTAAATGAATTGGCAATTTAATTAAAGAAAAAGAATTAAATGGAGATAAGGATAAATTTCTTTTTGGTTTTGAAGAAAGTTATGGTTCTTTAATAAATGAAAAACTTTGTAGAGATAAAGATGCACTTCAATCAATAGTTATTCTAGCTAAAATGTGTAGTAAATATAAAAAAAATGGTTTAAGTTTTTTAGAAGTTTTAGAAGATATTTATAAAAAATATGGTTATGTTTCTAGTGGGGCAATTAATATTGATTTAGATAATGATAAAAAACAAGGTTTAATTAAAAATAAATTTAAAGAACTAAAATTAGAAAATACTATTTTCCTTGATTATAACGAAGGAATAAGAGGAATTGAAAAAGAAGATATGTTTTCATTTGAATTTGAAGATGGTTCATGAATTTCCTTACGTCCATCAGGAACAGAACCTAAAATGAAAATTTATTTATTTTTTATTAATAAAAACAAAGATATAGCAGAGCAAAATTTTAAAACTTATTACCAAAAAATTCAAGAAATAATAAAATAATTTGCTTTTGTTTTATTTACTTTATTAAAATATATTATTCAGCTTTTAATTCTTTATCTCAAAGAAATGGAATTGCTTCATCAATTTGTTTATTTTCAAAAATAATTTCATATAAAGTTTTTGCTATAGGCAAATAAAGATTATTTTTAATTCTTATCTTATTAACAATTTTAAGAGCATGAAGTCCTTCAAGAGTTAAATTTAATTTTAAGGCTTTTTCTTTATCTTTTATAAATTGTCTTCCAAATGTTCTATTTCTTGAATTATCAGACATTGAAGTTAATAATAAGTCTCCAAGACCAGTTAATCCCATAATAGTTGAAATAGAGCCCCCTAAATAATCATTAAAGACACTCATTTCATGAACTCCTCTTGTTATAAACGCCGCTATTGTATTTATTTCAAAACCTTTTTCTACAAGCATTCCTACTCCGATTGCTAAAATATTTTTATATATAGCTCCTACTTCAGAACCGACTATATCAGTTTGACGATAAATTTTAAAATATGATGTTGAAAAAAGTTTTTGAACAATTATACAATCTTCTGAAAATTCACTTACTACTGAAACAATAGTAAAAGATTTTTTAATTATTTCTTCAGCGTATGAAGGACCTAAAATAGAAGTTACTGCTAATATATTTTCATTTTTCTTTGTAGCTTTAACTATTCCTGAATGCAAAGGATCTTCACTATCTGGTCAAAATCCTTTTGAACCACAAATAATAATTGCTTTTGTTTTAAGTTGAGTATTTATCTTCTCAACAATAGAAGGGATTGCAATTGAAGGAATGGCTATTACAATAAATGATACCCCTTCAATAGCTTCATCAAAATTATTTGTTGTATTAACTTTATTTATAAAATTTTCTTCACTAAAATAAGTGGTGTTTTTCCCTTGTTTTAGATCAGATAGTTCTTTTTCGTTTATTCCATAAACTAAAATGTTTTTATTACCTGCATCATGTAAAATATTACTAAAGGCTGTTCCTAGTGCTCCTGAACCTATAATAAGAATTTTTTTATTTTCCATTCTTTATATTCCTTTAATATTTTTATATTATTTTTAGATTATTCATTATCTTCTGTTTTATCAGTTTTTATTTTTGTTGTTTTAGTTTTAGCTTTATTACTAATAGTTTTTTTAGAAGAGATATTAATATCTTCTTTGTTTTCATTATTTTCTTCAGAATTATATGAATCAAAATTATCTTCTTCAAAATTATTTTCAAAAGTTTTTTCTTTTGTTTTTGAAGGATCAACTTTAGTTGTTTTTATAGTTTTAGTATTTTTTTCATCTTTATTAGATTTTGATTTTTTAGTAACTTCAGAAATTAATGTATCTAAATCTTTTGATTGAGTTTCTTCTTCATCATCATGTTTATCTTCTTTTTTAGGAGGAAGTTTTTTATGTTTTGCAATGTATTCAATTTCTTCTGCAACAATAGTTTCTTGTTCTAATAATAAATCTTTTATTAATTCTAATAAATCAAGATTTGCTTTAATAATTTTAATCGCTTCTTTTTCTTCTCTTTCGATAATTTCTTTCATCTCTTCATCGATTTTATTAGCAACATTTTCAGAATATGGTTTTTGAGAAGTATATCCACCTAGATGTTGTGATCCTTCTTGATGTTCATATTTAATAGGACCTAATTTAGACATACCTCATTCTGTAATCATTCTTCTAGCTATAGAAGTAGCTTTTGTAATATCATCACTTGCTCCTGTAGAAACTTCTCCTGCACCATAAATTATTTGTTCAGCAGCTCTTCCGCCCATAAATGATCTTATCATTGCAAATAATTCAGATTTTGATTGGTTATATTTTTCTTCTTCAGGAAGCATTAAATTATATCCACCAGCATCCCCTCTTGGAATAATAGTTATTTTTTGTACTTTAATTGAACTTGGAGATTTAATTCCAACAACAGCATGACCAGCCTCATGGTATGCTACTGCTGTTAATTCTTTTTTACTAATAGTTCTTGATTTTTTAGCAGGACCTGACATAACTCTATCAATTGATTCATCAATTTGTTTTGATGTAATAATTCCTGATGATTCTCTTACTGATAATAAAGATGCTTCATTAATAACATTTTCTAATTGAGCACCTGAATAACCAGGAGTTCTTCTTGCGATTTTAGCTAAATCTACATTTTTAGAAATTCTTTTACCTTTAGCATGTAAACGTAAAATATCTTCTCTTTCTTTTATATCTGGTAAATTAATTGTAATTATTCTATCAAAACGTCCTGGTCTTAAAAGAGCTGGATCTAATACATCTGGACGGTTAGTTGCTGCAATTATTAAAATTCCACCATTTTCTTGAATTCCATCCATTTCCACTAGAAGTTGATTTAAAGTTTGTTCTCTTTCATCATTTCCTCCGCCAATACCAGATGCTCTTGATCTACCTACTGCATCTAATTCATCAATAAAGATAATAGCAGGAGCACTTTGTCTTGCATCTTTAAACATATCTCTAACTCTTTTTGCTCCTACCCCAACAAACATTTCAACAAATGATGATGCTGAAATAAAGAAGAAGGGAACATTTGCTTCTCCAGCTGTTGCTTTAGCTAATAAAGTTTTACCAGTCCCTGGAGGACCACCTAATAAAATTCCTTTAGGAATTCTTGCTCCGGCTTGAGTATATTTCTTAGGATTTTTAAGATAATCAACTAATTCTGAAACTTCTTCAATTGATTCCTTATTCCCTGCTATATCTTTAAAAGTTTTATTTGAACTTGTAATTTTTTGAGCAGAACTTTTTCCAGCTGGATTAAATAATCCTCCACCTCCGCCTTTCATTTGAGATCTAAAAACAAAGTAAAAAATAAGCAGAATCAATAATGTAGGACCGAATAATTGTAAAAATTGTAAAAATGGATTTGGTCTAGATAACATTTCAAAAGATATAGCATTAGAAGATAAAACTGATCTATTAACTAAAGCTCTAAAATTAGCATCATCTGCATAATAAGAAGTTGATGGAAGAGAAACTATATACGTTTCAGAAACCTGATTGCCAAGTTTATTAACATAGTTAAATACGACGGTAACATTACCAATTTTGTCAAAATACATTGAGGAGAAATAAATATTATCAGAGGAATTTGCTGCTGCTTGATTTAAATTTTCTTCAAATTTAGAAAAAGAAACTACAGTAATATTATTAACAAAAAAACTAACTAAAAAATAAATTAATAAAGAAGAAATTAATAAAATAATGATAATCATCAGAATATTTCTTTTTTTCTTTGGGTTATTTTCTTGACGATTTTGTTTATTGTTCATTTAATCCCTTTCTAAAATATAAAAATTTAATAAATATATTGCTATCTTTTATAGTTTATTATTATATAATTTTTTTTATATATATATTTAATAAATATAAATTTATTTGTGGAGTGATCGATGAAATTAATAAAAGTAGAGGCTAAAGGATTCAAATCCTTTGCAGACAAAGTAAGTTTAGAATTTGATGGAGGGGTTGTTGGAATAGTAGGTCCTAATGGTTCTGGTAAATCAAATATTAATGATGCAATAAAATGAGTTTTGGGAGAACAATCTTCTAAAGCACTACGTGGAGATAACATGGAAGATGTTATTTTTGCTGGGTCAAGAACAGAAGTTGAACAAAATAAAGCAACTGTAACCCTTACTTTTGATAATTCTGATGGAAGTATTTCATTACCACACAAAATATTTACTATTTCTCGTGTTCTTGAAAGAGGAAAGGGTGCAAATACTTATTATATTAATGATGAAATTGTTAAATATAAAGATATAAGAGAGATTGCTCTTGAAAGTGGAATATCAAAATCTTCATTAGCCATTATTTCCCAAGGAACAGTTTCTGATATAGCACAATCTTCTCCAGAACAAAGAAGAGGAATTATTGAAGATGCTGCCGGAACTTCTAAATATAAGTCTAAAAAAGTTGAATCATTAAGAAAATTAGAAAAAACAGATGAAACTTTAGGAAAAGTAGAAACTGTTATTAAGGAATTAGAAAAACAACTTGTTCCATTAGAAAATCAATCTGAAAAAGCAAAAGTATATATTGAAAAATCAAAAAAATTAAAAGAATATGAAATTTCTTTAATTGTTAATGATTTGATTGATTTTAAAGAAAAGTTTGATGAAGCTAAAAATGAACTAGAAGGATATCAAGAAACTCAAGAAGATCTAAAAAGAAAAATTAAAGAAGAAGAAACTTTAATCGAAGATAATGTTAATTATAAATTTAAAATTGAACAAGAATTAAATTTAGAAAATAAAAGAATCGAAAAAATTAATGAAGATCTTCATGATTTAGAAGTTCGTTTTAAAAATGAAGAAGCAAAAAGAGAAATGATTCTTAATGGAAATAAAATAGTTGGTAATAAAGAAAAAATTGAAGTTATGAAAGAACATTTAAATGTTTTATCATCAAAAATTTCTTATTCAAAAGATTGAGAACAAAAAACAAATGAAGATATTAGAACAAGAAGAGAAGAAGTAAATGAATTAGAAATAAAAATTGCAGAAAATAGATTAAGAGCTAATTCATCAAAAGCAAAATTTTTAAAAGTTAAAACTAAAATTGATGTTCTTATAGATCATAAAGAAAATAAAACTAATTTATTTAAAGGAACAAAAACAGTTATTGAAAATAAATCTTTATTTAGAGGTTTATTTGGAACTGTTGCTGATGTAATTAAAATTCCTGAAAAATTTATTCCAGCAATTGAGTCTGTTTTACAAAACGCTTTACAACATATTGTTGTTGATGAATCTAATACAGCAATTAAAATTATTGAGTTTTTAAAAAATAATAATGGAGGGCGTGCTACATTTATTCCTTTATCTTCTATCGGTGAAAAAGATATTAATCATGAATATTTAATGGCTATAAATTCACAAGATGGTTTTATTTCAGTAGCATCTAAATTAGTTCAAGTTGAAGATAAAAAATTTGATGTTTTAATTAGTTTTTTACTTGGTAATGTTGTTGTAGTAGAAGATATAAGATCAGCTACAAGAATATCAGAATTACTAGATAAAAGATATATGGTAGTTTCTTTAGATGGTGATTTAGTTCGTGTTGGTGGGGTTATAACAGGTGGAACTAAAGTTAATTCAATTAATATTTTAGGAATTGATAATCAAATAAAACAACTTGAAGAAATCGCTCCTCAACTTGAAGAAATAATAACAATAACAGAAAAAGAAATTAATCGTCTTGAAAACATAAAAGAAGAAAAACAATCTTTTATAAATGAAATAAATATTGAAGTTGTAAAAAATAAAGAAAAACAACTTAGTTTAGAAAATGAATTTAATAAATTAAGATTAGATTTTGAAACACTTTCTGATTCAAAATTTGATGATGATAATTTTGAAAGAATTGATTTAAGTTTAGATAATCTTTCTTCTGAGAAAAAAATGATTGTTGCTTCTGTAAGATCTAAAAGAGAGAAGATTTCTAATTTAACAAATGTAATTAATAGTTCAACATTAAATAAAAAAGAACTTGAAAAAAGTTTAAGAGTTATTTATGAAAATTATTCTGAAAAAGTTAATCAAAAAGCAAAAGCAGAATTCTTTATTGAAACATCTACAAAAAGACTTCTTGAAGTTTATCAATTAACTTTTGAATCTGCAAGAGAAATATATAATCCAAGTATAGATATAGAAAAAGCTAGAGTTATTGTTGCTGAATTAAAAACAGATATCGAAAGCCTAGGTAATATAAATATTGATGCGATTAAAGATTATGAAGAACTTAAAAAACGTTATGATGAAATAGATGAAAATTATCAAGAATTAACTAAAGCAAAAAATATAATTGTTAGTGCTATAGCTGAAATGGATAAAATAATTATTAATAAAATTAATAAAACAATGGAACTTGTTAATGTTGAATTTAATAATGTTTTTCAAAAAATGTTTGGTGGTGGAGAAGCACGTGTATTTTTATTAGATCCTAAAGATCCTTTAGAATCTGGTGTAGATATTGATGCAAGACCTCCAGGAAAATCAATTAAAAATTTAAAACTATTTTCAGGTGGGGAAAAAGCTCTTATTGCTATTTCATTATTATTTGCAATTATTAAAGCTAAACCTCTTCCATTATGTATTTTAGATGAGGTTGAAGCCGCTCTTGATGAATCTAATGTTATTCGTTATGCTAATTATTTACAAGAATTAAAAAAAGATACTCAATTTATAGTTATAACTCACCGTTATGGAACAATGTCAAATGTTGATACATTATTTGGGGCTACAATGCAAAAAAGAGGGGTTACTTCATTCTTTTCAGTAGAATTATCACAAGCAAAAGATTTAGTAGATGAATTTAAGGAAGAATAAATATATAAAATGTATAAAAATAAATTGAATAAAATAGAAACTGAAAAAGCAATTAATTTTATAAAAAAAAATTTTATAAATAATTTAGAAAAAGAATTAAATTTAATGAAGGTTTCTTCTCCTATTTTTTTAGATTCAAAAAAAGGATTAAATGATCGTTTAACAGGAATAGAAAGACCTGTTGTTTTTAATGCAAGAAATACTAATCTTGAAATAATTCATTCACTTGCAAAATGAAAGCGTGAAGAAATAAAGAATCTTGATCTTAAAAATGGTGAAGGAATTTGAACAAATATGAAGGCTATTAGAGCTGATGAAAAAGAAGAAACACCATTTCATTCTATTTTTGTTGAACAATTTGATTGAGAATTAAAAATTTCTAAAGAGCAAAGAAATATTGAATTTTTAAAATCAATTGTAAATAAAATTTATTTATCAATTCTTTTAACAGAAAAAGAAATAAATAAAATATATCCTATATTAGAAAATAAATTATCTGAAAATATTTCATTTATAACATCAGAAGAACTACTTAAAAAATATCCTAATAAAAAAGATAAAGAGAGAGAGACTCTATATGGAAAAGAAGTTGGTTCATTTTTTTTAATAGGGATTGGTAATAATCTTTCTAATGGACTTCCACATGATAAAAGGGCTCCAGATTACGATGATTGAGATCTTAATGGGGATTTATTTTTATATAGTGAAATTCATCAAGAGTCAATAGAAATTTCTTCTATGGGAATTAGAGTTGATGCAAAAGCACTTGAAAAGCAAATTCTTCAAGAAGAAAATAAATCTTCATTTGAATATGATTATCATAAAAACATTTTAAATAATAATCTTCCTTTTACAATTGGCGGAGGAATTGGTCAATCAAGATTAATTTTATTTTTAATAGAAAAATATCATATAGGCGAATTACAAAGGTCATATTGAACTCATCATCATAGAGAAAAAATGAAAAAATTAGGTGTTGAATTAAAATAAAGGTGTAAATAATAAAACAAATAATGCTTTAAAAAATTTATGTAATTTTCCTTCTTCTACTTCAACAAAATCATGTGAAAATGTTTCATATTCACTTACTATTTTTTTTAAATCTTTTATAATATTTTCATCATTGGAAATATTAGCTATTTCATAGTTACAAAATAGTGAACGCATATCAAAATTTACAGAACCAAAAAATGAATATTTATCATCAATTAAAATTAGTTTTGAATGTAAAAAAATATTATTAATTATTTTTGTTTTAATTCCATATTTTCTTAATTTATTTAAATAATATTTTGTTCCAACATATAATGATTTTTTATCAGGTCTTCCTGGAATATAAATTGTTATATCAATTCCTGTTAAGGCAATTGATTTTAAGATTTCATATAATTCTTTATTTGGAATAAAGTATGGGGTGCAAATAGTAATAGATTTCTTAGCTGAAAATAATAGAATTTGAATTATTGAATAAATAATTTCATCATCAATATTTGGTCCATCTTCTATTGAAATTAAATTTTTAATTTCATCATTTTTTTCAATAGGATTATTATTTAAAAAATCATTTTTATTTAATGTTTCTTTTTTATATTTTTTTCAATCAAAAAGAAATAGTTTAGTTAGATCATTTGCGAATTTTTCAGAAGTAATTCGGTAATTTAAATCTTCTCAAAAACCATATTTTTTATCAAAAGAAGAATATTCATCAGAAATATTAATTCCGCCACCATGAACTATTTTTCCATCAATTACAAAAAACTTTCTATGTAATCTAAATGTATCTGAACCATTAACAAAGGGGAATCTTATTCTACTAAAAGATTTAACAGAAATATTTTTATGATTATTTAAATATTTTAATTCATTATCTGTAAGAGATCATCTTCCAAAGTCATCTATTATTAATTTAATAATAACTCCTTCATTAGCTTTTTGTAAAAGTATATTAACAAGTTCTTCGTAATTTTCAGATGGTTTAACAATATACATTTCAATAAAAATAAATTTTTTAGCGTTTTTTAAATCTTCAAAAATTTTATTGAAAGCAATATAACCTTTTGAAAGAAATTCAGTATTTGTTTTAATAATATTTCTAGATGAAATAATACTTATTTTTTTCATTATTTCATCATCTAAAATAGATAAATCTTCAGTATTTTCATTTTCTTGAAAATATAAATCCATTTCTTTTTCATATTCTTTTTTAGGAATGCTATTATTTTTTTTAATAATTCCAAAAACTAAATAAATAAAAGGACCAAATATCGGAACTATAGTCACAAACAAAAACCAAGATAATTTAGATTCAAGTGTTCTTCTTTCAAAAAATAAATGCAATGTAATAATTGCATTTACTAAATATATAGAACTTATAACAGCTACTAATGTTATATTTCATTCTAGTTTTGTAAATATTGAGAAAAATAAAAAACCTAATAAAATTAACGATATTGAAAAAATTTCCGAAATAATAATAATTGCTTTTTTCTTGTTCATTTTCATTAAATTATTATATTACTAAATTATTGTAATAATTTATTTATTTCTTTAATATCTTCATTTAAATTAGTTTCATTAAAAAAATTATTAGGTAAAGGAGCAAAAAAAGTTCTTTCTATATTTTTCATATCTAAAAAAGATATTTTATAAGCATGTAATCTTTGATTAAAATCATCAATTTTTTTATTATATAATTCATCTCCAAAAATAGGGTGATTTATATATGAAAGATGAACTCTAATTTGATGAGTTCTTCCTGTTTTAAGAGAAATTTTTATCAAAGTATTTTTAGCATATTTTTTTAATACATAAACTGAAGAGAAAGCTTCTTTAGAGTTTTGTGATACAACTTTATATTTCATTCTGTTTTGTGGATCTCTTCCAATAGGAGCATTAATATGAGTTATATTATTATTAATAATTCCATCAACTAAGGCAATATATTCTCTTTTTATTTCATGATTTTTAAGAAGTCCAGCATAATAATTATGAGCTTTATTATTTTTAGCTACAAGAATTAATCCGGATGTATCTTTATCAATTCTATGAACAATTCCTGGTCTTATATCTCCATTTATATTAGATAAATTTTTACAATAAAATAAAAGTGCATTTACAAGTGTTCCACTAGTATGACCTGGAGAAGGGTGAACTACTCTTCCGCTTTCTTTATTAATTATTAAAATATCATCATCTTCATATATTATTTCAAAAGGAATATTTTCAGGAACTGCTTTTATTTCTTTTTCAATTCGATTTTTTATTGTAATTGTTTGTCCTTCAAAAACAATAAATTTAACTTTTCTTATTAAAATATCATTAACATAAACACCATATTCTTCAATGATTTGTTGAATATCATTTCTTGAAATATTAGTTGCATTCGCTATAAATTTATCTATTCTTTCCTTTTTATCAACTAAAAGAACAATCGGTATATCTATTTCCATTATTGAATTATAACTTATATTATATTAATCATTATCTAAAAGCAAAAAGTCTTTTCCTTTTTGAACTTCAAATTCAGATAAACCATCAAAATTTTTTTGTCTTAAAATTTCATAATTAACTATTGATACTGAATTTGCTAAATTTAAGCTTCTACAATTTTCATTCATAGGAATTCTTAAACAATGATCAAAATTATTTTTTAAAATATTTTTAGGTATTCCTGTTGATTCTCTTCCAAACATTATTCAAATATCTTTTTTTTCTTTAAAATTTATATTAGAATAATTATTAATTCCATATCTAGTTATATAAAAAATTTCTTTTTCCTTATTTTCATTAAAAAATTCATCATAGTTTTCATATATTTTATATTGAATATCATTTAATGTTTTACCAGCTGCTGCTCTTTTAATCGAACTATGATTAATATCAAAAGAAAGAGGTTTTATAATATGAAGAAATGCTTTTGTTGCAAAGCAAGTTCTTATTATATTTCCTGTATTTTGAGGGATTTCAGGTTGAAATAAAATTACGTTTATCATTTTAAAATTATAATTTATTTTTTTTAAAATAAAAAAATGATAAAATTGAATTATATTCTTTATTAAAAAGATATACATTGTATATAAGGAAAACTTATGAAAAAAAACTCATCAGAGACCGATAGTAAAATACAGACGAAAAGCAAAATTTCATTTGTTTCAGCAATTTTTGTTGTTATAGGATCATCAATTGGGGCTGGAATATTTTTTAAATCTAAAGCAGTTTTAGAAGGGGCTGGAGGAAGTTTAGCTCTTGCAATTGTAACTTGAATTATAGCAGCAGTAGCAATTATCTGTATGGCTTTGTCTTTAATTGAAGTAGCAAGTAATGGGAAAGATAATCTTTCAATTATTGGTTGAAATAAAAAATTTAATAAAAGTTTTGTTTTTAAATCTGCTAAAAATTTTATGTGCTTATTGTATATTCCATTAACGTATTTTTTTATGCCTCTCTATTTTTTAGTACAAATGCAGGAAGCCATTGGAGTTTGAACTCATTCCAGTAATTCAGTAGAAATTTTCCCTTTCCAATTTGGTTTTGCTAATTGGGATTGAGCTATTTGAGGTATTATTGCTATTTTTATTGTTATATATTTTGTTGTTGTTTCAGGATTATCATCAAAAGCTGGTTCTATCCAAAACTGAATAATTACTTTTTTTAAGTTTATTCCATTAGTAGCAGTTATATTGATTGGAATTGTTTATGCTAGTGAAAATAATGATATTTCTTGAATTTCAGAAGTTGAAACAAAAGGTATGCCTCCAACTCTTTCAGCCTTCTCTCCAGGATTTGGAATATTTATAGCAATCGCTGGTATTTTCTTTGCATATGATGGATTTTATTTTGCTTCTGGAATGCAAAGTGAAATGAAAAATCCTAAAAAAACTCCTATTGCTATTTTTGTTGGTTTATTAATAGTTACTATTATTTATTTATTAATAGCAATTACAATGTCATTAAATGGAACTGGTGATTTTAAAACATTTGGTACTTGATTAAAAAATCAAGGATTAGATTGATTATATGGAGTTATAAATATTTTAATAGCTATAGGAATTTTAGGTATTATAAATGGTTTTTCTATGTGAACTCCTCGTTTTTTAGAAGATTTAATTAGAGAACATGAATTACCTTTAAAAGAAAAATATAGAAAAATTTTAAATCCTAATAGACCAATTGTTGGTGTTATATATACTTTAGGAATTAGTATTCCTCTTGTTATATTATTTATTTTAATTGGTTCATTTGGATATATAGATACAGCTGGATATGGACCAAGTTATGGAAACAAAATGGGGGCACTTTATAGTTTTGCAGATCTTATGGCTAATTGAACAGCACTTTTCGCTTTTATGATTATAGTTTTTTCAATTTTCGGTTGTTTAAGAAATAGGAAAACGAAGGAAATAAAAACTGATCAAAAGAAATTTTTTAAACTTACTGCTATTATTTCAATAATTCTTATTATTATTCCTTTAATAATTATTATTGTTGATCCCTTTTATAATTTAATAATTCTTTTTTGAGTAAAAGATGTTACATCTGATCAAATAATTTCTGCAGTCATGTTAGTAATTACTTTATTCTTGTTTTTAATTTTAACTATAATTCCTACTATAATCGAAATAATAAAAATAAAAAAGGGTATTAAAATAACTATTAAAAATAATAATTTTGATTATTTTTAATTAATTTTTATTTAAATATATAAAATATTATTAATTATGATTAAAATGAAAAATATTTTAGAAAAAGAAAATTTAATTTTTTATTGAAATAAAACAATAAAAGTTTATTTAGTTTTAATTTTTTCTTCTTTATTTTATTCTTTCGGAATTTCGTTTCTTTTACAAAATTCAAAATCTTTACCTACAGGACTTATAGCTATTCCTCAAACACTTTCAATTTTTTTCGATGAATTAAAACCATATGTTCAATTAATTTTTTTAGGACTTAATATTCCTTTATTTGTTGGCTTTTATAAAAAAGTAAAATGAAAATTTATGCAAAGAACTATTTTCTTTTTACTTTTTAATGCACTTTTTGGATTAATTTTTACATTAGTTGAACCTGTTTCTTCTTTTTTTAATGAGTTTTTTAAAATAGATCAAACAATGGGTGCTAATGGATTAATTCCAATTAAAGATTCTTGACAAGGAGCAATTTATTCTTTTGTTGCAATTCTTATTTGTGGAACAAGTGCTGCATTTGCGTGAAAAGAAGGCGGTTCTACTGGTGGAACAGATATTATTTCATATTATTTTTCTATAAAATATAAAAAAGGTGTAGGGTTATATCTAACAATTACTTCATTTTTAATATCAACTATATCAATGATTATTTTATCTAATGTTATAGCTGGATCAAATAATGAAGATTTTTCTTTTGTTCAAATAGTTAATTCATATGCATATGTTTTTTTAGTTCCAGCAATTATTAATTTTATTTATCCTAAATATAAAAAAGTAAGAGTAAGAATTAATTCAGAAAAAATAGAAGAAATAATTATAAGTTTTCAAAAAACAAAATTTCACTATCCATACCATATTATAAAATATGAATCAGGTTTTAAAGGTACTAAACATAAAGCTATTGAGACAGTAATTCTTTTAATTGAACTTAAAAGTTTTCAAGAAAAAATTAAAAATATTGATCCAAATGCATGAGTAAGTTCTATTTATGTAAATTCAATAAAAGGTAATTTTGATTATTCTTCAGTTGATTAATTAATTTATTTTTTGTTTATAATTATTATTATGTTGAATAAACTTCCTCCTATTGATTATAAATCATTTTTTGGTAAATCATTTTTATCTTGACAAGGTAATTCTGCTACTTTTCAGCAATCACAATGATTATTTTATTTAATAATTTTTTGTTGTATTTTTAGTTGTTTTATTTGTTTTGTTTATAAAACAAATATAAGAAATTATTATATTGCTAATACGAAAAAAATAAATGTTATTTTTTCAATTGCCGCATATTTTGTTTTATTTTTATATATTTTTAGAACAATAATTTTAGTTGTTGGAGGATATCCAAATCTTTGAGAAGTTATTCCTTTACAATTTTGTAGATTTTTTGGCTTATTAATGGTCTTTTTTTTCATTTTTAAAAAATACCATTTAATTAAATATATTGCTTTTTTTACAATTTTAGGAGCTATTGCTGGTCTTATAATTCCTGATTTAGGAAATAGTGAATATTGGACAGAATATGGTGGATTTGAAAATGGATATGATTCATACATTTTTTGAGATTTTTTAATAATTCATAATTATGCACTTTTAGCCCCTGTAAGTATATTAATTATTTATTCTCCTTCATATACAAAAAATGAAATTTTCTATTCTTTAATTACATTATTAGGTTTTTATATATTTATTTTCTGTTTAGATTTAGGTCTTTCTTTCATAAATGATAGAGCATGAAATGCAAACTGATTTTATGTCGCTCCTCCCCACATAAATGGAATAGATGATTTATTAAAACCATATATAGGTTTTTTCGCTGATTGACCATTTATTTGATTTACATTTTCAGCCATTGGTTTACTGAGTTATTTTACATTATTAGCTATTTATCTTTATGTCGATGGACTAGAGTTTGTTTTTACAACAATAAAAAATTCTCAGAAAAAAATCATATATATAAAGTCTGAAAAAATCGAAATATTAAAAAATTCTAAAATTATAAAATCTTCTTAATTAAAATAATATAATTATTAAATTAGTATTAAAGGAGATATAAATGGAAATAATTACTAAAAAAACAAAAAACGCGTTTTTTTTAAAAGGGTTTTTTAAAGAAGATAAAATTAAGAATGCAATAGAACAAAATAATTATATTACTGATTTTATTGATGAAGAAAAATCATATATTTATTTAGGAGAGAAAAAAAACTATTCTAAAAAAGTTTTTTTAGATGCAGTTAATAAAATTGTTACATCTAAAACAAGAAATTACGATATTGATGGATTATCGTTTTTAGATGAAGAAAAAGGAATAAAAAAATGTACAATAATAAGAACATTTATTTTTAAAGATTCATTTTATAATGGAGAAGATCTTTATACAAGCAAAACAAATAAAGAAAAAAATAAATTTGAATTTAAGCTTTTTCTAGAAGATATAAAAAAACAAGAAGAACTAATTAAGGAATCACATATCCTTGCAAAGAATGTAAATTTAGCAAGATCTTTTCAAGCAACTCCACCTAATATCTGTAATTCAGAATGATTAGCAAGTCAAATGGAAAGTAAATTAAAAAAAGTAGGGAATAAAATTTCTTATAAAATTTTAAATAAAAAAGAAATCGAAGCTGAAAAAATGGGATTATTTTTATCAGTTAATCGTGGATCTGCTTATGAAGCTAGATTAGTAGTAGCTGAATATAAAGGAGATAAAACATCAAAAGAAAAAATTGTTTTAATTGGAAAAGGAATTACTTTCGATTCAGGAGGATATAATCTTAAAGGATCTGCTTTTATTCAAGGAATGAAATATGATATGTCTGGAGCTGCTATTTGTTTTTCTACATTTTTAGCAATAACAGAATTAAATCCTAAAATTAATATTTCTATTGTTCTTCCTTTAACTGATAATAGAATTTCATCAGATGCAAGTCTTCCTGATTCTATTTGAACATCAATGAATGGAAAAACTGTAGAAATAAATAATACTGATGCTGAAGGAAGATTAATTTTAGCTGATGGAATAACATATGCTATTAAAAAATTAAATGCTACAAAATTAATAGATGTAGCTACTTTAACAGGAGCTATAATTATTTCTCTTGGTAAAACATTTACAGGATTATGATCAACTAGTGATTGTGATTGAAATCTTTTAGAAAAATGCGGAATTAAGCATGATGAATTACTTTGAAGAATGCCTTTCCATGATGACTTCCTTTTAAATATTAAAAATTCAAATTTTGCAGATATGAAAAATACTGATTTAACAGGTAAGGGTGGTTCAATTTCTGCTGCTATGTTTTTAAAAGAATTTACAGAAAATATTCCATATACTCATTTTGATATAGCGGGAACCGCAGGAGATGGTGATAATCCTACTGGTGTTTTAGTAAAAACATTAACTGAATATTTAATTAAAAAAGCTGAGGGGAATAAAAATGAAAATTCTTGCTCAATTAAATAAAATTGATCCTAATTCTTTTTATGAATTAATTCCTTTTGTTACTACTGAAAAAATTAATAAAAATCTTTCAACAAATAAGGAACAATATAATTATTTTTTAAAAGAAAAAAAAGTTTATCTTTTTCTAAATGAAAATAAAGATTATGACTTAAATTGTATTAAAAGTTTTTTCGAAAATGTTTTACAATCAAGTACAAAAAACTTTTTTATTAATGTTAATAATTTAATAAATAAAAAAAATACCGAAAAAGAAATCGTTTCTTTATTTGTTTATACATATACATTATTAAGATCTAAAAATGCTTTTACCTTAAAAACAAAAAAAGAGAAAATTAAAAATGAAGTTATATTAGCTACCAATTTAAAAATAGAAAATTTTGAAGAAGAACAAATAATTGCTGAATCTATTTCAAAAATTAAGAAACTGCAAGATATGCCTTCTAATATTTTATCAACTCCTAAAATGGAAAAAGAAATCGTTTCTTCATTAAAAGAAAATAAAAAAATAAATATTAAAGTTCTTTCATATAAAGAACTTAAGGATTTAGGAATGAATTTAGTATTAGCTGTTAATGCTGGTTCTGCAAATAAAGCAAAAGTAATTGTTGCTGAATATAAAAATAATTCTAAAACAAAAGAAAAAATAGTATTAGTAGGAAAAGGAATTATTTTTGATTCTGGTGGATATAATATTAAAACTGGTAAATTCATGCTAGGAATGAAATATGATATGTCTGGAGCAGCTATTTGTGCTTATACATTAGATTCTATTGCTAAACTTAATTTAAACGTTAATGTTTCAATAGTTTTACCTTTAACTGATAATTTAGTAGATTCTAATGCTACACTTCCTGAATCAATAGTAAAATCATTTTCTGGAAAAACTGTTGAAATTGGTGATACAGATGCTGAAGGAAGATTAATTTTAGCTGATGGTTTATCATATGCTTCAAAAGAATTAAAACCTTCATTACTTATAGATGTAGCAACTTTAACAGGTTCTGTTGTAGTAGCTTTAGGAACTGAGTATACAGGAGTTTGATCAACTGAAGAAAAAAATTGAAAATTAATTGAAAAAACAGCTAAAGAAGTAAATGAAAAAGTATGAAGAATGCCATTAGATGATAAATACATTGAACACCTTTCAAAAAATACATTTGCTGATATGTTGTCATGAGGTATTAACCCAAAAGGTGGGAGTTCTGACTGTAATATGGCTGCTTCATGATTAAAACAATTTACATTAGGTGTTCCATATTTACATCTTGATATTGCAGGAACTGCTGATATTCAAGAAAGAGGACAAGCGCCAATGCTTAAAACATTAATTAACTTTATAAGAGAATATTTCAAATAATATAATTTAAAAATGAAATTAGTTGTTTGTATTATTTTTTTTGGTAAAGCTGAATTACTAAAATTAAAATTTGAAAAATTTTTTAATGACGAATCTATTAATTATATAGTTAGCTATAATAAAAGAAATTATGATGAATATCTTAAAGCTAAAGAAATGGATATTTTTAAAAAAGATAATATTTTTTTATTTTCAGAAGTAGAAGTTTACTGAGGAGATATTTCTATTTTAGATTCTGAATTAAAATGCATAGAAAAAGCAAAAACAGTTTTTTCTGATTTTTCTCATTTAATTATTTTAAGTGGGAGAACAATTCCTTATAGAAATTGAAATTATATCAAAGAAAAACTAAGTGAAAATACTGAAGGGAATTGATTAAATTTTAATCACAAACAACCTTTTTTATTTAAATATTGATTTAAAAATAATACTTTTTGAGCTAATTTATGTTTAAATTTTGAAAAATCTAAAATAAATAAAAATGAAGCTCAAAGAAATAATATTAATTTTTTATTAAAAAATACTTTTATTGAAAATTATAAAAAAGATCATCCTTTTAAATCTTTTTGATATAAATATTTTGTAACAAAAGATATGTTAATTTTTTATCTTGTAAAAAATAATAAAAATAGATGAAATAAAAAATGTAAATATTTTTTTTCAGAACAAAAATATGATGAATCATATAATGATATTTTAAATATTATGGGTCCTAATTTAATTTTTAATAATCGAGAAAAATTAGAAATTATGCTAAAAAGTGAGGAAAAAATTAAATTACTTAATTTTTTAGAAAATAAGCATGCTCCTGAAGAATTATTTTGAACATTATTATATAGAAATGTATTTAAAAAATATAAAGAAGAAGAATCAAATAATCCTTTTATTTGATTACCTATTAATCACCTATTATTTAAAAAGTTTTTTAATTTAAAAATTAAAAATATAAAAAATAAAAATCCTAATTCTTTATTTTTATCAAGAGTTTATACAGAAAAAGAAATTAAAAAATTTGAAAATATTATGAATTTGTAATTGTTTTTAAATATTTTCTCAAATCATCAGGAACACCAATTCCATGCATTTGGTTATTATTTATAATAATTCCTTTTATTTTTTTATCTCAAGAAAGTAAATAATTAAATGTAGGACAACAAAAATATTCATTGTTTGTTTTATCTTGATTTACTATTTGAGAAATTGCACTTTTTAAAAAATATTTTCCTTTAGAATAAAAATATCATCCTACAACAGCAAAAGAAGAAAATGGGTCTTTTACTCTAACACTTTTTATAAAATTATTTGAATCTAAATCTACATAAGATCACTTCGCACTTTTTTCTTTTTCTTTAAATATAAGCATCGATCCATCTGCTTTAGATGAAAAATGTTGTTCTAAATAATCATCAAAATCAATATCAACTATTTGGTCGCAATTAGCTACCATTGTAGGAGTATCTGAATTTAGAGTGTCATATAAAAATAATGTTGTTGTTGTTGGGCCCTCTGTAAGCAAATTTATAAACAAAAAATCAACATTATGATTATTTTTCATTCTTAAAATATCTTCCGGATATTCTTCCTCTGTTTTTGAATTTAAAATTATGTAATATTTTATATTATATTTTTTTGATTTAAAACCTTCTAATACTCATTCAAGCATTGTTTTATTAGAAAATTTTATAAATGGTTTTAAAGCTTTAAATTCGCTATTATAAAATCTTGAACCCATTCCAGCGGCTGGAATAATTACATTAAGATTTTTTTTCATATTAATTATTTTAAACTATTTTTACTCATAAAAAAAATATTAGAAAATATTATATAATTTGAAAAATGGAATTAGTTGTTTGTATATCTTTTTTCGGAGAAGCGAAACTATTAGAAAAAAGATTTAAAAGTTTTTTTTATGATGATTCTATAAATTATATTGTTAGCTATAATAAAAGAAATTATGATGAATATCTTAAAACTAAAGAAATGGATATTTTTAAAAAGAAAAATATATTAATTTATTCAGAAGTAGATGTTTATTGAGGAGATATATCTATTTTAGAATCAAATTTATTATTAATTCAAAAGGCAAAAGAATTTTATCCTAATTATTCTCATTTAATAGTTTTAGATGCTAAATCTATCCCTTGTAGAAGTTGAATAGATATAAAAAAATCAATATCTAAAAATAATAATGGAAATTGATTTAATTTTAATCATGCAAACCCAGATTTACATAAGATGAAAAATATGAATTATGTATTTTATATAAATTTAATATTGAATATAGATGAACCTAGAAAGATTGAAAATTCTTTATGATTTATAAATAAGGTTTGAAATGAATTTATAAATAATCTTAAAAAAGAAAATAAAATTATGTATTTATTTGCAAGATGCTTTTATAATAAATTTTTCCTTTTTTCTTCCATACTTAAAAATAAAAATAATAAATGAAATAAGTACTGAAAATTATTTTCAGAAAATGAATTTGATAATTCATTATTTGATATTTTTAATATTATTGGAGGAAACTGCTTATTTCAAAAAGAAAAATTAGATACTCTTTTAGGTAGTGAAGAAAAAAAGATATTATTAGATAAATTACAAAACAAGCATGCTCCTGAAGAGGTTTTTTGAACTATTTTATATAAAAAAGTATTTAGGAATTATAAGGAAGAAAATTCTAAAAATCCTTTTCTTAATATAAGTAATTTTTATAGAATAAATATTTGATTTATGAAATTTAAAATTACAAAAATAGTTAAAAAAAATCCTGACCTTCTTTTTATTAGAAGGGTTTATACTGAAAAAGAAATGATACGTTATAAAAAACTATTAAATTTTAATTAAATATTTGGATCAATTTCAATATATTCTCCTTCTTTTATTTTTAATTCGGATAAATGTATATTAGATATTCTAATTCTTTTTAAATCGATTACATTATTTCCAATAAGTTTAATCATTCTTTTAATTTGATGATACTTACCTTCAGTTATTGTTAAAAATAATTGTTTATTTGAATTTAATTTAAATTTAAATTCTTTTATTTTTTTACCATCTAAAAAAATAGGTTCATTGAGTTTTCTTAGCATTACCTCATCCATTTCTTTTTCAAGAGAAACTAAATATTCTTTTTCAATATTTTTTTTAGGTGATTTTAGCTTATGATTTCATTCTCCATCAGTCGTTAAAAAAACTAAACCAGTAGTATCTTTATCAAGCCTTCCAACTATTTGAAGTTTATCCTTTAATTCATCAGGAAAAAAATATAAAATAGTTTGATGTAAATTATCTTTATTTGCACAAATAAATCCTTTAGGTTTATTAAAAGCAAAATAATAATTTTTAATTTTTTTTATTATTTTATTATCTAAAAAAATATCATCAAAATCATTTACTTTAAAGGACGGATTGGTTATAATACTATTATTTACAATTACTTTTCTTTGCTTAATTTTTTCTCTTGCTTGAGACCTTGTTAAAATGGTATTAAAAGAAACAAATTTTTCTAATCTTAAAGTATTCTTTTTTAGTTTATTCATAATTAAATTATAGTAACAAAACAAATAAATTATAATGTTAATATGGATATAACATTTACTCTTGAAATTAAAAAAGAAATTATTTCAAAAATAATTCCAAAAAATGACATTAAATCTCTTTTAAAAGGAATTCAATGTGCTTTATATAATGCAGAAGAAGAAAAAGTAATATTTAATATTAAAAATCCAGAAATAAAATTATTTATTGAAGAAAATGCAAAAAAAATAGGTTTTAAATTTGATAAGAAAATTGAAATACAAAACATAGTAATAAATAGTCCTCAACACTTTTTTGCAGGTGTATTTTTAGTAACTGGTTCATGTTCAAAAATAGAGACATCAAAATATCATATAGAGTTTTCTATAAAGAATGAAAATATAGCAAATATTATTGAAAATAAATTAAAAAATCATAATCTTTTATTTTCAAGAATATATAAAAAAAATAATATTGTTTTTTATGGAAAAAACATGGAGATAATTAAAGATTTTTTATCATCAATAGGAGCTAATAAATCCTTTTTTAAATTTACAGAAAAAACAATAACAAGAGATTTTGAAAATCAATTAAATAGAATATCAAATTTAGATATTCATAACCAAAATAAACTTGTTGATTCAAATGCTTTTTTTAAGGAATATTATGAGATTATTATAAATAATAATTTAACTAGTGAGTTTAAAGAAAATGAATTACTTTTTTATAAATTAAAACTAAAATATTCTTTTCTTCCTTTATCAGAATTATCAATAAAATTAGAAGAAAAATATAATATTAAAAGAACAAAAAGCGGATTAAATCATTGATTAATAAAATTAAGAAAAATTGCTGAAGATTTTGAATTTCAGCAAGAAAAAAATAAATAATTAATTAAAATTATTGTTTGTTTTTTAGTGTGGCTCTGGATGAGAGTGTAAAGAAAAAATAATAACACAAATTACTATTCCTAAAATTAAGAAGATCATAGAATTATAAAAAGTTCTTGTTTCAATTTTTCTATGTAAATATTCAGGGATAAATTCAACTATCGCAATAAAAATAAAGAATCCACCAACACAAACATTTATAAAAGCGGAAATTATATCTCAAGCTTCGAATTTACTGATAGCTTCTGCAGAATAAGCACCTATAAAAATAAAAGGTATTAATATTGCTGTTCCTAAAAATGAATTAAATGAAGCTTTTCATTTGTTAATTCCCATTTCTATTTGTCTATAATAAAAAATTAATTCTTCTGGAATTATGTGAAGTACAAAAGTAATTAAAAATAAAATTTGTGTAATGTTTAATGTTGGAGAATTTGCTATATCAGAAATAAGTATTCCTGTAATTAAACCACCAGGAATTCTATGAGACAATATCAACGATAAAGCAAATTTTTTAGTTTTAGGATTAATATCATTTGTATTAAAAACAAGCATTTCATGATTGTGAGTATGTTCAAGTAAATCATTTTTATGATCATGATTTTGTTCAGTTAAAGATTTTTGATTAAATTTTTTACTTATAAAATATTTTAGACCAAGTGTTGATAATAATACTAGGAGAAGCCCCCCGCCTAAAATACCAATACTTATCCCTCATTCTTGGGCTGTACTGATATTGTTTATGTGTGACCATTCTCCAATTTGTTCTTTAGCTTCGAACAAGAAACCAAAAATCCCTAATATTATAAAAAAACCAGAAGAAAAAGAATAAAGATAAATAGATGCTTTTTTAGATAAATTTGGTTTTATTACTGGTAATAAAAAACCATAAATTCAAGGAATTAAACAAGTAAATCCAATAACAATAAAAATAATTGCTATCATCGGAAATTGTTGGCCAATTGTAAATGTATTACTATTTTTTTCTAATAGTGATAAAGAAAATAAATCATTCAAAATGAAATTACCTTTCTTACAGTATTTATGTCTTAATAAATATCTAAATAAAATTATACATTTTTTTAAAAATATTTTTAAAAAAAACGATTTTTTTTAAGTGAAAAAATAGTTGCTTTTTTTATTAAAAAAGAAAGTTTTTTTATCATTAGATTTCTAGTCAAAAAAAATTGAAAAAAAAAATTGAAATTTTTTGAAAATAATTAGAAAAAAAATATTATCATTATATGAAAACAAAAAAAATATTAAGGGGGGTGTTATGAATAAAAAACCTATTATCGAACTAAAAAATATAGTTAAAGAGTTCGATGGAAAAACTGTTCTAAAAAACGTGAATTTGAAAATAAATAAAGGGGAATTTGTAACGCTCCTTGGCCCTTCAGGTTCTGGGAAAACAACAATTTTAAGATTGATTGGTGGATTCGAATGAGCAACAAGAGGGGAAATTCATTATAAAGGGATAGATATTAAGGATTTATCACCACATAAAAGAGAAACAGCAACTATTTTTCAAGACTATGCTCTTTTGCCTCATTTATCAGTTGAGAATAATATTAAATATGGATTAAAACTTAAAAGGTTCCCATTAGATGATAATGATGTAAGAATTAAAAAATATCAAGAGCTTCTTGAGGTTAAAAAAAATACTTGAAAAAAAGATGCAGAAACCCAAATGAAAAAATTGGATAAAATTCAAGAGCAATATGAGAAAGAATTAAAGCAAAAGAAGATTCCTAAAAAAAGAAAAATGAAAATTCAGAAATGACTTGATGATTCCGATTTTAAATATTCATATTGAGAAACTTTTGTGTTCCAACAAGAAGAACAATTTGAAAAAAAATATCTTACTAGGAAAATCTCAAAACAAGAATTAGATTCAGAAATGAAAGAAGCATTAAATCTGGTGGAATTAGATGGTTATGAAAAAAAGCCTATTGATGTTTTATCAGGGGGACAAAAACAAAGAGTTGCTCTTGCTAGAGCGATAGCAATTGAACCAGAAATTTTACTTTTAGATGAACCATTATCAGCACTAGATGCTAATATTAGAAAAAAAATGCAAATATTATTATCAGATATTCAAAAAAAATTAAATATAACTTTTATTTTTGTAACACATGATAGAGAAGAAGCGCTTGAGTTATCTGATAGAATTGCGATCATAAGAAATGGTCAAATTGAACAATTTGATTCTCCAACAGAAATTTATGATTTTCCAAAAAATAAATGAGTTGCTAAATTTATAGGAGATTGTAATTTATTTGATGGGGAAATTATAAATAGTGAAAGCATTAATTTATTTGATCAAGAAATTGAAATTTGAAAAGAAAAATATTCCTTTTCTAAAGGAACAAAGGTAGATGTTCTAATTAGGCCTGAGGATATAGAAATAAATAAAAAAGATGGGTACTTAAAAGGTACGATTATCAATTCAATATACAAGGGAAGTTATTATATGTGTACTATTGAAACAAATTATGGGCAATTATTTGCTGAAACACCAAAGAATTTTAAAATTGATGAAAATGTTTTTTTAAAATGAGATATCGATTCTCTTCATTTAATGGAGAAAGAAGAGACCGAGATGAATAAGGAGGGAAATACTGATGAATTGAGCTAAAAATATTTTTAAACAAAAAAGAACTGCCTTATTTATTCCATATTTAGTTTTTTTTACTGTATTTATTCTAATTCCATTAATATTTATATTAATTACTTCTTTTCTTCCTATTCCAGGAGAAGAGTCTAATGATTCAGGTCTTATTATAGACGGATTTTGACCAACATTTTGAAAATCTATTTTTGTCTCTATAGGTGTTTCTGTTATATGTTTTTTAATCTCGATGCCTTATGTTTTTATAATTTCACAAATTGAGAATAAATCTATAAAAATTTCTCTTTTGTTATTAATTATTTCTCCAATAATTACTTTTACATTAGTTAAAATTTTAGCCTTAAAGGGTTTATTTACTTTTATCTTTGATGAACGTTCAATTAATAATTCTTTTTTCTTAATTATCGGTTTAATTTATTTAAACCTTCCTTTTATGATAATTCCTCTTTACAATGTTTTTAGTAATATGCCTAAAAATTTATTAAATGCTTCTGAGGATTTAGGATATAATAAAATTCAAACTTTCATTAAAGTTGTAATTCCTTATGGGCTTAAAGCCATTTGTTCGGGAATAACTATTGTTTTTCTTCTTTCAGTTATGTCGATTGCTGTTTCTGATAAATTACTAATAAATCCAGAACAAAATCAAACTGTTGGTAATCTTATAAATGGTTTAGCAAATCCAAATAATCCATTTGATATGAGAAAAGCCTCAACAATTATTTTAGTTTCAATGTTAATAATGGGTGGAATATTTATTTTAATAAATTCTATACCTTTAATTTATAGAAAAATAAGAGGAGGAATGGATGAGTAGATTTGTTGAATGAATAAAAAAATCATATATTTTAATAATTTTGATTTTATTTTATTTACCTTTATTTTTTATGATTATTTTTTCCTTTAATAAAACATCTGATAAAGGATATATAAGTTTTGATAATTTTAATGGTTTTACTTGAGAAGCATATAGACAATTATTTTCATCTGAAACAGCATATTTATTTGTTAATTCATTTATTCTTGCTATAACTGTTTCAATTATCGTAATTGCTCTTTCATTAGTAACTGTTTTCAGTTTGTGAAGACAAAAAAATAAAGTAATAAATGTTACTAAAAATGTAACATATAACATTATTAACGTTCTTCCTGATGTAGTTATCGGAATATCATTAGCTGCTTTTTTCGCAATTGCATTTAATGAATTAGCTTCTGATAATGAAGGATTTTTCAATGCTGTAATTGGACATGTTGTAATGGTTCTTCCATATGGTATTCTTGTTATGTATCCTAGAAGTGAAAAATTCAAAAATTCAATTTTTGAAGCAAGTTATGATCTAGGATATTCAAAAGTTAGAACTTGATTTAATACTTATTTCATTTATATGTTATCTTCAATTGGTTTTACATTAATTATTTCAATGATTTTCAGTTTTGATGATTTTATAATTACAAGAATGGTATCAAATATGGAAACTGTAGGAACAGAATTATATCAAGGAAACTTTCAACCATGAGCGCTTGCTTTTGGGTCAATTTTAATTATTATAATTTTTGCTTTTAATTTATTCTTTTATATTAAAAACAAAAAGAGAAAGGCTTAAAAATGAATAAGAAAAAAATATTAAAAATTATAAAGTTTATTTTTTTACCTTTAGCTTTAGTTTCATTAATAGTAGGGGGAGTTTCATATAAAATATTAAATCCTTATAAGCCTGCTATATATAATTATGCAGCTTATGCTTCTTCTGAAAATATTAGTAAAGTTAAACAAAAATATTCTTATAAAGAATATAAAGGAATTCAAGATTTTGAATTTGCTATTCAAAACAATAAAGCTATAGGAGGAGTTGGTCCAGATTATTCAATTTATCAACTTATAAAAAATGATAAAGTTAAAAAAATTAACTTTTCTGTTTTGGGTATTGATCCAAATAAGAACATATTAGAATTTTATACTCCAATTGTTCAAGAACAAATTGCTTTTTATAATCAAATATTAGAACTAGATAAAATAGATAATGATAAAGATGGAAAAATTGATAGAATGGAAGAATATATTATCCCTTATTTTATTAATACAAAGGTTTTTGCATATAACAGTACTAAAATTAAAGTAGATCAAGAAATTGATTTTACCCCTGAAGAATTAGAATCTCACATTAAAATTTTGCAAAAATTATCTCAAAACGGAGCAAGTGTTTTTTCTTGAGCTGATACTAAAATTGAAAATACAGCAACTGGTGGAGAACTTCAAAATAGTTCTACTTTCCCTACCAATATAACAGAAAAAAATTATAAAGAATTAATCGATAATTTTCAAACTATTATTCAAGAAGGAACAGGTAAAAAAATGTCTAATTCTAATAATAATATTTTTGTTGAAGATTCAGATGAGTTATTACAATCAGTAATAAATCCTAGACACCCTTCTCAAGTTGCTTATCTTTATAATGGTGATGCTTTAGATGCTTATTATTCTGAGGATAATTTTTCTTCAGTTCCTGAAGGAACAATTAAAATTATTAAACCAAAAAATTCTATTTCTATTTTAGATTCTTTTGTAATTTCAAATTCTGTTGATGATAAAACATCTGATGATCTTTTAATAAATATAGATGAATACTTATTCAAGGGAAAATATATGTCAGAAATGGAAATTCAAGATTTATTAGATTCAACAATCGATCCTAATGATCCAGATCAACTTGTTGATTTCGATATTCTAGCAGCTACAGCTAATTTTGATTTTGTAAACTTTACTCCTACTTCTGAAGGTGTTTTTCAATATATATTAAATAATTATTTTGAAGGGCCGGATGATCCAGCCATAAACTTCTATCATATTTATGATAAAACAGAATCTAAACCTATTGCTCCAGTTACTGAAATGGTATTATCTAATTTAAGAATTTATTTCAAAAACAAATTAAATGAATAATTTTAGGTGTTATAATTTTCTAAATGAAAATTTTATTTTTAAACGAACATAGACATAATCAAATTGGCGGAATTGAAACATATACAAGAGTTTTAGCAAAATATTTTTATAGTAAAGGTCATAATGTTTCTGAAATTGTTTTTTTTGAAGATAAAATTGAAAACCCAACTAACAAACTTGATTTTATTAAAGAAGTTTTTATTTTTAAAAATAAAAAAATAAATCCAATTAAAAGAATTAATATTATTAATAAAATTTTGCCTAAAATTATTAATGATTTTGATTTAATTATTTGTCAAATAAGTGTGTTTAAATGACCTAAATATTTTTATAAAAATGAAAAGGTTTTATATGTTCAACATTTTTGTCCTGATTTTTTTGAACATAAATTTTTTACAGGTAAATTTTTTTCAATAATTACTTCTAAATTAGCAGAAATAACAGGTTTTAAAAACAGCTTAAAAAATTTCAAAAATATCGTTGTTTTTTCAGAAAGCGATAAAGAAAGAATTAAACTAAAGAATTGGCAAAAAGCTTTTTGTATTCCTTTAGCTAAATATTCAAAAATAGAAATTAAAAGTATGATGAATGAAGAAAAAGAAAATTCAAAAGATTTTATATTTTTAGGAAGAATTGAAAATAGACAAAAAAATGTTTCATTTATTCAAAAAATATTTAAAAAAGCAAATTTAGAAATTGATTTTTATGGAAATGATGATAAAAAAATTATTCAAGAAACAAATAAAATAAAATATAAAGGTTCTATAAAACAAGAAGATCTTCCTCTTATTTTAAATAAATACAAATTTTTAGTTTTATTATCTAAATATGAAGGGTTCCCATTTGTATTAGTAGAAGCTCTTTCTCACGGAATTCCGTTTATAACAACAAATTGCTTTGTAGCTGCTAAAACCCTAACAAAAAATAATGGTTTTTTAGTTAAGAACAAAGAAAAGGAAATTATTGAAACTTTAAATAATATGAAATCTTTGGATAACAATCAATTAAAGACTCTACAACAAAATTGTTTTAATTATGCTTTAGAAAATCTTTCTTTAGAAGTTTTTTATAATAAATGAAATGATGTTATTAATTATTTTGAAACTAAAAATAAAAATTAGCTTATTTTAAATTTATTTTTTGGAAATATTAGAGAATTTGAAGTGAAATAATAGTTAATATCATCTACTTCTTTTTGATTAACTAAAATATTTTCAATATTATCTAAACTTGGATCTTCAGCATATAAAAATAAATTAATTGTTGAAAATGTAGTAAATAATTTAACTATTTTATTTTTTGATGGATCATTTGAAAAAATTCCATTAACTAAATAAATTTCATATGGTATTTTTGGATTAATAACATGTAATCATTCAGCATTATCGGAAGGATCAAGTCTTTTTATTGCTACTTTAAGTTTATCTATAATATCTTGTATTTCATCTCTTGGATGACCCTTAAAAATAATATTATAATTTTTTATATTAGGATTATTAGTCGCTATTTTTTTTATTTCTAATAATTTTCTAGCCTCTGCAAGAACTATATCGGGCATATTCAATAGTCTTCCTGAATAAATATAATTTGTATTATTTTCCATAAATAAAAAGTCATTTTCATTTAATTTTTCTTTAGAAAAAACATTATTTAATAATTGCTTAGACTCAATATTTAATGCTTTACAAAAAGATATTAAATCTGCTTCTAAGGAATTATATGGATTAAAAAAATCATTTTCTTTTTTGTTATTTAATAATATTGAATCTGGAAAATTAGCTTCATTTACCATTTGTCTAGTTGGTAAAAAATATTTTGTTGTTTGAATATTATTTCCCTTTTCATTTGTAGTAACAAAAGAAAGTAAATAAAGCATTAAATCATGAAAATCATTTATACCAGAAGAGTCAGTAATTGTTTGACTTAAATATTTGTTATTTGATTCTAATTTATTTCCTGAAAATAAAAATGCATCATATAAAGTATTACTAAAAAAATTCATTGAAGCTGTTCCATCAGCAAATAAATTAACAGAATTAACTCCATTTAATATAGAAAAATTTTTAGCAAAACGTTCTTTTACTTTATTTCATCCACTAATATTATAAAAACTAGTTTTATTTAATTCATCCATCAAAAACTTAATTGAATTTAAAAGTAAATAATCATCTGCATAAAAATCAATTTTTTTATTTTGTTTTTTTTCTAGATCATTAATTGTTTTTATAATTTCTTGAGGAAAAAATTCTTGTGAAAAAAAAGAATTAAAATCTGTAAAATTAAATGAGCTTGTAAAATTAAAATAATGAAAATTTGAATATTTGGAATTATTAGTTATTTCAGATAAATCAATTTTTGCATTACTTCTATGAAAAAAATAAATTTCTTTTTGAGGATTTTTTTCTAGTATTTTTATTAAATGACTTACAATTCCAAATCTATGAAAAACAGCATTTCAATTTATGAAATAAACCAAAACAGAATCGCTAGTTGCTTTTTGATTTGTATCTTCTAATAAAGCATTTTTATAATCATAATTTAATTCTTCTTTTGAACCTATTGCTTCTATTTTATTTTCTAACTTTTTAACAGAATCATTTTTAGAATAAAGGATACTCGTAGTTAAAATACTAACTGGTATTATTGATATTAATAAAGCCTTAAATAAAATTAAAGAAGAAAACGATAAAAATTGTTTAAATTTCATAAATAAATTTTAGCATATTTCATTAAATTAATAATATAATTATTAAAACTAATTTTTAATGTTGAAAGGAAATAAATAATTGGAAAATGCAATTAAAGATATTACTTTATTATATAAAATAAAAAATATATCAATTTTATCTTTATTCTTAATATCAATAATGGTTTTAGGAATCGTTTCTATACCAATTTCAATATTAATTGAAAATGTTTCTATGATATCTCTAATTTTTACAGGAGTAATAATTATTATTATATTATTTTCTTGTTTTGCTTTAGAAATATATTGTGGTTTTAAAATTTTAAAAACGAATTGGGAAGGAAACGATATTCAAAAGAAATCAAAATTATATGGTATTTTAACATTTATTTTTGGTTCATTTTCTTCAATTATTTTTTGTATAAAAAGTCTAAAAATTATGGAAGGTAAATATAATTTTTCTCAAGAAGATTTCATTAAAAAAGAAACAAAATATTTATATTTTATAAAATATATATCAATAACTGAATTTATTTTATCATTAATTATAACTATAACATGAGTTTTTGCATTTGATTTTTGAGTTGGAGAATTCTTTTTTATTATAAGTTGTATTTTAACAGGAGTAATAATTTTATTAAATTTATTTTCTGGAATATATATATTAAAAATAGATTGAAAAAATACTGAAGTTAATGGATTTAAAAAACTATGAGGAATATTAACTTTAATTCCTTATGGACCATTAGCGGCATTAATTTTTTCTTTAAAAGGGATAAAAGAGTTAGAGAAGAAAGATTCAAAAAGAAAAAATGAAATTAGTGAAATAAATAAATTTATAGTAATGATTATTTTATCTATTTTCGTTCTTGCATTATTAGTATTTTTAGGTGTAAGTATATATTTAGTTTTTGATTTTTGAACACAATTTACTTTTTTAATTTTAGGTTCTATTTCATTATTTTTTATTATAGTAATACAAACATTTTGTACAATTTATATTCTTGCTGAAAATTGAACAAATGAAGAAATGAAAAAAGATTCATTATTATGAGGAATATTATCATTAATTCCTCTTGGACCAATAGCATCATTATTCTTTTCAATAAAAGGTTTTTTAAAAATTAAAAAAACTAATTAAATTTATTTTTAAGTAATAATTTTCCATCTATAATAGAATTAATAAAATTTAGATCTTTATCTAAAAAAACAATATTTGCTTTTTTTCCAATTATTATATTTCCATAATTAGAAGGTAAATTTAAATTTCTTGCACTATTATAAGAACTTACAGAAACTATTTCTTCTAATGAACATTTTGTTACATTATAAAAATTTTGAACTAAAGAATTATATGGTATTGCGCTTCCACTTAAGGTTTTTGTTCCTTTTAAATAAAATCAGTTCCCTCTTTTTTCAATTTGTAAATTTCCTAATTGATATTCTCCATCTGGAAATCCTTTGGGAGAAAGAGAATCAGAAACTAAATTAATATTTTTAATATCAAAATTATTATATGAATATAATATTACTTCATTATCAACATGAACTGAATCAGTAATTATTTCGATTGCAAGATTTTCTTTATATTCTTTATTAAAGATTGCATTAACAATTCCTAAATCATGATGATGAAAACCACTCATAGCATTATATAAATGAGTGATTCTATTAATTCCGTTTTGTAATGAATTCTTACTTTCTAGATAATTTGCATTAGAATGACCTAAAGCAAAAATAAAATCATTTTTGTATTTATTAATTAAACTTTGATTATTTCCATTTTCAGGGGCTACTGTAAGAATAGTTGGTAATTTTAATTTCTCCTTTAAAAAAATAAGAAATTCTTCATCTATATCAATAATTAATTGTTCTTCATGAGCGCCTTTTTTAGCTTTAGAAATGAAAGGACCTTCAAAATATCATGCTACTATTTTAGGTATCGCTTCTTGAGTAGTTTTATTTAATGAATTTACTTTTAATGAAATGTTTTTTAATTCCTCAATTTTAGCAGTAACTGTAGTACCTACAACTGCTACAACACCTTCTTGAGATAAGTGTTCAAGATAATTTTCAAATTTATTTTTAAAATTATCATTATTTAAATCATCAAAAGAAAATCCGTATCCACCATGAGTATGAGAATCAATAAAACCAGGCATAATTATTAAATTAGAACAATCAATTCCTGGTTTTTGATCTTCTCCTTCTATAATATTTAAAACGTTTCCTGAATCATCTAATTCAATAGTTCCTTTAAATGATTTATTATGAAATACAATTAATGCATTTTTAAATCTCATTATTTAAACATTCCTTGTCATAAACAATTGTTACATTAGGATGTGAAACTAAAATTGATGCTGGAAAATTTATATCAAAATTTTTACATTTAATTAATTTTTTAATAGTTTCTGTTTTAGATTTTCCTAATGCCATTAAAATAATTTTTTTAGCTCTCATTATTGATTTAAGACCCATTGAAATTGCTTGATGTGGAACTAATGAAATATCTCCATCAAAAAACTTTTTAGCATTTACTTCTATTGTTTCTTCTGTTAAATCAACAACTCTTGTTAAGGAATTCTCTAAAGAACCTGGTTCATTAAAACCTATATGTCCATTAACACCGATTCCAAGTAATTGAAAATCAATTCCTCCAGCTTTTGAAATTAAATCATCATAATTATTTTCTTTATTTGGAAAATGAGTATTTTCTAATTTAATATTAATATTATTAAATAATGTTTTATTCATAAATGTTCTATATGATTGTTCATCGTATTCAGGAATTCCTAAATATTCATCTAAATTAAAAGAAGAAACTTTGCTTCAATCAGTTTTATTTAAAGAAAAATCCTTTGAAAGAAATTCATATGTTTTAATAGGAGTAGAACCTGTAGCAAGACCTAAAATAGCTTTATTATTTTCTTTTATTTCCTTGATTATTTCTTGTGAAACATATTTAGATGCTTCGATTTCGTTTTCAAATTTTAAAAATTTCATTTTTAATTCCTTTTTTTATATATTTTTAAATATTATAAACTTTTTTATAATGATAAAAAACTAAAAACTTTATAAATTATTGCTTTTTATTTTTTCAGCTTGTTCTTCTGCTAAAAGAGAGTTTATAATTAAATCTAATTTACCATCTATAATTGATTTTAATGAACATGAAAAACTAATTCTATGATCGGTAACTCTATCTTGAGGATAATTATATGTTCTGATTTTTTCGCTTCTTGCTCCAGAACCTGCTAATTTTCTAAATTCGCCTTCAAGTTTTTTTTGTTTTTCTAATTCTAATTCATATAGTTTAGATTTAAGAACTCTCATTGCAATATCTTTATTGGCAATTTGTGATTTTCCTTCTTGACATGCAGAAATAACTCCTGTAGGTATATGAGTTATTCTTACTGCTGAATCTGTTGTATTTACAGATTGGCCACCACTACCTGTTGAACGATATGTATCAATTTTTAAATCTTGATCTCTTATTTCTATTTCAATATCTTCACCAACTTCTGGCATAACTGTAACAGTTGCTGTTGAAGTATGAACACGACCTTGCGTTTCGGTTTGAGGTATTCTTTGAACTCGATGAACACCTGATTCAAATTTTAGCTTTGAATAAGCATTTTCTCCTGCTATTGAAAATACTAATTGAGAATACCCTCCTGATGAAGAAGGATATGAATCTAAAATAACTATTTTCATTTTTTTTGATTCACATCATTTAGAATAAATTTTAAATAAATCTCCTGCAAAAATATTAGCTTCGTCTCCACCAGCTGCCCCTCTTATTTCGATAATAACATTCTTATCATCATTTTCATCTTTTGGAAGTAAAAGAACTTTTAATTCTTCTTCTAATTCTAAGATTTTTTTCTCACTATTTGAAATTTCTGATTTTGATAATTCAATTATTTCTACATCATCTAATGATTCAAGAAGCTGCTTAGCTTCGGCTATATTTTTTTTATGAAATAAATAATTATTAAAACATTTAACAATAGCTTCTATTTTATTTTTTTCTTTATTTAATTTAGTATATTTTTTTATATCTGATAAGACTTTATCTTCTTGTAATTCTTTTTCAATTTCTTCAAATTTTTTCTTAATTTCAAATAAAGATTTTTCCATTGCTATTTCCATATTTTTTATTATATTATATTTATTTTTATTTAGTTTATTTAAATAAAAAAAATCCTCAAAATTGAGGAAATTTTATTTATATTATTAATTAATAAATTTTAATTAAAACCTGTTATTACAATTGGTTTAACATCAATAGCTGTTGCACCATTCATTAATATAACTTGTGCTTCAATTACTTTAGTATTTAAGTTTGGTTTTATTGAACTAGTTGGTACACTAATTGAATAATCTTTTAATAATGGACTTGATAATAAATCAACAAAACTTATAATTTCTTTATCAGTAATTGACTCTATCTTATCTTTAAAAGCAGCTGGAACTATAAAAGTTTGATTAATTTTATTAAATTCATCTAATTGCGCTTGAGTAGAAACTCCTTTGAATCCTAAAACTTCAATAGTTCTTGTTCCAATAGCTCCATCTACATTATGAAGTTCTACTGTTAAACTCATTCCACCTAATCTATTATATAAAGGAGAAAAAGTATCTTTTCAAATAAATTTACCACCTTCTGTATCTACTTCTATAAATCCTGGTAAAATTGTTGAATCAGTTTCAGAAGTAATAATTTTTGCAGCTAATAAAGTTTTTTGTACTTCAGTTGATGTTGAAGCGATATCTGCTCTAAAACTAATATTAACTTTATTTATAGCATCTTGAATAGTTTGATCATTTTTTGGATTAAGTTTAATACTTATTGTTTTTGTTAAATCTTTATTTTGACTTGCGGTTATTAATCTAAATCCATTTGATAATGTTACAATTTTTGATAAATTTTTATATATTACTTTAAGATCAGCAACACCAGTCTCATTATCAAATTTATTTAATTCAAATGTAAGTAATTCAGGAGTATATTTTTTAAATATTTCTTTTAGTTGTTCATTTTGAGTTAATACATTCATAGCAATTACTGTTTTAAAAGAATCTTGAAGAGTTTGATCTAAAGTTTTTAAATCAATATTTCTAGGGATTTTTGCTAAAACTTGAGAATTTTCAATTTCTTCTTGATTAGTGTTAGCAGAACATGAAATTACAAAAGATAAAGGAACTACTGTAACTAATGACGCCCCCATTAAAATTGAAGAGTATAATATTTTATTTGATTTCATGATTAAATAATTCCTTTCATTAAATTATTAAATAATTCTGTAGCATATTTTGTATATTCAGGAGAACCTGCTTGAAGGGTTTGTAATTTTTTAAATGGAGAGATTATATTCATTTGAGATGAAACTCCTATAGAAAATAACACTACAATTATAATTATAAAGATAAATCCAAGTAAAATGAATGAAATTGATAAGGCAGTTCCATTTTTAAATAGAATCATTGGAATTAAAAGAAATATAGAAGCAAATCCAAAAACAATTAATGAATTTAGCATTCCATCATTAAATGATGAAGAAGCAAATTCTGATAATGTTAATAATGAAACTACTGGAGTGGTTCCATTAAATACTAAATTTACTCCAACATTATTTGCTATATCAATTATTGTCTTTTGTTCAATACCAAGATTAGATAATGTATTAATTGATCATATATTTGTAAAATATAATGCTAAAAGTAACATAACTAGAAGAACAATTGCTGTTGAAAATCTTATAGTTGAAAGAGTAAAATGAGTTTTTTTATTTTCTTCAGTTTTTTTAATAAGTAAGGGGTTATATTTTGAATATGTTTCCATTATTTTTTCTCCCCTTTTTTAAATATTCTTTGAAATCCTTGTTTATAATCAATTTTTACTAATTCTTCACCATTTTTTTTCGCTGATTTATTTGCTAAAAAGACAAATGGGGTATAAATAGATATCGCCACAGCTAAATTAAATAATGAAAGTAATAAACCTTGTCATCCTGATGCTAAGAATCCACCAATCCCTACTGGAGCAGTTCATGGAATAGAAATAACAACAGGTGCTACTCATCTAAATTTCTCAATTGCAAGTCATGTTATGAAGAATAAAATTGGATTTACTAAAACAAATGGAACTACATATTTAAAGTTTAAAATTAATGGTACACCAAATAATAATGGTTCATTTATATTAAATAATGATGGAGCTCCACCAAATTTTAAGATTTCTCTTGTTTCTTTTCTTTTTGAAAATAATAGTCCAACAATTACGAAAGCAAGTGTTGTTCCAGCTCCTCCAAAGAATACAAAGGCATCAACTGATCCCCCACCAAAAGCACTTAAACTTTCTCCAATTCCTTCTCTATAATCAAGATTTGTTTGAATAAGGGCTGTTGCAATTGGTGAAAATACTGCAAGTAGAACATTTGAACCATGTACACCAAAAAATCATAATAATGAAACAAAGAATGTATATGTTATTCCTATTGCAAGTGATCCAGCTTCTTGTGAAGCTATTCCAATAAATGGTGCTTGAATAGCAGTAGAAATTGTATGTCCAATTCCAAATGCATCACCTACACCAAAAGCTGTTGCTAATGGTCTAAAAATAATAAATGGTGCTTGTAAAGCAACAAATAACATTAATGTTATCATTGATGGAAATAATTTTGAAAATGCTCTTGCTACAGCAGGAGGAACTCCTGCAGGCATTTTTAATTCTAATTTTGATGATTTTTCTAATTTAGTATAAATCTCTATTGAAAGCATAGATGCTAACATAGCTACTAAAATTCCTGTTGTTCCAAATAAACTTGGATCTCCATATGTTAAAATCATAAATGCTAAAAGACCTACTAAAGAAGCAATAAATGGTTCTTTAGATTCTTTCGCTCTAGCTAACGAATAACTTAATGTTAATGTTATAAATATTGATAAATATGAAAATATTCCTTTTCATATTGTATAAAATACAAAAATCCCTATCGAGGAAATTTGTTGTGACACTGTTCCAGGAACAAAATCTCATATTCCTTGACTGCTTATCTCCATTTGTCCAGGAATACCTCAAACGATTCATCCTAGAATTGATGTCGAAGCAGTTCCAGCTCAACCAAATACTAAAGTCATACAAATAACTCCAATAGAAGCAGAGATAATTAAAGGAACTAATAAGGCAAACCCGTCACGTAATGCTGCCATGTGTTTTTGTTCAGCAAGTTTACCCATTCTCATTATAATAACGTCTCACCCACGTTTTATCGTTTGCTTGAAATTACTATCTGTCTTAGTTTCGGACATAATTTTTTTTCTTTCTTTTTTTTTTTTTTATATTTTGTAATTTTTTATAATTTATTATTTTTTAAAGCTTCTAAAACAAGATTATATGTTTCTTCACCTTTTGCCATAGCATAAATTGCTGGAGGAATAACCACTACTGGTTTCCCACCCGCTATTTCTCTAAATGTAGATTCCATAAAACGAACCTGAGGTCCTATTAGAACAATGTCATATTGAGAAACTAATGTTTTAGCTTCAGAAGAAGCTTTCGCAACTACATCAACCTCTTCTCCTATTGATTCAGCATATTTTTTAATATTTGCTTCTAATAAAGAAGTAGACATACCTGCAGAACAAGCTAATAAAATTTTAAGCATTTAAACTCTCTTTCTAAAATTTATATATTATAATAAATTAAATTTACATTTTTTATTATACTATAAATTTGTTATAAATGACTTATTCTAATTCAATAAGTTTTCCTTGTCTTAATGTTTTTTTAAAGGTTTTTTCTTTTATCGAGTATGAAAAAATTAGTTCTTTTTCATCTAAAGCAATCGTTAAATCTCTTATACTTTTGAATTTTTCAGCTTCGTGATAACGCAATATTTCAACTGCTTTATTTCACTTAGATAATCTTTGACAAGCATGAAAATTTGTAAAAATATTTCTAAATAAAAAAATTTGACTTTCAATTAAATTTGTTTTCTCTTGATTTTCACTAATAAATTTTTTTTTAAGAATTTTTTTAAGTTCTTCCTTAGTATGAATTTTAATATATTCAATTAATGAATAAAAACTTTTTTCTTCTATATTAGTTATTAAAAAATCTTTTTTTAAAAGTTTTTTTATTTCAATATTTATTTTTGCTTTTATTGATAAATTTATTACTAAATAAATAATTGTAACTGTTGTTGATAAAAGAAAAAATATAGCTACAACATTAGCTAATATATTTGTCCAAACTGGTCCTGCAAAACTATTTGGATCATTTGGATCTAAATTAAAATTATTTATCAAAATGTCTCCTTTAATAAAAATTATTTATTAAATAAATAATAACAATTATTTAAAAAAATTAAATAATTGTTTTTTTATCATTTAAAATGATTTCTAATTTTGGTCCTTTTAAATTATTAATTACTGTTCCGTTTTTATTAACTATAACTTGTAAAATATTTTCTCTAAAATTTAATTTAAATTTTAGACTCTTTCATAATGAAGGTAATTTTGGATTAAAATGAAGGACTTGATTAATAATTCTCATTCCACCAAAACCTTGAACTAAAGACATTCAAGAACCAGCCATTGAAGTTATATGTAATCCATCTTTTGTATCATCATTATAATTATCTAAATCTAATCTAGAAGCTCTTAAATAAAATCTTTCTGCATCTTCAAGATTATCAATTTTAGCAGCTAATATTGAATGAATACAAGGAGATAATGAAGATTCATGAACTGTATATTTTTCATAAAAATTATAATTATTTTCTATTTGTTCTTTTGTAAATTCGTCTTCAAATAAATAAATACCTTGGAGAACATCTGCTTGTTTAATAAAACATGATCTTAAAATTTTATCTCATGATCAATTGTGAACTATAGGTCTATCTTTTGCTTTTAGGTCTTTTACTTCAATAAGTTCTTTATCTAGGAAAGTATCATGTTGGATAAAAATATCTAAATCTTTTGAATATGGAAAATACATATTATCAACAATTTTTTTTCATTTATTAATTGTTGTAGAAGTTAATTTAAATTTATCTAATTTTATTTTATTTTCCTCAAGTAAAGAAATTGTATATTTTAAAGTTCAAGTAGCTATTTTATTTGTATATCAATTATTATTAACATTATTTTCAAATTCATTAGGCCCAGTAACACCATGAAGCATATATAATTTTTTATCTTTATTATAGTGAACTCTTGATGCTCAAAATTTAGAAATTTCAATAAGAACTTCTAATCCTTTTGATAATAAATATTTTTTATCATTTGTGTAATTATAATAATTAAAAATAGCAAAAGCAATTGCACCATTTCTATGAATTTCTTCAAAAGTTATTTCTCACTCATTATGGCATTCAATACCATCAAAAGTAACCATTGGATATAAAGCTCCATCTAATCCTTGCATTCTTGCATTGTGTTTCGCTTGTTCTAGTTGTTTATATCTATATAAAAGAAGATTTTTTGAAACAGATTCTGGTGAAGTTGCAAGATAAACTGGTAAACAATATGCTTCTGTATCTCAATAAGTTGCTCCTCCATATTTTTCACCAGTAAATCCTTTAGGACCTATATTTAATTCTGGATCAACACCATAATATGTTGAAAATAATTGAAATAAACTAAATCTTACACCTTGTTGAGATTTTTCATCTCCTTCAATTTCTATATCAGATGTTTCTCAACGAGTATTTCATTCTTTTGCATGTTTATTTTTAGCATCTTCAAAACTTTTTAAAGATAATGCTTTTTTAATAGCATTTGCTTTTAATTGTTTTTCTGAATGTGTTCTTGAAGTTAAAACTGCTACTTTTTTATTAATTTCATATTTATTATTAGCATTTGCTTGAAAATCAAATTTTTCATATGCTTTAAAAGTTTCTGTTATAAAAGTTTTTTCAGCTTTAAAATTAATATCATTAATCATAGCAGCACCTACTAAAAATCTTTGAACACCAAAAGGATTTTCTTTTGTTTTAATTGATAAAAAAGAAGCTTTATCATTTGAAGAATTAATAAAATCTCAAAACTTTTCATTATGGTTTGAATCTAAATTATAAACATCACCATCTAATTTAGAAATAATTGATATTTTACAATTTTTAGAAGGTATTATTGAATAAGAAATAAAAACTGTTTCAGGATCAACTATTGAGTAAAATCTTTCAGTCTTTACATCGATATTAATATTAGCTATTTTTGTTGAAAATTCTCTTGAAAGAATTCCATTTTTCATATCTAAAACTCTTTTAAATTTACTTGGTTTTTGAATAAATAAATCAAGTTTTTCATCATTAATAAAAATATCAAATTCTAAAAAATTTAAAGAGTTAATTGCCTTACCAAAATATTGAGGATATCCATTTTTTCATCATCCTACTCTTGTTTTATCTGGAAATCAGACTCCACCATTATAAACACCTTTATGAGTTTTTCCTCCATATCCTTCTTCAAAATTTCCTCTTGAACCTAGAAGTCCATTACCTAATGATGTTAATGATTCTCCTATTAAAAAATCATTACCTTCTTCATGCATTTTATTTTCAATAAGTAATCAAGGGTCAATCTCGAAAAGATTTTTTATATGTAATTCATTTATATTTTTATTTTTCATTATTTATTTCTCCTTTTTAAAAATATTTTTGTCTCATAAATGTTTAATATGTTATTTTTTGATAAATGTTTATAGTTGGATAATAAAAGTTCATATTCATTATTTAAAAAATCTTTTTCTATTTCTATTTCTTTATTGTTAAAGTTTAATAAAACAATTACTTCATAATTTTTATTTTCTAACTTATAAAAAACTAAATTTTCTTCACATTTAATTAAATTAATATTATTAAAATTTGTGAAAATATCATCAAATTTATTTTTTCTTATTTTAATTAATTCTTTTGTATATTTAAAAACAGAAAATTCTTTTTTAAGATCTTCTTCTAAATTTTGATTTTGATAATTCCATGATGAATTAATTCATCCTTTATTTTTTGAAAAACCAGAATTTTCTTGACTGCTTCATGAAAATAATGATCTTGATAAATCACGAGATCCTGTTTTAGATCCTTTAATAAAATCATTATAAGAAAGTTTTTTATCTTTTTCTACAATATTATTTAATTGTTGAAAAAAAGCTCCATCACGAAAATCTTTTTCACCATTAAGAAGAGTACTAGACATTCCTATTTCTTCTCCTTGAAATAAAAATGGAACTCCTTTTGTTGTAAGGGTAAATGTAGATAATAATGTTTGTCCAAAATAATAATTATTTTCATTAACATCTAAATATCTTTCAAGCGCTCTTGGAGTATCATGATTAGTTCATCCTGTACATGTTAAAAGAGGTTTATCTTGTCAATCAAAATATCCTCTTAGTTCAGTAAAGTCTGGTTTATTTTTAATTGGAGCATATGAACCAAAAGGATTTTTTCAATCAAAAGCTAACATTGAGAAATTAAAAAAAGAATCAGTTGCTTTTTTATTATCATTAGAATACTTGGCCATTATTTCAGGATTAATACTTCAAGACTCACCTACAGTAAAAGCATCTTTATTTTTAAAAACTTCTTCATACATTTCATGTAGATATTCAAAATTATATTTTCCATATCTAATAATATAAGGATTTGTTGTTTTCCCAACATGTTCTATAGCATCTAATCTAAAATACTTAACACCAAGACCAATTCAAAAACTTAACATTTTATAAATTCATTTTCTAAGCAAGGGGTTATCTCAATTAAAATCTGGTTGTTCTTTTGAAAAAATATGCAAATAATAACTATTTATTTCTTTAACATATTCTCAAGCGCTTCCTCCAAAAATTGATTCATCTTCTAAATTAGGTTTATCATTTCAAATATAAAAATTATGATAAGGGTTATCTTTTGATTTTTTTGCTTCTTGAAATTCAAATGCTAGATCTGAACCATGATTTAAAACAACGTCCATCATAATTTCCATATTTCTTTTTTTAGTTTCCTTAATTAATTCTTTAAAATCATTCATTGTTCCAAAAAGAGGATCAATTTCATAATAATTAACAACATCATAACCAGCATCTGCAAAATTAGTTTTATAAATAGGACATAATCAAATAATATCTACTCCTAAATCTTGTAAATAATCTAATTTTTCAATTATTCCTTTAATATCTCCATTACCATCATTATTTCCATCTTTAAATGATCTTGGAAAAATTTGATATCCTATTTTTTTAGAAAGTTCGTTCATTAATTTACTCCTTTTTTAAAATAGAAAACTTGAACGTCTTTTCCTTTAATTGTAATTTTTGATAAATCTACTTTTTTATCATTTAAAGCATCAAATAAATTTGGGGCTAAAATAGTAGAAGATAAATTAAGAGTTATTGTTTTATCTGAGAAATTTAAAATAGTATATGTTATTTCATTTTTATCATAATTTTTCATAATAAAAATTTCTTTATTTTTAGATTCAACAATTAAATATTCTCCTTCTCTTAAAGAAGAATGCTTCTTTCTAAGTTCAATTCAATCTTTTATTGTTTCATATATTTCTATATCTCATTTTTTTTCATCTCATTGCATACATTTTCTGCAGCCAGGATCATGCTCACCAGTCATTCCAATTTCATCTCCATAATAAATACATGGGCTACCTAGCATTGTAAAAATTATTTTATAACCAAACAAAAATAATTTTTTATCATTTTTTAATTCGGTTAAAAATCTCGGAGTATCATGAGAACCTAAAAGATTAAACATATTTTTTTTAATAGGATCAGAATACATTAATAAATATGAAGATAATTTTTCAGAAAATTTAGTTGCGTCTCAATTTTCTTTTATTGCATTTTGAATAATTCCTCTTAATTCATAATTCATTACTGAATCAAATGTATCTCCTGATAAATATAAATTAGAATCGTATCAAATTTCTCCTAAAATATAATTTTTATCATTAATATCTTTAACTCATTTTCTAAACTGTCTTCAAAATGTTAAAGATGGTTCATTTGCAACATCTAATCTTCATGCATCAATTCCTAATTTTGTTCATTTAGAAACTACTTTTTTGAAATAATCAATAACATTAGGATTTGATCAATTTAATCTTGGCATAAAAGGAGTAAAAGCAAATGTTTCATAAACTTGGTTTTCTGTTTGAAGATATCCATCAGGATATTTTTCAGCTTCTTTTAAATCACTTGAATCATAGACAAAAAATCAATCAAAATATTTTGAATTTTCTTTATTTTTTACAACATCAAGTCATTGTTTGAATTTAGCTCCACAATGATTAAAAACAGCATCAAACATAATTTTTATTCCAAGACTATGAGCTTTAGTAATTAAATTATCTAAAACTTTATCGTCTCCAAAATGTTCATCTATTTTTAAATAGTCTTCTGTATCATATTTATGATTTGTATTAGCTTTAAATATAGGTGTAAAATAAATTCCATTACATCCTAATTTTTTAATATGTTCTAAATTATTAATTACTCCTTGAAGATCTCCACCAAAATAATCTGTTGCCAAGGGAGATATTTCAGGGTTTCATGGTTTTGTTTCTGGATTATCATTTTTTTTATCTCCGTTTGCAAAACGCTCAGGAAAAATTTGATATCAAATAGTATCTTTTACTCATGATGGACTTTCATTTAGATTTCCTTCATGTAAAAATCCTCAAGTAAAACCATCACCATCAATATTTTCTCCGCTTTTTTTAAAACCTTTTTCTGTATAAATTAATTTTTCTCCATTGAAGCCTTCTATTTCAAAAGCATATCTTAATCTTTTTGTTTTTGTTTTTATATTTGCTTTAAAATAATCATAAAGATTATCTGAAAGAAATTTAAAAGCTATTTCTGGACATTCTTCATTTCAATAAGAAGTTTTACTTGTTCCACCAAATTGAGTAACCCCTTCTGCTTTATTATTATTTCTTCAATCAAAAGGATCTCCTTTTCTTACAAAAACATTTTTAATATCACCTTTTTTGCATCTTAAAATAACTGTTAATTTATCAGCAAAATTTTGATAAGCAAATTTCCCATATCCTGTATGCAAAATTGCTTCTTTATTTATTAAAGTTTTTGTATTTATTTTTTTAAAAAAATCAAGAATTGAATTTAGATTTAATTCTGATGTTGAATTTACTCAATACAATGAATTTTCCTTAACTTCTTCGTTATTTCAACATATCCCTACTGTATCAATAAATGAATATTTAAGACCCTTAATTCCTTCTATTGAATCTTCAAAACCAATACATTCATTAGGTTTTAATTTTAATCCTTTTGCTGCTGCTAAAAAAATATCTGGATATGGTTTTCCTTTTATTATTTTTTTTGGATTTACAATAAAATCAAAATAATCCTTTAATTTAAGTTTTTCTAAAATTAAAGGAGCATTATGAGATGAACTAGCAATTGCTAACTTCATTTTTTTCTTTTTGGCATCTTTTAAAAGATTTAATATACCCGGAAGAATTGAATTTTCTTTAATTGAAGTTTGAAGCATAGAAATATAAAAAGCATTCTTGTCATCACAAATTCTTTTAAAGTCATTTGTTTTTAATTCCTTTTTATTAATTTTTAAAATTTCTTCAAGCGTTCTTTCTCTTGATAGACCTTTTATTTTGTCATTTTGTTCTTCAGTTAAATTAAGTTTATAAGGTTTAATTATTTCTTGTCAAGCTTTTAAATGTAAGCCTGCCGTATCTGTAATTACTCCATCTAAATCAAAAATTAGTCCTTTTTTATTATTATTAATCATATTAATTAATTCTTTCCTTTGTTTCTAAATCAAATAAATGTATCGAATCTTCTCTTATTTCAAAAAAGATATCTTGTCCTTCTCTTATTTCTTCTCAATTTGGAGTTGATACAGAAATTTCTTTTTTAGAAATAATTGAATTACCAACAACTAGTTTTTCTTTTCCAATAAATTCCACATTTACAATTCTTAAAGCAAATGAGTGACCAGTTAACTCATCTACTCTCATTGCATCTTCAGACCTAAAACCTAAAATAACTTTTTCAGAAGTCATTTTACTTTCATCTATTGAATCTTTATTTATTTTAATTTTAAATTCTTCATTATCAGATGTAAATGAAGAATCATTTAAATCAATTCTCCCACCAATTAAATTCATTGTTGGAGAACCAATAAATTTTGCTGTAAAAATATTTGAAGGTCTTAAATAAAGATCCATAGGTGTCCCTATTTGTTGAATCTTAGATTTGTTCATTAAAATAATTTTATTAGCCATTGTCATAGCTTCCAATTGATCATGTGTTACATAAACTGATGTTGAACCAATCATTTTATGAATATTAACAATTTGTCTTCTTGTAGATTCTCTAAGTTTTGCATCTAAATTTGAAAGCGGTTCATCCATTAAAAATACAGATGGCTTTCTAACTATAGCTCTTGCAATAGCAACTCTTTGTCTTTGTCCTCCAGATAAATCTTTTGGTTTATCATATAGCCTATCAGTTATTTCTAAAATTTTTGCAACATCTTTTATTCTTCTATCAATAACATCTTTTCTTACTTTTTGTTGTTTAAGACCAAAAGCAATATTTTGATAAACATTCATATGTGGATATAGAGCGTATGATTGGAAAACCATTGCTATATCTCTATCTGATGGTTCAAGATCATTAATTCTTTTCCCATCAAAAAGAAGATCTCCTTTTGTAATTGAATTAAGTCCTGCTATCATTCTTAAAAGAGTCGTTTTACCACAACCAGAAGGACCTAAAATTACACATAATTCTTGTTTTTCAATTGTAAAATTAATATCATCTAATGTATATTCAACTCTTCCTTGATATTTTTTTCCGATATTTACAAAATCAATTTGCGTTCCTGAGGAATTATTTTGGCCTTTTATAATTTCGTCTTCTATACTATTTATTATCTGTTCTTTTTTTCTCATACTTTATCCTTTAACTCCTCCTGATGATAATCCACTAACTAAATGTTTTTGTGAATAAATAAAGGCACCAGCAATAGGAATTGAAGTAATAAGAGCTCCTGCTGCATATAATGGTTGAAAAACAAGTCTATTTGAATCTGGACTTAGTAATTCAAATAATCCAATTGGTAATGTATATAATTCTCTATTTCCTAATAATAAAATTCTAGGTAAAATTACATCTCCAAAAGGTCCTATAAAACTTCATAAACCAATTATGGCAAGCATTGGTCTTGCAAGAGGCATAATAATTCTTATATAAGCTTTAAAATTACCACAACCATCAATTTTAGCTGAATCATCAATTTCATTTGAAATTGAATCTAAATATCCTTTTAATACAAATGTATTACCAGCTATTGACCCTCCTGAATAAATAATTATTAATGAACCAATAGCGGGTATTCCAAATGATTCTTTTAATAATTGCGAAATAATATATAAAACAATTAGAGCTAATAGCGAAGGAACCATTTGAATAAGCATTATTGAAAGAATAGATGCTTTTCTTCCTTTAAATCTAAATCTTGAATAAGCATATCCTGTTAATGAAACAAATAATACAGTTAAAAGCATTGTTAAAATAGAAACTACTAAGGAATTTACAAGTCATCTTATGAAAATTCCGTTTTCTTTTTCAAATAATTTTTTAAAGTTATCTATTCCTAATTGTATATCTGTCAAATTAATAAATTGTGGATCTGAGACATTAAAGGATGCAATAATTAAACCCAATATTGGAACTAAAATTATAACTGATCAACAAATTAATAATGTATATGCCATTCCTAATTTTGCTTTACCTAATAAATTAAGTTTTATATCATCACTTAAATTTATTTTTCTTTCCATTTCATCTTTAGGAACTTTTATATTTGTTTTTTTTAATTTTGCCATTTTATACCTCGCTTCCTCTTCTAAATGCTTTTGTTCTTGAAAAACCAAATGCCGCTCCACCAACAATTACAATTGACATCAGAATAACCATAGCAGATGCAATTGCTTGATGTGACTCCATTTGAGTTCCACCGCCTGATGTAAAGGTTATTTTGAATATTCATGAAAGAATTATATCTGTATTACCTGCTCCAAAAATTTCTGTATTTGGCGCCGGGCCGCCTCCATTAAATAACCAAATTAAACTAAAGTTATTAAAGTTAAACATAAATTGTCCTATTAATAAAGGAGCTATTTGAGCTGTAATAATTGGTGCTGTCATTGTTCAAAATTGCTTACCTTTTTTGGCACCATCAATAGATGCTGCTTCATAAATATCGCCTGAAATTGATTTCATATTTCCTGTTATTAAAAGAACAATATATGAATGACCCAATCAACCTTGAATTAATATTAACAATACTCTTGAATAATTTTCATTAGTTGTTCAATCAATTGGAGAACTTATAATTCCTCAATTTAATAATAATGTATTTATAAATCCTGTTGAAGTATTTTCAAATATAGCTTTATAGAAAAGAATCATAACAAATGCTGGAATCGCTCAAGGCAACATAAAAATCATTCTAAAAATTTTCTTACCTTTAATTCCTTTTTTCTCAATTGTTATAGCCATTACTGTTCCTATAAAAAGAACTAAAACAGTCGTACTTACAGCTCATACAATATTTCAAACAAATACTCTTCCTAATGGTTTAAAAATATCTGGATTAGAGAAAATATTAATAAAGTTTTCAAAACCAACTCAATTTGTTTCTTCTCCATTAGCTGGATTATGTCTAAAACCAATATTTGTAAATGCTAATAAAATAGAAACAACTACTGGAACGATAGCTATAAAAAGAATCATAATTCAACCAGGAATTGAAATAGCATAAGGAAATCCTTGATTCATAATACTTTTTTTAGTAGCAAATCAAGAACTCGGTCTAATCCCGCTTTCCATTGACCTACTTATTTTAAAGGTATTGAGTGTAGAAAATAAAATATAAATTATAGAAATGATTAATAAAAATAATCCTATAACACCTTCTATTAATGCATATCGAGCATCCGAATATTCAACATGAGAACCAATAATATTTCCTGTTGGCCAAGATAATCTTACAAGACCAATAATTCCTTGTCCTTGTAAATTAAATGCTCCAAAAGCATATGGAATTGCTAAAATATATAAAAATGCTGTTACTAAAAGAAGAAGAATCGCTTTTTTTCAATTTTTAAAGAAAAATGATTCAGAACCAGGAAGTAAAAAAGCTAAAATTGTTAATCAAATTGAACTATTTTTCTTTGTTTCTATTGGAATATTTTTATTTGCATTTAAAATATTTTGATTAAAATCATAAATATTTTCTTTATATTTTTTTAAATAATTATTTTTAAGATCAAAATACTCATATTTTGTTTTATTTGAAGGTTGTTTTAATTTAAATTCTTTAACATCTTCTTTATAAAATATTTTTTCTTTGGTAATTGTATTTTTATATGCTTCTTTTGAAATTTGTTTTTCTTTAACTTTTAAATATGTTTCTGTTTTTATTTTTTTAAGTTTTTCTAGTCTTTCAGTTTTAAAAATTTTTAATAAATTTTTATCTTCTTTTTCTTGTCCTTTTGCTTCAGTTAAAAGTTTTTCTTTAATAACTACTCTTTTATCTAAAAAATAATTTTTAATTTCTAAATCTCTTTTGGCAAAATTATTATATATTTGACTTTGTTTAATTTTATAATCACCATCATAAGTTTTATCTTTTAATTTATTTCCTAAATTGTTAAGATATTCAGCTTTTAAAAGTTTTTTTTCATCTCTATTTTTATAATTTAAAAAACTTAAAATTGATGATGGTTTTTTTATAAAAATATCGAACGAGAACGGAATTAAAGAAATTTTTGTATTTTGTTTTTCTTTTAAAATATTTTTGTATTCTTTTTTGCTTTCTTTTTTAATTAAATTAATTGTTTTTTGATTATCTTTTGCTTTTTTAACAATTTCATCATCAATACTTTTTTCGAATTTGTTTATTTCATTAAGTTTTTTTTCAAAAAATTCATTTTTATAGATTAATTTATTATCTTCATAAAGTTGTTTTATTGATAATTTTTCATTTATTAATTTTTCTTTTGTAATTTTTTTAAACTCTAAAATATTATTTACTTTATTATTATTTAAAAAATCTATATTTACTAATAATTCTTTTATTTTTTCTTCTTTTTCATTTAATTCAAATTTAAAATATGGTTGAGAATTAAAATTTTTAGCAATTTGAGTTAATATTTTTCTAAGGCTTTCTACTAAATCTTTTGAATTTTCTTCTGATAAAATAAATTCAATAAAATATTGATCTAAATATTTTGAAAAATCTTGCTCATTTAGATTAATAGATTTAATTAAATTTTCTTCTAAAATGTTAAAGGTATTATTAAGATTTTTTATTTGAATAATTTTTTCTTTAAAAGTTAATTGATTATTTAAAAAAATATTTAATGATTCATTATGAAAATTAAAAATATCAAGAGACTCTTTTTCTTCAGTTATAAAATCTTGATAAAATTTTATTTTTTCTTCATTTGTTTTAGTTTCTTTTTTAATAACTAATAAAAGATTTTTTAATAAAGAAAGAATAGCCAAATTATTATATTCAAAAATTCTTGCTTCTAAAAATAATTTATTAATCTTTGTTTCAATTATATCTAATGAATCACCTGTTTCTTTTAACGACTTTATTGTTTTTTTTGTATTTTTTGTTTTATTTTTTAAAGATACTTTTAAATTTTTAATCTTACTTAAAATAAAACTATCTATTGGTAAATAATTTTCCAATACAAACAATGATTCTTCTAAAGAAGTTATTTCTGTTTTTGTAGATAATTTTTCTGTTTTAATATTTTCTTTTAATTCATGTTTTAATTTTATTTTTAATTTTATAAAATTATTTTTAGCTTCTTTTTTTATTAGTTTTTGCTTAGAAATATTTCTTTCTAAATTTAACCTTTTAGAATGGATTTTATTTTTAATTTCTTCATTACCAAAGTTTTCTTTGTATCTGAACAAATCACCATAATAATTTTGTAACAAAGGAGAATCATCACTTAAAAATGATTCTTCTATTTGTCATGATTCAATATTATTTTTTTTCATTAGTTCCTTCCCTTAACTTTTTTATTTCGATAATCTTGTAAAATTTCTGTTCTTTGTAAGGCCCTTGTTTTATTAAGTAATATTATTTCATAAACCATAATTGCTGAAATAGAGTTTAAAAGGATAAATATAATAATTTCTAATCAAAGATCATAGGGAGAAAAAAATATAAATATTGATGCACCAACAAAAATTATTGCTCAAAAAGTTCTAAATATTAAACCATAACCATTTGTTCTTGCAAATAATACAAATATAAAAAATATAAGTACCATTGAAAGTCCACCAAAATAAATTGGTAAACTTCATGAATTAAATATCGCTTCAGCATCTTTTATAGATATAGTGCTTTGTCCATTTGAATCTTTATATCCATTTATTATTTTTTGAATTAATTCTTGCTTACTAATAAAATTAGCTATTAGAAAATAAACTGAAAATATTATAACAAATAAAAATATAACTATTAATAGTCCTTTAAAAGTTTTTTCTTTTAATGGTTGTTTTTTTTGAAAAAATATTTCGTTATCTATCATTAAATTTGCCTAATTTACAAATTATTTTGTTTTTGGAAGTGTTGAATTTGCTTTATTAATTGCTGTTGTAAATCCTGCAACTAATTGTTTAAGTATAACATTAACATCAAATCCTGATGTTTTTTTGAATTCGGCTATTGATCCTTGTGAAGCTAATCCATTTGCATCTCATGCCTCTCAAACATTTCCAAATTCAGCTTTTCCATTATCTGGTCTTGTTCCTAAATTTATAGAAGAAGATACGGCTGCGATCAATTGTTTATCACTTTCTGTTAAAGAAGCAGCCGAATCTAATATTTTTGTTGCTGCTGCTCCAAAAGTAATTTTTGATCCTTGAGTATAATTATCTAAAACAACATCTTGATTAGATAAAATAATACTTATAAATTTTTGCATATCATCTATTTTTTTAGTATTGTTATTATTTCTTGCATTAATCCCATATAATCATCCACCAGGAGATTGAATATAACTAGGAATATTAACTATTTTAACAGTTCCATTTCCCTCAGCGGTTCAAACATTTTTAGCTCAAGAACCATCTATTACAAAAGCATCATTTGCACCTTTAAATAATTTTGTTGATTCTGATGTAAATGATGGACCCAAAACATTTACTAATCAGTCTTTCCCATTAGCAGCTACAGATTTATTAATTTCTGTTGCATATTCAGAAACAAATTTTTTATATTTTTCTGCATTTGAATTTGCTGTTGGATTTTCTATAGACAACATATCTGAAGTATATTTATTTGTAGTAGGATCAATTCTAATTAATGAATTACCAAGCTCTGTACCAGTTGTTTTAGCAGCATTTAACGCTCACCCTAATAATCCTAAATTAAATCATAAGTCAGGTGCTTTTGTTGAATACATACTTGTTTTTCAACCTTCACTATTAACATCCGCCATAATTTTTGTTAATGAATCAAATTTAGCTGAATCTCCATACTTGTTTCCTTTTACAAAAGCAATAAGAGCTTCTTTATTTTGTTGATATCCATAATATTGGTCACCAATTAAAGTTGTTTCCCCAAATTGTTTTATTTCAGCTTCCGTTACTGTTCCATTACCATCGAAATCAAAAACATCTTTATTTATATCTTGGTCTCCAAAAGTAGCTAAATCCATTCCTAAAAGTGCTTTATTTTGAACTAAACTTGGAATTCTATCTATTGGTATATATAATAAATCAGCTACAGTTTGATTTTTAAATCCTAATGTATTAATTAAATCAAGCGCATCAAAAGAACCAGATACTTTATATTCAATAGGTGCTCCATTCGGATTAGATTCTTTATAAGCTTTAATTGCTTTTTCTATCATTTGCACTTGATTAGCTTCAACATATATTCCAATTGCTCCTTCGCTAAAACCTGTTGACGCTGAACAAGATGTTGCAATAGCTGTTCCAGCTATAGCCCCCCCTATTGCTAAAGGTAGTAAAAATAATTTACTTTTTTTCATATTTTCCTTAAATTTTATTTATTTTTTTATTGTATTTTTGTTTTATATGTATTTTAAAAAATATCATAAATATATTATAATACTAATTAATTAATTTTTAAAAATTTAAATAAATATATGAAGAACCAAACTAAAACTTATAAGGATAATTTATCATTAATTGGTGTTTCTTTACCAATTCTTATAATGGTGTTAATTTCTGTTTCGGCTCCTATTATTAATACTTTAATTGTATCTTTATCTGGAAATGGTTCTCAAAATATTCAAGCGGTTGGAATTGCATCACAAATTTCTTCTCTTTTCTCAACATTAATAACTCTTGTTTCAGGAGGGATAGGGGTAGTGATAGGTGCTCTTATAGGCAAAAAAAAGGAAATTAAGGTTATTCAGAATTCTATTTTAAGTATTATGCTTATTGGAATTATTTTTTCTTTAATAATTTATGCATTAGCTGCTTTATTATTTCCTATTTTAATTCCTGCTTTTGGGGCAGGTTTTGGCGATTTAATTTACCTTCAAACTCTTGAATATGGAGAATTAATTTCAATTACAATAATTATTTCTACTATAACAGCAACTATGTCAATTTCCATTAATTCTTACGGATATTCTGCACACACTTCTTTTATTTCAATTGCTGGAATTTTTTTAGACCTTATATTAACATTTATTTTAGTATATATTATTGATTTAGGAACTCTTGGATCAGCTCTTGGAACAATAATTGCTCAAAGTATAAGTTTTTTACTTATTTTTATTATATTTAATTTAAAAATTATGAAATTAACTTTTAAAAATTTTGTTTTTGAAAAAAAAGTTATTAAAAAATTAATTAAAATTAGTTTACCAATTAGTATAGAAAAAATTAGTTATACATTTGCAATGACTACACTAGGAATTATTGTTTCGCAAGGAGCATTAAAATTTCCTGGTATTTTCTATTTTCCAGAAACCGAAAAAAACTATTTAATTATTTCAAGAACAATGGTTTCAACTTTTATAAATTTAATTACAGTAACATCACTTGCTTTTGCAAGTGGAGCAGAAATTTTAGTTTCTAGAAAATTTGGAGCAAAGGATTTAGAGGGTGGTAAAAAATATTTAAGAAAAGCTTTATGAATTTCTCTTGTAGTAGATATTTTTCTAGCTATTGCCTTTTGTATTATTGGTAAATTTTATTTAATTGATTTTTTTGCAATAGGAGATAAAGATTTTTATACACCTGAAAGAATCTCCATTTTTAATACTTTAATTTTTTTTCCTTTAATTATTTCAATTTTTTTACAAGGGGGAAGAACATTAAATCTTATTTTCTTAGTTGGTGCAAGAGCAAGTGGTAATGTTAGGTTGAATTCAATCCTTTCTGTTATTACAACATGAATAATTATTTTTCTTTCTTTTTTAATTAGTTATGTATTTTTAAGTGATAATCCAAATTCATTTCTTTATGGAATAAATGGTGTTTTTCTTGCGATGGCATTAGATGAAATTTTAAGAGGTATAATAAATTATATAATTTGAATTAAGAGGGCAGATAAAATGAAATTAGATTTAAAAAAAAATAAAATTGATTGATGAAAAAAGGTAGTTGTTTATCAAGTATATCCAAGATCTTTTTATGATAGTGATAATGATGGGAATGGAGATCTAAAAGGAATTATAAAAAAATTAGATTATTTAAAAAAACTAGGAATAGGAGCAATCTGACTTGGTCCTATTTATAAATCTCCTATGATAGATAATGGTTATGATGTTGAAGACTATTTTTCTATAAATGAATTATATGGAACTATGGATGATTTTGATAAGCTAATTAATGAAGCAAATAAAAGAGAGATAAAAATTATTTTAGATATAGTTCCAAATCATACTTCAGATACTCATAAATGATTTAAGGCAGCTCTTGATGGTGATGAAAAATATAAAGATTATTATGTTTTTAAGGATGAACCGATTTTAGAAATTGATTCTGTATTTGGAGGTTGTGCTTGAACACAACATAAGGATCAATGATATTTACATAAATTTGCACCTACTCAAGTAGATCTTAATTGAACAAATAAAAATGTTAGAGATGAATTTAAAAAAATAACTGATTTTTGAATAAAAAAGGGAGTTTTTGGTTTCCGTTTTGATGTTATTGATGATATTGCTAAAAATTTAGATCTTGAGAAAATAAACAAAGGAGAAAATATTGATATTAAAAGGCTTCATGAATATGTTTATGAATGAAGAAATGATAGTATTTGAAAAAATTATGATTTATTAACTGTTGGAGAATCTTGAGATGCTTCTGTTGAAAAGGCTATTATGTATTCAAATCCAAAAAATAAGGAATTAGCAATGGTTTTTGGTTTTGAACACATGACTACAAATTGAACAAATAATAAATGAAATCAAGATGAATTTAATTTAGTAAAATTTAAAACTATTATTGAAAAATGACAAATGGGTTTATACCAAAAAGGATGAAATTCAATCTTTTTAAATAATCATGATTTTCCTAGACTTTTATCAAATTTTGGAAATGATAAAAAATATAGAATAGAGAGTGGAAAATGTATTTCTTTAACTATGCATTTTCTTCAAGGAACTCCTTATATTTTTCAAGGGGAAGAAATTGGAATGGTAAATACTGATTTTGATTCTCTTAATGAACATAATGATGTAGAAATTCATCAGCTATTTAAAACATGAAAAGAAAATGATATAAATTGAACAGAAGAAAAACATTTATCAGTTGTTAAAAAAATGAATAGAGATAATGCAAGAACTCCAATGCAATGAAGCGATGAAGAAAATGCAGGATTTAGTAATGTTAAACCATGATTAAAAGTTAATGACAATTATAAAAAAATTAATTGTAAAAATGCCCTCGAAGATAATGATTCACTTTTCTATTGATATAAAAAATTAATTGCATTAAGAAGCGAAAAGAATGAATTGCAAAATATTATTATTGAAGGTAGTTTTGAAATAGAAAAAATTGAAGATGAAAAACTATTTATTTATAAAAGAAAACTAGAAAATAAATGAGTAAAAATTATAGCTAATTGAACAGATGAAAAAGTTGAATTAAATGAAGACTTATCGGAAGTTGAAGTTATTATAAATAATTATGATTTATTTGATAATAAATCATTAAGTCCATGACAAGTTATTGTTATTAAAAATTCTTAATATTAACTATTTATAAAGATTTAAATTAAAATTTATTAAATAAAAAAAAGGAATTACTTATTCCTTTTTATTTATATTAAATTATTTTTTTATACTAATGAAAGTATTGCCATTTTTGTAGCATCACCTTGACGTGCTGGAAGTTTAATTATTCTTGTATATCCTCCATTACGATCTTTATATTTAGGACCTACTGTATCAAAAAGATATTTTAGAACTGGTGTTCCATCTTTTGTAGTTACAGGTCTTAAAAAAGCTGCTGCTTCTCTTCTTGAAGATAAAGTATTTTTTTTCGCTTTAGTAATCATTTTTTCAACAAATCTTCTTACTTCTTTCGCTCTAACTTCAGTTGTAGTTATTTTTCCATAAAGTAAAACATCTGTTGCAAGTGAACGCATTACTTGTTTTCTTCAAGTAGCATTTCTTCTGAATAGTTGATGTGGGTTAGCCATTATTCATCACCTCTAGCTAAATCAATATTTTTTTCTTTTAATTTTTGAATTATTTCAACAACTGATTTTTCTCCAATTGAATTAATGTTTCTTAAGTCAGCTGCTGATAATTTAACTAAATCAGATACTTTTGTAATATTAGCTTTTCTTAATCCATTTAATGATCTAACATTTAAATCTAAATCTTCAATTGTAATTGAATCAAATTTTGAAAATTCTTTTTTGATTTCTTTTTGAATAAATACTTCATTTATATCTAAATTATTAATATTTCCAATAATACTTAAATGAGCCATTAAAATTTTTGATGCTTGAGATAATGCTTCTTTAGCTGAAATAGAACCATTTGTTTCAACTTCAATTTGTAATTCTTCTAAAACATCATATGAAGAAGTATGTAATTCTTCAGTTTTATGAGAAACTTTTAAAATTGGTGAAAAATTAGAATCAACTGCAATAAGTTTTCCATCTTTAATATTTGATTCAATATCTGCTCTTCTATCTGATATTAAAATTTTGTTTAATTCAGAATCTATATATCCTCTTCCAGATTTTACAAATAATTCTATTTCGATTTCTCTTTTACCTGAAAGATTTGCAATAACTGTATCTAATTTTGTTCCATCAGCAAATTTTAATTGTGGTGGTAAAACTAAATCACTTATTTTAAGAGATCCTTCTTTAGCTGATTTAAAACTTATTTTAAAAATTTGACCGCTTGTAAAGATTTCTTCATCATAGAAAAATTTTATTTTTGAAAGTTTAGATGTTAAAGATATAACATCTAAATCAAGTCCTTCAATAATTTGATATTCATAATCTATTCCAGATATTTTTATAGCAAATGCAGATACTCCATAAACAGAAGATAATAAAACTCTTCTAAGTGATGTTCCTAATGTATTTGCCATTCCTCTTTCAAGAGGGCTAATAATAAATTTAGTATTATTATCAGAAACTCTTTCTGACTTTATTTCATTGTAATTAATTTTTGTTAATTTAGACATTTTTTACTTCCTTCTCATTAATATTTTTTTAGGTGGTCTTGTTCCATTATGAGGAATTGGTGTTACATCTTCTATTGTCTTAACAACTATTCCAGATACTTCTATTTGTTTTCTTGCAGCATCTTTCCCTGGACCTATACCTTTTAATTTAACATTAACTTCTTTAAGACCGAATTTTTTCGCTTCAGTTGCCGCAGCAGCAGCAGCTAGTCCAGCAGCATGTGGAGTTTTTTTCTTAGTTCCTTTATAACCGATAGTTCCTGAGGAAGATCAAGCAAAAACATTTCCTTGTTCATCGGAAAAAGAAACAATAGTATTTTGGTGAGATGAATGAATATGTGCTATACCTTGTGTTATAACTTTTTTCTTAGTTTTTTTAGCCATAATTACTCCTTACTTTTTCTTCCCGGTAGGACTTTTTCTTGGTCCTTTTCTAGTTCTAGCATTTTTCTGAGTTACTTGTCCTCTAACTGGAAGACCTTTTCTATGTCTAATTCCACGATATGCTTTGATTTCCATAAGTCTTTTGATGTTCATCCCAACATCTCTTCTTAAATCACCTTCAGTTACATATTCTGCTGCAAACTTTCTAATCGAAGATAATTGTGCTTCACTTAAATCTTTTACTTTAATATTTTCATCAATATTTGATTTTTTCAAAATATCTTTTGATAGTGAACGACCAATTCCATATATATATGTTAAAGAGATAATTACTCTTTTATTTTCTGGAATTTCAATATTTAAAATTCTAGCCATTTATTACCCTTGTCTTTGTTTGTGCTTTGGATGGATACAAATCGCACGAACAATTCCCTTTCTTTTTATCATTTTACAATCTTTGCAGATTGGTTTAACAGATGATCTTACTTTCATAAAATCCTTTCCTTTTATTATTTATTTATGTCTATAGAAAATTCTTCCTTGAGTTAAATCATAAGGACTAAGTTCTAAATCAACAAAGTCTCCTGGTAAAATTCTAATTTTATTTAATCTCATTTTACCTGAAACCTTTGCTTTAATTATTACTCCGTTTTCTAATTCAACTTCGTATTCTATTGTAGAAAAGTTTTTAGTTACTTTTCCTTTCATTATAATTGCATCTTTTGACAAATTATTTAGTTAATACTATTCCCTTTCCGTTTTTTATTAGAACAGTTTGTTCATAATGGGATGTTTTTAACCCAAGAGGAGATACAACAGTTCATCCATCTTTTAATATTTTTATTTTATTACTTTTTTGTAAAATCATTGGTTCTATACAAATTACCATATTATCAACCAATTTAACTCCACTACCTTTAGTTCCTTCGTTAAAAACATAAGGATCTTCATGTAGGGATCTTCCAATACCATGACCAGAAAATTCTTTAGGAGTAAATAAATTATTTTTTTTAATAAATTCACCTATTTCATAAGAAATATCGCCTGTTGTAGCTCCAGGTTTAATTGCATCTAATCCTTTTTTAAAAGCTTCTTCTGCAACACTTATTAGAAAATCATTTTCTTCTGTTGTAGTACCTACACTTTTTGAAAAAGCACTATCTGAATAGTATCCTTCATAAATACAACCAACATCAATTTTTAGTAAATCATTGTTTTTTAATATTCTATTTGAAGGAATACCATGAATCAATTCTTCATTAACTGAGGCACAAATTGTTCCCTTGAATCCGTTATAGCCAAGAAAAGCAGGTTTTGCTCCTAGTTTAATTATTTCATTAAAAGCGATTGAATCTAATTCTTTTAAGGAAATTCCTGGTCTTACGGCATTAAAAAGAGTTTTTTTAACACTTGCCAGGATAGCACAAGATTTTTTTATCAATTCGATTTCTTTTTCAGATTTTATATGAATCATTAATTAAAATAATAACACATATTTAATTTGATTTATTAAAGTTTCTGCCTGTACTAGGTTTTTTAGAAAAGCCTGATTTTCTTTCTCCACCAGATTCACTACGACTTCTATTATCTCTTGAAAATGATGGTCTAGAGTCTCTATCACCTCTTGATGATGAACTACCTCTTGAATCTCTATCTCCTCTTGATGATGAGCTACCTCTTGAATCTCTATCTCCTCTTGAATAAGAACTTCCTCTTGAATCTCTATCTCCTCTTGAAGAAGGTCCTTTATTTCAAGATCCTTCTCTACTTGATCTAGAATATTTAAAATTACCATTTACACGATTTTTAATTGATCTTACTTTTGCATTACCTTTTAAAATAACTGAAGGTTCTGGTGTTAGTTTAACTTGTGATTTAAGTTTTTTCTCTTGTAATATGTAATGAGTTAAAATAATTGCTAATTCTTCATGAGAAAAATTATCTATAAGTTCTTTTTCTAAATGAACTGGAGTTTCTTCAGATTTATTTTTTTGAATAATAAAACGGTGTTTTTCTTCAATTTTTTTAAGTCAAAATTCTTGAAAATCTTCATCATTTGGAAGCATTAGTCTTTCGATTTCGCTATTTGTTCTATTTTTAATTTCATTTAAATGTTCAATTTCATCTTGTTTTACAAAAGAAACAGAAAATCCAGCTCTTCCAGCTCTTCCAACTCTTCCTATTCTATGAGTATAATATTCGATTTCTTGAGGTAAATCAAAATTAATAACTCAATCAACGTGGTCTATATCAATTCCTCTAGAAACAACATCAGTTGCAATTAAAATTCCGCCATTATTTTCTCTAAATTTAGACATTACAAAATTTCTATCATTTTGTTGCATATTTCCTTGAATTGCATATGATTTAATTCCTAAACTATTAATTGCATCATTTAATTGATCAACTCTTCTTTTAGTTCTTCCAAAAATAATTGCACTTTTAACATTTTTATAAATTAAAAATTTAACTAAATCATTTAATTTATATTTCTCATTTGAAATTAAAAAAAACTGTTCAATTGTTTTACTTGTACTTAATCCTTCAGAAACTTGGATTGTTTTAGCATTAGATGTAATTATATTAGCTAAGTCTTTTGTTTTATTATCAAATGTTGCTGTAAAGAAAAAGTTAGTTCTTTTTTTAGGTAAATAAGAAATAATTTCTTCTATTTCTTTTTTAAAACCAATTTTTAAAAGTTCATCAGCTTCATCTAAAACAAAAAATCTAATTTTAGAAATATCTAAATGTTTTTGTTTAAGCAAATCATTAATACGTCCTGGTGTTCCAATAATTATTTTTGGTCTTTTTGATATATCTTTAAATTGCTTATCGTAACTTACACCACCTAAAATTAGGGCTGTATTAATTTGTAGTTCTTCTCCCATTCTTTGAATTTGTTTATTTATTTGAGTAGCTAACTCTCTTGTTGGAGCTACTATTAATGCTTGTGTTGATTTTTCTTCTAAATCTAATTCATTTAAAATAGGAATAGAAAAAGCAGCTGTTTTTCCTGTTCCTGTTTGTGCTTGTGCAATGATATCTTGATCTTTATTTTCTAAATAACTTGATATCGTATCCTCTTGTATTTTCGTAAGATCTTCGAAAGACATCTTCTTTAAAGACTCTATTATCTTTGGGTTTATATTTTTTAATTCTGTAAATTTCATTTTTTCCTATTCTTTTTTATCGCTAAATTGACCAAGTGAAGGATTAAAAATTAAATCTATTCTGCCAGTAGGCCCATTACGATGCTTTGATATTATTATATTGGTTTCTTGTAAATCATTTTTATTTTCTTCATTTTTATTATAATACTCTTCTCTAAAAATAAAAGCAATAATATCAGCGTCCTGTTCAATTGCTCCCGATTCTCTTAAATCAGACATTAAAGGGGTCTTATCTTCTCTTTGTTCAACTCTTCTTGATAATTGGGATAAAGCAATGACAGGAACCTCTAATTCTCTTGCAAGTTGCTTAAGTAATCTTGAGATTTTAGAAACTTCTTGTTGTCTATTTTCTCCATAATTCGAACTAGAAACTGGGATTAATTGTAAATAATCAATTATTATTAAATCTAATTTATCTGATCTTTTTAGTCTTCTTGCTTTTCAAATTAATTCTTCTAATTTTAATGAAGGAGAATCATCTATAAATAAATTTAAATCACTAATTGTTTTTTTGGCATAAAATAATTTAGTTCAATCATCATTTGAAATATTTTTAACTCTTCTTAATTTATTTGTATTAATATTTGAAAAATGAGAAACAATTCTAGATACTAATTGCTCAGCTGGCATTTCTAGTGAAAAAAAGGCAACGTTTTTTCTTTTAGAAATATTAATTGCGATATTTAAAGCAAAAGCAGTTTTCCCCATAGATGGTCTTGCTGCGATAATTATTAAATCTCCTTTTTGTAATCCAGAAGTTATTTCATCTAATTGTGAAAAACCAGTTAATAAACCACGATCAGTTGGTCCATGTTCTAATTGTTCTATTTTTTTTATATACTCTTCAATAATCGAAGAAATTTTAACGAAATCTTTATTAATATTTTTTCCATTTTCTATTTCTAAAATTCTATTTTGAATAGTTGCTGAAAGCTCTTCATAACTATTATCTGTTTTTTTATTTAACTCATTAATTGAAGTAGTTAATATTTCTTTCATTTTTCTTAAATTACTTGATTCAGAAATAATTTTTAAATAATTATCAAAGGAACTTACATAACCACTATCTTTAACTAAAGAATATAAATATTTTCCTCCAGTTAAAACATTAGCCGTATCTTTTTTTCTGATCGACTCAATTAATAATTCAATATCAAGCTTTTCATCATTTATGACAAATTCTTTAATAAATTTAAAAGTTAATTTATTTTTTTCATCATAAAAATCTTCATAATCTAAATAAACAATAGCTTTTCTAAGGCAATTATCATTTTTTATAATTAGTCCTAATAAACTTTTTTCTATATTTAAATCATAAAATATGCTCATTTATCTCTTCCTTTTTTATTTATAAAATATTATAAAGTAATCACAAAAAAATAATTTTAGTTTAAAAATAAAAAAACCTAATTATTATTTTAATTAAGTTTTTTTGTTTAATTATTTTTCTTCTTTTTCTTTTGAATAATCATATGAATTATCTTTTTCAGGTTCATCATTTAAATAATTTGCTCTTTGCTCAAGGAATTCTCGATTAATCATATCAACTACTTCATCTTCTTCAGGAGTTGTGATTATGACTGAAGTTTGAGGATTTCTCATTTTTCTTATTTTATGTAAAATTTGTTTATTCTCTTCCATAATCCTATTATCAGATTCTGTTTGTGAATTTTCTCTAAAGAAGCATTCAGTTTTTTCGTTAGGATGAGATGTACATTTATTTTCAACAATAATGCAATTATGCTTTTTATAATTTTGCATTTTTTTATGATAACCAGATAATCAGAAATAAATATATGGTAAAAATATTGAACCTGATAATCAGTTCCCGATCATGGCTGGAATAGCGTTAGTAAATACAGCGTTAAAACTTCATTGACTTAATGAAAATCATTCATGAGTATTAACTATATTTCCTGCCGAGTCATAAATAGCATTTAAATTATAAATTAATGGATTATCTGCATGTAATCAAGCAAATGCAAAAAGAATAACATTTGCAACAACGTGATGAAAACCAATAATTGCAAATAATCAAATAGGGAAATAAATTAAGAAAATTTTAGCAATTGAATGTTTTGTTGCAAGAGTTGCTCAAACTGTTCCAGCTACTAAAACATTACATAAAATTCCTGAAAAGAAAACATTTCATCAAATTGCATGAGATTTTTTTCAAACTAAAAATGAAAGAACTCTTAATTCTTTTTCACCAAAAATTGCACCTCCTCTTACAATACAAGCAATTATAAATGCTCCTATAATATTTCCTAAAAGAGTTCAAACTCATTTCCTTACAACCGGAACAACCCTTGCTTTTTTGGTAAGGACGGCAATGGACGTTAAATTATCAGATGTAAAAAGCGATCCACCTAAAAAAATTATTAAAAGTAGTCCAACTGGAAAAACAGCAGCAGCTAAAGCTAAATCTCAACCAGATATTACAACATTAACTTGATTAATTGGAACACCTGATTGTCAATCTTGATTTAAGGAAATTATATAAATAAAACCAATATATCCTATTCCCACATAAAATGAACCCATTAATCCAAGAAGAATTAATTTTCATCATCTATAAGTTGTTTTGTGCGTCGCATAATCTATGGCATTCTTAAAATTCTGTTCATACCCAACCATTTATTTTATCCCCTGTTTTTAACTACTATATTTTTATATTTAATTTTTATTAAATTTAATTATAAATTATTTTTAAATTTAATTTTAAATATAATTTATTTAATGAAAAAAATTGAATCACATACAAATAGGTCATTTGAAATTAATGAAAATGGTAAAAAATTATTTTATCAAGAATTTATTTTTAATGGATTTAATCATAAAATTGATTATACTTTGCTTAAAAAATTTAGTTTTGTTCCTAAATTAATAAACTACCAAAAAGAGAAAGGAATTATTTCTTGAGAATTTCTTGAAAATAAAGAATATCAAAAATTAAATAATTCAGAAATTGTTGAACTTGCTAAAAAAGTTTTTGAAATTAATAATAGTTTATTAGATTTTCCTAAATTTAATTTAAGAGAAAGAATTAATAATTATCGAAAAATTTTAAAAGAAAAACAAATCGAAATTCCAATTATAGAAAAATATTTTAAAAAAATAAATATGATTTTATCTAAGATGAATAAAACAACACCTATTCATGGAGATATATGAAATAAAAATATTTTAAAAACAAATAAAGGTTTATTTATAATTGATTGAGAATATGCTTTTTTAGGAGATAAGCATTTTGAACTAGCATATATTATTTTAAGTTTTGATTTTAATGAAGAAGAGGAAGAATTATTTTTATCAAATTACGGAAACTATAATAGTGACTTTTTGGAAAACCAAAAAATATTAGTTTATTATTATATTATTTTGTGAATTAATGCACAAAAAAATAAACCCTTTGATGATAAAGGGTTTATTGAGAAATTAGAGGAAAAATTATATTAATTTAAAACACCTTGTTTTGCTAAAGTTCTTGCTGTTTTAGTAGAAACTTTATATTTATATTGTTTTCCATTTTTTACTAATGTTATTGTTTTAAGATTTAAATTAAATCTTCTTTTTGTAGAATTTAAGGCATGTGATCTATAATTCCCTTTTAGAGCGCCTTTACCTGTTAAATCATCTTTTCTTGACATATATTCATCCTTTCCTAAATTTATATAATTTTTAATTTATTTTATTTTACTCTATTTTATTAAACTTTTACCACTTTTGCTTTTGAAGTTGCATAAATTATTATTCCAATGCCTGGAGGGAAAAAAGCAAATAAGATATATCAAACTCAACTTTTAAGATTAAATACCTTAATTATTATATAGGCAAAACCTCCCAATATAAGACCAAATATAAATGAACAAAGTAGTCCGATAAATGTCATTTTATGATTTACTAATGTCTTTTTACCCATATTATTCCTTTTTTTAAAATTATTTAAATATTTAAATAATTATATATATTTTTTTTAAAAAATAAAAGTAAAATTTAAATAAGATGAAAGATAATTTATTTATTACAACAACAGATACAATTATTGGAATAGGTTCTCCTTTAAATGAAAATTATTTAAAAGAAATTTATAAAATTAAAAATAGACCTTTAGATAAAAAAATAGTAATTGCTTTATCTGATGTTGATCAATTAAAAAAAATTGAAAATTTAAATGAAAATCATTTTTTATATATAAATAAATATTGACCAGGACCTACAAGTCTAATTATTAACGGAACAGCTTATAGAATACCGAATAATGATCAATTAAGAAATTTAATTAGACAAATAGGACCCATCTATTTAACATCAGCTAATTTATCAGGAACTGATTTTTGCAAAACGATAGAGGAAGCAAAAAGAATTTTTCCAAGTATTAAAAAAGTATATAATTTTGGTATGGGTTCGAATAAGCCTTCAAATATAATTAATACAGAAACAGGAGAGAAAATTAGATAATGAAAATTTATATAACATCAGATCATACAGGAATTGAACTTAAAGATCAAATTATTGAATATTTAAATAAATTAAAAATAGAAACTGTGGATCTTAATAAAGAAAGTAATGCCTCTAATTTATCTTATGTAGATTATGGATATAATTTAGGAAAAAAAGTTTCTTGTGATGATGAAAGTATTGGAATAGGAATATGTGGTTCTGGAATAGGTATTTCTATTGCTGCAAATAAAGTTCATGGTTTAATAGGTGCTAGAGTGTGTTCTATTGAAGATGCGACACTAGCTAAAAAACATAACAATGCAAATGCTTTATTTTTTGGAGCAAGACAAGAAAGTTTTGAACAAGTTAAAAAAATGATTGATGCTTTTTTAAAAGAAAACTTTGAAGGCGATAGACATATTGAAAGAGTCGAAAAATTAAAAAAACTTTAATTAGTATTTTTCTTTTTCAAATCAATTATTAAATGTTTTTACAATATAAATAAAATCAATTAGTTTTTCTTTTTTTACTTTAAATATTTTTATAATATTTTTTAAAGAAAAAAAACAATATAAATGAAGATGAGCTAAATCAAAATATTTATCATTTTTATGTATTCATTCAAAATCAATTAATTTAATTTTTTTATTATTATTTAAAAATAAAATATTTTTTTGTCTTAAATCTCCATGGCATAATACCAAGTCATTATTATTAGAATATTTTTCTATTAATATTTTATATTTTTCATCATTAATATTATTTTTTAAAAGGACATTATTATTGATAGGTAAAGATATATTTGTCTTTCATACTTTATCTAATTCTTTTTTTATTTTTGATAAAGAAGAAAGATTATTTTTTTTTAAATTAGTTCCGGGATAATAATTTTTAATATATTCAGTTTCATTTATAGTTATTGTATCTTTTAAAGTATTTAAAAAAATAATTTCATTTTTATGATTAACAATATTATTAAGTGGTTTTCTTAAAGTATATAATTTTTTATCTTTTTCAAAAAGAAAAGTAATATTATGTTTTCCTTGATAAATTTTTTTCATTTATTATAAATCAATATTTTTTACATATTTAGCATTTGCTTGAATAAATTCTCTACGAGGTTCAACATCATCACCCATTAATACTGAAAAAACTGAATCAGCAACAGCTGCATCTTCTATTTGAACTTGAAGCATTTTTCTTGTTAAAGGATCCATTGTTGTTTCTCAAAGTTGTTCTGGATTCATTTCTCCAAGACCTTTATATCTTTGAACATTAACTTTAGCACCTGGATTTTTTTCTTCTATTTTAGCAAGTTCTTCTTCTTTTTCAATATCACTATATGCATAAATAAAATTTTTACCATGAGATATTTTATAAAGAGGTGGTTGAGCTATATAAATAAAACCATATTCAACTAAAGGTCTAAAGTAACGATATAAAAATGTAAGAAGTAAAGTTCTAATATGTGAACCATCAACGTCAGCATCTGTCATGATAATAATTTTATGATATCTTAATTTATTAATTTTCATCTCTTCACCAACACCGGTTCCGAAAGCTGTAATTAATGAAAGAATTTCATCATTTTCAAATACTTTATCAATTCTTGCTTTTTCAGCATTAATAACTTTCCCTTTTAAAGGTAAAATTGCTTGAGTTTCTCTATCTCTTCCCATTTTAGCAGAACCACCAGCTGAATTTCCCTCAACTATATATAATTCTGAAATTTCAGCATTTTTAGAAGAACAATCAGCTAATAATCCTGGAAGAGAACCTACATCAAAAACAGTTTTTCTTCTTGTAGCTTCCCTTGCATTAACAGCTGCAAATCTTGCTCTTTGAGCTAATAAAGTTTTTTCAATAATTTGTTTTGCTTGTTCTGGGTTTTCAGCCATAAATCTTTCAAGTTCAATTGAAAGAGTTTTATTGGTTGCCATCCTTGCATCTTTATTTCCTAATTTTGATTTTGTTTGACCTTCAAAAATTGGTTCTGTATGTTTAATAGATATAATTGCTGTAAGACCTTCTCTTACATCTTCACGAGTTAGTTTTTCATCTTCATTTTTAAATAATTTATTATTTCCTGCATAATTATTTAATATTCTTGTAAGAGCATCAGAAAAACCTTGTTCATGAGTTCCACCTTCAATAGTAGAAATATTATTTGCATAAGAAACTACATTTGCTTGATAACCTGTATTATATTGCATAGCTACTTCAACAATAACATTTCCATCATCACCTTTTACATTTCCTTCTGCATAAATAATTTCATTATGAATAACATGTTTACCTTTATTTAGTTCACGAACATATTCAACTATTCCACCTTCAAAATAGTATTCTTTTTCTTGAATATTATCAGGATCTCTAAGATCACTTAAAAACATTCTTATCCCTTTATTTAAATAAGCTATTTGTTTTATACGGTCATTTATAACCATAAAATCAAATTCATTTTTTTCCATAATTGAAAAATCTGGTGTAAAAGAAATTGTTGTCCCAGTAGAACTATTATCTTCAAGCTCTTCTATTGCTCTTAAATCAGCAACAGATTCTCCTCCGTTTTGAAATTCTTGAAAATATACTTTGTTATCTCTTCTAACTCAAACTTTTAATGTTGAAGATAAGGCATTAACAACAGATGCACCAACACCATGAAGACCTCCTGATACTTTATATGTATCAGAATCGAATTTTCCTCCAGCATGAAGAACAGTTAAAACTGTTTGAACAGTAGAAACTCCTGTTTCTGGATGAATTGAAGTAGGGATCCCTCTCCCGTTATCTGAAATAGTAATAAAACCATCTTCTTCTAGAACAATTTTAATATCAGTTGCAAAACCAGCCATTGCCTCATCAATTGAATTATCAACAATTTCTCAAATTAAATGATGTAACCCTTTTTTACCAGTAGTACCAATATACATACCTGGTCTTTTTCTTACAGGCTCAAGACCTTTTAAAACTTTTATATTACTTGAACTATATTCATTTTTATTTTCACTATTAGACATTTTTCTCCATGAATTTAATACTATTTAGTTATTATTAAATTTATTTTATATATATAAATTATATATAAAAAAAACAATTATATTTTCATTTAAGAAATATATAATCGTTTTTAAAAAATATTGGTTTTTATTACTTTAATTTTCCTAAAAATAAAGGTTATTTTTTAAATAAAAATATTTTATGCTTTATTTTCTGAACCAAGTTCTATAATTTTTTCAATTACAGTTTCCTTCATTTCATTTACTCCTCAAGAGTATAATTTTCTTGGATCAAAATTTTTCCCTTTATCAACTTCACCTGAAATAACAAATTTTTTAATTCCTTCAGCATTTGCTTGTTGTAATTCTGTATTAATGTTTATTTTTGAAATTCCTAATGAAATAGCTTTTTTAATTTGATCTTTAGGAATTCCTGAACCACCATGTAAAACTAATCCTATATTAACTGTTTCTGAAATATTTTTTAATGCATCAAAATTTAGAGTTTTTCATTCTTTTGGATATGGACCATGAATATTACCAATTCCAGCTGCTAAAAAATCAATTCCTAATTCTTTAAATTTAAGAGCTTCTTCTGGACTTGCAATTTCTCCATCTCCAACTATTCCATCTTCTTCTCCACCAATTGTTCCAACTTCGGCTTCAACAGAAGCACAATAATTTTTAGCTATTTCAATTACTTTTTTTGTATTTTCATAATTAATATCAAATGTTTCATGTGAACCGTCATACATAACTGATGAAAATCCTGCTTCAAGAGCTTTTTTAACTCCTTCAAATGAACCATGATCTAAGTGTAATACAACTGGAACTGTAATTCCTAAATCTTTAACAAGTGCTCCGGTCATTGCTGCTACAACATTAAAACCACCCATATATTTTATAGCTCCTTCAGAAGCTCCTAAAATAATTGGAGATTTCTTTTCTTCAGCTGCTAATAAAATTGTTTTAGCTCATTCTAAATTATTAATATTAATATGAGGTATAGCATATTTACCTATATGAGCATCACTAACCATTTTTTTAGCATTAACAAATGGAAAACAAGTTGAATTATTTACCTTTTCTGCAGAACTAAATTTATCTTTAAATTTATTTTTTATATTTTGTATATTCATTATTTTCCTTCGAAATATTATTTTATATTTTATATATTATACAAAATATGAATTTGTTTTATTTAAAACTTTTATTTAAATAATTTGCTATCTTATGAGCGTCGAATCCCTTTTTAGAATATAGATCATTTCCATCCATTGATTCCCCAAAAGTAAAAGCACCAATATGTAAATTTATTTGATTTTTTTTGTTAAATAATAATCATTTATAATCAGAAGAAGCTTCAATAGTTATTAAAGCTTTTTTAGCTTCAAATAATGAATTTTTTTCATCAATAGAAAGCTCTGTTGCTTTATCAAGACAAGGAACAGAAACTACTTTTAAGTTTTTAACTTGTTTTGCAATTTGAAGTGCTAATGCAACTTCAGATCCGCTAGCTGCAATTACAAAATCAGGTTTATAAATATCATTAATTGCATAAGCTGAATTTTCTGTTTGTTTATGTGAAAAAGTTGTTCCTGATTGACCTAAATTAGTTTCAATATTTTGTCTTGAAAGAATTATTATATTTGTAATTTCTTTTGAATCAAATGCTTCAATTAAAGCTAATCTTAATTCAGCTTGATTCATTGGACGATGAACATGAACATTTTCTATCGCTCTTAACATTGGAAGTTGATCATATGCTTGATGTGTTGGACCATCTCCACCAATTAAATATGAATCATGAGAGAAAAGAAAAATATTAGGGATTTTCATCATTGCTCCTAATCTAATAGCACTTTTCATATAATCTGCAAAAACTAAAAATGTTCCAGAAATAACTTTTAGTCCTCCATGTAAATTAATCCCATTTGATATTGCAGCCATTGCAAATTCTCTAATACCTAAATCAACATTTTTTCCACCATGAACAAATGAATTATTTCCTGTTTTAATATTTGTTGAAGATGATATATCAGCATTTAAAGAAAGAATGTTAGGAATTTTTGAATCGATACCTTCCATATATTTTTTAAAATATTCTCTTGTTGAAAGATTTTCTTGAAAAATATTATCAATATTAAAGATTTGAGAAAAATCAAAACTATTAGCTATTATTTTTTGAATTGAAGAAAATTCTGCTCTAAAATTATTTTTATAAATAGAACATTTTTTAACTCAATTTTGATATTCAATTTCTCCTCTTGAATAAACATTATTTTTAAAATGATCATAAATATCTTTTTCAAAAATTCAAGTTTTTTTCTCAAAATTTGAATCAAAATATTTATTAAATGACTCTAACATTTCATCATCAACCATTCCATGGTGACCTTTATTTGAATCTTGGAATTTAGTTGATTCAGCAATTATAGTTGATACTTCAATAAATGATGGTTTTGATGATTGTTGAGCATTTAAAATTGCATTTTGAATATCTACTGGATTATTTGAAACTTTTTGATAATATCAATTAGTAGATTCAAAACGCTTTTGTAAATCTTCATTAAATACTAATGAAACATCTGAATCAAGTTGAAATCTATTTGAATCATGAAGAACTATTAATTTATTTAATCCTAATCTTCCAGCTATTGAAGCTGATTCATATGATATTCCTTCTTGTAAATCTCCATCACCTATAACTGCATATGTAAAATGATCAAACATATCTTTTACTGGAGCAGCTGCTAAATTTTCTAATTGTTTTTGAGCAATTGCCATCCCGACTGCCATTGCAAATCCTTGTCCCAACGGACCTGTTGAAGCATCTATAAAATTATTTAATTTATTTTCATATTCTGGATGTCCAGGAGTTAAAGATCCTTCCTTTTTAAATTTCTTTATTTCTTCTAAACTTAATAACCCTGAAAAATGAAGAATTGGGTAAAGAGACATAGCTCCATGTCCGGCTGATAAAATGAAACGATCTCTATTTATTCATTTTCCATTTGTAGGACTTATTCTCATAAATTTTGTATATAAGGTATAAAGTATTGGCGCTGCTGAAATAGTCATACCAATATGACCCCCTCCAGCTTCTCTTATTGCTTTTAACCCTAAAAATCTAATTGCATTTATATTTTTTTTATCATTTAAATTCATAATTTCCTTCTTTACTAAATTGTTATATTATCAATAATTTTTTTTACATTTAAGCATTTTTGTTCAAAAATAGCTCTTTCTTTTTTAAGATAAATTAAATATTGATCATTTGCTCCTGCTAAATTAGAATGGTTTTCAAAAAATTCATCATTTTTATTAGTTTTAAGTTTTTGTAATAATTTAGCATTTTTTACTTCTATTTTAATTAATTTAGTCATTTTTTTAATTAAACATTTTAATCTTTTAACATCTTTTTTTAATTGAGAAATATTTTTTACTTCTTTAGATTTAATTTCTTTTGTTTTTAATTCTTCTAATTCATTTTTATTTATGAAAACTTTTTCATCATTCAACTCACTTGTTTTTTTTAAAATATCATCATTCAAATCATCTTTATCATCAATATTTTCTTCATTATTCATAATATCTCCTATTATTAATATAAATTATACATTTTCACCTCTATTTTTTAATAAAATAGAATTATTTTAATGTTTTTAATTAATTTTTATTTTTTTTCTTACATATATAGTTATGGAAATATTCCATAAATATATAATTATTAGGAAGGTAGAATATATGAACGATAATAAAAAAGAAATTATTGATATTATGTCAGTAATAGAAAAGAAAATAGGAAAAGAGTCAATAATGACTCTTGGATCGAAACCACATGAAGAAGTTGATGTTTTTTCTTCAGGATCAATTGTTCTAGACCATATTTTAGGAATTAATGGTTTCCCAAAAGGGAGAATTATCGAGTTATTTGGTCCTGAATCTTCAGGAAAAACAACCTTAGCTCTTCATGCTATTTCTGAAGTGCAAAAAAATGGAGGAATAGCTGCTTTTGTAGATGCCGAACATTCTATTGATCCAAAATATGCTAAAAATTTAGGTGTTGATATTGATAATTTAATTTTGTCACAACCAGATTCTGGTGAACAAGCTTTAGAAATTGTTGATATGCTTGCTAAAACTGGAAAAATTGACTTAATAATTGTTGATTCAGTTGCTGCTCTAGTTCCTGAAGCTGAATTGAATGGAGAAATGAGAGATCAAACAATTGGGGCACAAGCAAGACTTATGTCTAAAGCATTAAGAAAAATTACAGGATCTCTTAACAAAAATAAAACAACAATTATTTTTATTAATCAAATAAGAGAAAAAGTTGGTGTTTTCTTTGGTTCTCCTGAAACAACATCTGGAGGAAGAGCTCTTAAATTTTATGCTTCCATAAGACTTGATATTAGAAAAATATCAAATACAAATAAGGGAACTGAAATAATTGGAACTTTAGTTAAAATAAAAATTGTAAAAAATAAACTAGCTCCTCCTTTTAAATCTGGAGTTACAGAAATTATTTTTTCAAAAGGAATTTCTAAAGTTAATGAAATAATTGATCTTGCAGACCAATTTAATATCATTACTAAAAAGGGTTCATGATTTTCATATGAAGAAAAAAATCTTGCTCAAGGAAAAGAAAACCTTAAATTATTATTAGAACAGGATGATATTTTATATAAAAGTATTTATAACAAAGTAATGGAAAAAATTAAAAATTAATTACTTAGTTTTATAATATTTTAAAAAAACCATCTAAAAGCATTTTTTGGGTGGTTATTTTAAATCTAAAAAAATAAATAAAAAAATAATTTTTATTGTTATAATAAAAATAATTTAAATTTTAAATTGCCGATTTAGCTCAGTGGTAGAGCAGCTGGCTGTTAACCAGTTGGTCACAAGTTCAAATCTTGTAATCGGCGCCAATGGCCTATTGGTGAAGCGGTTAACACACATGGTTTTCATCCATGGATTCACGGGTTCGAGCCCCGTATAGGTCACCATATTTTGGAAGCTTAGCTCAGCTGGGAGAGCGTCGCCCTTACAAGGCGAGGGTCATGGGTTCGAGTCCCCTAGCTTCTACCACGCCGTTTTAGCTCAGCAGGCAGAGCAACTGACTTGTAATCAGTAGGTCGTAGGTTCGATTCCTATAAACGGCACCATAAGCGCCCTTAGCTCAGCAGGTAGAGCAAATGACTTTTAATCATTGGGTCAGAGGTTCAAATCCTCTAGGGCGTACCATATGTTTTTTAACCACCTATTATCAATATATTGATAATTTGCGCGAGTGGTGAAATTGGCAGACACGCAAGTTTTAGGCACTTGTGCCTTATGGTGTGAGGGTTCGAGTCCCTCCTCGCGCACCAAATCATATTTTGTTCAAGCTTCTCTTTTTAACAAGAGAAGTTTTTTATTTTGTTTTTTGAATAAAAGCGAATCTCTCTTTATCATTAATATCTTTTACTATAGTAAAACCCTGATTTATAAAGAAAGAAACATTTAATGGATTTATTTCAAAAAATAAATATCCATTTAAATTAAGGAAGTTTTTATATTGATCAATTATTTTTTTATAATAAATAAGTCCATCACCTGAATCTGTTAAAGCAATTTTTGGTTCGAATTTAGTAACAGAAAGATCTAATGTTTTATACTCTTCTAAAGAAATATATGGCGGATTAGAAACTATTAAATCAAATTTATTATTTATTTTATTAAATAAATCTGATTTATAAAAATTAATATTTAATTTATTAATCTTTTGATTAATAAGTACTTGTTTTTTGCTTTGATAGGAAATATCTGAAGCATATACATTTCAATTATTATATTTCTTTTTTAAAGCTAAAGCTATAAAACCACTTCCTGTGCAAAGGTCTAAAACATTATTAATTTTTGTAGGATCAATAATTTTTTTAATTAAAATAATTAGTTCTTCAGTTTCATATCTAGGAATTAGTACTTTTTTACTAACATTAATTTTAACATCTTGCATTTCTATATAACCAATTACTTTTTGGAAAGGCATGTTTCTTTTTATTTTTAATCTTTCTTTAAGAATAACATATGGATCTAAATTATATTTTCTTTTCTCTTTAGAAAATTCATCAATCCTATCCATATATTTTTTAAATTCATCATCATAATAATATCTAATAGAGTCGCAGAAATTACGCATGTTTTTGTTAAAAGCTAATTTATATAAAAACATTCCTGCATTATCTGATAAACCTCATATAGTTTTTTCTCTTTTTATTATTTCTCTTATTTTTATTTTTGGTTTATTTGGATATATTCTATATTCTAATCAATATTTATCATTACCGTTTTTTCAAGAAACTAATAAATAATAATCTTCTGGTAAAAAATTTTCAATTTTATATTTAGTAAAAATTCCTTTAGTTTTAAGGCCAAACTCTAAATCTTTTTCTAATTCTCTTTTAATTTTAAATGTTCTTTTAAAAGCTAAAATAAAGGAATCTCATAATTGATCTGAATTAATTTTTGGAGACAAAAATTTTGGTTTTTTATCTGAGAAAAAAAATAAATAAAAAAAATCAAAATTTATTTTTCTTCTAAATTTTTTTATTACATAAATAACTTTTGATCTTCTATATTCATCAACTAAAGAAGTGTATTTTCGATCATTTTCATCAATTATTTTTATAACCTTCATTGGTTTTTTTGTTTTTTTTTGTTTTTTATTTTCTTCCATTTATATTCTATTTCTATTAAATTGAAAAAGCAAAATTTTATTTTTTCATAATCCTGTAATATATACAATATTTAATTATATAATAACTAATAAAAAAACTAATGATGAACTATTTAATAATTATTTAATAACACCTGTAATTATTAAAAGTAAAAATAATAATGTTATTAAAAATGCAATAAATCCTATTAAAAAAATTCATTTTAAATTTTGTGAAAGTCACTCTGCGTTTTTATTAAAAACAATTCTTAAAAGATTTCTTATAAATCAACATAAGCAAGGGATAAGGAAGGAGATAGCCATTATTATAATAATTGCAATAATTGCAGGTGATGAAGTTATATCAATTGGATTATCTATTCTCATAAGTATTTAAAAATTATTATACTTTGAAAAACTATTTAATAAATAAATTTATACTTGCTATAATTATTTAGAAATGAAATTAATTGTTGGTTTAGGAAATCCTGGAGATGAATATAAAGGAACAAGACATAATGTTGGTTTTGATCTTTTAGATAAACTTATTAAAGAATTTGGAGTAACATGATCCAAATCAAAATTTAATGGGGAAGTTTATATAAATGAAGATTTCATTTTAGCAAAACCACATACTTTTATGAATCTTAGTGGAAATTTTGTAAAAACTATATCTGATTATTACAAAATTAATCATGTTGACATTTTAGTTCTTTATGATGATGTAGATACATCTATTGGAAAAGTAAAAATTAAAACTAAAAGTTCTTCAGGCGGACAAAATGGAATTAAAAATATTTTAGAATTAATGCGTACCAATGAAATTAAAAGAGTAAAAATAGGTATTGGTAGACCAGCTAATAAATCAATGCCACTTTCTTCATATGTTCTTTCACCTTTTACAGAAGAAGAAAGAGAACAAATAGATAGAACTTTAGATAAACTAGTAGATCCTTTAATTACATTTATTTATAACGATATTAAAGTTATGCTTGATAAATTTTCTGAAACAAAAGATGAAAAATAAATATTTATTAGCTGTTAGTGGCGGCGTAGATTCAATGATTTTACTTTATAAAAATAAAAGCAAAAATATTATTGTTGCTTTTGTCAATTATAATTTAAGACCGGAAGCAAAAATAGAAGAAGGAATTGTTAAAAATTTTTGTATTAAAAATAATATAAAATTTTATATTCATTCTGCTACATTTGAACAAGAAGGAAATTTTCAAAATTGAGCAAGAGAAGAAAGATATAAATTTTTTAAAAAAATTTATGATTTAGAAAACTGTTCTAGGTTGCTTTTAGCTCATCATAAAGATGATTTTTTAGAAACATATTTTTTAAATAAAAATGTTAAAAGAACTCCTTCTTTTTGAGGTATTAAAAAAAATAACAATCTTTTTGAAATGAAAATTAGCAGGCCATTTATAAATAAATATTATAAAAATCAATTATATAAAATTGCTGAAAGAAAAAATATTTTTTTTAATGATGATAAATCTAATTTTGAAGAAAAATATTCTAGAAATAAAGTTAGAAAAGAATTGTTATCTTGATCTGTTTGAAAAAAAGAAATATTATTTCTTACAATTAAAACAAAAAACTTTTTTTTAATTGTAAGAAACAAAAGAATTGATAATATTTATAAAAAATGAGAAAAGGAAAATTTTTCTATTTCCTTTTTAAAAGAAAATGAAAAATTGTCTTTTGATTTGATTTTTAATTACTTAATCAATAAATATAAAGGAATAAAAATTTCATCTGAAAAAGTAAATTCTATAAAAGCATTTATTTTTGCTAAAAATGAAGCTAAAAAAATTTATTTAGGTAGGTCATATTTTTTATATAAAGATAATAAATATATATATAATGTTTTAAATGAGTAATGATATTAATTTTTTAATTGAAGATGATTATATTTTTTTATTTAAGGATGACTTTAAAAATATTTTTAATGTATTTAAAAAACATTATCCAGAGCATAATAATTCTTATGTCGATGTCATGATAACAAATAATAAAAAAATAAAAAAAATTTCTAAAATATCTAGAGGAATAAATAAAGAAACAGATATTTTATCGTTTCCTTTTGATGGTTTTATTAATTTTAATGATGATGTTTCAATGCCATTAGGAGAAATAATATTATCTTATGAAAAAATTCAAATGCAAGCTAATGAACTTAATCATTCATTAAGAAGAGAATTTTGCTTTCTTTTTACTCATGGATTAATACATCTTTTAGGATATGATCACAAGGCAAATGTTGAAGAAGAAAAAGAATTTAATAAAAAAGTTTATAATATTATAAATGAATTATCAATTAAAAGAAATTAATAATTAAAGAGGTATTGTGTTAGAAGAGTTAGTAAAATTAGCAAATAATTCATATGCTAAATATTCAAATTTTAGGGTAGCTTGTATTATCGAAATGAAAGATAGAATAATAAAAGGAGTGAATGTGGAAAATGTTTCATTTCCAAATTCAACATGTGCTGAAAGATCTGCTATTTCAGTGGCATATTCTTTAGGAATAAATCTTAAAGACGCAATAAAGGTTCATATCTTTTCGCCTGATTCAAAAGATATTCTTCCTCCATGTGGTTCATGTAGACAAAATTTAGCAGAACATTTAAATTATAATATTGATGTTGTAATGTATAGTAATGATGGAAATTTTAAAGTTGAAAAACTTTCAAACTTAATTCCTTATAAAGTTGAATTAAAGGAATTAAAGGTTGATTAGTGAATAAAAGAATTTGTTTTATTTCAATAATAGGAAGACCTAATGCCGGTAAATCTACATTACTTAATAATATTCTAAATTATAATTTAGCAATTGTTTCATCAAAAGCACAAACAACTAGAGATCAAATAATAGGAGTTTATACTCATGAAAATTATCAATTAATTTTTACAGATACTCCTGGAATTCATAAAAAGCAAAGTATTTTTGGTGAATCCTTAAATAAAAAATCATTTGAATCAATAAATGAAAATGATTTGATTTTATTTCTACAACCAGCAAATGAGGAAATTTGAAGAGGAGATGATTTTATATTAGAAAAAATAAAAGATTTAGAAATTCCTAAGATAGCTCTTATTACTAAGATTGATTTAATTAATGATCCTAAGATTATTCAAGAAAAAAAAGATTATTTTTTAGAAAAAAATATAAATGATGTTATTTGTATTTCTAATAAAAATAAAAAATCAATTGATGGATTAATAAAAGAATTATATAAATATACTTATGAATCAGAATTTTTTTATGATCCAAATGATATAACAGATAAATCTATTGCATTTTTAGCAAAAGAAAAAATTAGAGAAAGTGCTATTAATAATTTAAGAGATGAAATTCCACATGCAATATTAATTGAAATAGTAGGTTTTGATGAGAGTGATGAAAATAAAACAAAAATTGAAGCAAATATAATTGTTTCAAAAGAATCACAAAAAGCTATTTTAATTGGCAAAAATGGTTCAATGATTAAACGAATTGGTTCTGATGCAAGAAAAAAAATAGAATTACAATTAGATAAAAATGTTTATCTTCAAACTAAAGTTTTAGTTGATAAAAATTGAAAAAATGATCCTAAAAAACTTAAAAAATATGGTTATTAATTTTTTTTATAAGAATTGCTCCACCATTATTTATAATTTCATAATTTAAATTATCTTTTTCATCTAAAATATCTGTGGCAATAATATTCATTGAACCTGAGCCCTTCCCTGTAATTATAAGGGCTTCGTCTTCATGGTTATCATATTCAAATTCAAGAATAAAATTTAAAACCTTAGCTACTGCTTGGTTTTCTGTATAACCATGTAAATCTAATGACAACATTATTGGTTATTTTTAATAATAAAATCTCTAAATAATTTATCAATTATTCTTGATTTTAATTCTTCCTTTTTAACTTCTTCTTTTAATTTTTTAATTTCTTCTTTAGTTTTTAAACCTCTATATTTAGCAATTAATTCATATTGATCATCATAATCTTTATCTTTAGGTTCAATTTTCTCGTCTTTAACTACTTTAAGGAATATAAAAAATTGTTTAACTGATTCTTCTGCTCTTTCAAACATTTCTTTTTGAAAACTTTTTTCATCTTTTCCAGTCATTGCAATGTAATCTTTTCTTTTCATTCCAAATCTTTCAATATTTTTATCAAGTTCTTCAATAAGTCTTTGAAATTCTTTTAATGTTATTGTTTGAGGAACTTCAAATTTATTTTCTGAAATTACTTTTTTCATAAATTCATCTAAAAATTTTGTCTTAGTTTTTTCTTCGTTTTCTCTTTTAGTTAAATCATGTAAATATGTTTTAAATTCTTCTACTGTTTTTACATTTTCAATATTTTGTCTCTTAACAAATTCATCATTTACTTTTTCTTGTTCTTTAAATTTAATAGTATTTATTTTAATTTCAAAAATTGCTTCTTTACCTTTTAATTCTTCTGCATGATAATCTTTAGGGAAATTAACTTTTATTTCATAATCTTTATCAATAGTTTTTCCTACTAATTTATCTTCAAAACCAGGAATAAAAGATTTTGAACCAATTATTAACTCAAAATCTTTTGCTTCTCCACCTTCAAAATATTTACCATCAATTTTACCTTTAAAATCAAAAATGATTTGATTTCCATTTTCAACTTTAACATCTTTTCCTTCTTTTGGAAGTCAAAGAGCAGATTTTGAAGCATAATCTTCTACTTGTTTTTCAACACTTTCTTTTAACTCTTTTTCAGTCATTAATTTATATGGTAATTTAAGGCCTTTATATTTTTTTAATTCAATATCTGTAAATATTGGATAAACATAAATTATTTCTAATTCATCATTAGAAACTTTTTCTACTTTATATGTTGGAGATGAAAGAATTTCATCTGTATCTTTAATTTCTTTAAAAGCTTCTTTTGCACCTTTATCCAATAAACCTTCAATTGCTTCATATCAAACATCAGAATCAACTATTAATTTGTTTTTAACAGCAAATTCTTTAGGAACAGCACCTTTTCTAAAACCTTTTGCAGATAAAGCTTTAAGCATTTTATTAAATGATTTTTCTTGTTGTTTTTTTCATTCAGCTTTATCAAAAATAACTGTTATTTCTAATTCTGATTTTTTCTCATTTAATTCTCTTTTTAATTTCATAATTTTCTCTTTTCTTAATTTATTTTTTTAATTATTATTTATAATAACTGAAGATATTTTTTTTGCAATATCGCTTAATTTTTCTTCACTTATTTTTCCTAATAAAAAATTACTTACGTCAATAAGATCTTTGGTTATATCTTTATATTTTAAATCTATATTATCTGGAAATAAACTTGATACAAACATAATTAGAGCTTCAACAGAGATTCTTTTAACAATAGTATCTTTAATTTCACTATTTAATTCAATATCATTTATATTTTTTGAAACAAAATCACTTTGAAAAATAGAATTACATTTTTTAGGATTAAATGTTTTAGTTTCTATTTTAAAATCAAAATCAATTTTTTGATTTATTAGATTTTCAAAAATTACTGTTTTAATGTTTTGTTTTATATCTTGTGAATTAAATGCTTTTTCAAAATCTTTTTCGAAACCTACTCAATTAAATTTTGGTATTTCATTAATTAAAAATAATCTTTCTCCACTTATCATTCCATCTTCTTTTTTGAAAATAGCATCGATAATTTCTTCTCTAGTAACTGTTTTTTGTTTTCCCTTTTCATCAGCTAATAAATTTTTCTCTAATTCCTTCATCATTACTTCATAATTTTGAGGAATATATGGCATCGCCAATTCTTTTTTTAAAATAAGGATTGCTTGTTGTTTATCTGTTTGAGAAATTTTTTTAATTTCCTCAATAACTTCGTCATAATAATTTTTCTCGTTCATAATATTAATATTTTATATTAAATTTATTTTTATTAAAAAAATAAATTAAAAAGCCTCTATATAAAAAAAAAAAAAATGGCGATCACGGGAGGATTCGAACCTCCGACCACATGCTTAGAAGGCACGTGCTCTATCCCCTGAGCTACGCGACCATTTTATATAAGTAGTATTATAATATAAAAATAAAATTTAAAATAATATTTAATGATAAAATTTAAAAATGATTAATGATATAAGAGTTCAAAAATATATATCTCAAGCCGGCGTTGCTTCAAGAAGAGAAGCAGAAAAATTAATTATTGAAAAAAAAGTAAAAATAAATGGAAAAATTGCCGAGCTTGGTGATAAGGTTGATAAAAATGATAAAGTTTTTGTTAATGGAATTCTTATAAAAGAAATGCCTGATTTAAGATATTATTTATTAAATAAACCAAAGAAAACTATTTGTACTTTAAAAGATAATTTAGGAAGAACTCTTGTGACTTCTTTAATCAATGATAATAATTATTTATTTCCTGTTGGAAGATTAGATTTTAATACAACAGGAGTATTGATTATTACTAATGATGGAGACCTAGCTGCTAAATTAACACATCCTTCATATGAAATACCAAGAGTCTATAGAGCAAGGTTAAACGAGAAGCTTACTTTGAATGAAATAAAATTTTTAAATAGCGACAAAGTAATTGTAAATGAAAAAAAATCAAAACAAGAAGTTTTAATAATTGAAAATAGATCTTACCAAGTTACTTTACATGAAGGATCTTATCATCATGTTAAAAAAATTTTTGAAACTGTAGGAAAAAAAGTTATTGATCTTAAAAGAGTTTCTTTTGGGGGAATTACTTGCGAAAAACTAATGGTAGGAGAATATCGAAATCTAAAACCATTTGAACTTAAAAAATTAAAGATGCTTGTTGAAAATAAAAAATAATTATTTTAAATTATCAAAAATATCTTCGCCAATTTCAGCCATTGGAACCCCAAAATTCTTAGCTACAATATTTCCAAGAGTTGCTAATGATTCAATATCAGGTAATCTTTTAAATTTACCTTTAAATGATTTAGAATAAATTGTTGCTGGAAGATATTCTCTTGTATGATCTGTTCCTTTATATGTCGGATCATTCCCATGGTCTGATGTTATTAATAATAAATCATCTTCTTTTAAAGCGTTAATAAGCTTTGCTAATTTAACATCAAATTTATTAATATTTTCTGCATATCCTTTTGGATTTCTTCTATGTCCATAATGAGAATCAAATTGAACTAAATTTAAAAAAATAAATTCATTAGTTGTATTTTTAGAAACTAAATCAATAGTAATATCCATTCCATCTTCATCACCATTTGAATGATGAGATTCTGAAATTCCTTGATCATTAAAAATATTTGGTATTTTTCCTATTCCAATTACTTTTGTTCCTGCTTCTTTTAGTTTATCTAAAATTGTTTTTTGAGGAATTTCACAAGCATAATCTTTTCTATTATATGTTCTAACGAATTTTCCATTTTCTTCTATATAAGGTCTTGCTATAATTCTTCCGATATTTCATTCTGGTTTTGAATCACAAATCTCTCTTGCTTTTTCACAATAATAATGTAATCTTTCAACAGGAATATTTTTTTCATTTCCACATATTTGTAAAACTGAATCAGCAGATGTATAAACAATAATTTTATTATTATTATTTTCTTCACTTGCATATTTATCAATAATATCTGTTCCTGATGCAGGACAATTACCAATTATTTTTCTTCCATCTAAATATTTTTCTAATTCTGTAATTAATTCTTTAGGAAATCCATCAGGAAAAACTGGTTTAGGAATTGTAGTATAAATTCCCATCATTTCTCAATGTCCAGTTAAAGTATCTTTACCATTTGAAATTTCATGAATTTTTGCTGTATATCCTATTTGCTCTTTTATTTTTCCTGCATTGTGAATATTTGCTATGGATGTAATTCCTAATTTTTTTCATGTAGGAATTACAAGTAAGCCTGTTTTTGAAACATTATAAAAAGTATCAACCCCAATATCTCCAAATTTTTTCGATTCTTTATCTTCGCCAATTCCAAGCGAATCAGTAACAATCATTATTATTCTTTTAAATTTCATTTTTTACCCCGGTCATCTATGATATGGTGCCATTTACAAGATTTGAACTTGCGACCCCTTCCTTACCATGGAAGTGCTCTACCCCTGAGCTAAAACGGCTTTTCTATATAAAATTATAATAAACTTTTTTTATTTCTATTTTTTTTTATTATATTCTTGAAGAATTTTAGCTAGTTCTTTAGGAGAAATATCTTTTTTAGATATGATTTCTTCTATTGCTTTTTCTTTAGCTTTTAAATTATCTTCTTTTTGAATATATTCGTAATTATCCTTTAACTCTGATAAATTTTTTGGATAAATATTATGTCTTTTAGATATTTTAATTAAATAATCTTTAATTTCTTGAATCTCATTATTATCATATGAAAATTGAATTTTTGATTTATATTCTTCTGGAAGATCTTTATCATTTTTTGCTATATAAGAAATAACATATTTACCTCAAGGATCATTTATATTAAAATCATCAATAAAATAATATTTCAGTAAATCCTTTTGTTTTATAAAGCTTATAATCATTCTTTCGGTATATTTAAAAATTAATTCTTTTTGTTCTTCTACATTATTTTGTTTAATTAATGGTTTATTATTTAAATCCGGTTTATTATAATTTAAATTTAAATTTAGTGTTTTAATAATTTCAGAATAATCGATTGATAATTTATCTGCTATATCTTTTATTATTTTTTTTTGAATAATTTCTGGAGCAAGTTTAATAACTTTTTTTATCTCTTCTAAAAAAGGCATAATATTATTTTCGTTTTTTAAATCAAAATTTTCTTCTATTTTATTAATAATAAATTTAAATGATGAAATACTTTTCGAAAAAAGCGATTCAATAATCTCCTTGCTTTTTTCATATTTATTAATTATTTCATCAGGATCTTTAGCGTATGTATTTATGATAATGGATGTTTCTATTTTTGCCTTTATTAAATCTGTACAAATTTTTAATGCTGCTTGCTGACCTGCATTATCGCCATCTAAAAAAATAATTATTTTTTTATTAAATAATTTTTTTATATGATTTATTGTTAAATTAGTTCCCATTATAGCAATGGCGTTTTTTATACCTATTTTCGAAAGAGCTATAACATCCATATAACCTTCACAAATAATAATCTCTTCTTGCTCTTGTTCTTTTATATAATTAAAATTATAAAAAATTTCATTTTTTTTAAAAATTAATGATTCTTTAGAATTAATATATTTAGGTCCTGGATGATTATCATCTAATTTTCTTCCAGATAATCCTACAATATCTCCAAAATCATTTTTTATAGGAAAAATTACTCTATTAGAAAAAATAATATTTTCTTTTTCATCTACTAAAAAACAATTCATTATAGTTGCTAAATCATGGCCTTTTTCTAAAAGGAATGAAAGATAATTTTTGTTATTTTTATCATTTATTGGAGCATAACCAATATTAAATGTTTTTAATAATTCTTTATTTAATTTTCTTTTCAGTAAAAATTTATTTAATTCAGAGTTTTCGTTTCTTTCTTCTTTTAAAATTGAATATGAAAAAAAAGAAACTACATCTTTAAAAACTTCGATCATTTTCTCTTGTTCATTTGTATATTTTTTTTCATCAATTTTTTCATAAAAATTATCTATTTCAAAATTATATTTTTTATTTAAATAATTAATAACATCTGGCATTTTCATTTTTTCAAATTCTTTTAAATATGTAATTACATTACCACCAACTCCACATGAAAAACATTTAAAAATTTTTTTTTCTCTAGAAATAGAAACGGATGGATTAGAATCATTGTGAACTTTACAAATAATCTTTAAGGAATTCCCTGATGAAACAATAGTAGAAAAATCACTTATTACTTCTACAATATCAACATTTTCTATAACTTCTTGTAATTTCATATTTAAATTATAAATAATTTTCTATTTCAGTTATTTTAATTCTTTTTTGTTGCATATCATCTCTTGTTCTAATAGTTACCATTTTATCTTCTAAACTCTGGTAATCAAATGTAATACAATAAAATGTCCCTATAGAATCTTGTCTTCTATATCTTTTTCCTATTGAACCTGATTCATCAAAAGCAGCTGAAATATTTTTTTTGATTAATGAATGATATATTTCAGTCGCTTCTAAAGATAATTTTTTAACAAGAGGAAGAATTGCAAACTTATAAGGACAAAGTTCTTTTGCTAATTTTAAAACTATTCTTGTATCATTTTCTTCTACTTCTTCTTCTAAGTATGAATCAATTAAAACAACTAATAATAATCTATCTAACCCTACACTAGGTTCAATTACATATGGTATTATTTTTTCATTAGAATTAGAATCAAAATAAAATTGCTTTTCTTCTGCAAGTAAATTATGTGCTTTTAAATCAAAATCTTTTCTATTTGATATTCCCATAACTTCTCCTCATCCAAAAGGAAAAAGAAATTCTATATCCGTTGTTCCTCCAGAATAATGAGCGAGTTCTTCTTTATCATGAATTCTTATTCGAACATCATTTTTGTTATTCAAAAATGAAGAAACAAATTGAAAGGATTTATCTACATAATATTTATATCATTTATCTGCTTCTTCAGGAAAAGTAAAAAATTCAAGTTCCATTTGTTCAAATTCTCTTGTTCTAAAAATAAAATTACCAGGAGTTACTTCATTTCTAAAAGATTTTCCAATTTGTCCTATTCCGAAAGGTAATTTAAGTCTTAGACTTCTTTGTACATTAGAAAAATTTATAAAAATTCCTTGAGCTGTTTCTGGTCTTAAAAATGTTTTTGTTTTTTTATCTTCAACTATTCCTTGATATGTTTCAAATAATAAATTAAAATTTTTAATTTTATCTCAATCTGTTTTTTCATTATCATAAAAAGAAACTTCTGTTTTTAAAAATTTTTCAAGTTCCTCTTTTGATAAATTACTTGCATTTTTTTTTGTTATTTCCTCATAAATATGATCTGCTCTATATCTTTTATGATTTATTTTATTTTCAATTAAAAGATCTGTAAAATTATCTATATGTCCTGATGCTTTTCAAACATTAGGATTCAATAATATTTTCGAATCTATTGCTACATTGTTTATTTCAGAATTTATAAAATATTTTCATCATAATTGCTGAATATTATTTTTAATTAAAAGACCAAAAAAACCATAATCTCAAGAATTAGCAAGGCCACCATAAATTAATGAAGATTGGAAAACAAAACCTGAGTTTTTTAAATGAGTTGTTATTTTTTTAAAGTCTTTATCTTTACTTGAAAACATATTAAAATTTATTAAGCAATTTCTTCTATTGTTTTTTTAATAATTTCTCTTTTTTTTCTTAAATACTCTTCCGCTGTTATATATCTTAATTTAAATAATTTTTCTAATTTTTTTAATTTTATTTCAACTTTAGCTGTTTCCATTTTTTCATCAGGAAAATCTTGTTCTACTTCTGAATACAACATTTGTTGTTGAGGAATAAATTTAGTGTTTTGAATATCTTGAGAAAATTGTGGAATTAAATTTTGTTGCAAAGGAACAAATTGTAATTGTTGTGTTTGTGTTTGTATTTGAGGTTGTTGTGTTTGTATTTGAGGTTGTTGTTGCACAGGCATTTGTTGTGTTGAAATTTGAATTGTTTTTGTAACAAATGGAGTTTGTTGTTGATTTTGAATTATTTGAGGTTGTTGTTGCGTTTGCATAGGAACTTGCTGTGTATAATGTTGCATAGGTATTTGTTGTGTTTGTTGGTATGGTTGAGGAACTACAACTTGTTGAGGCTGAAATTGTTGCATAGGTATTTGTTGTGTTTGTTGTTGAGGATTATAATTTGAATGCGGATTTGGAACATTAAATTGAGTAGTATTAAATGGATTAAAATTTACATTATGCGATGCATTAACAACTGATGGTTGAAAATTATTTTTATTTGCAAGCCTTTCTTCTGAAATCGAAGAAATTCTATTTATATGGTTTTGGTTAATTCCGAATTTATTATTCATTATTTAAACTCCTTTAAATATATATAATATTATATTCTTTTTTAATTAAAAGTTTTTATATTAACTTTTTTATATTACAATAAATATAAATAAATTTGGAGAAATATGAAAATACTTGGGATTGATATAGGTGGAACAACAGTTAAGGGTTTACTGATAAATAGTGAAAATAAATCAATAATTAAGGAAGTTAAATCTTTTAAAACAGAATTAGGAAATGATTTAAAATGATTATTTGATAATTTAAATAATTTAGGTTTTTCTCAAGATAGTTATGATTTGTTAGGAATTAGTATTCCTGGTTTTCTAGATCATGAAAAAGGGATTGTAATTTCGAGTGGAAATATGAAAATTAATAATTTAGATATTAATAAAGAAATTAGTAAATATATAAATAAAAAAGTTTTTATTATTAATGATGCAAATGCTGCAGCATTAGGAGAGCACTGAGCAGGAGCTGCAAATAATTTTTCTTCATTTTTATATTACACAATAGGTACAGGTGTTGGAGGAGCTTTATTTTTAAATAATAAATTAATTTATGGAGCACAAAGTTTTGCTGGGGAATTTGGACATGGAGGATCTTTTACAGATTATAAAGATGAAATCTCTTGTGGATGTGGTTTAAAGTATTGCATGGAAAAAGGTTCTAATGCAAAAGCATATAAAAATGAACTTAAGAAAATTGGTTTAAAAAAACCCGATTCTTTATTAGCTAATAAAATAAAAGAAAAGGGAGAGGAATTTGATCTTGTTGATGTAATTAATCTTTATCATGAAGAAGATGAAAATGTTATTGAAGCTTTTAGCAATGCCTCTGATGCAATTGCAAAACATATTGCAACATTAATATATTCTATTAATCCTAGTGCTGTAATAATAGGGGGAGGAATTTCTGGATTAGGTGATTCATTTTCTAATTTAATAAAGAAAAGAACTTTATTATATGCAGATAATATAATTCTTGAAAAAACAATATTTAAAACTGCTCTTTTAAAAAATACAGCTGGTTCTTTTGGGGCTGCTTATTGAGCTATTATTAATAATAAATAATTTACATATAGTTAAATTCTTTTTTTAATTTTTTCATTTTTAAAAGTTTGCATTATTCCAAAAATTAATCATAACACTAAAAATGTACTTGGTAAAATTAATAATCATAAACTAACAGATTGATAATATGCATTTATTCAAAGAAAAACTGGAGAAATATTTTCTGAATTTATTTGTTTTACTTGTCCTAAAATTGAACCTATCTGAGTTTTAACTTCATCTAGATTTAAATTATTAATATCAATTCCTAATTTTTGTAATTGACCAATACTTTTAAGAATAGTCACTTTTATTTCTGGAAAATTTTCTATACTAGGATTATTTAATTGAGTTTGTAATAAAACAATCGTTTCATCAAGTAATTTTAAAATAGTATTATGATCATACTTACTAATATTTTGAAAAACACTATCTGCTTCATTTATTACACTATTAATATTAGTATTTAAATTATTAATTAAAAGTAAAAACTGTTCTTTAAAAGAAAATAATGCTATACCTGCTGCTATAAGAAGTAATAAAATTATTATCGTTGTTGCATATGATATAAATTTAAATATTTGTAATACCATAACTTAAATTATATCATTTTGTTTTTACTACAAAATATTTTAATTATTAGTGATATTAATAATTGATTCTTTTTTCTATTTCTTTTTTAGCTATTTCAAAAATTTCTTTTTTCGATAATTTTCCATCAATAATGATGAATCTTTCTTTATTATCATTGATAATTTCTTTATAACCATTATAAACATCTTGAAAAAAAGAAAGAGATTCTTTTTCTAATCTATCTAGTTTTTTGCTTTTTAATGATTTTCTTTTTATTGAATCTTCAGGAGATAAATCAATAAAGAAAGTTAAATCTGGAACTGTTTTATTTGTTCCTATTTCATTTAATTTTTTTATATTATCAATTCCTAAACTTCTTCCTTTTCCTTGATAAGCTAATGATGAATCTATAAAACGATCACAAAAAACAATTTTGTTTTCTCTTAAAGCTGGTCAAATTATTTTTTCTAAATGTAATCTTCTAGATAAAAGGTAAGCAATTGCTTCTGACATTGGATCAATTTCATTTTTAATATCTAAAACAAATTTTCTTATTTTTTCACTTTCTTTTAAATTTGTTCCTCCAGGTTCTCTTGTAACAACTAATTTATTTAATTTAATTAATTTAGAAAAATATTTTTCTAATTCTGTAACTAGTGTTGTTTTTCCACAACCATCTAACCCTTCAAACGTTATAAACATTATTTAATATCTTTCCTATTTTCTAAGGCATTTTCAAAAGAAACATTATCAACATATTGGAATGAAACTCCAAATGGCATTCCTGTTGCAAGCTTAGTTATTTTTTTATGATTTAATTTTTTAAGTATTTCAGATATTGTATATTGTCCTTCATCAGTATTACTAATACCTATAATAATTTCATCAAATTTTTTTCCGTATTCATTTAAAAAATCAAATGAATATTCTACTTTTTTATTTCCTTTTTTATCATAAATTAAGGGAACTAAAAAATATTTACCCAAAAAGAAATTTAAATTTTCTATTTTTTCTATATTATTTTTATTTTCTAAAATTAGAAGCTTTTTTTCTCTTTTTTCATTTTTACAAATTAAACATAAATTTTCTTCTGAATATACAGAACAAAATTTACAAATTTTTATATCCTTTTTTAATAATTTTAATTCATTAATTAAATTATCAAAATTATTTGTTTCCATATCCATAAAATTATTAATTATTTTTTCAGATATCGATCTAGAAATTGAAAACTCTTTACTAAATAAATTAATTAAATTAATAATTTTTTCTGTTTTCATATTTATTTTGATTAAAATCCAAATCCTGAAGGAGCTTTTGGGGAATTTTTTTTGTATTCATTTTCAATTTTTTGTAATACTTCGTTAATAGCTATAATTATTAAATCTTGTAATGTTTCTTTATCAGTTGGATCAACTAAAATTTCATTTATTTCTAAGGAAATTATTTCTCTATTACCGTTAGCTTCAACTACAACGCCTTGTTTTTCAACTTTAAAAGTTGTATCTTTAATTTTTTGTTCTGCTTTAACCATTTCTTCTTGCATTTTTTTTGCTTGTTCAAGAATTTTATTCATATTCATATATTTCCTCCATTTTATTTAGCTTTTAAAAATTTTACCAAATAATTGCTTCCCTTTTTCTCTTAAAAAATTATTTTTATTATTTTCAGACTGAACTAAAAGTGGTGGAAGTGTTTTTGGTTGTGGTAACTTTTCATTTTGCTTTAATTCTTTCCATAAATTTGCTGCAAGTTGAAAATCTCCTTTACTAATAAAAAAAGTATGTAATGGAGTTTCAAATATTTGTAATATATATTTTTTAAATATTGGATCATTTATTAATTGTAATAATTCATTAAGAATGAATTGTTTTTCTGTTACAAATAAAACAAAATTATTTGCACATGAAACCATATGAACATTTGTCATTAGTTTAGAAATTAAAACAAACTCATCATCTGTTTTAGTTTTATAACTATTAAATTTAGGTTTCATTCTTAACATTTCTTCTTTATTAGCTAAAAGAAATAAATTTATAATTTCCATTTGTGAAATAGATTTTGCTTTTAATTTGTTTTCTGTTTCATTTTTATATAAAGGTTTATCATTAATTATTTTTTCTTCTTTTGGTTTCTCATTTTTAATTTCATTATTAAAATAATAAGGACTATTATCAAGAATTTCTTTTGTTTTAGATTTTGAATTAATTGCTTTTTCTGCTTTTTCTAAAGCATTTATTTCATTTGTATCAAAAACAGGATTTTTATTAACTTCTATTTCTTGAGAATCAATAAGCGATTCATTTAATGATTTTAGAAGATCATCATCTTCATTTACTTCATTTAAAATATTTGTTGATTTATTTAAAATATCATCTGTATTATATTTTTTTTCTTTATTAATAGGTATATTTGAATTAGTATTTAATGAAGAAAAATTAGAAGTGATTTCTTGTTGATTAATTAATTCATCTTCTTGATTAGTTAATTCGTTTGTTTGATAATTAAATTCGTCTTGTTCATTAGCGAATTCACCTTCTTGATAATTAAATTCATCTTGTTGATTAGCTAATTCGTTTGTTTGATAATTGGATTCATTTGTTTCATAGTTAGATTCATCTTGTTCATTAACAGATTCATTTTCTTCTTTAATATCATTATTAATTAATTCAAAATCATTAGTAATTATTTTGGTTGTTGTTTGTGTCTGTTTAATTTTTTCTACATTTTGTGTTTTTATAGTATTAATATTTTCGTTTTTATTTAAACAAATTTTCATAAAAGTAATTTCAATAAGTTGTTGTTCATTTTCACTATATTTTAAATTTTTAAATAAAGTTACAAATTCATCAATCATATAATAAGCATTTTCAACACTAATTTTAATATCATCAAAATTATTTACATCATCAAAATCTAATATTTCAGTTGAATTTGTATTTTTAAATAAAATAAAATTTTTAAGGAAATTTATTAATGATGAGATTAATTTAATTTGGTCTATTCCTTTATTAACTAATTTATTGAAAAGAACTAAAAGAGAAGAAAGGTCTTTTTTTTCTAAAAAAGAAATAATATCAAATAGATTTTTTCAAGAAGTTATTCCAAAAATTTCATTAATATCTTTTTCCTGAATAAATCCATTAGAAAAAGCATTTACTTGGTCAATAATAGATAGTGCATCTCTTAATGAACCATTGGCTAAATCAGCTATAACTTTAAGAGCATTTTCTTCATATTTTATATTTTCTTTATTTAAAATGAATTTAAGTTGTTTAATTTGTACTTTTTTTGAAATTCTAGAAAAAGAATATCTTTGAACTCTTGATAAAATAGTAAGAGGTATTTTTTCAGGTTCTGTTGTAGCAAAAATAAAAATTGCATGTTTAGGTGGTTCTTCTAATGTTTTTAATAAAGCATTAAAAGCACCTTTAGATAACATATGAACTTCATCTATAATATAAATTTTGTATTTTCCTTTTGTTGGTAAAAAACTTATTTTTTCTTTAAGATCTCTTATTTCATTTACTCCATTATTTGAAGCTGCATCTATTTCTATAATATCTAAAGAATTATTTATATTTCCTTGACAAACTTGACAAGCCATATCTCTTTTTTCAGAATGAATACAATTAATTACATTTGCAAAAATTTTAGCAACAGAAGTTTTTCCTGTTCCTCTTGGACCAGAAAATAAATAGGCATGTGAAATTTTATTAAACAAAAGAATGTTTCTTAATGTTTTAATTATATTGTCTTGTCCCACAACTTCATCTAAGGTTATTGGTCTATATAATCTGTAAAATGCTTTATAACTCATATTTTTATTTTATCATTTTAAAAATTAAAGTAAAAGTAAAAAATAAAAAAGTAAAATTTTGGTATATTTAAATTAAGTGCTTATGGAGGATAAATTGTGAATTTAGTTATAGTAGAGTCTCCAAATAAAATTAAGACAATAGAAAAATATTTGGGTAAAGATTATTTTGTAAAAGCCTCTGTAGGGCATTTTTTAGAAATGGTTACAACAGGAAAAGATGGTTTAGGAATTGATTTTGATACATGAGAACCAAAATATAAATTAGATTCTTCTAAAAGAAACATAATAGATGATATTAAAAAAGCTATTGAAGTTGCTGATTTTGTTTATATAGCAACCGATCCTGATCGTGAAGGGGAAGCAATTGGAGAAAACTTAGTTAGTTATTTTAAAATACCTGAAAATAAATATAAAAGAGTAAGGTATAACGAAATAACAAAAGATGCTATTAAGTATGCTATTGAAAATCCTGAAGATATTGATTTAAATTTAGTTAATTCTCAAAAAGCAAGAAGAATGTTAGATAGAATTATTGGTTTTAAAACTTCTAATTTATTAAAAAGAAAAATTAAAAATTCAAATGGGAAACTTTCTGCTGGTAGAGTTCAAACTGTTTGTTTAAAAATTATTATTGATAAAGAAAAAGAAATTACTGCTTTTATTCCTGTTCAATATAATTTAATAAAAGCTAAAATAAGTGAAAATAATTTTGCAAGATTTTATAATTCTAATGGTCAATTCGAAAATAAAGAATGAGTTACAAAAGAAGAAGCTGAAGAAATTATGAAAAAATTATCAGGCGAATTAACTGTTATGAAAATGAATACATTGCAAAAGCTTGATCCTAAAATAATTCCTTTAAAACAATCTGCTTTATTTAAAAAATGTAGATTATCATCTAAAGTAACTACAAATGCTTTACAAGCTTTATATGAGGGATTTGGTGACGATGGGCTTATTTCATATCCAAGAACAGATTCTACTAGGCTTTCAAATACATTTTTAAAACATGCAGAAGAATATATAAATAAAAAATATGGGAAAGAATATTTAGCAAAAGATATTAAATCTGTTGCTGGTGATCAAGATGCCCATGAAGCTATTAGACCAACTAATATGGAATTAACTCCAGAAGTGGCTAAAGAAAAATATAATTTAAACGGAAGTTTATATAGTGTTTATAAAATAATTTATAATACAACAATTAGAGCTCTTATGACTCAACCAAAAAGGGAAATTATCAAATATGATTTAGATGATAATGGAAATAGTTTTAGATTATCATTTTCAAAACTTATTTTTCCTGGTTATACAATTATAAATGATGAAGATGATGAAGCCGAAGATGAAACTATTAAAAAATATGAAGTTGGAGAAAAAATTAAGGTTTTAGAATATCAAAATACTGAAAATGAAACAAAACCTCCTAGCAGATATACTGAAGGAACATTAATTGCTAAAATGGATGAAATAAAGGTTGGTCGTCCTTCTACTTTTTCTGAGATGGTTAATAAAAACTTAACAAGAAATTATATTAAAAAAGAAGGTTCTTCTTTAATTCCTACAGAACTTGGTGTAAATGTTTTAAATAAATTATTAGAAGGTTTTGAAAAACAATTTTCAGAAAATTATACAGCTCTTGTTGAAAAAGATTTAGATGAAATAGCGGGTGGAATAGTAGATTATAAAAAAATAATGCAAAGCTTTTGAAATAAATTTGATGAAACGTTTAAAACTGCTCAAATTACATTAGAACAAACAATTTTAATTCCTAAATTAGTAGGGAGAAAATGTTTAGAATGTGGTCATGAATTAATTTTTAAAACATCTAAGCATAATAATTCAAGTTTTATAGGATGTCAAAACTTTCCAAATTGTAAATTTACAGAATCTATAACTACTCCTAAAAAAAGATTTAGTTTTATTAAAAAGAAAAAAGAATAAAATAAAATTATGGACAATATTAATGAAATATTAAAAAAGTGGGTTCCTTTTTTTCCTAAAAAAGAAAAATATTTAAATAGATTAATTAAAAAAAATATATCAGAACATCATGAGTTTTTTAAAAGGCTTTCTTTTAATAATGATTTTTTATATGGAGAAAAGGGTCTTGGTTATGGAAAATTTAATATTTTAACAATAAGAGCTATTTGTCTAGCTCTTATAAAAGAACTTAGGAAAAACCAAGAAGAAAATATTGATATTCTTTTAGTATCTGATAAAGAAGAAAATGATTTTTTCTTAAAAGAGTTTGTTAAAGTTTTATCTTTTAATAAATGTGAAGGAACTATTTTTAAAAACTATACTCCTTTTGACAAAAAATTTGCTAAAAAAACAATGAAAAAACTTAATATTAAAAATTTAGTTTTTATTGAAACAAATGAATATGATAATAAAATTATTAATTTGTTTATTATAAATGAAGAAAAAAATATTAATATTAAAAATATCATTAATGAAATTAATCAACTTGATTTATTTGATATTGAAATAGATGAAAATGCTAATCCAAGTATTTTATCTAATACAAAAGTAATTACAGAATATGTAAATACTATTTTAAAAATAAAAACTAGAGAAAATGATCAAAAAAATTTAAGAGTAGCGATTGCTTGTAATAATTCAGGAACAGGAGAAATTTTAAAAAAAATATTTGGTAATATGGATTATTTTTATGTTTATAAAAAATATAAGAAACACCAAAAACTTAATATGAATAAACCAAATTTAGAAAAAAGGGTTTTTTGAAAGGAAATTATTTTCGCTAAAAAGAATAAATGTGATCTTTTAATTTGTTCTCCGGATAATTCTTCTAAACTTTTTCTTTTTTCAACCGAAAAAAGATCACTTATTTATTTTGATAATTATTTATTTCCTCTTTTCTTTTTAAATATTTTTATTCCTGAACTAAAAAGAAATAATGTTAATTTAAATAAAATCTTTGTAGCAAGCGATATTCCCGCTTCACCTTCGATTGATAAGTTAATAAATAAATATAATATTAAATTTTTTGTAGATAATGTTCCTATTCTTAGAACAAATGAAAATCTTTTATTTTATTGAAATGATAATAAATTTGTTTTTGGAGATGATAAATTAATCGAAACTAGTTTTCATCATATTTTAATTAAATTATCTGAAATAATTAATTATTTAAAAACACAAAATTCTAATATAAATGTAGAACTTAAAAAGATTTCAAGAATATATGGAAATTCATTTAGAAATTATTTTTTCTTTAAAATTGAAAAAGAAAAAATAATTAATTATTTTTCTATAAAAGAAAATGAAAATAAATTTAAAAAAGTTAAAAGGAATTTAATTGTTAATGAAAGTGATATTGACGAAGTTACTTTGTTTAAAATAGTTGATATTAATGAAGAATATAATATTTATATAAAGTATCATTTTTCATTAAAGCAAGCTGTTTTTATTTTTACAAGCAATTACATTGAAGAAACTAAAAAGAAAAAATTATTTAGTTCTATTTCTAATTATAATAAATATTTAAAAATAGCTAAATTACTTTTTAAAGATATTAATAATCATTATTTTGATAAATAAATATGTGAATCAATATCAATATTATTTAAAAATGTATTTGAATCAGTTACTATATTTATCTTTTTATCTTTTATTATTTCTTTTATTATTTTAATAATTTCAGGTCTTATTCATTTTTGTTTTTCTGTGCTATCTAAAAAAATAATATGAGGTTCCGTATTCAATAAAATAGAAACAAAATCAAAAAAATTTGAAATATTTTTTGTATTTATTGAAATTAAAAGATTTTTTCTGGTTAAAAGATTAAGAATTGAAATAATTTCAGAATTTGAAATATTATTAATAAAATCAATATGATAAATAATATTTTTGTTTTTATTCATTAACTCAATTGAATTTAATATATCATAATCATTTACATCAATTATGTATGGACCTTTTAAATTTTTTAATGAAAATCTTAAAAAATTATCAACCAATAATTCTGGTAAATTTAAATTATTAAATATATCTTTTGAAAACAAGGATTCATCTATATTAACAACTGGTTTTAAGTATATTAAAGATTTCTTTTGGTTTTCATCATAAATATCAATTTTTTTATATTCATTTATATTTTCAGAAGAAATTAATTCTATTTGTTTTGAAAATAGTAATTTAAATTCTTCAAATTCATTAAAATAAATATTTTTTTCGCAAAACTCAAAATGAGTTTTTAATTCCAGTGATTTAATTATTGAAAATTTAATTCTTAAAATAAAATCATTTAAAGTTTCTAAATTTAATATGTCACTTGCTTCAACTAAAGATGTTCCTCTAAAATTTAATTTTATAAATGAACTAACATTATTTTTTAATAGTAATTTATTAATTTTTTGTTTTAAAGAAAATAATTCTTCTTTTGTTTCACAATGATAGATAATAGAAAGAATTTGATTAATAATAAAAAAGTTAGGTTCTTGTTTTAAATAAAATAGTTTTTTAAGATTTAATATAAGATTTTTTTTATCACAAACATCAAAAGAATCTAATTTAAAAGACATAAGGATTTTGTATTTTCCAGGTAAATTTATTAAATCATTTTTAAATAAAATAGATGGTTCTTCTTCTTGAATTTTTCATTCTATATAACCATTAATATTTTGATTAGAATTATAATGAAAATATAAATTATAATTAATTAATTTTTCATTTTTTTCTTCAAATGATAAATAAATATAATCTTTATTTTTTTGCAAAATTTTTATTGCGTTTTCTATTTTATTTATTGTTTCTTTATTAAATTTTTCAAAAAATTTATCATATGAAAATCATTGATTATTTATTATTGGAAATAATGGAAAATTTTTGTTACCAAAGAAAATATTATTTTTAATTATTATTCTTTTTTTTTGGTCATCTAAAATAAAAAAAATAGCATCTTTTTCATTGTGTAATATATTTTTATTTATTTTAATTAAAAATAAAAATAAGAGAAAGAAAATTAAAACGAAAATAGATAATAAAATAGATAATATTATATTAGTAATCATTTATTATCCTTTCTAAAGAACTATGTGTTTTTAAAAATTGTTTTTCTCCAGCTTCTTTGCTATCAAATTTAATTCAAATACAATCATCAGTTATATTTATAATTATACCTATTCCAAACGTTCTATGTTTAACTTTATCACCTATCATAAAATCAAAAATATATCCCTTATCTGTTTTTTTGGCCGGAACATCAAAATGATACTTATCAATATTTAATCCCATCTCTTCTATAAATCTCGAAGGTTTTATTGGTTTATTATTTAAATCATATCCACTTGAACATGTAATATATAAATTTGTTTTAGCTCTTGTTATTGCCACATAAGCTATTCTTCTTTCTTCTTCTAATTTTTCAATATCATTTGATTCAATAGATTTAGCTGAAGGGAAAATATTTTCATTCATACCAATAATAAAAACATTCTTAAACTCTGATCCTTTAGAATTATGAATTGTCATAAGAGTTACTGCAGAAATTTCTCCGGAATCACCTTCATCTTTTTCAGTAGTTAAAGCTATTTCTTCTAGGTAATTTATCAATTTCTTATTTGGATTATTTTTTATTCATGTTCCCATTGATTTTAATAATTCATTAATGTTTTCTGATCTATAATCTTCGTCATTAATTTCAAATAATGAAAAAAATTTAATTTCTTTTAATAATGATTTTAAAACAATATCAAAATTGTATCTTGAAAGTAATTTATTATGTTTAATTATTATATTAATAAATTTTACTAAATTAACTTTTTCCTCTTTTTGTATATCTAATTCTTTTCAATGTAATTTAATAACTTCAAAAATAGATATTTTTAATTCTTTACCTTTTTTTATTAGTAATTCTATAGTTTCTTTACTAATATGGAAAGAAGGTATTATGATTATTGCAAGAAGATAGATTTCTGAAAAATCATATATAGTTCTTAATAAAGAAAATACTTGCATTATTTCTTTTCTTTTTAAAAATTTTTCTGAACCAATAATTTTAAAATGAGTAGATGATTCAATTAATGCATCTTCAATTGCTCTTGAATAAAAATTACTTCTAAAAATAATACAAATGTCTTTTAATTGATTTTTTTCTTGTTTTAAAAGATTAATTTTTTCAATAACTCATTTTGCTTCTGTTTCAGGAGATGAAGAATAAAAGAAATTAATATTTCCCTTTTCTCCTGATTCAGAAACTAGTGATTTAGGAATTCTATAAATATTATTTTTTATTAGTTTATTTGCTGCATTAACAATCTTTTCATCAGATCGATAATTAGAGCTCATTATAATTGTTTTAGTCTTAGGAAAATCACGATCAAAATAATTAATTAAATTAATATCTGAACCTCTTCAAGAATAAATAGTTTGGTCTGGATCTCCAACAATTGTTATATTATCAGTAGAAAGTAATAATTTGACTATTCTATATTGTATATCTGATGTATCTTGGAATTCATCAATTAAATAATATAAAAATTTCTTACTTCATTTACTTCTAACTGCTTTATTTTCAATAAGTAATCTCTCTGTAAAAACTAATAAATCATCTAAATCTAAATACTTTTTACTTTCTAAAAACTTTTCATATCTAAAAAAAACTTTTCTTCTTATTGAAATATTAGGATTTATTCTATCATCTTCAGGTAAATTTCCTATTGTTTTATTATAAGAAATGAATTGAATTACTTTGTCAATATCAACAATATTATAGTCGATTGATAAATCATTTAAAATATCAATAATTATTGTTTTTTGATCTTTTTTATTTAGGATAACAAAATCATTTTTTAATTCATATTTTTTTAGTTTACAAATATCTTCACGAAGAATTCCTAAACACAAACTATGAAAAGTATGAATAAGTGGGGGTTTATGATTTGGTAATAAATTAATAACTCTATTTTTTAATTCATGAGCTGCTTTATTAGAAAAAGTAAGAGCTAAAATTTTTTCAGGTAATATTTTATTATAATAAATTAGATAGGCGATTTTCTTACAAAGAATAGAGGTTTTCCCACTTCCTGCACTAGCTATAATTCTTATCGGTCCTTCAATAGTCAAAACAGCATCTTTTTGCTCCGGATTTAGATTTGCTATTAATTTATTATAAAATTCATTCATTTTTTTATTCCTTTCAATTTATTTGTATTTCTTCTTTTTTCTCAGGAAAAATATCCTTTGAAGAAATTAAATTAATTTTTTCAAACTTATTAACAAAAATATATTTTATATTATTTAATTTATCAAAAAAACCTTGATAATTTTTATTTATGCTTATTGATACCAAACTAAATAAATTTATAATGATGACTAATGGCGATAAGATAGCTGGTATTGAAATTCCCATAATTTCTAATGTAGTCATTTCATTAGTAGTTTGATCATTTTGTAAAACAAATAATTTTTGTGCTGATGAAGGAGGAACAAAACTTATAAAACATAAAAGAATAAAGATTCATAAAAAAGCTCCTGTAAAGTTTTTTTTGAAAATTAAAAATAATAAAGAAGAAAAATTATTTTTTTCCTCTAAATTATCATTTGTTGGTTTTATAAATAAAATTAATTCTCCTATATTCCTTCCTTTAAAAAACAATGGAATAATAAAAAAATATAAAGAGAGAATTAATATAAAAAGAAACAATCAAATATAATAAAAAACATTATTTAAAACTAATTCTCCATTTTTATTATCAATAGCTATTAACGATAATGGTGTTACTATTAAAATAATTATAAAAGAATTAATAAAAACAGAAGATAAGCGTGAAATAAAATTTGCAGGTTTGTTTATTTTTGTTTCTTCCATTTTATTCCTCTAATAAACTAAAAGTTTTCGTATTTATTTCACTATTCAATAATATTTTTGTTTCATTGTTTTTTTGAAACATATATGGATTTGAAATATTAAATGAATTGTTTTTTTGCTTATTTAATTTATTAATATAATTTTGAATTTTATTTGGCATAATTAATTTATTTTTAAAAAAAACAATAACATTTTTATTAGAATAAAAACCTAATAAAATAACTTTAAAAAAATATAGTTTTGCATAATAAAATTCTAAATTATATTTTCCATTTTGTAAATATAAGGTTTCTAAAGTATTTCATTTTTGAATAGATTTAGATAGTAAAGGTAAATCTTCTTTTTGAATTGTTAATGAATTAATATTCTTATCAATTCTTTTATATGTTTTAGCACATAATAAACATAAATAAACAATATCTTCAGCTCAAATTGATGATGATTCAACGAATTCATATGGAAGTTCATTTATTTTTTTAAGAATAGATGTTTTAATTATTTTATTAAATAAAAAAGGAAAAACATATGGAATTATATTAGTTGTTTTTAAAATTTCATATGTTGTATTTTCTTCTAAATTATTTCTTCATTTTGGACTTCAAGAAGAAATTCCTTTTATTTCTAAAGGGAATTCTAATATATCAACTTCTTCTTTTTCTAAAATATTATTTATTTTTTCAACAAATTTATTTGATTTAAAATCCTCAACAGAAGAAAACATAACATATTTATTACTTATTAATGAAATTGATGATAATACAAAATGAACGAAAGAAATTTTTCTAGTATTAAAAATAATTTTTAAATTATTATTTGTAAATACTTTTTGTAATTTTGAAATAGAATTAATAAGAGCTTGATCATAATTTTGAACTAATAAAATTAATTCAAAATCATATGAAGTTTGTGTTGACATATGAGATATAAATTTATTAAGTTTTTTATCAGAGGAAATTAAAATTATTAATGAAAACATTTTATCTCCTTATAAAATTATAAATATATTTATTTAATTATACCATATCAAAATTATAGTTTTTGATAAATAGGGAATGATAAAGACATTTTTTCAGTTTCTTTTTTTAGTTTTAAAATTGTTTTGGAATTTTTATAATTTTTAAGACAATTATCTATTAAATTGGCAAGCATTCTAAAGTCATTTTCTTTAAAACCTCTAGTTGTCATTGCTGGAGTTCCTACTCTAATTCCACTAGTAATAAATGGAGATTTTGTTTCATTTGGAATTGTATTTTTATTAACAACAATATTTATTTCCATCAAAATATTTGCAGCATCTTTACCAGTTAAATTATATGATGTTAAAACATCAATAATAAATAAATGATTATCTGTTCCACCTGAAATTACTTTGGCTCCTAATTTTTGAAATTCATCACAAAAACTTTGAGAGTTTTTCTTTATTTGTTTTTGATATGAAACGAAAGAAGGTTTTAGTGCCTCATAAAAACCAACAGCTTTTCCGGCAATCATATTAAATAAAGGTCCTCCTTGAAGACCAGGAAAAACTAGTTTATCAATTCTCTCTGCTATTTCCTTATTGTTTGTTAAAATTATTCCCCCTCTTGATGATCTAAGTGTTTTATGAGTTGTCGAAGTTACTATGTCAGCATGACCAACTGGAGAATTATGTAATCCAGTTACAATTGCTCCTGCTATATGAGCAACATCTGCCAATAAAAACGCATTAACTTTTTTAGCTATTTCAGAAAATCTTTTAAAATCTATTTCTCTTGAATAGGCACTTGCTCCACAAATTATTAAATTTGGTTTAACTTCCATAGCTATTTTTTCTACTTCATCATAATCAATTAAACCCAAATCGTTTGTTCCATAAGTATAGCCTTGATAAAATATTCCAGAAAAATTTATATTATAACCATGTGTTAAATGACCACCAGCAGATAAAGCCATACCTAAAACTTTATCTCCTGGTTTTATTAATGCTGCAAAAGCTGCTGCATTTGCCGAAGATCCTGAATGGGGTTGAACATTTGCATAATCAACTTTAAAAAGTTTTTTAATCCTTTCAATTGCAAGTTTTTCTACAATATCAACATTTTCACAACCATTATAATATCTTTTACTTGGATATCCCTCACCATATTTATTTGTAAGAATTGAACCATTTGCTTCTAAAACATCTGTAGATACATAGTTTTCAGAGGCAATTAGTTCAATATGGTGTTTTTGTCTATGCAATTCATTCTTAATTGCTTTTTCTATTTCTTTATCTTTCATTTCTAGGCCCCTTTATATTTAAAATTATAATTTTTTATTAAAAAAATATTTGATAACTTATAATATAGATTAAAGTAATTTTTTTAAAAATTAGAATCTTTTTATATATTTTATAAAAAATCAAGGAGAAAAAGTGAGTTTAATAAATTTTTTTGCATTAGGTGGATTAGATGAAAACGGTAAAAATTGTTATATTTTAGAAATAGATAATGATCTTTTTATTATAAATTATGGGAAAAAAGTTCCTATTTCATCAACTAATGGAATAGATACACTAATAGCTGATTATACATTTATTGAAAAAAATGCCCATAGAGTTAAAGGTGTTTTTATCACAAATATTGATAATGATAATCTAGCAGGACTTCCTTGATTAATTATGCAAGTAAGAGGTCTTAAAATTTATTCATCTTCTTTTTCAAACTTTGTAATTAATAATCGTTTAGAAAAATACAATATTGAGCATGATGATTATGAGGTATTAGGTATTAATCCAAAAGGACTAACTATTGGAAGTGTTTTTATAAAACCATATATTTTAGCTTCTGCTGTTCCTGGAAATTTAGGTTTACAATTTAATACTAATGATGGAAATATTTTATTTTTAAGTAATTTTGTTGTTGGAGAACTTGGTATTTTTGGAAATACAAATTTAGATTTTATAAAGAAAAATAATGAAAATTTATTAGCATTAATAATTGATTCAGGTGCATCTAATTTTAATGGAAGATCAATCGATCATATTGACCTTACAAACTCTCTTGAAGAAACATTTAGTAAATCAAATGATGATGAAAGAATAATTGTTGGAGTATATGATAATGATATTTATTCAGCATTTCAAATAATTACTTTGGCTAAAAAATATAATAGAAAAATTATTCCTTATGGAAAGACATTTAATCAATTAATAGATTTAATTATTTCAACAAATGAAGAAATATCATTTCCGCCAATTCTTTATTATAAAGAAATTGAAAAACAAGAAAAAGTTGTTGTTTTAATATCAGGAATGATTGAAAGATTGTATAAAAGATTTTTAAGAATAACTGAAGGTGAAGATATTTATATAAAATTAAGAAATAACGACCATGTTATTATGATCGCTCCTCCAATAAATGGTTTAGAAGCACAAAGTGCTTTTATGCTTGATGAAATAGCTAGAATAACTCCTAATATTTATGATTTCTCTTCTTTAGAACATTATAATTATAGACCGGCTAAACAAGACATAATTGATATTAGTACATTATTAAAACCAAAATATTTATTTCCTATTCAAGGTTTATATAGACATATGATTACTACTCAAAGAGAAGTTATTAAAACAGGGAAAAATATCGCCTCTATTCCAATATTAAAAAATGGAAAAGTTGCTAAAATTGAAAATGGACAATTAATATCTCAAAATGAAATGATGAAAAATATAGGAGATATTATAATTGATGGTTTTGGGGTTGGAGATATTTCTTCTGAAGTAATCTTTGAAAGGGAAACGCTAGCAAGAGATGGTGTTATCATTATTTCAATTATCACAGATAAAAATTATAAAAAATTATATAACAACATAGATATTAAATATATAGGTGTTATCCCCTCTGAAAATAGACCAAAAATAGATGAAATAATAAAAAAATTAATCATATCTAAATTTTTTAGTACTGAAGGAAAAAATAAATCTAAAGAACTAAATAATAATTTAAAAAAATTAATAAAAAAATTAATTTTTAAAATAACTTCAAAAGAGCCTTTTGTTATTGTTTTGTTTAGCGAAATATAATATAATTAATATTAATGATTAAAAAAGAGAAAAATAAAAAAGAAAAAGAAGTAAAAGAAAAATTTAAATATAACCTTTATAGCGGTAAAAAAATTTTCTTTGTTTGTTTATCAATATTTTTTTCTTTTTTATTTATAACTTCAATTATAAATTTAGAATATGTTGATATTATTTCTTCATATACATTTGATGCTTTATTTGGATATTATTGTTATGTATTTTATGTATTAATGATTTTTTATTGTTTAGATCGAGCATTTAATATAGGTAGCAAATTGAAATTATCTCTCGATAAAAAAAATAAAATTAATTTAAGTTTTAAAAATATAGTAATTATTTCTTTTTTAATTATTATTATTATTGATAGTTTTTCTTCTTGAATAACAATGCAGAAGCTTTTTATTGGAATTGATTTATGAAGTATAAAATATAACGAATGATGAAATAGCTTTTCAAGTAGTGGAGATTGATTAAATGTTAATAATTTTAATTCAGGAATTTTAATTATTTTTATAACTACTTTTTTTGAATTTTGAACAAGTTTTGCTGTTTTAATTATTTTTTGTTTTATTGCATTATTTATACAAATTATTACAATTTTTAAAAAAGATTTAATTAAAAATGTTTTAACAATTAAAAGAAGAAAGAAAAAAGAATGGGAACAATTCAATAAGCATATTAATAATGTTGTTGATCCATCAAATAGTAAAAAAGCAGCAATTGCTAATAGAGAAGATATTGAAAGACCTAAAAAATTCGAGGACAAGCAAACAGTTAATGTAACAGAATTATTTCCTTTTGATGATCCATTTTCAAAAGATAATTTAGAAAATAAAGAATGAAAAACAGGCGTTATCGATATTAACGAAGAAGAAACAAAAAATAAAAAAGTAAAAAGAAATTATGTTTCTAAATAAAAATTTATTTTTATTTTTTGAAAATATTTATATAATTATTAAATGAAAAAAATTAAATGAAATGATGCTCAAGATCTACTTAATAAGAAAAAAGTTACTTATCTAATTTTTGAATCTGATTGATGTGGAGATTGCATTATGATGAGACCTATTATCGAAGAAGTAAAAGAAAAAACAAAAAATGAAAATGATTTTCAATTAATTATAGTAGATGCTGATGAATCAGGACTTTTTAGAAAAGAAAGCATTTATAATGTTAAGAAAATTCCTGCTCATGTTTTTTTAAAAAATGGTGAAATTAAAGAAATACTTTATGAATATCAACCATCAGAATTACTAATTGAAAATATAAGAAAATTGATTTAATAATATGAATATTAATGATAAAGAAAAGTTTGCACTTCCAGATAATCCAGGTGTTTATTTTTTTTTAAATAAAAATAAAGAAATAATTTATATTGGAAAAGCAAAAAATATTAAAAAAAGAATAAATCAGTATTTTAATGGTAGTGTAAATTCATATAAGACTCCAAGAATGCTTGAAGAAGCTTTTTCTATTAAAACAATTATTACTAATTCTGAAAAAGATGCTTTAATTTTAGAAAGAAATTTAATTGATGAACATCGCCCTTTTTTTAATATTTTATTACTTGATAATAAAAAATATCCGTATATTAATATATCGCTTAAGAAAGAGTTGGAAATTAAAGTTAAATATATTTATAAAGAAGAAAAAAACTCTTATTACTTTGGACCATTCCCTATTGGATATAATTATCAGTCAATAATCAACCATCTTGAATATAGTTTTTTATACGAAAAAGGATTACCAATAAATAGAAAAAAAGTTTCTTATGAACAATGAAAAGAGAAATTTGAAGCTTGTAAAAAAATTCTTTCTACAAATAAAAATTATGTTGATTTTTTAAAAGCTAAAATGATGGAATTTTCAGCATTAGAATTTTATGAGCTTGCAAATGATTATAAAAAGACATTAGAATTTTTTGAAAAAAATAAAGAAAAACAACTCGTTCAATTAGGAGAAAATGTCGATTTTGATGTTATAGCTTTTCTTAAAAATGAAGACTTCTTTTATATTAATATTGAGTTTTATAGAGGTGGAATGTTAATTGATAGTAATAATGAAATTATTGAAATTAATATTAATGAAAAAGAAACCATAAGACAGTTTATAAATCAATATTATAAAAATAAATTATTGCCTAAAATAATTATTTCTAATTATGATAGTAGTTATTTAGATTTATTTTTTTTAGCTGAAGTTATAGTTCCTAAAAAAGGAGCTAAAAAAACTATTTTAGACACTTGTTTACAAAATGCTGAAAATAATATGAAAATAATAAAATTAAAATATGAAAATAATAAAAGTAGAAATGAAAAAACTAATAGTTTTCTTAAAAAATTAACAAATATAAACGAGTGTAAAACATTTTTAATAGTTGATAATTCTAATTTTCATAACGAATTACCTGTTTCTGTTTTTTTATTTTATAAAAATAATTTAAAAATTTCTAATAAATGTAGAAAATATTCTATAAAAGAAGATGATATTAAAAAATATGGAAATTCTGATCTTTCATATTTAGATGTTGGAATCAATAAATATTTTAGAAAAAGTGAAAATGAAATACCTGATATTCTAATCGTTGATGGAGGTTCTGCTCATCTAAAAGTCGCAAAAAATGCTATTGATGAATTGAATATAAAACTTCCTATTTTAGGTCTTGTTAAAGATGAAAATCATAAGACTAATTATTTAATTAATACAAATAATAAGAGGATAGAAATTGATGATAAAGATATTTATAATTTCTTAGCATCAATCCAAATTGAAGTAGATAAATTTGCTAAAAATTATTTTAGAAAAGAAAAGATTTCTTATTCATTAGAAGGTTCATTAGTGAAAATAAAAGGAATAGGACCAAAAATAGAAGAACTTCTTTTAAAGGAGTTTGGTTCTTATTCAGCAATTTATAATGCAGAATTAAGCGAATTAGAAAAAGTTGTTTCAAAAAATATAGCTTTAAAAATTAAAGAATATTTTAAAATAAAAAAATATTAGTTCTTACCAATTCTAAAATGACAAATATCTCCATCTTTAACAAGATAAGATTTTCCTTCTAGTCTTGTTTTACCATTTTCTTTACAACCTTTTTCTCCACCATAATTAAGATAATCATTATAAGAAATTACTTCAGCTTTTATAAAGTTTTTTTGAAAATCTGTATGAATAATTCCTGCACATTCTGGAGCGGTTTTCCCATTTTCAAAAACTCATGCTCTTGTTTCTTGTTCACCAACTGTAAAATATGTAGATAAATTTAATTTTTTAAATGTTTTTTTTATAAGATTATCAAGACCAGATTCTTTTAAATTATATTCATTTAAAAATAGTTCTTTATCTTCTTCATCTAAAAAACCTATTTCAGATTCTATCGCAATAGAAATACTAATAAGATCTAGATTTTTTTCTTTAGCAAAGTCTAATAATCTTTTAAAGTTAGGTTCGTCTTCTGGGTTTGCTGCATTTTCACTATCTACATTACCAACTAATAACATGTCTTTACTTGTTAATAATTGAAACTGTTTCATTATTTGGATTTCATTATCTGCTAATGACATTGTTCTAATTGGTTTTTGAGCTTCTAAATGAGAAATAGCTTTATTAATAAGTTCATATTCCTTATTAAGTTTTGGATCATTTGTATTTTGTGCTCTTCTTGAAATTCTAGATCTAATATTTATAAGTGATTGAAGATCAGCTAAAATTAATTCTATCATTATAACTTCATAATCTCTTATTGGATCAACAGAGTTTGAAACATGCAGAATATCTTTATTTTCAAAACATCTAATTACATGAATTATTAAATCTACTTCTCTAATATTTGATAGAAATTGATTCCCTAAACCTTCTCCTTGTGATGCACCTTTAACAAGACCCGCTATATCAACAAATTCAAATGTTGCTTTTATTTCTTTTTTTGTATTTACCATTTTAGAAAGTATTTTTATTCTTTCATCATTTAGTTCAACAAATGCTATATTAGGATCTATTGTTGTAAAAGCATAATTTGATGCTTCTGCTTTCATTTTTGTTAATCCTGAAAATAAAGTTGATTTTCCTACATTAGGTAATCCTACTATTCCTGCTTTATATCCCATCTTTCCTCCTAAGTTTTAATATTAATATTTTAGTCTTTATTTTTTTTATTTTTTTTGTTTTCTTTTTTCTTTGAAAATACTGAAAAAATATCTATAGGTGATAAATCAACACTATCAATAAATTCATTTGTTTCTTTATCTTTATATTTTATTGTTATATTCAAAATTAAAGTAATTATAATTCCTACTCCAGTTCCCGCTAATGATATTGATTCAGAAAATTTAAAGACAACTCCACCTAAACTCATAACAGCTAAAATAGCAAAAATTAAAATGTTTTTTGGATTTGAAAAATCAATATTATTTTTAATTAAAATTTTTAGTCCATTAACGGCAATCATTGAAAATAAAATAATTTCAATTCCACCAATAACAGGAGTTGGAATTAATGAAATTATTTTAGAAATAGGAGGAATAAATCCAATTAATATTGAAAATATAGCAGCTATTGCAATAACCCAAACTGATGCTATTTTAGTCATCGCGATAACAGATGTATTTTCTCCATATGAAGTATTAGGAGGGCCTCCCATTGAAGTTGATACAATGGTTGCAAGACCATCACCTATTAATGTTCTAGAAAGTCCTGGTTTTTGAGAAATAAAATCATTATTTGTAAGATGACCAATATTTATATGATCACCTATATGTTCTGAAATTGTAACTATTGAAAGAGGAACAATTGATAAAAGAGTTTCAGGATTAAAGAATCAATTACCATTAACATTAGGACTCATTTTTCACATATTAGTTATATCTGGATATCATTTCCAATTTTCATATTCCATTATTTCTTTTATTTTTTCTGGTTTAAAAATTGTATTAGCTAAATTATGATTATTTAAACTCAAAGCTATTGACCAAATTATTAGAGATAAAATTAAACCGAAACAAATTGCAATTAAAATAGGAATAAGTCTTAAAAAAGATTTGGAAAAAATAAAAATAAATAAAATACAAGAAAAAGTTAAGATTGAAATTGTTAATAATGATCACAAGTCATTTGTATTTATTTTAATGTCAGTTCCATAATAATTTTGATTTGGATTAAGGAATGAATCATTTCCTGCATTTCCCATTAAAGATAATCCAATCATAATAATAACAGGACCAATTATTACAGGAGATAAAAACTTTTTAATATAACTTGCACCCTTTGTAAGATGAATAATAAGAGCAATAATAAGATAAATTACTCCTACTATCATTAACGAAATAAAAACAACATATCCAGAACTAATTCAAAGAGTCGTCATTGCTCCTAGGTAAGCGAATGAAGATCCTAAATAAATTGGAACATTGAATCCTGTAATTGCTAAATAAATTAATGTTCCAAGTCCAGAAGCGAAAAAAGCTACTTGAATTGGGATAACTTCTTCTCCGGCTGCTTGATTAACAAGAAGAGGAACTAAAACATTAGCTCCAAACATCGCAAACACATGTTGAATAGCTAAAAAAATTGTTTTTATTCTCGATTTGGGTAGTTGATGAATATCAACAATCATTTTTTCTTTATTCACTAAAATTGAATTATAATATAAATAATAAAATTTAATATTTATTTTAGGAGAATTATGAAAAAGAAATCAATAGGCAAAATAATGCTTTTATCTAGTTTTGTTGTAATTATACCGGTAGCAGTATCATTAACAACTTCTGTGTCAGTATCTGAAAATGATCAAAATCTAAATCAAAAACAAATGACGACTAATATTTTCCCAAAATGAAATTTTACACAAAATGAAAAAATAATGTATTTATCGATTGCTTCTACATCAATGTTTTTGATTGCAACAATTAGTTTGGTTGTAATAATTGTTATGAAAAATAAAATTTCAAAAATAAGAATGGATCAAATAAAAACAACTGAATTTAAAATAGTTAATAATGATAAAGAAGAAGATAAAAAATAAAAATAATATTATTTTAAAGTCAAATTATTCTATTTCATCAATAGAATCTTTTACAGGTGGTCTTTTTGCTGCTAAAATGATTGAAAATCAAGGTGCTTCTAATTGATTTAAAGGTTCATTAGTTTTATATCAAAATGAGGCTAAAAATATATTCAAAATTGATACTAGTAACGGAGTCATCAATAAGGATATGGCTCTTCAAATGACTAATGTTGGTTTGAATCAATTAAAATCAGATGTTTGTATAAGTTTTACAGGTAATGCGGGTCCCGATAATTTAGAAAATAAACCTGTTGGATTAATTTATATAGGAATTAATCAAGAAGTTTTTGAATATACATTAAAGGGGAATAGAAATGAAATTAGAAATGAAGCAATTGATATTGCTATTTCGTTATTAATTTCAAAAAAAATTTTAATAGAAAATTAAATTTTTAATTTTTTAAGAGCTTCACCTGCCGCTTTTTGTTCAGCTTCTTTTTTTGTTAGAGCAATACCTTCACCATAAAAAAGTTTTTCTTTTTCATTTTGTTCATCAACTAAACAAACAGAGCACTCTCACTCTTTTTCTTTAGTATCTTTACATATATATTTAATTTTTTTATTTGAAAAAGTTCCTTGAATAATTTCTTGAAATTTTGATTTATTATCAGTAATATCATTTAGATTTAATTTTTGGATATATTCCTTTGTATATAACTTAAATAATGTTTTTTTAAGAAAAAGACGAACTTTTTCTAAGCCACAATTTAAATAAATTGAAGCAACAAATGATTCAAATAAATCAGAACATATTTTTTCATTGTTTTTTTCTTCATCATTAATAACTAAAAGATATTTATTTAAATTGAATTTTTTTGCTAAATTTGAAAGGGATTCTTTATTAACAATTTTTGATCTTATTTTAGTTCCTATTTCATCTAGTTTTTTATCATATCCTAAAAAATTTAAAATGTATTCTGAAACAATATATTGTAAAATAGCATCTCCTAAAAATTCATATGATTCATATGATATTAAATTATATTTATTTGCATAAGATAAATGAGTAAATGATTTTAAATAATTTAATGTTTTTTTTTGGTCAATATTTTCATCTAAATTAAAAGTTTTTAATAGTTTTTTTAAATTTTCAACTGCTTCTTTAGGATACTTATTTATCATTTAAAAATTCCTTTTTAATTTTTACTAAAGCATCTTTTTCAATGAAATCTTTTATTTGATTAAGAGCACCTAAATATGCTTTTTTATCAGAAGATCCATGTGTTTTTAAAACTATCCCATCAACTCCTAATACTCAAGCACTTCCTACATTTCTATAATCTAAATGTTCCTTAATTTCTTTAAAAGCACCTTTTAATGTTAATGTTGATATTTTTCTAAAAATATTTTTTGTTAAGTTTTTCTTCATTAATTTTAAGAAAGAAAGAATAGTTCCTTCAAGAGTTTTTAATGTTATATTACCTGCATAACCATCAGATACAACAACATCAGCTTCTCCTTCTAATAAAGATCTTGGCTCGATAAAACCTTGATAATTAATACTTGTATCTTCTTTTAATATTTTATTAGCTTTAATTTGTGGTTCTAATCCTTTATTATCTTCTGTTCCTATATTTAATAAATAAACTTTAGGATCACTTATATTAAGAATTTCCTTTGAAAAAATATTACCAATTTTTGCTCATTGAACTAAATGATTTTCTTTTACTGATATATTTGCTCCTACATCTAATAAAATAAATTTTTTGTTTTCTAATATTGTAGGAATTATTGGCATAAATGCTGCTCTTTCAATATTGTTAATTTTTTTCAAAATAAACATAGAAGAAACTAAAAACGAACCAGAATCACCCGAAGAAATAACTCCATCTCCTTCTTTATCTTTTAAGAGTTTTAATGCCATATTCATTGAATTATCTATTCTTAAATTTTCAAGTGGAGATAAATCTTTATTTACAACCTCTAAAACATTAACAATTTCAATTTGATTATTATTTAAAAAAGAAGGTTCTTTTTCTAAAATCTCTTTTTCATTACCTACTAAAATTATTTTATAATTCTTATTAATTTCAATAAAGCTTTTTGTTGCTAGTAAACCAGCATCAATTCCATTGTCGTTACCTTGAATATCGAATATTATTTTTTTCATTTTTTCCTTTATTATTCAATTGAAATTAAAAAATTATAAATTGGTTGATAACCTGCATGAATTTCAATTTCAACATCATAATTTTCTTCTACAAATTTTTCTAACTCTTCAGCATCCATTCTTGTTGTATCATCTCCATAATAAACAATTATTATTTCTGGATCTTTTTTTTGTTTTAACATATTTTTTATAAGAGATTTTGCTGCTTTTAGTAAATCAGATTTACAACCAATTATCTTATTATTTTGAATTTGAATATATGAATTTTTTTTGATAGATATATTATCTATTTTTGTGTCTTTAATTGATTTAGTTATTTCACCAATAAGTAAATCTTTAAGTGATGTTTTTATTTCATTTACATTATCTTCAAAATTTAATTCTCCACTAAAATTTATAATTGCCGTAAGTCCTTCAATTTGAGATTTAGTAGGAATAACAACTACATTTTTATCTTTTACCATTTTAGCTGCTTGTTGTGCTACTAAAATAATGTTTTTATTATTAGGCAAAATAATAATATTATCTGAATTTGTTTGATTTATTCCATCTAAAAAATCTTGTAAAGATGGATTATTTGATTGACCACCATCAACGATAAAATCACATTCATATTGTTTCATTGTTTCAATAATTCCAGAACCAGAATTACATGAAACTATTCCTGTTTTTTTCTTTGCTTGTTTTTTATTTGATTCATTATTAATTTTATTTTTAGTCTCACTTGCCTGAATAGTCATATTTTCAGATTTTATTTTAATAAATTCTCCATATTTTTGTAAAAAATTTAGAATCTCACCCGGCTTAAGAGTATGGATATGAACTTTTAATATTTCAACATCATTTACAATAACTAAAGAATTTCCAATTTTTGAAAGTTTATTGGCAACTGAATCTTTATTAAATTTTTCAGCATTTTCTAATTTAATAATTGTTTCAGTGCAATAACCAAATTCACCATCATAAATTTCAGAATCAGAAATAAATGCTTCTTGTTCAATAAATTTATCATTAATTTTAACTGGATTATTTGTAAGTGAATTATAAATTCCTTCAAAAATAATAAATAAACCTTCGCCACCTGAATCTACAACATCAGCTTCTTTTAAAACTGGAAGAAGATTTGGGGTATTATCACATGATTTTCTTGATAATTCCATAGCAATCTTAAAAATTTCAGTTATCTCTATACTATCTGTTATTTTTATTTTTTCAAGACCTTCATATGTTTCTCTAATAACTGTTAATATTGTTCCTTCAATAGGTTTTAAAACTGATGAGTAAGCTAATTCTTTTGCTTTCTTAAATCCCTCAAGAAAATTACTTGAATTGATTGCATCAACATTTTTTCAACCTTCATAAAAGCCTTTAAAAATTTGGGAAAGAATAACACCCGAATTTCCCCTAGCACTTAAAAGCATTTCTTTTGAAAGTTCTTTCATAAATAAAGAAATTGAATTATGTTCTTTAAATTCAATAGATTCTATTGGTTTTCTTAATGTAGATGACATATTTGAACCTGTATCACCATCTGGAACAGGAAATATATTTAAAGAATTAATTCTATTTACATTATTAACTAAATTATTAGAAGCACTTAACAAAACTTCCTTTAACGTTTTTAAGTTTATCTGTTTCATTATTTAACTCCTTTAATAAAAACATTAATGTTTTCAAGTTTTAAATTTCTTTTCTTAAGAATAAAATTAACACTCTCTTTAACTTGATTTGATATATTTTCAATTGATATTAATAAAGAAATAATTATCGAAATTTTAATTGAAACTTTTTTTGTATCTTTATTTATTTCAATTGAAATTGCTTTGTAATAATCATCTTCAGTTTCAATTTTAATATTTGATTCAAAATCTAATTCAACAAATCCAATAATCCCAGGAATTTGTTCTATAGCTTCAATTATGTTTTTCGTAATTTCTTTTTCCATTTTTTCTCTTTTTGTTATTCTATAAATTATAATAAAAAATTATTTTTTAAGTGAAGATAAAATCTTTTCAATTTTTTCTGCATTTTTTGAAACTGTATCAATTTCAAAAATAATTTCTGGTGTTTTTCTTGAATCTATATGATTTGCTAATTGTGATCTTATATATCCTTTTGCCGCATTAAGTTCTTTTAAAAAATGTGTTTCTCTTTCAGAAAATAATACAAAAACTTTTAATTGAGAATTATCATTTGTAAGAGATACATCAACAACTGTTGTAACCTTAGAAATATTAGTATTTTTTAAATGTTTTGAAATAATTTCAGCAATAAATTGTTGATAATTAGATTCTTTTTTTCTTCTTGTAATTTCATTCATATTAATCCTCTATTAGAACATTGTCATAAAATTCTAAAATATCATCTACTTGAACCTCATTAAATGACAATATGTGTGTTCCAAATTCTTTTCCTTTTACTACTTCTTTAATGTTATTTTTTCCATGTTGTAATGAATCTATTTTTCCTTCGGCAATTACTTTATTATTTCTATATACAATTACCTTAGAATTAGATTTAATATATCCATCTGTCGCAAGACATCCTGCAATATTTCCAACTTTTGAATAAAAAAATATTTTTTGAACAAGGGCTTTACCAGATAAAATTTCTTTATATTTTGGCCCTATTTCTTTTTTGATGATTTTTTCTATATCTTCAATAATTTCATAAATTATATTTTTATTCTCAATTCTAATTTTTTGCTCTCTTGCATCTTTAATTAAATTTTGATCAGTTTTTAAATTGAATGTATAAATTATTGAATTTGTAGTTTTTGCAAGTAGTAAATCAGACTTAGTCGGAACTCCAACAGAAGAGTGAATTATTGTAATAGTGATTTCATCTGAAGATAATTTTAAAATAGAATACTTTAATGCATCTAATGTTCCTTGAACATCAGTTTTTAAAATAATATTTATTTTTCTTAAATTTTCATCATTATTTCTTAATGAATTTAATTGATTTATACTATTTGTTTTATCAATAAATGCTTTTTTATTAGCAAGTTCTTTAGCAAATTTTTCATCTTCAAAACAAAAGAATTTATCTCCTGCATTAGAAGAATAATTTATTCCAGTAATTAAAACAGGAGTTCCTGGAGTTGCTGAATCAATATCTTCAAAATTAATATTTTGCAATGTTCTTATTTTCCCATAATTAGAACCTGCAACTATAAAATCTCTTTTGTATAAAGTTCCGTTTTGAACAATTAATGTATCAATAACACCTTTCCCTTTATCTATTTTTGATTCTAAAACAATTCCTAAAGCATTTCTATTAAAATTTGCTTTTAAATCTAACATCTCCGCCTCAACAGCAATTGCTTCTAATAGTTTTTCAATACCGTCTCCTGTCATTCCAGAACCAAAAATAAATTGATTGTTTCCACCTCATTCTTCAGTTAAAATATCATGCTTTGATAATTCTGCTTTTACTTTTTCAGGATCAACACCTTGTTTATCCATTTTATTAATAAAAACAATAATTGGTGCTTTTGCTACTTTTGCATGATTAATAGCTTCGATAGTTTGAGGTTTTACTCCATCATCAGCTGCTACAACTAAAATAACAATATCTGTTAATTTAGCACCTCTTGATCTCATATCTGTAAACGCTTCATGTCCAGGTGTATCTAAAAAGGTGATTATTGTATCTTTGTGTTTTACTTGATAAGCTCCAGTATGCTGGGTTATTCCACCTTTTTCTGTTTTAGTTATATTTGATTTTCTTATAAAATCAATTAAAGTTGTTTTTCCATGATCAACATGTCCCATTATAGTAATAATAGGTGGTCTTTTTTGTAAATCTTCTTTAGGATCATTAATTATAATGTGTTCCATAAAATTTGATTCATTAAGTTCTAGTTTTTTTTGAAAATCGAAATCATTTTCAAAACAAAGTTCAGCGATTTCTTCTTCAGATAAAATACTATTTAAATTATACATTTTTTTATTTTTAAAAAAGTTCATGATAATTGTATTTGCATTAAGTTTTGTCGATGCACAAAATTCACTAATAGACATAGGGCCTGTAAAAATAAAAACACCATCAACTAATTCTGTTTGAACTTTTTTTAATTGACTTTTAATTTCATCTTCATTATTTTTATTTTTAATAATTTTTTTTATAGACATTCATTCACCTCCTCGATTAGTTTTTTATATATTGCTAATTCAATTTTTTGTTTAAAAGAACGATTAAGAATTCTTTTATTTAAGGCTTCTATAATAAGGTTTTTATCATTTATCATATAGGCGCCTTTGCCATTTATTTCATTTTTAAAATCAAAGTAAAATTCATTTGATTTTGTTTTTACAAATCTTACCATTTTTTCCTTTGGTAAAATTTGGTTAGTGATAATACATTTTCTATTATTTATTATCTTCATCTTCTTTTTCAAATTCTGAAAAATCTATATCGTCAAAATCCATTCCTTCTAAAAGATCTTGGTCATAAGTAAAATTATCTTTTATTTTATTCATTTCCTTTTGAGAATATTCATGGTTATCTTGGTTATTTTGTTTTTCTTTTTCTTTAAAATTATTTGATTTGGTTTCCTGTGCTTTAGGTAAATTAAAATCCATATTTGATTCAAATTTAAAATCAGATTTAAAATTATTTATTTCATCTTGATATTCAGCAATTTCTTTTTCATAATCTTCAAAATCAATTTTATTAAATCATGAATTTGATTTTTTAGGAGTTTGTAGATTTGGTTTTCTATTTACTCTTCCTTCTTGTTTTTCTATCATATTTAATTCATTAACATTATCGATATTTCCATTTCAAAGAATTTCAATTTTGTTTTCTATAGCTTCACTATATGAACAAATATCAATATTTAATTTTGTTAATTCAACAGCTAATTTAACATTCAATCCTTTTTTACCAATTGCAAGTGTTGAATGTCTATCAGGAACAACCACTAAATAATCTTCATTTTTAGTTCTTTTATTAACACTTGCTACTCTAGCTGGAGAAAGTGAATTTGCTATATATTGTTCATTAATTTCACTAAATAAAACAATATCAAATTTTTCTCCTCCAAGTTTTTCAGAAATAGCATTTATTCTTGAACCTTTAGGTCCGATAACACATCCTAAAATATCTAATTGACCAATATATTCAGGACTTTGCTTAAATGAAATTTTTGAATGAATACCAGGTATTCTAGAAATCGAAACTACTTCAATAAATCCTGAACCAATTTCTGGAATTTCTATTGAAAATAATTCTAATAATCTTTTTGTAGATGAATTTGAAACTAAAATTTGAGAGTAATTATATTTTTTTTCAGGGATCTCTAATACTTCTTCAATTATAAATTTAGTAACAGATCCTTCAATAGGAATTGATTCATTTCAATATTTCATTGGAAGGAAACATTCAACTCCATCTTCTAAAATAAATCTTGCTCCATTTGTTTCTCTTGAAACGAATTTTGCAACTACATCTTGATTTATTTTATTACTATATTCTTTATAAATTTTTTCTCTTTGGTTTTTGCTTATTTCTAATTTAAATGCAGATTGAATTAATGTATTAATTTTAGGAGTAAAATCTTCATTAAAAACTTCTTCTGATATAGTATCACCTATTTTAGCATTAGGATTTATTTCTTTTGCTTTAGAAAATGGAATAGAATAAATTGATGTTAATTTATCACTTTCATATTCTTCTTTAAATTCTTCATCAGAAATAATAAGTTTTTTTGTATTAATAATTTTAATAATATTTTTTTCTGTATTTTGAAGTTCAATTTCTGCATCGGAATCAATTTCTTTATTAATAACATAAGAAATTGCTTTTAATAACAAATTATTTAATGTATCAACGCTAACATTATTTTTAGCTTCGATATGTTTAAATATTTCGTTTAGTTCTTTAATTTTTCAATTATTATTTGCCATTTTTTACCTTAATACTTTCTTTGACATATAAAATATGTTTTTTGTAAAATTCTTTTTTTGTAATTAACCCTTTTTTATTAATTTTTAATTTTAATTTTTCTGAATCGAATTCTAATAATTCCCCTTCAAAAGATATAGAGTTAAAAATATTTTCCCTTAATCTTATAAAAATATTTTTACCAATTACTTTTGATAAGTTTTCTCAAGGAATTTCTTTTTCAATTCCTGGAGAAAATATATTTAAAAAATAGTTTTCTTGTGAAAAATCAATTTCATCTAAAATAGATGAAATTATTTTTGTTTTTTTAACTATTTCTTCAAGTGATGTATCATCTATTTCTATATCTAAAAATAAAAGATTATCTCTTGTTTCAAATGATATTTTATTAATATTGAATTCTAATTTTTCTATTAATTTTTTAAACAAAATAAAGCCTTTAGTGTCTATTTAAAAAAAAAATTGCTTTACGCAATTAAATTTATTTAATAGACCCTATTATTATATAACATAATTAAACTAATTTAATTTTTCTCTTTTTTTATAAATTCTTCTATTGTATTAAGGAAATTCTTAGCTATTGAATAATCCATTTTCTTTGTTCCTATTATGGAAATATCACGAATTTTATTATCAATTGTAATTCTTTTTGAAATTAAAGAAATATTATTAGTATTCGAAATTGAGATCTTAATTTGCTCATCTTCAGAAACAAATTCTTCCATCATTTCTCAAATTGATTTGTTTTCTATAATATTAATAATTTCACTTATTTTTTCTCTTTCAATTTGTTTATCCTCAATAATATAATTTTCTCCGAAAACTTTATTTTTTTGTTTTTTTTCAAAATAAAAAACATTATTAACAAAAGCTTCTATTAATTCGTCATAGTTACTGATTTCTTTTTTTAAAATTGGTGATAAAAATTCTAATTTTTTTCTGATTCCAATAATAAGAGAATCTATAAGTCTTTCTTGAAAAATTCTAACTGCAATTCTTAAATCTTCCATTTTAACAGTTTTAGTTAATAAAATTGTCTTATTTATAATTCTTCCTGTAGAAGTTATTAGTACAATAATAACCTCATTTTTATTTATTTTAGTTAATGTAATACTTTTTAAAACTTCTGTTTCATTAGCATTCTTATTAGATGTAACAAGAGTTAAGCCGCTTATATCTGAAATTAACTTAGCAGCTTCATCTATTGTATCTTCAATATTCATTCTTCTTTTTGAAAAAATATCTTTTATTTTAAAATACAATTTATCATCTAAATTATTATTAAAATGTTCTGTATAAAATTTTAGTCCATCAGTTGTTGGTATTCTTCCAGAAGATGAATGGGTTTTTTCAATAAAATTTTTTTTTTCTAAAGAAGCCATAACATTTCTGATAGTAGCTGATGAAAGTGGCAAATTATATTTTTGAATTAAATTTGTTGAACCTAAAGGAAGGCCATTTTCAATATAAGAAAAAACTATTAATTTAAAAATTTTTTTTTCTCTTTCTGTTAATGGTTTCATAAACTAACTTCACCTTTTTTCAATAAATTTATCATTACTAAATAATATATTATTTTTATTCACTACTAATGAGCGATCAAAAAAGTTTCTATATGATGAAGTTGGTCTATATGCTTCTAAATTAATATTATTTTTAATTTGAACAAGTTCACCACTTTCTCTTATATTATTTTTATTTTTATCTAATCAAAAATAAAGGGGTTTATTTTTGATTTTATTTATATCTATATATTCGCTAATTACATATGGTTTATAGTCTGGAGGTAATATTCTTGTTGTTCCAAAAGGATTTGTTTTTGCATTTGGAATTGAATAATTGTAATTAGGTTTATTTATTTCTATTGTTTCAAAAATATTTATTTCACTATTTGTATTATTTTGAGTATTATTATCATTATCAATAAGAATTGAATTAAAATATTCATAATTTTTTGTATCAATAAAACCTGTAAATTTAATTAAATTAAAATTTGCTTTAGAAGCTGGATCGATAATTAATGACCCATTAGGTCTAAGTTTACTTTGAAGGTTATTTTTAATAAAAATTTGACTAATATTTGAACCGACACCATAAATTGAATTTAATAATGAATTAAACTCATTAAAAACTGGTGCTATATTTTCTTTAGTTTTATCTTCAAATACTGCTTCACCTCCATAAACTGTATCTAATGAATAAAGATAATTAGATTGATTTCAGGAATTTTTTGCTGTATTTACAGTTGAACCTTGAACATTGAATTTTCTATTTCTCATTAATTCAATTGAAAAAGCATTAGGAACTCAATAATTTTTTCCTATAAAACCATATCAAGGATAAGATGCATTATTATGAGAGTCAACTTGATAAAATGCTTCAGTTATCTTTCTTGTAAATAATTCTGAAAAAGAATATAAATATGATATATCATTTCTATCTATAATATTGTTTGTAGCTCCATATTGAAATCTAACATTTTCTGGAATTTTATCTAAACCATAACCTGGAATATTCGCTCCATAAAAAAGATCTTTCGTTGATGAAAAATTTGAAATAGTTCCAGGATTAATAAGTTTTCTTTCATCATCATAATGAAAAATTTTTTTTCATTCATCTAAAAATTTTTTAGAAATAAATTTATTAAAAAGTAGTTGATTTGAGTTTGGATCATTTGATTCAACATTATTTAAATAAAATGCTTCAAAATGATGAAAATATTCATGAAATAATGTTGGAAAAATAAGATTAATTTTATCTTCAATTTGATAATTAGCTGCATCTGGAAGATATTGTTCAATATTTAAATCTATTTCTTTTGTTAAAGGAATATATTGACCTGAAACATTATTACCAAGAATACCTGTTCTATTAATATAAATAACTTGTAAATCTTCAACTTCGGGTCCAAATAATAAATCTTTTTTTATTCTTTCACTTAATGCTTTAATTCCATCTTGTCCAAAAAAATAAATAGGTTTTTTAGTATCTTTATCATATGTTGTTGTATATTCAATTATTTTAATTGGATGATCATTATCTTTTGGCAATTCTATTTTTTGTTCATTTGCTTTAAAAGTATTATCTTTAATTTCATTTTGAGTTTGAATTACATATTTTGTTAAATAAAAAATTCCGGTACCTATTCCAAGCCCGAAAAGAACAAAAAAAATTACATTAAAGAAATTTCCTAATTTTGTGCCTTTTCATTTCATTTCATTAAAATTATAGCAATTTAATAGGTAAGAAATTTAAAATTTGTTTTTAAGATTTCAATAACTTGTTCTTCATTTTCTGAATTTAAGATTTTATCTAAAATGGGAGTAATTTCTTTTTTTGAAAGTCTACTAATTAATTCTCTTGCTTTTAAAATAGAAGAAGATGCCATTGAAAATTCATCTAATCCCATTGCAAACAATAAGGGAATTACACTAATATCTCCTGCCATTTCTCCACACATACCTACTCATTTTCCGGCTTTATGAGCTCCATCAATTGTCATTTTGATAAGTCTTAATATAGCTGGATTAAGTGGTTGATATAAATAAGAAACTTTTTCATTCATTCTATCAGAAGCCATTGAATATTGCATTAAATCATTTGTACCAATTGAAACAAAATCTGCGTATTTACAAATTATGTCACAAGTAACAGCTAAAGAAGGAATTTCAACCATTGTCCCTACCTGAATTTCATCAGAAACATTTTTATATTCTTTTTTAACTTCAAGATAAACTTTATCAAAAATTGCTTTAGCTTGTTTAAATTCATCAACAGTTGCGATCATTGGAAACATAATTCCTAATTTACCAAATTCTGAAGCTCTTATTAATGCTCTTAATTGAGTTTCAAAAATATCAACTTTATCAAGACATAAACGAATTGCTCTATATCCTAAAAATGGATTCATCTCTTCTGGGAATTTAAAATATTTAAGAGTTTTATCTCCTCCAATATCTAATGTTCTAATAATTACTAGTTTTCCATTATTTTTTTTAATTACTTCAGAATATGCTTTAAATTGCTCTTCTTCAGTTGGTCAATTTTCATTATCCATATATAAAAATTCTGAACGAAATAAACCAACTGAATCTGCTCCAGATTCAATTACTCCTTCCATATCCTTTGGAGAACCAATATTTGCTGAAATATCAATTTGAATTCCATCTTTTGAAATTGATTTTTTATCTTTAAATGTTTTTAAATATTCTTTTTCTTTTGCATTTTTAATTGCTTCATTTTTATAATTTTCAATTACTTCTTTTGAAGGATTAATAAAAACATCTCCAGTTTCTCCATTGATTGCTAAAATATCACCACTTTTAATCATTTTAGTAATATCTTTTAATCCTAAAACAGCAGGTATTTCAAGAGATCTTGCCATAATTGCTGAATGAGAAGTTTTTCCACCGATATCTGTTACAAAACCTTTTACAAAATTTTTATTTAATTGAGATGTTTCAGAAGGAGTTAGATCATATGCCACTATAATAACATCTTCATCAATAGTAGTTAAATCGACTGGTTTAATATCAAAAATAGCATATATTATTCTTTTAGCTACGTCTTTAATATCTCCAGCTCTTTCTTTCATGTATTCATCATCCATTTGAGAAAACATTTCTATATATTTTTTTGTAATAGAATTAACTGCATAATCAGAATTTACTTTTTCTAATCTTATTAAAGATTCTATTTCTTCCATCATCATTGGATCAGAAGCTACTTGAATATGAGCATCAAAAATCATAGCATGTTCTAATCCTATATTTTTTATTGATTTTTCTTTTAAATCTTCGATTTGAGAAACGCAAATTTTAATTGCTTTTTTTAATTTTAAAATTTCTCCTTCAATATCGTTAATACTTTTTTTAATAATATTAATTTCTGGTTCTGATAATTCAAAAACTTTTGCAATAACTATTCCGTTAGATGCTCCAATACCACTTAATTTCAATTTAATACCTTTTAAAAATTAATTATTAAATTAATTTATTTGCTTTCATTTCTTTTTCAATTACTTTAATAGCTTCTTCTTCATCAACTCCAGAAGCCTCAATTGTAAATTCATGTCCAGTCTTAATTCCAAGAGCCATAATATTCATTATTGATTTTAAATTTCCTTCTCTTCCGTTTGATTTAATTTTAATGTCTGAGACAAATTTAGATGCTGCTTGAACTGTAATAGATGCTGGTCTAGCATGTAGTCCTACTGGGTCAATAATTCTTGCTGTAAATGTTTTCATTTCTTCCTTTTAATATATATATTTATTTTGTAATTATATAATATCATAATAATATTGTTTTTTTAAATATGATTAGTCCTTTTTAAATTTTTTAAATATAGGATATTTTTCTTGAAATGATAGTGGTTTTGGAATTACCTCAAAAGTTGTAATATTTGAAATTATTTTATGACTTCCATAATTATTTTTAAAATATTTTTCTATTTCTAAAATTATTAAAGGTATTAAACCAAATGAAAATCCAATTACAAATAATTCTCAATTAAGCATATCATTTACTGTTGAATTATTAAAGATTATTTTATTAAGTTGATCGATACTTAAATTTGTATTTTTAATTAATTCTTCACTAATAATTGGTCTTTCTCCAAATAATGAAGCCACTGGTGGAATAAGTGTTGAAATTAAGATAATTGCAAATGAAACGAAACAAGCTAAATAAACTCATTTGTTTTCTGCTCATTTTGTTTTAAAAATTGAAATTTTTGAAGACATTGAAATTGATTTTAATATCCCTCCAATTGTTAAACAAATAAAAGCTGCGATATTTCCGTAGAAAAATCTTAACATAGGTACTCCTGCTTCAATTGCTACAAATACTCCTAAGGTAAAAGCTAAAATTGTAAGTAGTCCATTAATTATTCCTGTAACAAAAATTTTAATAATTAATTTATCAGCAAATATTGATTCATATTTACTTCTTGGCCTTCTATTCATTAAAGAAGAAGTATTCTCTTGAATACCTAAGGCGACACCAGGGAGAGTTTCTATTACTATATTATTAATTAATATTTGAATAGTTGTTAATGTAGTTTGAAATTTAATATTTGAATTTATAATATTTGCTTGTTCAATTGTTATATTGACACCATTAAATGTTGATTCATTTAAATACCCTCAATTTCCTATTTCGAAAACAAAATAAAAAATTATCATCCCTAATACAATTGAAACTATTCCGGCAATATTTGATGATAGAAGGAATTTAACTATATTTCTAATACTTTCATAAATACTTCTTCCTGATTTAACTGATTCAATAATTGTTGAAAAATTATCATCAGTTAAAATCATGTCAGCTGCACCTTTAGAAACATCTGTTCCAGTTATCCCCATAGCACAACCTATATCGGCCGCTTTTAATGCAGGAGCATCATTAACACCATCACCAGTCATTGCTACAACTTGGTTATTTGCTTGTCAAGCTTTTACTATTCTTAATTTATCTTCAGGAGAAACTCTTGCATAAACTGAATAATCATTAATATGTTCTTTTAAATATTCATCTGAAAGAAGATTTAATTCAGTTCCTGTTATTGATTTTTGGGTTTCTGGATTAGTTATAATTCCTAATTCTATAGCGATTGCAACAGCGGTATTTAAATGATCACCTGTTATCATAACTGGTTTTATTCCTGCACTAATACATTCTTTAATAGATAATTTAACTTCTTCACGTGGTGGATCAATCATTCCAATTAAACCAATAAATTCTAAATCATTTTCAATTTTATCAATATCTAAATTATTTAAATCTAAATTATTCTTGTTAATTTTTTTAATACCAACACCAAGAACTCTAATTGCCTTATTACTTCAACTATTATTAATTTTTTTAATTTCAGTATCATTATCAATATTTTTACATTTACTAAAAATTACATCAGGAGCACCTTTTACAATAACATAAAATTCATCATCTATTTGATTAATAGAAGTCATTAATTTTCTATTAGAATCAAAAGGAATTGTTGTTATTCTTGGAAATTCTTTATCTCATTGAATTGGAGAAAATTTATTTTTTAAAGCTAATTCTAAAATACAAAGTTCCGTTGGATCACCAACAGGAGTTTCATCTAAATTATTTTCATCAATAGAAGCATCTGTACACAAAACAGCATATTTAAGTAAATCAATTTGTTCTTTAGAAAGTTTCATTAAACTTTGTTTTTCTACATAATTATTTTTAAATGCTCATAAATTAGTAATAGTCATTTTATTCATTGTAAGTGTTCCTGTTTTATCAGAACAAATAACACTTGTAGATCCTAATGTTTCGACTGCTGGCAATTTCTTAATAATTGCATTTTTATGAGACATTTTTTTAACACCGATAGATAAAATTATATTAACTACTGCATTTAATCCTTCTGGAATAGCGGCGGCAGCTAAAGAAATAGCTAAAATAAGTGATGGTTGAACCGCTTTAAATCCTTCATTTACAACATTTTCTATTATAAATAGAGAAAAGAAGAAAGTTAAAATTGTTATTACTATTCCAACAATTCCTAAATATTTACTTAAATTATGTAATTTATATTGTAATGGGGTTTTTGTTTTATTTTTATCATTAGAAATTAATTTAGCAACTTTCCCTATTTCTGTATTATTCCCTATTGAAACAACAATAGAAACACCTCTACCATTTATTACGTTTGTTCCTGAAAAAATTTTATTTTTTTGATCTCCTAAAGGAATATCTCCTTCAGTTTGTTCAAGATTTTTATCAATAGCATTTGATTCGCCAGTTAAAATAGATTCAATAACTTGAAGATTATTTACTTCTAAAAGCATAGCATCTGCTTGAATTGTATCTCCGGCTTCTACAATTAAAATATCTCCTATAGTTATTTCGTTGGAGTTTATTAATGTAATTATTCCATTCCTAATGACTTTGGCATTGCTTGAAGCCATTTTTTCCAGTTCTTCAATTGCATTATTCGATTTTATCTCTTGAATAGAGCCAAATAATGAGTTAATAAAAACTATTGATAGAAGAATTGCTGTTTGAGTATATTGAAGAACTACATCTTCTCCTCTTGTTTGTTGATAAATAGAAAGACCTAGGGATAAAATTCCAGCTACCAATAATAAAAGGGACATTAATTCTGTAAGTTGTTTTAAAAATAAAACAATAAAAGAAACTTGTTTTTCTTTTTTTATTGAATTTAAGCCGAAAAGTTTTTGTCTCTTTTCAACTTCTTCTGAAGTTAATCCTTGGTCTATTTTAGTTTGTAAATATTCTTCGTCCTCGGAAGGAGATTCGTCTGAATTGTTGTTTTTATCGTTGTTCATAATACCTTAATGAATTTAATTATTTAATATTAATTATATCATATTTTATTTTTAAAAAAAGCAAAAAAAATGGGGCAGACAACGGGGTTCGAACCCGCGCATGACGGTACCACAAACCGCTGTGTTAACCACTTCACCATGTCTACCATAATTTTTTACAATTACTCAAAAATTATATACCATTTTATAAAATTTTTTTTCTTAAAACTTAATGAAATATTTGCTTTATAAATTACTTTATATTTAAAGCGTTTTATAGCTTATTTTTTAAAATAAATAAATAAAAATGTTTAAACCTAAACAGATTTAAACATTTTTTTATTTAGTTAATTATTTTATTAACCTTTACAGAATTTTAATGTAGGAGGAGTTCCTTCTGCATTTGAAACAACTGCATCTATTTGAACTAGAGCATTTTTTTCTATATTAGAAACCTCAACTATTCTTCCAGCTGGTAATGTTTTAGGGAAGAATTTTTTAAGAGTTTTTGAAACTAAATCTATATTTTTGATGTCTTTAACAAAAATATTTAGTTTAACAACGTCTTCCATTTTGTGGTTAATGCTTTCTAAAATAGTTTTAATATTTTCTAAACATTTTGAAGTTTGTTTTTCAAAATCATCTGATACTAATTCATTTGTTTTAGCATCGATAGGTAATTGCATAGAAATATTATTGTAATGAGAAAAAGCTACTGTTTGTGTTGAATGACATTTTTGTGGAGCTTTTGGTGTATTGTTTGCATATATAACAATTCCATGACGGTCTTCAACTGCTTGTGGAGGAGTTCCATCACCATGAGAAACAACTGCTTCAACTTGAACTAGTGCTCCTCTTAAAATATCAGAAACTTCAATAACTGATAAAGCAGGGAAATAATTAGCTGCTCTAGCTATTGCTGAATCAGGGAAGAATTTTTTATATTCTTGCTTAATTATTTCTCTATCTTTAATATTTTTTACGAATATATTTACTTTAACAATATCGTCGAATGGTACGTCAATACTTTCTAGGATAGTTTTAATATTTCTTAAACATTGATTTAATTGTTCAGAAATTCCACCCTTAACAATTTCATTAGTTTTTGGATCAACTGGTAATTGAGTTGAAATGTTATTGTAATGAGAAAAGGCAACTGATTGAGATTGTGTACAACATTTAGGAACCTTATCAGTATTTTTTACAACTTTAATTAAATCTCCTGCTTGTGGAGCGTTTGGAATTGTTCCTTCTCCACATGTTATAACAGCTTCAAGTTGTACTAAAGCATTCATTGGAATGTTTTTTACAATTATTGTAGTTGTAGTTGGTACATAAGATTTAAAAAATGTTTTAAGTACTTCTTTAACAGGTTCAACATCATTTATGCTTTTAGTGATTATCGTTAATCTAACAACATCATCCATAACATGATTTATTCCTTTTATAACTGCTTCAATATTTTTAAAACATTGAGTAGCTTGCTCCTTAATACCTCCAGATACCAATTTATTTGATGTTACATCAATTGGTAATTGTGCTGAAAGGTGATTATAATGGGAAAAAGCAACTGTGTGAGAGAAATCACAAACACTTGCTGGAGCATTTTTTACGTTTCTTGCAAGAACTGCATTTAATTTGTTCATATTTTTAACTTCCTTAAAATTTTGTTTTAATAAACATATAAATTATAATGTTTTATTTAGCACAAATTCTAAAAAAAATTATTAATTTTTAAATTAATAATTAAAAATAATTTTATTCAATAATTAGATAAATCAAATATAAATTTTTTAAAAATAAGATAAAATTAAAATATATTTTAATAAAAGGGGAGAAAATGAAAAAACTAATTAAAGTTGTTGACAAAAAAAATTGGTTTATTATATTTTTTGCCTTATTATCAATTATTTTTCAATCAATTTGTAATATTCTTCAAGCTCAATATATAGGGGAAATTATTACTTCTTCAAGTAGCGGAATAGATAATATGTTAGTAACAAAAACTGTTATTACTTTATTCGGAAGTGTAATTTGTGGAATATTAGGTGTTTTTTTAGCAACAACGGTAGCAAGTAATTATGTTTATAGTTTAAGAAAAATAACTTTTGCTAAAATTCAAACTTTTTCATATCAAGATATAGATAGTTTTTCAACTTCTTCTCTTGTAACAAGAATGACAAATGATATGCAGATTATTTTTGCTGGTCTTTATTTTATTTTTAGTTTTTTAGTTAGAGGAATTACAATGTTTATTTTTGGTATTTCTTATTCTACTTCAGTTTCAGGTTCTCAATATTCATTAATTTATGCAGTTTTAGTTCCTTTATTTTTAATTGTTATTTTAGTTATAGGTAAATTTTCATATCCATATTTTATGAAAACTCAAAAAAATGTAGATGCTGTTAATCGTCAATCAAGAGAAACAGTTTTAGGAATAAGAGTTATTAAATCATTTAATCTTGAAGAAAAACAAAAAAGTATTTTTAATGAAAAGAGTGAAAATTTAATGTCTTCTTCAACTAAAGCGTTTATATATTCAGGTCTTTTAAGCCCAATAATTCAATTTTTAGTAAATGTTTCTGTTATAGTTGTTTTAATAATAGCTGGAGCAAATATTTCTTCTGGGAATTTAGGAGATGTTATTTCATTTATTTTAGTTTTACAAAGAGTTTTATTTGGATTAATAATTACTATTATTGCTTTTTTCCAAATTTTCTCAACAATCCCTTCTTTTAAAAGATCTTATGAAATCTTAAAATGAGAACCATCTGTTAAATATAATAAAGATTCAAAAGCAAAAATAAGTGAAGGAATAATTGAATTTAAAAATGTTTATTATTCTTTTAGTGAAAAATCAGAACCTCTTTTAAAAGATATAAATATTAAAATTAATTCAAAAGAAAAAATTGGAATAATTGGTAAAACAGGATCAGGAAAATCTACTTTAGTAGGTTTAATGTCAAGACTTTATGATGTAACTAATGGAGAAATACTTGTTGATGGTGTTAATATTAAAAATTTTGCTTTTGATGAAATAAATAAAAATATAGCAATGGCTTTTCAAGATGTTATTCTTTTTTCAGGAACAATAGAATACAATATTGCTATGGGTCTTAAAGATGATTTAAGTTCTAATGAAAAAGAAAAAGCTATTATTGAATCAGCAAAAGCAGCTGAAGCATGAGAATTTATTCAATCTAAAGATGATAAATTTAATTATTATATTGAACAAAGAGGAAAAAATTTATCAGGTGGACAAAAACAAAGAATTTCTATAGCAAGAACATTGGCAAAAAAATCGCCTATTACTATTTTCGATGATTCAACATCAGCTCTTGATAATGTTACTGAAAAAAAAGTTAGAAATAATATGAAAAAGAAATTTAATTCAACCACAATAATAGTAGCTCAAAGAATATCTTCAATTGAAGATATGGACAAAATTATTGTTTTAGATAATGGAGAAATTGTTGGTTTTGATACTCATAATAATTTAATTATGAAAAATGGAATTTATAGGGATATTGCTCTTTCTCAATGAGGAGAAACAAAGTTTAAAGAAGTTACAGAAAGTATGATTAAAAATTAGGGAAAGAAGGTTGATGATGAGCAATTTTTGAGATGGAAGTTTTATGAGTCAATTAAAAAAAACAAATGAAAATTTAAGTAATATTGATAAAACATTAAATGGTATTTTACAAGAACTAAAAAAGATAAATGATAGAACTGAAGAAAATAATAAAAAATAAATGCTAAGTGATAAAGATATAAAAAGTTTAATTCCTGATATTGATTTTATAAATTATAAAAAAATCTTTGAAACATGAAGTATTACAAGATATATAAAATTAATTGAAAAAGCTAAAGAAAAGGGAATTACTTTTAATGATTTTGATTCTGTCAATAATTTTTTTATAGAAGATATAAGACTTAAAAGAAAACTTTTAAAATATTTATTTTATATAGAAAATAAATTAGGTGCAGAATTAGTATCTTATTTAATAGTTGAAAAAGAAGAAGTAAAAAATATAATGGAAAACTATGAATTTATACAAATTCCTAATAACTATAATGATAAGTTAGAAAAGTTTAGTAAAAGTTTAAGAAATTTTGAATTTGAAGAACTTTATGAACTACCTGATAAATTATCATTTTCAAAAAAAATTAAATTAATGAAACTTCTTAATTTTTATTTTAAAAAGGGGAAATTAGAAAAGAAATTTTGAACAGTTTTTATTAACGAAGATTTATTTAAATTTGCAGAATTAAGGAATAAAATTGTTCATCATAATTTTATAATTTTAGAACAAAATGAAATAAGTGAATTAATTAAAAAAATTGGTTTATATATTGATGATGAATATAAAAAAGAATATAATGAAACTGTCAATGAAATAAATAATGTTTGAAAAAAACTTGATCTAACTATTTAAGTTATTCAAGGAGCAAATAAAAGCATGCATAATGCTATATTTGTAATTATTAAAAATATAATATTTGTTTTATACTTTCTAATAATTACAAAATCTGCAGGAATGGAAATAATTGATCAGGCAAGCAAAACTCAATATCTCCATTCTTTAAAAAAAGAATGTTCTTTAAAATAAAGATATTTATCTAGGTCGCTAAACTCGCTTCCTAAATCATTAAAACCAATAAAAGGAACAACTAAACTCATTAATAAAGAAAGAACTACTGATATTAATATTCCAGATAGTACTGGTCTCATTATTTTTAAAAATAAAACCATAAATTTTGTTTGTTTAATTTTATTATATTTTTTCATAACAATTGTCATTATAAAAATAGGAACTAATGTAAAAATAAAATAAGTTCCGAACATTAATAAATAGCCTCATCAATGTCCTTGAGCGGCTAAATATCCAGAAGCTAAAGCAAGCTTAAGTCCAAAAATTCCTGGAGTTGCATTAGTAATTGATAAAAGATTTTCTCAAGTATTTAAATCAATACCTAAAACATTAACTAAAAGGATTTTAAAATAAGGTATAAAGACTTGAGCTCCACCAAAAACTACAATAGATATAATAAAACAACCTAATAAAACAATAAGAGCTGATAAACCTAGTGCTAACATTTATTATCATCCTCTTTTTTCTTTTTTCTTTTTTTAAAAAAATTAAAAATTAAAAGACAAATAGCAAAAAATACAATTATAAAAATAGGAACATTCCAAGGAACAGGAACAAAAAAAGAAAATGATAATGTAATTATAAAAATAAGTCAATGAATAGTTACAGGAACACCATTTTTTTCTATTTTTATATATCTAATAGTTAAATTAAGAACTAGACCAATAATTATTGGAATAACTGCTACATAAATTATTTTTAAATACTTTTCCGGAATATAATTTATTCCTAAAACAAAAATAAGAAAGAAAAAAAGTGTATGAGGTATAAGTGAAAAGATAGTAATTAGGGCGGATTTTAGTTTGGATTTCGTAATTAGACAGGAAATATAATAAATACCTTCAATAGCACTTGCTCCAGGTATTGAATTAGTTACAATTAAAATATCATCTATGTCTTTTTCTTCGATAAAATGATATTTATCTACACAATAACTTTTTATCATAGAGAACATAGAGTTCCCTCCACCAAAACTAAAAAAAGATATTTTTAAAAACAATCAAAATAATTGTCAAAAACCTGGTTTTTTATCTTCTTTATTTTCCATAAAAAATTATATTTTAAGATTATTAAGTTATTTAATAAGAACCTGTTCAATTCATTATTAAATTATAAGGTTTGCTTCCCTGTAACAAAAAAATACTATTGTTTAAAAATGCTTTTATTTCATTAACTTTTTTTCCTAAATCAATATCTTTTTTTGTTTTAAAATTAAATTTTATTTTTACATTTTTATAATCTTTAACAAAATCAATATCTATTTGTGAACATAGTTTAATATCATTTATTTCTTTAGTTAAAATACTAAATAAATCTAAATATGCTTGTTTATTTATCAAAATATTTATAGAAGTTTTATTAATTGATAAAAACATTTTTAACTTTTTCCCTTCCCTACATATTTACCTGTTTCAGTAGAAACAATTATTACATCTCCTTGTTTTATAAACATTGGTGTTTCGATTTCAAAACCTGTTTCTAAAATTACTTTTTTCTGAGGATTAGTTGTTGTATTTCCTTTAACAGCATCAAATGCTTGATCAACTGCAAGCTCAATATTAAGAGGAATTTCTAAATCTAAAATTTCATTTTCAAATTTACGAATTTTAATTGTTTGACCTTCTTTTAAAAAGTTTAATTCTCATTTGAAATTTTTTGAAGGTAATTCAATTTGTTCATATGTTTCATTATCCATTAAAAAAATGTTCATTCCATCATCAAATAAAAAATTCATATCTGTTTTTTCAATATGAGCTTTTTTTACTTTTTCTCCTCCAGTAAAAGATTTAACTGTTGTTGTTCCAGTTCTTAAATCCTTTGCCTTTACCTTAACATTTGCTTGTCCTCTTCCTTGTTTTGAATGAGAAGCTTCTAAAACAATGAAAATATTTTCATCTATTTGGAAGGTAGTACCAGGTTTTAAATCATTAACATTTATCATTTTTTCCTTTTATTCTTTTCTTGAAAGAACTCTATGTCCTGTTTCAGTAACTAAAACATCATCTTCTATTCTTGCCCCACCAAGACCTTTAATATAAATTCCTGGCTCAACAGTTATAACCATTCCTGGTTCTAATATTACATCGCTCATTTTAGAAACATTTGGCAATTCATGAACATCAATTCCAAGACCATGTCCGGTTGAATGAAGGAAAAAATTTAAATAACCTTTGCTTGCTATATATTGTCTACAAATATTATCTATTTCTAAAGTTGATATTCCTGGACGAACACTTTCTCTTCCAAGTCTTGCAGCTTCTTCTACAATTTCTAATATTTCTTTTAATTTTGGATCTTGATATTGAATTTCATCATCATAAAAAAATGTTCTTGTTATATCAGCACAATAACCTGAATATAATGCTCCAAAATCTAATTTAACAATATCACCTTTTTTTAATTTATTATCTGTTGGATGATGATGAGGTTCTGCAGCACTCGGACCAAAAGCTACAATAGAATCGAAACCTGTTTTTTCAGCTCCCATTCTTTTCATTAGGTAATCAAATTTAGAAGCTATTTCTTTTTCTGAAATACCTTCAATTAAAAATTTCTTTACTTTTTCAAATGCTTCTAAAGAAATATCTATAGCTTTTTGCATAATTTCAATTTCTTTATCATCTTTAAGTATTCTTAATTTTTGTGAATTTATTGGTTCAAATATTGAATGTGGAGAAAAAGATTTTAATTTTTCAAAATCACTATATGTTATATATTCCTCTTCTATTCCAATTTTAGAAAAATTTCTTTCTTGAAAAAAATTTTTTAAAACGTTTTCACCCAATAAAACTACTTCTGCATTTTTAGTATTATTTTGGCAATATTCAATATATCTACTATCTACAAATAAAGTAGCTTTATTTTGTTCTATTACTAAAAAACCATCAGATGTAACTACACCTGTATATCATAGTCTTGTTTGAGGAGAAGATGAAAAAATAGCATTTAAATTTTTTTCATTAAAAACTTTATTTAAATGCTCAGTTCTCACTATTTTTTCTCCTTGTGAGTTGTATGAGTATTACATTTATGACAATGTTTTTTAAGCTCTATTTTTTCTACTGTATTTTTTTTATTTTTTTTAGTTATATAATTTTCCATTTTACATTCTTCACATCTTAATGTTAAACCTACTGCTGGCATTTTTTCCCCTTAAAAATTTATTTATTATCATTATATAAGAAATAATAATAAAGTTTATTAAAAAGGTTAAGAATAAAAGAATTATTATATTTTTTATTTTTATTATTCGATTTTATTTTCGATTTTTATTTCTTCAACTTCTGCTATAATTTCTTCGTTTGAATTTTTAGCTATTTCAATCATTTTATTAGCAAAAATCAATGTAGCAATTGGACCAATTACTAAAATACCTAAAAGTCCTCATAGTATTTTATCTTTTTCTAAATTTTCATCATAATAATTATCACTAATAATTTTAATTGAATAAACTAAAGCAATTATTCATCCGATAATTGAGGAAAATATTAAACAATAAAGAACAATAGAAACTATTGAAAGTTTTTTTATTTCCTCTCCTCTTTTAAGTAGTTCATCTTTATTTTTTATAGTCATTATTTTCCTTTTTTTATATTAATATAAAAAATTATTTATTCATTGTAAAATAAATAAATAATTTGAATTTAATTTTTGTTTTAGTTATTTACAACAAGAATCTTTACAACAATCTTTTTTTGTGCATTTTTCAGATTTATTATTTGAAGAACATGCTTCACATTTGTTAGCACATTTTTTTTCTTCTTTTATTTTACAAGAATTTTTACATGGCATAGTTTTCCCTTTCAACATATATAAAATTAATATATTATAATTATATAACAAAAATGAAAAAAGCAATTTACCCTGGAAGTTTTAATCCTTTTCATGAAGGGCATAGATCGATTATTGAAAAAGCATTAAAATTGTTTGATGTTATTTATATTATTATTACTTTTAATCCTGATAAAAAAGAGGTAAATGATTTTGATAAAAATAAAAAAATAATTGAAAATATTTATAAAAATAACAAAAAAATAAAGGTATTAGTCAATGAAAATGAATTAACTAGCCAATTAGCTAAAAAATTAGAATCGAATTTTTTAATTCGTTCTTTTAGAACTGAACTTGATCTAAATTATGAGGTTGATTTAGCTTTTTCAAATAATTATTTAAATAATGATTTAGAAACAATATTATTTTTTCCAAATTATAAAACAAATAAAATATCTTCCACAATTAAAAGACATATAGATTATATTGATAAAAAAAATAAGGATTAGAAAATTTTATTTGCTTTTTTTGAAAATATAATTATAAATTTCATCATAATGAGAAACTGTAATAAATTTAATTTCATTTTTTACTTCTTTAGGGATATCAATTAAATTTCTTTTATTTTCTTTTGGTATAAAAATAGTTTTAATTCCAAATCTATATCCAGCTAATGATTTTTCTTTTAAACCACCAATTGGTAATACTTTTCCTCTTAGTGTTATTTCTCCTGTCATTCCAATTAAATGAGAAACAGGTTTTTTAGAAAGAGCTGAAATAATAGCTGTAGTAAATGTTACTCCTGCACTTGGACCATCTTTAGGAACTGCACCTTCAGGAACGTGAATATGAATAGAATTTTCATCTCAATCAAAATCAATACCATATTTTTTAGAATTAGCTCTAACAAAAGCAATAGCAATTTGAGCTGATTCTTGCATTACTTCTTTTAATTGACCAGTTAATTTTAATTCTCCTTTTCCTTTAAAGGTTGTAACTTCTATTGCAAGAGTACTTCCTCCATAAGCTGTATAAGCTAATCCATTAACAGATCCTATTTGTGGCTCAATATCATTTTCATCATCCGAGAATTTTATTGGACCTAAAAGATTTTCTATTTCTTTTTTAGTTAAGATGAATTCAGATTTTAATTTTCCTTCTATTTTTTTAACAACTATTTTTCTAGCTAACTTATCTAATGTTCTCTTTAGATTTCTAACACCAGCTTCTAAAGTATAATGTTTTATTAAAAATTCTATTTCTTCTTCAGAAATTTGGAAAAATTTTTCATTAAGAGAATTTTGTTTTAAAACTAATTTAACTAAATATTTTTTAGCAATACTAATTTTTTCTTGAATTGTATATGAATTAAGTTCAATTAATTCAACACGATCTAATAAAGGAGTAGGAATATTTTCATAATAATTAGCAGTTGCTAAAAACATAACTTTTGATAAATCATATTCAACTTCTAAATAATGATCTTGAAAGTTTGCATTTTGTTCTGGATCTAAAACCTCAAGCATGGCAGAAGAAGGATCGCCTTTATGATCTGAAGCCATTTTATCTATTTCATCAAGAAGAATTAAAGGATTTGAAACTCCTGCTTTTTTAATTGCTCTAATTATTTTTCCAGGCATAGCTCCGATATATGTTCTTCTATGTCCTCTTATTTCAGCTTCATCTCTAATTCCACCTAAAGAAATTTTTATAAATTTTCTTCCAAGAGCTTCTGCTATTGCTTTAGCTAGAGATGTTTTACCTGTTCCTGGAGGACCTAATAATGTAATTATAGGTGCGGGATTTTGAACAGATGAAACATTTGCACCATTAACTTTATTAAATAAATTTAAATCGATTTCAAATTTTCCTTGATCAATTATTTTTTTACTTGTACTTTTAGATTCATTTTCTTTATTATTAATTAAAACAGCAATAAATTCAATTATTCTTTCTTTTACATCTTTTAATCCGTAATGGTATGAATCTAATACTTCTTTAGCTCTTTTAATGTTTAATTCTTCTTTACCAATTTGTCTTCAAGGAAGCTCAGAAAGCAATTCAATATAGGTTCTTGTAATATTAGCATCTGGAGAAGAAGACATCATATTTTTTAATTTTGTTTTTTCATTTTTAATAAGAATTCTTACTTCTTCAGGAATAATTTCTTTAAGTTCTTTTGAGTTTAAAATTTCTTCAATTTTATCTTCATTATCTGATTCTTCACCCAACTTATTTCTAATCGCTCTCATTCTTTCTCTTAAAAGAAATTCTTTTTGTTGGCTATCAAGTTTTTTTCTTACATCATCATCAATTTCTTTTTCAATTTGAGACATTGTATTACGTTCAAATAAAATTTTTATATAATTTTCTAAAAATTCTGAAATATTTTTTGAAGCAAGTAAATTGTATTTTGATTCAAAAGATGGTTGAAGAATTTGAACTAAAGATTTACAAACTCCTATTCTTCTTTCTCAATCAATAGGTTCATTTTCATTATTATTTAAAAGAGTGTCAAAAATAGCTTTATTTTCTATTGGTAATTTTTGAAGTTCCTCACTAACTTTTAATCAAAGAGCTTCTTTTTTAATATCATTTTTTCCAATAGTTAAATTAGCTTGTTTAAATGCTCCAAAAAAAACTTCTAAATTTTCTTTTTCCTCATTTTCAAATTCTAAAATTTCATTAATTTTTACACGCTCTAATGCTTGAAATTCAACTTTATAAACTAAACTAGATGGTTCTTTAATATCAATGATATTACAAAGCATTCCATATTCTCTAAGATCTTCTTTTTTTTCTATTGTATTTTTAGTTGATAATTTTTGGGGAATTAAAACTACAACTTCAATATTAAGCTTTCTTAATAAACTAATAGTTCTAACTGATTTATCACGTCCAAAATCTATTAATGCTTTTGTTCCTTCAAAAAAAATCTCACTTCTTGTTGGTAAAAAAAAGTAATTATCCATTAATTAATCCTTTCTAAAGGTCATTTATTATTTATTATAAGTTTTTTTAATAAAAATAAGATTTTTTTTTCATTTTATTATATATTTTATTAAGCATTTTTTCAATTCTTTTTTGTTTAGTGCCATATTCATTACAAATATCTTTTATTTTATAATTATCGTAATAAAGTTTATTTATTATGCTTTTTTCAATTACTGAAAGATCGGAGAAATCAATATGAATTCTTTCATTTTTTATATTTTCTATATCATCATCAAATTCAATTGAGTTATTCATTATTTCGTAATTTTTTTTGTGAAAAGTTCTACAATAATTAAGCATATTATTTTTTATTTTAATAAAAAAATAACATTCAAATTTTATATTTAAATTTGGATTAAATTTTTGAAGATCATTTTCTAAAAAATGTGCAAGAGAATAATTAATTATGTCATTTTCATTAAATGGAAGATTGTTTTTATTAATTCATAAACATTTTTTGGCAAGTCTTTCTAACTCATTTTTATATTTATTATATAAAATGAATCCGGCTTTAGATTGTTCTCTGTTAATTGAGTTCATTTTATTCTCCTTTTTTAAGAATTTCATATAAAAAAATACCTGTAGCTACTGAGACATTTAAAGATTGAACATTTCCCTTCATTTCTAAATAAACTAGTTCATCTGAAAGTTTTTCATTTGTTTTAGAAATTCCTTTTCCTTCATTTCCAACAATTAATACTAAAGGAAAATTAAAGGGAGCTTTGTTAATGCTTTTTGCTTTTTCATTTAAGCTAGTTCCATAAACTCAATATCCTTTTTCTTTTGCTTTAATTATAAAACTTGATAATGAAGAAGTTTGTACTACTTTAAAGCCAACAAGACCACCTGAAGCTACTTTTGTAACAGTTGAATTTATAGTTGCAGATCTTTTATTTGGAATGATTACATTATCAATGCCTAAGCAATTTGCTGTTCTAATAATTGCTCCTAAATTTTGAGGATCTTCAATATGATCTAAAACTAAAATTATTGGAGGTTTATCTTTAAAGAGTTTTGCTTCTTGATAATAAACAAATTCTTTTACTAGTGCAATATATCCTTGGTGATTTCCATTAACCATTTCATCTAATTCTTTATTTGATAAAATTGTTTTTTTAATATTTGTTTTTATAAAATTATTTTTAGATAAAAAAATTTCTTCAATTTCTTCATTATTATTAATTGCATTCAAAACTGTATTTTTACCAAAAATAAAATTTTTATCCATTATATTATTTCCTTTTCTAATAATATATTTCTTAAGTTATCTGCTTCTTCAAAGTTTTTCTTTTTAAGAGCTAAGTTTCAATTATTATATAAAATAATTAATTCTTCATCTATTTTATATTCAGGAAATTTAAAACCTAAAATATTAAAAATATTTAAAATTTGGTTTCCTAAATTTTGATCTTTTGTTTTATTAAATTCTTTTATAAAAGAATTTAATAATTTGAGTGCCTTTGCATTTTCAATTGAACTAAATAAATTTATTATTTCTTTAAAATCATTATTCATTTTAATTTCAGATTTATATTTTTTTTCTAAAATAAGAATTTTTTTTATCCTTAAAAGTGATTTTAATTGTTTTTTATTTTGTTCATATAAACTTTCATCAAAATTAATTGTTGATTTATAATTTGAATTCAAAAATATTAATCTAAGTATATCTGGATTAAATTCATATCCTTCACTATATTTCAGATAATCTTCTGCAAAAAGTAAATTATTTTCAGATTTAGACATTTTTTTAGAATTTAAATTAACAATTCCTATATGAATTCATTCATTAGCAATTTCTGATTTTGTAATTAATCTAAATTGAGAATTTTCATTTTCATGATGAGGAAATTTTAAATCAATTCCGCCGCCATGAATATCTAATGATTCCCCATTTGTAATATTAAATACAAAAGCAGCACATTCTGTATGTCAACCAGGTCTTCCTTTACCAAATGAAGAAGGAAATGATTTATCTATTTCATTATTTTTTAATTTTCATAAACAAAAATCATAATCATTTTCTTTATTAAGTTGATTTTTATTTTGTGTTAATAAATCATTTAATTTATTATTAGATATATTTCCGTATTTTTGGTCCTTATCTACTTGAAGATAAATTCCTGTTTTATTTTTATATGTAACATTTTTATCAATAAGAAGATCGATAAAATTTGTTATTTGATTTATTTTATCTGTAACTAAAGGCATTTCATCTATGGAATTTATATTATAAATATCTAAAATTTTTAGATATAAATTAAAATATTTTTCTGATATTTCTTTTTCAGTAACTTTTTCATCTTTAGCTTTTTGAATTATCTTATCATCTATATCTGTTATATTATGAATAAAATGGATTTTTTCATTATTAAAGCGTCTTGCTCTTATAAATATATCAAAAGTTATAATGGGCCTTAAATTTCCAATGTGAACTTTATCATAAACAGTTGGGCCACAAAGGTAAATGTATTTATATTTCATCTTAATTTATTATAATATATTTTTTATTATATGGAGAATTACCTCCATTTATATATGTAAATAAATTTTCTTTTAAGAAAATAAATGCTAAAAAGTACTATTTTTTATAGAAAAAATAATAAAAAAATAATTAACAAATGTTAATTATTTATAGTATTGTTTAAAATTACAAATTTATTAATTATTTTATAATTTCTGTTACTGTTCCGGCTCCAACAGTTCTTCCACCCTCACGGATTGAGAATTTTGTTCCTTTTTCAACAGCAACTGGGTAAATTAATTTAACAGTTAAATTAACATTATCCCCTGGAGTAACCATTTCAATTCCTGCTGGAAGTTCAATTCCACCTGTAACGTCAGTTGTTCTGAAGTAGAATTGTGGTTTATAGTTTTTGAAAAATGGTGTATGACGTCCACCTTCTTCTTTTTTAAGAGCATAAATTTCTGCTTTAAATTCTTTATGAGGAACGATTGATCCTGTTTTAGCTAAAACTTGACCTCTTTCAACATCATCTCTTGAAATACCTCTTAATAAAAGTCCTGCATTATCTCCTGCCATAGCAGTTGAAAGATTTTTTCTAAACATTTCAATTCCTGTAACAACAGTTTTTTTAGTTGGGTGAATACCTACTATTTCAACTTCATCATTAATTTTTAATTCTCCACGTTCAACACGTCCTGTAGCAACAGTTCCACGTCCTGTAATTGTAAATACATCTTCAACAGCCATTAAAAATGGTTTATCAATTTCACGTGGTGGAGCATCGATATATGAATCAACTGCATCCATTAATTCCATAATTTTAGCTTCGTATTCAGCTACACCTTCAAGAGCTTTTAATGCTGAACCTTTAATAATAGGTGTATGTTCTCCATCAAATCCATATTCAGAAAGTAATCCACGTACTTCCATTTCAACTAATTCAATAATTTCTTCAGCTTCTTCAGGTGAACCTAACATATCTATTTTATTTAAAAATACTACAATTTTAGGAACTCCAACTTGTTTTGAAAGTAAAATATGTTCTCTTGTTTGAGGCATAGGACCATCTGTTGCAGCAACAACTAAAATCCCCCCATCCATTTGAGCAGCTCCTGTAATCATGTTTTTAACGTAATCGGCGTGACCTGGACAATCAACGTGAGCATAGTGTCTTTTTTCTGTTGAATATTCAATATGTGAAGTATTAATTGTTATTCCACGTGCCTTTTCTTCTGGTGCATTATCAATAGAAGCATAATCTTTAGCTTCTGCTAATCCTTTTTTTGCAAGTGTTGAAGCTATAGCAGCAGTTAAAGTTGTTTTCCCATGGTCTACGTGTCCAATCGTTCCAACGTTAATATGCTCTTTAGTTCTATCAAAATTTTCTTTTGCCATTTTTTTCTCCTTGTTTAATTTTAAAAATTAATTTAATTTGTATTTTATATTAAAGAATTATATATTATATTTATTTTTTCTTTTATAAAATATATTTATTTTGAAACATGTAATTTCAAATTATGAAATGTCTTAACACCATCGAATTGAGCTACTGGACCTAATTCTTCTTCAATTGCTAATAATCTATTATATTTCGCAATTCTATCTGTTCTTGACATTGAACCTGTTTTAATTTGTCCTGTATTTAATCCAACAGCTAAATCTGCTATTGTAGTATCTTCAGATTCTCCTGAACGGTGAGATACAACTGCTGTCATTCCTGATTTATGTGCTAATTCAATTGTATCAATTGTTTCTGAAACTGTTCCTATTTGATTTAATTTAATAAGAATTGAATTAATTGAATTTTTTCTAACAGCTTCTGCTAAAATTTCTTGATTTGTAACTGTTAAATCATCTCCCATAATTTGATGATCTTTTCCAAATGCTTTATTAGCTTCTTCAAAACCTTTTCAATCTTTTTCAGCAAATCCATCTTCGATTGAAATAATTGGATATTTATCAATTAATTTTTTATAGTAATCAATAAATTCTGAAGAAGTAAATTCTGTTTTAACAGTAGTCATTTTTTCAAAACCAGATTTTTTACTTTTAATAGCTTCTTTTAATTTTTTAAATATGTATGTTTTTGATTTTTCATCATAAATTTCTGAAGTAGCTGGATCCATTGCAATTGCAATTGCTTTTTCTCCAGATTTAGCTGGTTTAAATCCTGCTTTTTCAATAGCTTTTACTAAAAAATCTAATGCTTCTTCATGAGATTTTAAATTAGGAGCGAATCCACCTTCATCTCCAACTTGTGTTCCATGACCAGCATCATGTAATAATTTTGCTAAGTTATGGAAAACTTTATTTGCCATTTGCATTGCTTCTCTAAAAGTTTTTGCTCCAAGTGGCATAATCATAAATTCTTGAAAGTCTAAAGTATTTGATGCATGTTCTCCACCATTTATAACATTTAACATAGGAACTGGAAGTTTTCTTGCATTTGTTCCACCTACATAACGATATAAAGGAAGATCTAATTCATCTGCTGCAGCTTTTAAAACAGCTAATGAAACTCCTAAAATAGCATTTGCTCCTAATTTTGATTTTGTTGGAGTACCATCTAAATCAACCATCATTTTATCAATTAATCTTTGGTCTGTAACTTCTATTCCTTCAATTTCAGGTGCTATTATGTTGTTAACGTTATCAACAGCTGTCATAACTCCTTTTCCACCAAATCAATTATCTTTATATTTTTTTGAATTATTATCTCTTAATTCTAATGCTTCCCTTGAACCAGTTGATGCTCCTGAAGGAACTATTGCTGTTCCAAATCCGCCTAATTCAGTCATAACCTCAACCTGAACTGTTGGATTACCACGAGAATCTAACACTTCTCTTCCATGAATACTTACTATTCTTGACATATATTTCTCCCTAATTAATTTCTATATATTATTTAAATTTAATGAAATTATATAATAAATTTAAACTATTTATATATTTTTTAGGGTTATAATTTTATTGTTATGAGTTGTTAAATATAAATACTCATTATAATCTCTAAATTTAAAAAGGAACAAATATGTATTCACTTGTTTTTATTACAAGTTATAAAAAGTTTTCTTTAGCTGTTAAAGAATATTTCTATAAAAAAAATAATGTTAAAAATGAAATTATTTTTTTTGATTGTTTTGGAATTGATGAAGATGACGAAGAAGCTATTTATAATTTTTTAATTAAGAAAAGGAGTAGCACAGTAGAAAAAATTATTATTTTTTCAGATTTAGGAAATTCGTATGAAGTAGCTAAAAAACTATTTAAAAAAAATCCTGACCTTTTTTGATTAGCAGATGGTTCTTTAATTGAAAGTGGTTTTATTTCTTATTTAATGCTTAATACCAATGCTCCTATTGAATCAATAAATAAATTTATAAATAATCCTGTTGGGAAAAAAGAGGTTAAATAAATGAAGAAGGTAATTCTTCATATTGATGTAGATTCCTTTTTTGTTAATGCTGAAATAAGAGATAAACCTCATTTAAAAAATAAGGATATTGTTATTTCAACAAGTAGAACTTCTTCAATCGCCCTTTCAATTAGTTATTCACTTAAAAAAAAGGGTACTTTTGTTCCTGAAAAAATTGAAAAAATTGAAAAAATTTCTTCAGAATTATATATATTTAAACCTAACCATGATTTATATTATGATCTTTCTAAAAAAATTTTTTTACTTCTTAAAAAATATACAAGAAAAATTGAGATTTATTCAATTGATGAATGATTTTTAGATGTTACAAATATGATTGAAAAATATGGTTCAGTTAAAAAATTAGCACAAATTATTCAAGATGATATTTTAAATAGTTTTAATCTCCCTGTTTCTATTGGAGTTTCATATAATATTTTTTTAGCTAAAATGGCAAATTATTTAGCAAAACCTTTTGGAATATTTTTAATTAAAAATAAAAATGATATAGAAAAATTTTTATGACCATTAAAAATAGAAAGATATTTCGGAATTGGGAAACAAAAAATTAATAAACTTTATGAAATTAAAATTGAAACTATTGGAGATCTTGCTAATGCTAATAAAAATGATAAGAATTTAAAAAATATTTTTAAGAATTTAACTCCTATTTTTATTGATAATGCTAATGGAATTGGTAATAATATTATTAACTATAAAAATGAACTATCTAAAACTATTTCTAAAAGTAGGGTAATTAAAGATGGTTCAACAAATAGTGAAGAAAAAATCTTTCATGAAATTTATTCTTTATCATTTGAACTATCATTAATTTTATTAGAAAGAAATGATGTTGCAAAAACTTTATTATTTAAATTTTATTCTCCTGAAAAAGTGATTGAATTAAAAGAGAAAAATGATAACTATTTTCAAAGTTTTGAAAGTATTTTTACATGTTGCAAAAACTTATTTTTAAGCGAATGAAATGATGAATATATTTATAAAATTGATATCAAGTTAATTAATATAATTGATATATCATTATTTATGAAACAAAGCAATATTTTTGATAAACAAAAAGACAATTCTATAGTCAATAATATTATTAATAATATCAACAATAATTTAGGTAAAAAAGAACTAGTTATTTTAAGTGAAAAAAAACCTAAAAAAGATTCTAAGCAACTGAAAATTCATTCTCAATAGGAACAACATCTTCTGGTACATCAACACCTGAATTATATAAGTTATAGTAAAATCCTTTTAAATCAATAAGTTCGCTATGTTTTCCTTTTTCAATAATTTCCCCATCTTTTAAAACTACTATCATATCTGCACTTTTTATTGTAGAAAGTCTATGTGCAATTATAAATGTTGTTTTATTTTTTGAAGCAAAAACCATTCCTTCTCTTATATCTTTTTCAGTCTTTGTATCTACGAAAGAAGTTGCTTCATCTAAAATTAAAATTGACGCTTTTTTTAATATAGCTCTTGCTATTGCTAAAAGTTGTTTTTCTCCTTGTGAAAATTCTTCTGCATTATTTTTTAAAATGGTATTATAACCATCTTTTAAAGCCATAATAAAATGATCTGCATTTGCTAAAATACAAGCTTCTTCTATTTGCTTATTTGTGGCATCTGGTTCTGCATATCTTAGATTATCATAAACAGATCCTTCGAATATATAAGTATCTTGTAAAACAACACTAATTTGTTCTCTTAAAGATTGCTTAGAAATTTCTTTAATTGAAACATTATCAAAAATAATATCTCCATCTTCAATATCATAAAATTTTGTTAATAAATTTATAATAGTAGTTTTCCCACTTCCTGTAGGACCCACTATTCCAATTACTTGATTTTTTTTCGCATGAATATTAATATTTTTTAATATTTGTTTTTTTCCATCATAAGAGAAATTTAAATTTTTAATATTAACATCTCCACTTAAATCATTTACATCAATAATTTCATTTTCTCTTTTTTCTTCTTTTTCATTATAAACAACACTTACTCTTTGAGATCCAGAAAGAGCAGCTTGGATAACACTTCACATTTCAAATATTTGGAACATAGGAGTTGAATATCCATTATAAAACATATTAAAAGCAAATAATAATGAAACTAATAATCAAGGATTATCACCAATAGGTGTAATTCCTCCTAGTTCTACATTTTTATAAATAAATACTCCACTTACAACTGAAATTAAAATTGCTATTCCACTTATAAAATTTATTCAAGGAGCATTTGAACTTGAAATTATATTTGATTTTTTATCTATTTTTTTAAGTTTATTATTAACAACATCAAATTGAGAATTAATTAAATTTACTTTCCCAAAATTATTTATAACTTTTTGTCCTGAAACCATTTCTTCAACAAATGAATTCATTTCACTAATTGTATTTTGTTTTATTAAAAATAATGGTCTTGCTTTCTTTGTCATTATAAAAATAAATCCTAATTGTAGTGGAGTAAGTGCTATTGCTATAGTTGCTAAAATAGGTGAAAATAAAAATGCTGTAATTAACATTCATAACATTTGAAAAAGTTGTGTTAAAAGTTGTGTTGTATTTTGAGTTAGAGAATTTGTTATATTCATAACATCATTAGTTAATTTTGACATAATATCACCAGAAGGATTTGTATCAAAATAAGCCAATTTAAGATCTAATATTTTAGAATATAAATCCAATCTTATTTGTTTTCCCATTTTTTGAGCTATTCTCGTCATAAAGAAAACTTGTAATACATAAATTATTACTTGTAAAATATAACCTAAAATAATCCCAATACTATAACCTATTAATTCAGTATTATTTATTTCATTTAAAGCTGCTGCTTTTTGAAGCATTTGCATAAAATAATATTGAGCTATTAATCCTCCAGCTAAAATAAGCGTTAAAAAAAAGGTCATCATAAAAATTATTATTAATTTTAATTTATAGGCTTTTGCATACCAAAAAATGAATTTTATATTATTTTTTAAGGAGAATTCACCTATTTTTGTATTTTTTTCCATATTTCTATTTTACAAATAAAATAGTTTTTTGTTTAAATGTTATTTTATTTTAATAAAAATATTTTTATAGCAATATTATTTTATATAATAATTGTTGATTAAAATAAGGGGTAGAAGATATGTTAAAATCAGAATTTCACAAAATAAGAATTTCAAATAGTTTTGCTATTGGAGGAATGATTGGAGCAGGTAAATCTACTCTTTCAAGAGCTTTAGGAGAAGAATTTAAGGCAGCCACTGTATTCGAATTAGACGAAAAAGACGAATTACAAAATATATTATTAAAAAAATTATATGAAGGAGATAAAACATCAGCAATAGCTTTTCAAGTTTATTTCTTTTGTTCAAGATTTGACAAATATAAAGAAGCTAATGTAAATAATCAATTAACTATATTTGATAGAACTATATTTGAAGATAGGTTATTTGCACATCAAAATATGACTGCTGATCCAATTCTTTTTGGATTTTATGATTCAATGTGACATGATAAGGTAAAGGAATTAATATATTCTATAGGAATTCCTAAATTATATGTAATTCTTGATTTGCAATGAGAACACTTCAAAGAAAGAATTTTAAAAAGAGGAAGAGCATCTGAAATAGATAATTTTGATGCTAATGAACCATATTTTAGAAGTTTATGAAGAAATTATACAAAATATCTTGTTGAAGTATGTAGTGTTTATGGAATTAATTATTTAGTATTAGATGCTAATTTACCAACTAAAGAACAAATTAAACTAATTAAAGAAAAAATAGCAAAAGAAAATATATAAAATGAAATTAGTGGAAACAAAAAAAGAGGTTTTTCATTATCAAAAAGCAAAAGTTGATAATCCAAAGGGAAATATTGTTTTTATTCACGAATACTCTTTAAATTGTGATTTTTTTAATGATGCCATTGTTTTATTTAAAGATATTCACAAATATAATTATTATGGAATTGAACTTCCTGGAAGTAAATATAATAAAATTTCAAAAGATCAAAATATAAAAGAAATTGATGTTAGATATTTAGTCGATTATTGTAATGATTTTATAGAAGATAGGAATCTTGAAAAAGTTATTTTAATAGGGCATTCTTTTGGTGCATTAATAGCCACAAGAGTAGCTAATAGATTTCAAAAAAGAGTTAAAAAATTATTTTTAATTTCTCCAATGAATTCTTTTATGCTATTTCATTTTCTTTTTAAAAAACCTGCTTTTATTCCTAAAAATTTTGACCAAAATCTTAAATTACATAATTTGTTTTATTTCAATATTATTGATACATTAAACAAAAATAATATTGAAAAAATTATTAGAGAAGATACAAAATATAGATTAGAAAATAGAGCTTTTTTAAAATGTCTTGGCAATGATATTTGTTCTTTCTATAATTTTGTTATAGCCGCAAGAAAAGAAGAATCATTAATAAAACAAAAAACTCTGATAGTTAGTGGTTTTGAAAATAAAATAATTCCTAGAAATTCAATTGTTTTTGCTTATAAAAAATCATCAAAACCATATATTCAAATTGATTTTTTTAAAGAAATAGGTCATATTCCTTTTAAGGAAACTCCTGAATATTTTATTGATGTATTAGAAGAATTTATTGAGACATAATTTTTCTTTTATAAGCTAAAAGTATATTTTGAATTAAAGAACAAATAGTAAGGGGTCCTATTCCTCCTGGTGATGGAGAAAAATTATTAATTTTTTCTTTAGCATCTTGAATATCTACATCTCCAACAATTTTATTTTCATCAAATGTATTTATTCCAACATCAATTACTGTTGAATCTTTTTTTATATTTTCTTTTTTAACTAAATTAGCAGATCCTGCAGCTACAATAAGAATATCTGCTTCTTCGCTTCCTTTGATTCCTGTTTCAATATTAAATGATCTAGTAATAGCACCTAATCTATTAAGTAATATTTTTGTGGGATTACCAACAAGTTCTGATTCTCCTATTACGTATGCTTTTTTGTTTTCTATTTCTATTTTATTTTCTTCTAAACAGGTAATTATTGCCTTTGCTGTTGCGGGAACAAAATAAAAACCTTCATTATTTATAAAGTTTTTTTTATTCCTTGTTGTAAGACCATCAACATCTTTTTCAATATCAATTAAATCAAGAACATCTTTTTTATTTAGTGTTGAAGGAATAGGTAATTGAATAATAATTCCATCATATAAGTTTTTAAATGAATTTATTTCTTTTTCTAATTCATTAAAACTTATATTATTATCATATTTTTTATGATCCGTTTTTATTCCTACATATGAAGTTTTTTTAAGTTTATTATTAATATATTTATTAGATTCAAATACATTACCAATTTGAATAATACAAAATGAAATTTTATAATTATTTTTATCTATTTCTTCTCTAATTTCTTCAAGTATTTTTTTACTTAATGCAACTCCATCTAAAATATTCATATTATCCTTTTATTTTTTCATTTATTAAAACTAGTTTTTCCATGAATAATTTTAGTTTTTCTTGTTCTATTTGAACCTTTTCTTTTGGAGCTTTTAATATAAATTTTTCATTAGATAAAATATCGTTTGCTCTTTTGATTTCTGATTCAATAAAAAGTTTTTCTTTTAAAAGTTTTTCTTGTTCTATTTTTATTAATTCTTCACTTATTTTAATACTTATTTCTAAAGAAGAATTTTTGTATAAAACTCCTTTGTTTTCTTGTATGTCTGTATTAGCTAATTTATTAACTATTTTTACTAATTCATTTATATTTTTTTCATTTATTTTTATTATATTAAAAAATACTTTTTCTTTAACTGGAATATTATAAATATTTCTAAAGTTTTTTATCATATCAATAATTTCAATAGCCCTATCAATATAACTTACATTAGAGTAATTTTTTAATTCATATTGAGTTGATTCTAATAACTCTTTTTCTGTTAAATTTAAATAAAGTTTATCAGTAATAAATGGTAAAAATGGATGAATTATTATTAGTAATTTTTCAAGAATTTCTTTTGCATTTTTTTTATTTGGATTTACTTTTAAAAATTCAACATAATATGAGGAAAAATCATTATAAATAAAATTAGAAATTTCTTTTCCAATAAAAGCAAAATTAAATTTTTCCATGAATTTTTTTATATTTTTATCTAAATTAAATAATTTAGCATTTATTCATTTATCACTAAAAAATAGTTCATTATTATTATCGTCTGGCATATTAATAATATATCTATTAATATTTCATAATTTATTACATAAAGCTCAAGCGTTATTAAGTTTTTCTGTACTATAATTTATATCATTTCCTGGAGAAGAGTTTGTTAATAAAAATCAACGAAGAGAATCTGATCCATATTGATCAATAACTTCCATTGGATCAATTCCATTACCTAAAGATTTAGACATTTTTCTTCCTTGTTCATCTTTAATTAAACCATGTAATAATAATTTATTAAATGGTATTTCATTCATAAATTCTAATGAAAAAAAATACATTCTTGCTACTCAAAAGAAAATGATGTCATATCCTGTAACTAAAACTGATGTGGGGAAAAAACGTTTTAAAAATTTTTCTTCATTTGGTCAACCTAAAAAAGAAAAAGGAGCAATTCCAGAAGAAAATCATGTATCTAATACATCTTCATCTTGAACTCATTCTTTTCCTGGTTTTTCTTCTTGTACTAAAATTTCTTTGTCTTTATATCAAACAGGAATTCTATGTCCTCATCAAAGTTGCCTTGATAAATTTCAATCAAATGTATCTTTCATTCAATGTTGAAGTATTTTTTCAAATCTTTTTGGAATTATTTCTACTTTTTCTTTTGAATTTAAATTATTTAAAACTAATTCTGAAAATGGTTTCATTTTTAAAAATCATTGAGACTTTACAAGTATTTCAATTACTTCATTTGTTCTTTCTGAAAATCCTATATTATTTTTGATATTTTTTATTTCAACAATTAAATTATTTTGTTTTAAAAAAGCCTCTATTTTTTCTCTTGCTTCTTCTCTATTTAATCCTTTAAAATCTTCTGCTAAATCATTAAGCTTTCCATCTTCATTTATACATTCTTTAATTTCTAGATTATTTTTCTTAATAATATCAATATCATTAATAGCGTGTGCTGAAACTTTCATAAATCCACTACCAAAATCCATTTTAATATAATCATCTGTAATAATAGGAAGAAAGTTTTTTGTTAATGGATTAATAACTTTTTTATTTAAATATTTATTTTTACTTTTATCTTTAGGGTTAAAAGCAATAGCTACATCTGAAAAAATTGTTTCAATTCTTGTTGTTGCAATTGTTATAAAATCATTTTCATTTTCTAAAAAATATTTTATATAATACATTTTAGAATTTGTTTCTTTATTAATAACTTCTATATTAGAAATAGCTGTTTTTAATTTAATATCTCAATTAATTGGTTTTTTGTCTCTATAAATTAAACCTTTATTATATAAATCAATAAATATTTTATTTACTGCTTTATTAGCTTCAGGATCTAATGTAAATCTTTCATTTGTATAATCTAAAGCAAGACCTAATTTATTTCATTGCTGTTTTATAATTCCTGCATATAATTCTTTTCATTCAAAAGCTTTTTCTAAAAACTTTTCTCTTCCTAATAAATGCTTATCAATATTTTCTTCCATTAATTTTTGTTCAACTTTTGTTTGAGTTGCGATTCCAGCATGATCTGTTGCTGGTAAAAATAAAACATCAAATCCCTGTATTTTTTTATATCTTATTATAGAGTCTTGAATAAAACTATCTCATGCATGGCCTAAATGTAATTTACCTGTTACATTAGGAGGAGGAAGAATAATACAGAAAGGTTTTTTACTTTCATCATGAATTGAAAAAAACCTTTTGTCAATTCATTTTTTATTTATATTTTTCTCTACAGTTTTATGATTATATTTTTTATCATCTATTATTTCATTTTGCATACTTTTATAATATTATAAAATATTTCAGTTTATAATAAATGATATAATTTAAAAAATAAATTTTTGGGGAAAAATGAAATATTACTTTACTTCCGAATCTGTTGGTGTTGGACACCCTGATAAAATATGCGATCAAATTTCTGATGCTATTTTGGACAAGATTTTAAAAAAAGATCCAACAGCTAAAGTAGCTGTTGAAGTAATGGCTTCTAATAGACTAATTATTGTTGGTGGAGAAATAACCACTACAACATATGTTGATATAACAGCTACTACATGAGAAATATTATTTAAACTAGGATATAACGAAAATGATTTTACTATTCTTTCAAATGTAAATTCTCAATCAACAGAAATTCTTCACTCTGTCGAACATTCAGATGGAAGTATTGGTGCTGGGGACCAAGGAATAATTTTTGGATATGCTACAAATGAAACAAAAGAATTTATGCCTATTACTTTAGTTATTGCTCATAAGTTAAATAAATTAACAGAATCTCTTATTAGAAGTGGAGAATTATCATTTTTAAAGTTTGATATGAAATCACAAGTTACTATTTCTTATAATGACTCTGGAAAAGAAATAGATACTATTTTAATGTCAATTCAACATAATGAAAATGTTTCTAAAAAAACAATTGAAGAAAAAGTTACAAAATTAGTTATTGAGCCAATTATAAATGAATATTTACCAACTAAAAAATATAAAATAATAATTAATCCTTCAGGAAGCTTTACTATTGGTGGCCCAATTGGTGATACAGGTTTAACTGGTAGAAAAATAATCGTAGATACTTATGGAGGAGCTGCTAGACATGGTGGTGGTGCTTTTAGTGGAAAAGATCCAACAAAAGTAGACCGTTCAGCTGCATATGCTGCAAGATGAGTTGCAAAAAATTTAGTAGCTGCTAAAATCGCTGATAAAATTGAGCTTCAAATTTCTTATGGGATAGGAATAGTAAAACCAATTTCTATTTTTGTTGAAACATTTGGCACTGAAAAAATTGCTAAAGAAAAAATTGAAAAAATAATTCAGAAAGTTTTTGATTTAACTCCTGGAGGAATAATTAGAGATTTAGATCTTAGAAAACCTATTTATCTTCAAACAGCAACTTATGGGCATTTTGGAAGAACTGATATTAATTTACCTTGAGAAAAAACTAATAAAGTAAAAGAAATATTAAAAATTAAAGATAAATTAAAATAATTTACTTTTTTTCTTTTTCTTTCTTTTCTTCTTTTTGCATATATTTTTTAAGTTCTTTTTCTTCTTGGTCTAAAACTTTTTTTTCTTGGTCTGCTTCTTTTTGTCTTTTTTTCTGTTCTTTAAGAAAAACTTTTTGTTCATGTTTTTTAAATTTAGTTTCAAGTTTTAAAAGTTTTTGTTTTTTCTTTTCAGTTAAAGAATGTTCAAAATTATATTCAGGTTTTTTAAATTCACTTTTTACAATGTTTTCTACTCTTTGAGCTAAGGCTTGAGAAGTTTGATTTACAAAAGAGGAAGCACTTATTTTTTTATGGAAAATAACTTCTACAACTAATGGAACATTTCTTTTGTGAGTAAAACCAGAAATTGAATTATTTATCGTAACAGGAATTATAGAAATAAGTTCTTTTTGAGCTACCTTAACAGCAGCTGATTTAAATGGAGATATTGATCCTTCTGTATTTCTAGTTCCTTCAGGGAAAATAAGTCCAAAGGTTTTTTCGTTTTTCACAAATTTACCAAAATTTAAATATGTTTCATAAGCTGCTCTTGGATTATCTCGATCAAGGAAAAATGTATTAATTAGTTCTAATGGTCATCTTGTTTTAGGATTATATTTTAATTCCTCTTTTGCAAGAAATGTTACTAATTTTTCTTTTTCTTCTTTATCATGTCCTTGTTTAGATAAAGCACAAGCTATAATAATTGGATCTGAATTATCTTGATGGTTAGAAACTAAAAAAGCTGGACCACTTGATTGAATATTTTCATAACCTTTTACAATAATTTTTACTTTTAAAATTTTAAGCATTCTTTTTATTTGTTTTAATAAAAAAACATATCTATTTTCAAGAGGATATCTTTCTGGATCTGCTTGAGCTCTTTTTGCCTTACCTTTACATCTTAATGCTGTAAAATCAAAAAAAGGTTTTGTTAAAACAACATTTTTATTTATTTTCTTTTTATCGTTATTCATAATTACATTATTATAACAAATGCTATAATATAATCTCCTTCATTTGAAACGGAAATTTGAAATTCTTTAAATGAATATACTTTTTCTTTTTTATTAATATAAATTTTAGAAAAATTACTATATTTATTATCAGCTTTAAAAATAGCTTCTTTTATTGCTCATCTAGTCGCTATATATTTTGCTTTTAAATCTGAATTTAAAGCTTTATAAGCACTTACTTCTTTTGGACTAAGAACTCTTAAAATTAAATCTAATTCTATATTTTCAAATCTTGAAATTTTTGTTAAATCAACACCAATCATTTTTTTTCCTTATTATTTATACTCATTTATTATTTTTTCGCCCAATTCCAGAGCTTGGTTTATTGCTTCGTCCATATTTATATATTCAAATCTAGCAAGCCTTCCTAAAAGTAAGAGATTTTTATATTTTTTAGCACATTGACTATATCTATTATACTTGATTCTTGCTTTATTAGATGCTAATGGATAATATGGTTCATTAAAGACTTTATCATCAGGGTTATAAGCTCCAGGATATTCCTTTGAAATATATGTATATTCTTTTCTTTTCTTTTCAGGATAAAAATTTTGGAATTCAGTAATTCTGGTCATTTTTGGATCTGCTGGATAATTTACTACAGCAGTTTCTTGATATTGAGAAATTGGTAATTTTTCTATATCAATTTTTAAAGAACGATAATCAAGAATTCCGTATTCATTTTTAAATAACTTATCAATTGGTCCTGTATAAATAACTAAATTATCTTCTCCGTTAAACAAAATTTTATCTTCTTTAAAAACTATTTTTTTATCTGCATCATTAGATAAAAAAACTTTAATATTTTTATGGTTTAAAATATTTTCAACTACGTTTGTAAAACCATGAATTGGAATACCTTCATATGGATCAATAAAATAACGGTCGTAATATGATAAAACAATAGGGACTCTTGCTGTAACTGATTTATCAATTTCATCTGGTTTTAATCCTCACATTTTAGTAGTGTAATTTTCAAATATATTTTCATATATGAATTTTGATAATTTTTTAATTAAGGGATTATTATGTTTTTCAAGTTCTAAAATTGGAACGGATTTTAAATTTTTAAAATCAGTTAATAAAATTTTTTTTATTTCTTCAGCATCATCTTTAAAAAATGTATCAATACCTGTAAAATTAAAAGGTATAGGAATTTTCTTTCCTTTAACAAATCCTTCAACTTTATTATTAAAATTATTTTTTTCCATAAATTTACTAATAAAATCAATGACTTTTTCTTTTGAAGTATGAAAAATATGAGGACCATATTTTTGAACAATTATTCCTTCAATTTCTTGATCAAAAATATGCCCAGCCACTACATCTCGCTTTTCATAAATTTCAATATTATAATTTTTTTCTGCCAAATATCTTGCTATTGTTGCCCCTGAAATTCCAGCACCAACTATAATAACTTTATTTTCCGTCATACTTAGTATAACAATCAATAAACTTATGAAGTAATGTTTTTTGAGTTCTTGCTATATCCATTGCTTCATGAATTAAAGGCAATAATTCTTCTGCTGTTGGAGGACGATTACATTGTGGAACATTGTTAAAAGAATGGTTTGGAATGGTTTGATGACATTGTGAAAAATTATTAAAAGAATGGTTTGGAGCTAATGGTGTTGGAGGTGTTGGAGGATAACATTGTGGTTGTGGAATAGAATTATAATAAACGTTTGGGCTTTGAGGCACAAAAGATACTGGAGGCACTTGAGGTGTTGGAGGATAATATTGTGGTTGTGGAATAGAATTATAATAAACGTTTGGGTTTTGAGGCACAAAAGATACTGGAGGCACTTGAGGTGTTGGAGGATAATATTGTGGTTGTGGAACAGAATTATAATAAACGTTTGGGCTTTGAGGCACAAAAGATACTGGAGGCACTTGAGATGTTGGAGGATAATATTGTGGTTGTGGAACAGAATTATAATAAACGTTTGGAGTTTGTTTATTAATATTATTTAATGGCATTAAATAATTATTTACAATAAAAAGAGATAATGATTGTGGTTCTTCTGTTGCTGGAATACTACTTTGAGTATTACCTTGAATAATTCATCCATTTTTTACTCTTGTAAGAATTTGTTGGTTTGGATTAAATTGTATTCCAGTTGAATAATTTACATTAGAAGAAGCATTTTTTCTATTTGCAAAATAAGGGAATTGAGTATTATGCATTGTTCCTCTTTCTTTTTATTAAATAATTATAATTATAAATAATTTTTCTCATTTATTTTATATTAAAATGTCAAAAACACTAATAATATTAAATTTCATCAAATAAATCTTTATTAAAAATTCCTATATAAGGAAGGTTTCTTAATTTTTCTTTAACGTCTAAACCAAAACCAATAAGAAATTCATTTGGTGCGATAAAACCATATTTGTCGACCTCAAAATCTTTTTTTCTTCCTTCTTTTTTATCAAGTAAAGTTAAAACTTTTATTGAGTTAGGATTTCTTCTTTTTAAATTTTCTTTTACTTTACTAAGAGAAAGGCCGCTATCAACAATATCTTCTACAATTAAAACATCTTTACCAGAAATATCATTAGCTAAATCCATAACTATTTTAATATTTCCTGAAGATTTTTGATTTCCTCTATAAGTTGAAATGGTCATAAAATCTATTTCATGATTTGTTTTAACTGATTTAATTAGTTGTGCTAAAAAAGGAATTGAACCTTTTAAAATAGAAATAAGAATTAAGTTTTGAGAATCTCCATATGTTTCATCCACTCAAAGAGCTAATTCTTTTATTTTCTTTTCTATATCTTTTTCTGAAAAAAGAATTTTGGTTACATATTTTTTATCGTCCACATTATCTCCGTTTCGATATTTAATACTTTATATTATAGGAAAGAATCAAGGAAAAATAATTCTTTTTCATAATCATTATCAAATATTATTTCTTCATGATTTTCTTTACTTAATTCATTTCTTATATCTGTTGTATTATTTTTAATTAATTTTTCTATTCTTTTAATTATTAAATTTTCTAAAATTTTTGGAGTATTTTTCCCTATATTAACTTTAATTCCGCCTACACTTAATACTTTTGTTTCTTTATCTTTAATAATATTAATATTATTAAATAATTCCTGAATGGTATTAAAAGCAATAATATTAACCATTTCATTAAATTTTAAAGTACTTTCTTCTGCATAAACTTGATAAGGATTTTTTTGAGAATATTGAACAACATTTGTTGATGATCTTAATTTATCCATTATATCAATATGATATTTCCATTGATTATCTAAAGCAGCTATTATTGAACTTTTTTCATTTGATTGAACTCATTCAATAGAAGAATCATTAATAGCATTTTCTCTATTTAAAAGATAAATTTCTAATAAAGCAGCTTCAAAAAAAGAAGGAATTGTTTCAAAAGTTAAATTTAAAACATCCTCATAGTTAAATTTAAAAGAAGTTTCTTGTAAAAATATTTCATTTATTTGTTCAACTAATTTATGATAATTAATCATTCCATTATCTTCTAAAACACCATTTAAAAATAATATTTCTTTTGATGTTGATTTGATCATTCTTTTTATAATTTCTAAATTATTATCTTTTGATAAAATAATATTTCTTTGTTTATAAATTAAATCTCTTTGTCTTCTTATAACATCATCATAATTTAAAATTGATTTTCTTGAATCGTAGTTAAATCCTTCTATTTTCTTTTGCGCTCTAATGAAGGCTTTTTTGATTGTTTTCCCTTCAATTTCATTATCCCCATATGATTTAAATATTTCTTTTCATTTATCTTGTAAAGAAAATCTTTTAATAAGTGAATCTTCTACTGAAAGGAAAAATTGCGATTCACCAATATCACCTTGTCTTCCAGCACGTCCTTTTAATTGATTATCTATTCTTTGGGCTTCTGCTCTATTTGTTCCAATAACAAAAAGACCACCAACTTCTCTTACACCATCTCCAAGTTTAATATCCGTTCCTCTTCCGGCCATATTAGTTGCAATTGTAATTGAACCTAATTCTCCTGCTTTAGAAATAATGATAGCTTCTTGTTTATCTTGTTTTGCATTTAAAACTTTATGAGGTAAATTTTCTTTTAAAAGAAATTCATGTAATATTTCTGATTCATCAACTTGTGATGTTCCAAGTAAAATAGGTTGTCCTTTTTTATGAATTTCTTTTATCGCTTCAATAATTGCTTTATATTTTGCTGATAATGATAAATAAATTTTATCAGGATGGTCATTTCTAAGAATAGGTTTATTTGTAGGAACAACATTAACTCTCATATTATAAATATCAAGAAATTCTTGTTCTTCTGTTTTGGCAGTACCTGTCATTCCACAAAGTTTTTTAAACATTCTAAAAAAGTTTTGGTAAGTTATTGTAGCTAATGTTTTAGTTTCAGGTTCAATTGTAACTCTTTCTTTTGCTTGAATGGCTTGTTGCAATCCTTCAGAATATGCTCTTCCTTCCATGATTCTTCCAGTAAAAGAATCAACTAATTCTATTTTGTCTTCTATTACTACATATTCAACATCTTTTTTCATTATGTAATGAGCTCTTAAAGCATTTTGAATTCTATGAACCATTTCTGAATTTTCAATATCATATAAATTTTTATATTTAAAATATTCATTTGCATAATTCACACCTTCAAAATTTAAAAATATTGATTGTGTTTCATGATCTATATCATATTTGGAAGGATTAAGTGTTCTTACAAAAGCATCAGCCATTTCATAAATTTCATCTCCCTGTGCTTCTCCACCAGAAATAATTAAAGGAGTTTTAGCCTCATCTATTAAAATTGAATCAACCTCATCTATTAAACAAAAATTTAAATCACGTTGAACTTTTTCATTATTTGAAATAACCATATTATCACGAAGATAATCAAAACCTAATTCAGAATGAATTGAATATGTAACATCAGCATTATAAGCATTTTTTTTAGCTGTTTTAGAAGCATTTGCTTTATTAATTCCAACTGATAAACCTAATCAATTAAAAACTTCTCCCATTTCTTTAGCATCACGTTCTGCTAGATACTCATTAACAGTTGAAACTATAACCCCTTTACCTTCAAGGGCATTTAAATATATAGGAGCTATAGATGTTATGGTTTTTCCTTCTCCGGTTTTCATTTCAGCAACTGAACCTAAATCCAAAATAAGTCCACCAATCATTTGGACATCATATGGTTTTTTTCCAAGAACTCTATATGTTGCTTCTCTTGCTACTGCAAAAGCTTCTGCTCTTATATCATCAAGTTTAGCGCCTTGTTCTAAACGTTGTTTAAAAACACGAGTTCTGTTTTTTAATTGATCATCAGTTAAATTTTTTATTGATTTTTCAATAAAATTTATTTTCTTTAAAATAGATTCAACAAATCTTATTTCTGAAGATTTTATTAAAACTCCCGTATTCTTTTTTTTACGTTTAAAAAGGTTATTCTTTAATTTCATATTATGTATATTTTATAATAAAAGATAATTTATTGTTATCTTTTATAAAGACTCATTATCTCGTATGAAATATCAATAAACATTCTTGCATTACTAAATTGTGATTCAGCATGAATTAAAAGAAGAGAATGTTCAACATTTTTCTCATTTAATTCTTTTTGAATTAATCTAAAATAAATTCTTTCAGCTAAAATAACCTTTTTGTTTGCAAACTTTAATTCTTGTTCGGCTTTTTTAAATTCTTTTTCTTTACATAAACTAAAAACATTAAAACAGTGTTTTTTGGCAAGTTCAGCATTAGATATTATTTCTAAAATATTTTTTGATAAACTATTAGAATCAGCTTTTGTTTTCATACTTTTTCTTTAAATTAATCTAATTTAATTTTAACACCCGGTGACATTGTTGAACTTAATGTAATTGAATATATATATGTTCCTTTAACTGTATTTGGTTTTAGCTTTTTAATTAAAGAAACAACTGTTTCGATATTTTCCGTTAATTCTTTTGTTTGCATTGAAAGTTTTCCAACAGAAGTATTAACAATACCTGCTTTATCAGCACGATAATTAGCTTTTCCTTTTTTAAGTTCTTCTACTGCTTTTGCAGGAGTAGGAGTTACTGTACCAGTTTTAGGATTAGGCATTAAACCTTTAGGCCCTAAAACTTTCCCGTATTTTCCTAATGTAATCATCATTTTTGGTTCTGCTACTATAACATCAAAATTGAATTCACCTTTTTTAATAATTTCTTCTAATTCAATTTTACCAACTACAATATCAGCACCTGCATCTTTTGATTCTTGTTGCATTTTTGAATCATCAACAGCTACTAAAACTTTAATAGTTTTTCCTGTTCCATTTGGAAGAAGAACTGAACCACGTAATTGTTGTTCTGCTTTTCTTGTATCTAAATTTAGATTCAATGATAAATCAATTGAAGAATCAAATTTAACAAAAGTTATTTTCTTTAAAATTTCTATTGCTTCTGAAACTGAATAGTGATTATTTGGTTCAAATTTTGATAATGCTTCTTGCATTTTTTTAGATATTTTTTTAGCCATTATTTATCACCAGCTTCATTTGATTTTTCTTTAATAACTTCAACTTCAACTTTTGCATCTTTAGTTTCAGCATTAGCTTTAATTTCTTCTTGTAATTTAGCTTCATTTGCTTCTTGTTTTGCTTTGTGAAGTTGTGCTTCTTTTGCTTCTCTTTCAGCTTCAGCTATATTATCAAAACCTTCAATTAGGATTCCCATGTTTTTTGCTGTTCCAGCAATAATTCTCATTCCTGCTTGAAGATCATCTGTATTTAAATCAACTAATTTATAACTTGCAATTTCTTCAAGTTGTTTTTTTGTAATAGTTGCTACTTTTGTTGTTTTTGAATTTGCTGAACCTTTTTTAATATTTGCAGCTTGCATTAATTTATAAGTTGCAGGTGCTGTAAATAATTTAAAAATAAATGATTTATCATCATGAATTGTTATTTCAACAGGAACTGGTTCGTTTCCTCTATCTTTTGTTGCATCATTAAATTGTTTTGTAAACTCTGGCATAACAATTCCAAGACCTGCTAATTCAGGTCCTGGTTTAGCTTGACCAGCATTAAATTCCAATTTAGCAATACGTACTACTTTTTTAGCCATATTAGCTCCTTTAATTTATTCTGATTCCCCGTGGTCAGACGAAACATTTGTTTCTTCCACAACCAGCTAAGAGTTGCTTATTTTACAATAAAGCAATAAAATTATACTATATTTACCAAAACTTAAAATGAATTACTTTCTTTATTTATAATTAATGGAACAATAATTTTAGTTGCAAAAGAAATAATTAATAAATTAAACCAAATTTTAATTGGTGATGTTGCTAATGATGCTACTAAAGAAACCATAAAATTAATATCTAATGATTCTTGATCAGCAAGAGCTACAACAGGAAGATTTATAAATTCTGTAAATAAAACAAAAACAAAGATAGGAACCATTTTTAAATAAGTTTTTTCTGAAAAAGTAAATCTAGTTATTATAAAAAAAGCAATAACAATAATAAATGAAATACCAATAAATAAATGAAAATATTCTTTTTCAGCTAAAAAAGAAAAGAATTTATGATTCCCAAATTCAGATGTTAAATACTCTTGAGGAATAAAGAAAATAAAAATAAAACAACAGAATCATAAAAATATAGAAAAAATAACTCCTGTAGTTAAATTAAAGTTTAGACATTTATTATTTTTTTGGCTACTTTTAATTTTCATCACAGTATCTTGATTTTTTTTCATTTTCTTTTGCAATCTTATTGCTTTTGAAGAATTTAGATCTTCTAAAAAATTAATAATTAAAATATGATGAAGCTTAATATAATTGAGCTCTAATTTTTTAATTTGGTTTTGATTTGAAAGTTTATTATCATATTTTTTAATATAAAATCAATAAAAAATTCCGGGAATTAATCCTGAAATTCCTAACGCTACTGAATATAGCGGATAATAAAAAGTGGGAATATATAAAAATGTTAATATATCTGTAAAAAAGCCTACAATAAATCCTACTAAAGGTCCAAATAAATAACCAGATATTTTAACAGGTAGTCCTGCAAGTGATAATTTAATGCTAGGAATAGCAGAAACGGCTGCCAATTGAGCTCCTATTACAACAAATGCTATACTTGTTGCTATAAGAATTGAAACAAAAGCCATTTTCTTTGGAGTTCATTTATTCATTTTTAAATTATATTCTTTTTAAATTATTCCAAGTAAGAAAAGTACTACAACAGTTATAGCACCTGCAAATAATAAAGCTGTGAATGTGAATAAAAATCCTAAACCTACTTTAGTTTTTTTAGACATTTTTTCTTTTACTTTACCTTGTAATTTTGCTTCTTTAGCACCTAGTTTCGCTTCTTTAGCTTGTAGTTTTGCTTCTAATTTTTGTTCTTTTTTGCTTTTTGGTTTAACTACTGGTGCCTGTGGTTTAAAATCAGGAATTAATGTTGTTGTTGTTGCCATTGGAGCCACTACTGGAGTTACTACTGGAACTACTGATGATTTTGAAGATAGATCACCTTTTAGTGTTTGAATTTCATTTCTTATTGATTTTAAATCAGAACCAAATTCTGAAGTATCAACATTTCCTGCTTTATTAGATAAATCTTTAATTTTATTTTTAATTTGATTTAAATCATTAAAGAAAGTATTATTTTGAGAAGATGTTGTATTTAAAATTGTTGTATTTAAATTTTGTAATTCTTGTTTAATATTAGCAATATCATTATAATGATCATTATTAATTGTATTATAGGATAATTTTTGATTTTCTAATAAAGTTCTTAGGTTTTCTTGAATATCTTTTAGGTTTGCTTTTAAATCAGAAATTTTTCTATCTGTTTGACCCATATCAGCAAAATTAAATTGTGATGTTAAATAAGAAAATTCATCATGAATCTCTTGTTTAATTTCATTTTTAAAATTTTCAACACTATTATTAATTTCTGAAGTTATTGCTAATGAATTAATTTGTTGTGGTGGTCTTGTAAATGATAATGATTGTGTTTTTGATTGCATTTGAGATAAATCATTTCTCATATGTTTTATTTCATTTGTTAAACTTTCAACAATATTAGATTGTGGTTGTGGTTGTGAAAAACTAGGATAATCATAAACATTACTTGAATAATATGAATTATAAGGAGAAGTAGCGTAAGGAGAAGTAGCTTGAACAACTTGAATAGGTTGTGGCATTGGTTGTATTATTGGTTGAGGAGCAGCAACATACATAGGCTGTGGCATAGCTTCTACATAATTATATTGTGGAGGTGGTGAAGAAATAATCATTGTTTCTTGGCCCAATGGATTAATCGCTGTATTTAATGTTTGTCCTGGAACAACAGTATATTCAATTGTTCCTGTTTGATTTGGAGGAATTATATATCCAACTGGTTGATAAATTTTCTTTTTCATATTCATATTTTGGCCTTTATTATTTGTGTAATTATTATATATTATATTATCTAATTCATAAAAATTTAAAAAATTGTCATTTGCTGACTCAAATTCAGAACTACTTATTTCCTCTTTTTTAAGGGGCAAAGGTTCATTAAAATTTCTTTCCTCTTCAAAAGAAGGAGTTTCATCAAAATTTCATTTTTCATCAAAAGATGGAACTTCATCAAAACTTCATTTTTCATCAAAAGAAGGAACTTCATCAAAATTTCATTCTTCATTAGTGGTTATTGTTTTTTCTTTTTTGAATTTTTTTCTTTTTTTAGAATCTAAAAAACTTCTCATTTGTGAAGATGTTAAATAAGAATTTAAGATTGTTCTTGATCTATCTATTTTATTTAAAGCAAGAATATCCTCACCGGTTTCTTGATTTAAATTTCAAGTGCTATAAAGTTTTTTAATTGTTTCTTCTGGATTTAATAATTTTACTGAATCAAATAATTTTATTTCATGTACTAATTTATTATTTTCTCAAGTTGAACTTATATATCCTTCATATTTAGGAATGAAACCTCTAGCTAAATCATTTTTATCTTTTTGAAATCAAATAACTCCTTCGATTTTTTGAGATAAATAATAATTAATAGCATCTTGTCTATTTTTAAAAAATATATGTGGATCGTCATTAACCTTTTTTAATTTTCAAAAATAAGGGTCAAGTTTTTTATCATATGAACAATAATATTTCATTAGTACCTTTCTATGATTTGTGCATTCGCATATGGTGGAGGTAACGGGAGTCGAACCCGTGTCCAAATATTATTAGATTCCTTTTGTCTACAGTTTATCTAATTTTATTTACCTAAAGAAATTAAATTAGCAAAATATTTAATTAGGGTTTAGTATTTTGAATTCGTAATATTTTAACTAAATTAATATTATATATTCTAAGTATAACATTTAATAAGTTATAGAAATTCTTATTAAACGACTAGCGCTTTAATTCTTAAGCAAAAGCTAGATTGTAATTGTTTTCAAAGTTAACAAAATCAATTGCTTGATCTTCTACTTTTTGTTCTTGTTTTCCATTTAGAAAAAATAGTATTATAGTCTACCAAACTACTGCAAAAAAGATTAATGAATATGTGTCAAATCCTTTATACCCCCCTGTATTTATAATAACACTCTTTTAAATTTATTTTTTATATCTGCTTACTTTTTTTTCGTCTCTTTCCTTTATATATTGTCTTTTATCATAATTTTTTCGACCCTTAGCAATTCCTATTTTTAATTTTATATATGACCTATCAAAAAAAATTTCTAAAGGAATAATTGTTACTTTTTCTGTATCTTTTTTATGCTTAATTTTTTTTAATTCTGATTTTTTAAGAAGCAGTTTTCTAGGTTTAGTTTCTATATCTCTTATTCCCATTCATAAAGCGATATGAATATTAGATGCGAATAATTCATTAGATTTAAAATAGCAAAAAGAATTAGCTAAATTGATTCTACCGGCTCTTATCGATTTAACCTCTCAACCCATTAAAGATATTCCTGCATTATATGTATCAAGTATTTGATAATCATAAAATGCTTTTTTATTTTTTGCTATTAATTTCATTTCTATAATTTTATTATTAATATTAATAAAATTAACATTTTAAAATATAATAATTAAATAAATATTATATAAGGGGTTTTTTATGACTATCAAAAAAATTTTATTAGAAAATAATTCAAACGAACAAGAAGTTAGCGGATGAATAACTTCTATTCGTGGAAATAAAAATATTGTTTTTATAGTTATCAATGATGGATCAACAATTGAAAATTTACAGTTAGTTATAAAGAATAATACTGAAGAGATTCTTAAATGAACAATTGGTTCTGCTATTTTAGCAAAAGGAAATATTATTTCTTCTTTAGGAAAAGAACAAACTAAAGAATTAAATGTAAAGGAAATAAGTTTATTAGGAAAAGCTGATATAGATTATCCCATTCAAAAAAATGAAATTAATCTAGAAACCTTAAGGGATCTTCCGCATGTAAGACATAGAACTAATTTGTTAAGAGCGGTTATGTTAGTGCGTTCTACTTTAGCTTATGAAATTCATAATTTTTTTGCAAAAGAAGATTTTCTTTTTTTACATTCACCAATATTAACTTCAAATGATGGTGAAGGAGCTGGGGAAGTTTTTGAAATTAGCGATAAAGAAGATGACTTATTTTTTAATAAAAAAGCAAACCTTACTGTTACCGGACAATTACATGCTGAATCATATGCACTAGGTTATAAAAAAGTTTATACTTTTGGTCCAGCATTTAGAGCAGAAAAATCTAATACAACAAAGCATGCTGCAGAATTTTGAATGATTGAGCCGGAAGTTGCTTTTTATGATTTGAAAAAAATAATAAAACTAGCAGATGATTTATTAAAAACAGTTATTGCTAAAACTATGCAAAAATTACCAAAAGAATTTGCTTTTTTAAATGAAAAAAGCGGTAATAAACTAATTAAAAATCTTGAATTATTTTTAAATAATGAAATTAAGTGCTTAGAATATAAAGATGCTATTGAAATTCTTCAAAAAAATAAAGATGTATTTGAGAACAAAGATATTTTCTTTGGTCTTGATTTAAATACAGAACATGAAAAATTTTTAGCAAATGATTATGCAAATGGACCAATAGCTATAATAAACTATCCGAAAGAAATTAAAGCTTTTTATATGCATAATAATAAAGATGAGAAAACTGTTGCCGCTTTTGATATTTTAGTTCCAGGTATTGGAGAACTAGTTGGTGGTTCTCAAAGAGAACAAGATATTAATAAACTTATTAAAAGACTTAATGAAATAGGTATCAATAAAGATGAATTAAATTGATATTTAGATTTAAGAAGATTTGGAAATCCTGGATCCGCTGGTTTTGGACTTGGTTTTGAAAGACTTATTATGTATGTATGTGGAATTGAAAACATAAGAGATGTAATTCCTTATCCAAGAACAGTAAGAAATATAAAAATGTAATTTTAAAATATAAAAGAATAAAAATTAATATTAAAAAATGTTAGTTTTATTCTTTTTTTAACTTTTCTTTACATATATAGTTGAATAGATTTAACTATTCCAAGTTATATATGGAGGAAAAATGCTTTATAAATGAGGCAAAATTGTTTCTAAAAAAAATAATTATATTATTTTTGAATCGAATAAAACTGGATATATTATTCATGTAGCAAACATTGATGATTTTGAGGTATTAAAATATCAAAAATTATTTTTATTTCATCACAAAAATGAATATATTGATACATATTATGGTTTTAATGAAATTAAAGAAAGAGTTCTTTTTAGCGATATTTTAAATATCCAAGGAATCGGACCAAAAACTGCTCTTTCACTTCTTGCAAAAGGAATTAAAAGATTGCTTTTACTAATAAAAAAAGGTGATTGAGAAGAAATATCAAAATATCCTTATATCGGGATTAAAGCAGCTAGACAATTAATTTTTGAATTTCAAGCTAAATATAGCAAATGAACCGATGAAGGAAATGTAACTGAAAATGATTCAATAGAATTTACTAATAAAAAAGAATTAGAAAAGAATTTAAAAATTCTTGGATTTAATAATAACCAAATAGAAATTGCTTTAACTAAAACTGTTAATAATGATAATTTAGAAAATATGATTGAGGAGGCGATAAGAATTATTGCTGATGAAGGAAGAAAAACAAAACAACTTATTAAGGCCTAGTTTTTTTGAAGAATTTGTTGGACAAGAAAATATTATTAAAACTCTTAAGATAGTTTTCTCATCTGCTCTAGAAAGAAAAACCTATCCTGAACATATTCTTTTCTATGGTCCGCCAGGTCTTGGAAAAACAACATTAGCTAATATATTAGCTAATTTTTCCAAAAGAAATATAATTCATATTCAAGGTTCTTTACTTTTACAAAAAACTGATATATTATCTTTATTTGCTAGTTTGCAAAAAGCAGATATCGTTTTTATTGATGAAATTCATACAATGAGTAAAAATCTAGAAGAATTAATTTATTCTATTTTAGAAGATTATGTAATTGATATTCCTATAGGTCCTGATGGTGAAAGAAAAATAATGAGGATGAAAGTAAATCCTTTTACATTGATAGCTGCAACTACAAAAATTTCTTTTATTTCTAAACCATTAAAAGATCGTTTTGGTCTTGTTTTAAAATTAGAAAAATATTCTAACGAAGAAATTAAAAAGATTATTTTAAATTCTGCTAAAAAATTAAATTTTAAAGTTAGTGATGAACAAGCATTAATAATAGCTAAATATTCTAATTTTACTCCAAGGATTGCTAATAGACTTCTTAAAAGAGTATTTGATTTTTTTATTTTTTATAAATATAAAGATCTAACAAATAATTTAATTTATGAGGTTTTTGACTCATTATCACTTTACAAAAATGGATTAAATAATAATCACATTCAATACCTTAAAATATTAAACCAAAATTTTGCTAAGGGAGGTTTATCTATTAATACGATTTCATCGCTTTTAAATGATGATAAAAGAGTTATTGAAAATGATATTGAACCTGAATTATTAAATCATGGCTATATTATAAAAAGTTCAAGAGGTAGAACAATTACTTTTAAAGGAAAAGAATACTTACAGACATATAAAACACTGTTTATTTAGAAGATGGCAAAACAACGTTTTTACATCTTGAACATAAATCATCTTTTATTTCTTCTTTTCTAAAATGATTTCAACATCTAATACATTTAAAAGAATCTATTTTTTCAATACTTATAGATGAATCATTTTTAATTTCAATTATCATTAAAAGATCTTTTAAATTAAGACTTTTAATAAATTCAGATTCTAATGGAGCATTAACAACTGCTTCGTTAGACCTTTTTATATAACCTTCTTTTATTTTTTCTTCAATAACTTTATAAACTTGATTTTTTAAAGTAAAAAATTCTTTTCATTTTTCTTCTTCTACAAAAATCTCTTCTTTGTTAGTTTTATAAAATTGTTCCATATGAATAGAAGTTTGTTTATTTTCTTTATTAAAAAATTGATATGCTTCTTCACAAGTAGTAGGAATTATAGGAGATAATGAAATTAAAATAAATTCTATTATTTGATATAAATTATTTTGAACTTGTCTTCTCTCGTTATTATCTTCTTTTTCTAAATAAAGAATATCTTTAGTAACTGATAAATAAAAAGAAGATAAATCAGTTATAAAACTATTTAATTCCTTAACAACTGAAATGAAATTATAGTTTTCATAATATTTCTTAACACGAATTTTTACATTATTAAGTCTTTCTTCAATTAAAAGATGAAGACCTGTTTTAGATATTTCTTTATATTTGTAATCAAAAATATTTCCTAACATATGTTTAAGAGTGTTTCTTATTTTTCTATAAATTTCTATATTTTGTTCTAAGATATTATCTCCTATTGAAATATCAGAAATATATTCACTATTTGCAACTCATAATCTTAAAATATCTGAACCATATTTTTGAATAATTTTTTGCGGATCAACAACATTCCCTTTTGATTTAGACATTTTATTTCCTTTTTGGTCTAAAACAAATCCATGAGAAATAACTCCTTTATATGGTGCTGTATTATTAAAAGCCACAGAATTTATAAGTGAAGAGTTAAACCATCCTCTATATTGATCATTTCCTTCTAAATATAAATCATAAGGATAAGTTGTTTTACTATCAATATCAACGGCATAAAATGATGATCCTGAATCGAATCATACATCCATTATGTCATTTTCTTTAGTTCAATTTTTTCCTCTATATTTTGGCGGTAATAATTCATCTACTGTTTTTTCAAATCAAATATTTGTTCCATTTTCTTTTACAAGAGAAATTACGTAATCAAAAATTTCTTCAATTAAAACTGGTTCTTTATTTTCATCATAAAAAATAATTAAAGGAACTCCTCAAGTTCTTTGACGAGAAATAGTTCATTCATCTCTATTCTCAATCATTAACTTCATTCTCTTTTTTCCTCATTGATTATAAAAATTAACTTTATCAAGTTGTTTGATTATTTTATCTTTAATATCTTTTATCGAAACAAATCATTGTGGAGTTCCTCTAAAAATAATTGGTTTATTTGTTCTTCAATCATGAGGATAAGAGTGTTTTATAAATTTAAGTGATAGTAGATTTTTTTTCTCATCTAAAAATAATCCAATTTCCTTATTAGCATCTTCATAAAAGATTCCATTAAACATTTTAGCACTATCATTAATTGTTCCATCATCTGCAATATGCATAATCATTTCTAGCTTTTCTTTTTTACCAATTAAAAAGTCGTCTTCTCCAAATAGTGGAGCAATATGAACTATTCCTGTTCCTACTTCTAGTGAAACATGATGTCCATAAACAATTGGACATAATAAATTATTTAATGGAGAACGATATTTTGAGTTTATAAGGTCATCATTATTTATTAATGAAATAATTGAAACATTTTCTCATTTAAGTTCTTCAATTGTTTTTTTAAATAATTCTTCTGCAACAATATATTTTTGACTATTATATAAAAATTTTATATATTTAATTTCTTTTCCAATTGCTGCACCACTATTTGCTAATAATGTTCATGGTGTTGTTGTTCAAATAATTAGATTATCATTTTTTTCAATATTACCATGTCCTTGTTCTATTAAAAAAGAAACTAAGATTGATGGAGAACGATGATCATGATATTCTACTTCCGCTTCTGCTAGAGCTGATTGAGAAGAAGGAGATCAATAAACTGGTTTTAAACCTCTATATATAAGTTTGGTCATTATTAATTTTTTAAAAATTTCTAATTGCTTTACTTCATAAGAAGGATCTAGTGTTCTATAGATTTTTTTAAAGTCTGTAAGAAGGTTAAGTTTTTCAAATTGATTTTTTTGAATTTCAATTTGTTCTAATGCATATTTTTCAGCTTCTATTCTTAAAGTTAAGGGATCTAAATCCTTATGACTTCTTTTTCCTTCTTGAAGCATTTTATTTTCAATAGGTAGTCCATGAGTATCTCATCCTGGAACATAAGGACAATAAAAATTATTTAATGTTTTATATCTTACAATAATATCTTTTAATATTTTATTCATAGCATGACCAATATGAATATCTCCATTAGCATAAGGAGGACCATCATGAAGAATAAAAGAAGGATTATTTTTATTTTTTTCAAGAAGATTTTTATATAAATTTATTTTTTTTCAAAAATCTGAAAAATGTATATCTTTTTCAACAAGATTTGCTCTCATTGAAAATTCGCTTTGTGGAAGGAGTAAAGTATTTTTGTAATCTTTTTGCATAATTAAGCCCTTAAAATATAATTTCTTTTATTATAATTTATTTTAAAATTAATTGCTATTTTTACTAACTTTATATAAAAAAATAGCAAATTTTACTTTGCTATTTTTATTATTTTGTAAATAAGATTATTTTCTAACCTCTTTTACTTCTTTTTCCTTCTAGTTTATTTTTCATTAATTTTCTATAAGTTAAAGGAGCGGCAATAACAATAATTGTTAATATTCCGGCTGATACCCCAATTGCTGTTGCAATTGTTGAAATAAAGTTAGATGATTCAATTAGTCCTGAAACTATATATGAATTTGTAATATTATTTTTAATTACTAATGTTGGACTTGTTGTTGTTAATTTATAAGTAATTATATCTCCATTTGATAACATTGCAATTGATTGATCAGGAGAAATTAATTGACCATTTCTATATCAAGAAATGATAATTCCTTGAGCAAGTAATTCTTCTGTTATTCCTGGATTACTAATATTAAATATTCCGGCTCCATTTGTTCCTGTATATGAAAGTTTAAGTGATTCAATATTTTGGAATAAATTACTTTCTATTACTATTTCACCTT
>JBOFYJ010000006.1:0-1651 GCA_051654605.1 Metamycoplasmataceae bacterium | reverse complement strand
TGCCCCTTTTAAAGCAGCAATATCATCTTTTGTAAGTTTAGATGTTGTTTTAGCTGTGATTATTAAATCCTTAACATCAGCTGGTGTATCGCTAGCACAAGATGTTAAAACTAATACTGGAGTTACGATAGCTATTGTTGATAAAGAACTTAATGAAATTAATAATTTTTTATTCATATTCCCTCTTTTTTTAAAAAATTTTGTTTTTATTTATAACCTAATTTAAATAAATTATAATACTTTCAAAATAAAAAAAAAAAAAAAGTAAATTTTAATATTTTACAAGAATAAAATTTAATCAAAATTAAACTTTTTAAATAAAAAAATAAAGTTTCTTAAATTCTTAAAGTTATAATTAATAAAGTTATTTTATTTAAAACTTTTATTAAATATTTTAAAAATTAATAATTAAATTATTATATATAAATCTATTGGTATATTAGTAGTATAAAAAATTACAAACAATAATAGAGTTACTATAATTATTATTAATAAAAAACATTTAATAATGATTTAATCATTAAAAATTTTGTTTTATAAATGAATATTAATATATATTTTATTAAATTCTATTATATTGAAATATTGAAACTATTTGTGTTAACTTAGAATTAGGATCTGTTCCAATAACAAATCCTGGTTTTGTATTTAATGCAATAGTAGTAAATATTTCATCTACTTCAATAGTAAAAAAATTTTGATTTGTTGAATCTATTCCATTAAATACTCTAGAAAGTAATGATAATTGATCTGCTGCATTAGCTGGAATTGGTGGTTCTTTTAATTTTGCTATTTCTATTTTTGTTAGTCTAGGAGTACCAGATTTTACTGTAATATTTATAGCACTATTTATAGGACTATAATTTTTACTTAATGTTTGATTTCCAGAAAAGTTAAATCCTGGTTTTGCTGTTAAAACTACATTATTTCCAGAACTAGCTACTGCAAAAGTAAAATTATTAAAATTTGAATCGGTAATTCCATTAAATAATTTATTGATTACTATTTTTTGTTTAGGAACTTCATTCCCTGATAAATCTAAAAGATCAATTGTTGTAAGTTCTACTTTTTCTGTTTTAGCTGTGATAGTTAAATTAGGATCTTCTGGTAGTGCGATTGTAAAAGGAAGAGAATCTAATATTTTATTCCCATTAATTGTAAAATTTGTTTTAGCTGTTAAAGTTGCTTTTCTTGTTTCTCTATTAACTGAAACATCAAAATTACCAAAATTATCTATCTTAAGATCAGCACCTGTAAATAACTTTTGAAGGGCGGCTAATTTATCCTTATTATTTGTTGATGTTAAATTAGTAACTTCAGTTTCAGTAAGAGTTGCCGCTGTTGTTTGGGCTGTAATTTTTAAATCTGTATCTGTAGGAGGTGTTACATCGTCTGTATAAGGTTTTGATGCTAAAGTATTTTGACCATTAATTGTATAACCAGATTTTGCAGTTAAAGTAACTATTTTTTTGCTTTCATCAACTGAAATAATAAATTTATCTTGATTAGCTGAAGTAAGTCCGCTTCCTCCAAATAATTTATTAAGAGCGGCTAATTGAGCGCTATTATTTGCCCCTTTTAAAGCAGCAATATCATCTTTTGTAAGTTTAGATGTTGTTTTAGCTGTGATTATTAAATCCTTAACATCAGC
>JBOFYJ010000005.1:0-1013 GCA_051654605.1 Metamycoplasmataceae bacterium | reverse complement strand
GGAGTGAGACTATGGGAATTAACTTCCATGGTCAAAAGGGAAACAACCCAGACCACCAGCTAAGGTCCCTAATTATAACTAAGTGGGAAAGGAGGTGGAGATTCACAAACAACCAGGAGGTTGGCTTAGAAGCAGCCATACCTTTAAAGAGTGCGTAATAGCTCACTGGTCGAGAGTCTCTGCGCCGACAATGTAACGGGGCTAAGTTATAAACCGAAGCTGTGGAGTTGCGTAAGCGACTGGTAGGAGAGCGTTCTGTAGGCCGTTGAAGGAGAATCGACAAGAGACTCTGGAGGTATCAGAAGTGAGAATGCAGGAATAAGTAGCGAGAATGGGGGCGAGAATCCCCCACGCCGGAAGACCAAGGGTTCCAGGGTAAAGTTTGTCTCCCCTGGGTAAGCCGGGTCCTAAGCCGAGGCTAGATTGCGTAGGCGAATGGAAAACAGATTAATATTTCTGTGCCACTGATATCAAGTGATGGAGGGACGCAGGAGGTTATGCACGCTGGCGAACGGAAGTGCCAGTTCAAGCATGTAGCGTGGTCTAGTAGGAAAATCCGCTAGACTAAACGTGAGGTGTGATGAGGAGTCGTAAGATGGAAGGTGCAAATACCACACTGCCGAGAAAAGCTTCTAAGCGTTTTAAAGATATTAGTGCCCGTACCCCAAACCGACACAGGTGGTCAGGATGAGAAATCTAAGGCGGACAGGCTAACTCTCGTTAAGGAACTCTGCAAAATAGCCCCGTAACTTCGGGAGAAGGGGTGCCTTTTATGGTGAGCGTACACGCGACGCAAAGCTATGAGAGGCCGCAGTGAAGAGTCTCAGGCGACTGTTTAACAAAAACACAGGTCTATGCTAAGCTGTAAGGCGACGTATATGGGCTGACACCTGCCCAGTGCCGGAAGGTTAAGAGGAGGAGTGAGAGCTCCGAATTGAAGCCCCGGTGAACGGCGGCCGTAACTATAACGGTCCTAAGGTAGCGAAATTCCTTGTCGGGTAAGTTCCGACCTG
>JBOFYJ010000004.1:0-6040 GCA_051654605.1 Metamycoplasmataceae bacterium | reverse complement strand
TTCTTCTGCTAATTTATTCCCCTGACTTCCAACTAATCTGCCTTCATATTTATCAGATGTTAACTCTTCTATAATTTCTTTTTTATTTATCTCAATACTATCTTTAGATTCAACAAACTTATTAGAATCCGTTGAAATAGCTTCTTTTTTATTTGCATTTTGAGCTTGTATATTATTACACCCCGTCATAGGTAATAAAGTTCCTATAGCTACTATTCCAATAATTATATATTTTTTCATCTCAATCTCCTTATTTACTTAATAATAATTATAATATTCTCCACATCTTAAATTTATTAATCAATACGAAAATTTAGATAAACTTTCTTTCAAAAAAAGGAGTACCTATCAACTAATAGATACTCCTTGGATTAATAATTAAACCATCCCCTCATTTTAATTATTAACTTTACCATTTCATTTTTTCTTTTAATTTTTTAATCTTTTCTTCCATTGATCCACTTCTTTTTTCTATCTGATCTTTACAACTATTTTTGAAATTTTCTCTTTCTAACTGCTCTGTGATAAGTGAATTTACTAATTCTGAAATTGTAAGACCTTTATTATTAGCCAATTCCTTTAAATCTTCTTTTGTCTTACGCTTTATCCGTATTGTAAGACTATCATTTTTCTTATTTTCTACACCCATTTTTTTATCCCCTAAAGATTCTCTTAACCCTTATATTCTCTATGTCTTACAATAATTCCTTTTTGTCTTACATATATTTTACTCTACCCAAAAGCCAAAAAATATCCCACTAACCCCAAGTAGCCTATAAAATTAATATTGAATGAGATAAGATTTTAAATTTTTATAATATCCTGAAATTTTAGAAATTTAAAAATAAGCTAAAACCCCCTAAAATAGAGAAGTAATCGCTAATAATAGGAGGTGTTCTCCCTAAAGGAAGAACACACACTAATATGTAGAGCCATTTCAGGCAACTTTTTATAACTTTAAATATTTACTTACAGTTGCTTTATTTATCTTTAATTTCTTAGCAATTTCAACTTGCTTAACCCCTTGTACTTTAAGGGTTTTAATAGCTTTTATAATATCTTGCTTCTGTTGTTCTCTTCCTGTTAATCCATCATTATTTCTTCTAATATTGTTTCTTCTAATGTTATTTCTTCTATATTTCTCTTTTACACTTATTAGAATTAGTAACTCTTTTTGCTCTTCTTCTGTTATTTTTAAAAGCTTTATTAAACTAGCATTAGTGTAATTGTATCCTTTTAATTTAAACTCTCCATTTTCAAATACTGTTATATCACCTTTATTATTCTTTAGACTTTCTATGTAGGCTTTATAAGCCTTTTCTGCACTTTCAGTAGCCTTTATAACCTCATGAAGTGGTAGTGGTTCACTAAACTTTTGGTTAAACTTAAGCATTCTATCTAAAGCTTCATCACCGTTATTTTCAACTAAACATGCATAATATCTATATAGAAAGCACATAAGCTCTCTATATCCATTACACTCACCATTTCTAATATTCTGTAACCTTTCTATATCTTCTCTTCTCTTCCAATGCAACTCATGAATATTAAGACCTTTTTGACCTGCCGTTATATTTAAAACCCTAGCTTTACGCTTTCTAGTTGTCTTAGGCACATATTTAAAGTATTCTTTTTTTAATTCATCAAGTCTATATACATTATCATTGATTTCAATAATTTCTGCATATGCTTTAGATTTTGTATTTATAGTTCCTGGTAATCTAAATACTCTTGTTACATCTGTACAGCTTTCATCAAGCTCAAATCCATTAAAGTTCAATTTCTTTAATCTTTTAGCTAATTCATTCTCAATGTTCTGCCAATATTTTAATGCTTGTTTAGGTAAATCTTCTAATAAGAATAAAAGCTGAATTCCTCTACCTGTAAATACTGTTATTGTTGGCTCTGGAATATTTTTCTTATAATAATACTTTTTTAAATGCTTTATTAATGCTTGTACCATTTCCGCTGTTATAATGCGACTATGATTGTCTATGTCTAAGTAAAGAGCATTAATTCTTCTTATATTATTGGTATTTCTAACTGGAATATAAAAACTATTAATACTAATATAACTATCTGTTTTTTGCCTGTGTACCTGCTCTACTGCTCCACTCAAGTTTTCTAAGTTATAATGCCATTGGCTAAAACCAGTTTCATCTTTTAATGCTGCTGTTATAAATCCATCATCATCTCTGTGAATTTTATCTATAAATTTTATACTTTCCTCTAATCTTCTAGGATTTAAAACTTTTAAATCTCCTAAAGATTTAATTTCATTTTCAATTTTTTTGGCCAAGTTGCCCATATTTTCCTCTTTCCACGAACTAGCAACTTATCCAAATTCCTATATTTACTTTTAAACTCTTATTTGTTATTATAATAATATAATTAAAAAAGTTTAAAAGTCCTCTATGGACTTTAGATAGTTTCTAAAAAAGAGTTTCAATTTTGACGGGTTGAGAACTCTTTTTGCGTTATCCGTACATTTTTTTATTCTGTTGTATATATTCTATCATATTCCGTCACATATGTACTATTATTTCTACCTTAAACTTCTAATATAAGTTTTCATAAGTTCCTCATCTATATCCCCACGTTCCTCCGTATGCCCTAGCTGATCGCTTGTGTATTCTCTAGCTTCCATAACAGTCATTCCTTCTTCTCTAACCCTATTAAAGGTCTCCTGGGCATATAATTTACGTACTGCATGGGTGCTTGTCTTTTCGTAGTCTTTTTTTATTCCTAGTTCTTGCATTTTTCTATTAATTTCTCTATTAACCGAACCTGCCTGTATAGGAACTATCCTCTGTGTTGCACCAGTTACACTATTAAATAGCCTTTTAGCTACTTCTCTTTGTCTATCTGTTATGATATCTACTTTTCTAGTCTTTTTACCTTTACTATCTACAACTTTTACATATCCTTCTTTTAAATTTATATCTCTTTTCTCTAGTTTTACAACTGCACTAACCCGTAAACCGAAGTATCTGGCTATATCCAACGCTTTATTTGTATTAGGATTTACAATCTTTTTTAAACTTTCCCAGTCTTTTATCTCCATCTGCTTATCCCGTATTTTTTGCTTGTGTTTTATTTTTTCCGGCAATCTAATATCCAATTTATTATTTAAGTTATACGTTTTATTAATAAGCCTTTGCATTTTATTTGCCTTAGACATATACTGCTCTATTGTATTTTTGCTACAAGTTTTGCCTTTAAAATCTAAAAATTCTTGGACGCATGCAGAATTTATATCCTTGGCTTTTCTAATTTCTTTATGTGTTATTGCCATCCAATTTGCAAAATTGGCTGTAAAGTCCACAAGATTTTTTCTGTCTGCGTAAGAAAAAATTCTAGTTCCGTCCATTTTTTTATCTTTTTTTAAACTGTGCTTGTCCATTCCTTCCTTAAAATTTTGATTAATTGTGTAATATAACTGCTGTTTTATCGACCTACTTTTTACCCTTGCCATATGTTTTCCTCCTCAATTTTTTCGGGTGCTTCGCACCTTATATTTTTCAATTTTATTAGTAATATAGTATTTATTATTGCTTTGTCGCATCATTAATACTGCATTAACTCCGTTAATGCAGACAAGACAAATTAGATTTAAAAAATTGTCAAAGAGCTGGTATTACTGGCTTCAGGCTGATCCGGTACAATCACAGAACACAACACAATTTGTAATAATTGTAAATCCATGAGACCTAAAAAGAAATTTGCTATTTTTATAAAATAGACCAAATTCTTTTTGCTAAAAATAAATTTTTAGCAAAATATGCTTTAGCCATATAAGGCTAAGCGCTCTGCATTTAGCCTTATATGGCTAAAGCATAAATTTAAAAATTTGTAGCTACTCGCTTCGCTCCTATCTGCAAATTTTTATGATTTTTTTAAAATTTTTTATCACCCTCGCTCTGCTCCTGCAATAAAAAATTTTAGGTCTTTTTCTTTTTAGTTAAAACTAAATTTTTTTAATAAATTACTTTTTCTTTTAAATTTTAATTTTTTCCTTATTATTTTTTCCCTTTTTCTCTATGTTAAGTAAAGTCTTTAAGTTAAAATTAAAATTTACTCTAAAACTATTTTTTTATAAACTTTCCCCCAAAAATTTATTTTAGTTTTTAATTTTTTTTAATTCTTCTTTCTTACTTTTATAAATATAAAAGTATTTTTTTAATTTTTAATTCCTCCTATTAATGTTTAATTCTCCATTACTATTAAGCCAGTATTAAACATTATTTCTTATTATTTTTAGCTATTGCTACATAAATATTTGTCTTTACTTAATTTTAAAAATTAAATAAACCAAAAAACCCTTATATATATACATATGATGTTTTTTCAGAAGTTTTTGCAAAAACTCTTGTAAACAAATTGTAAATATTGAATTTAACTCCTAATTTTTTATTTTATTTTTGGATTGCTCCATTTAATTTAAATTAGTCTATATAGTAAATATTCTACTTTCCATCCAAAAAGTTTTGGACAATTGGTAAATATTACGTTTCTATTTTTTAAACATTTTCTCTTTTTTTCATATTCTCAATTAAATTTATTTTTTTATAGTTTAAATTCTCAATTAGAACGTGAAAAAAGCACCTAAAAAGGTGCTTTAAATAGCCGTATACGGTAATTTATTTAATTTTTATAAACAAGAATTTCGCTTACTGGTATTTTAGCGAAATAAAATAGTACCTAATATATAGGTACTATTCTTAAAATTATTTATATATCTCTTTATCCTAACCACCCTGTTGTTTCACTTATCCAGCCAACTGTATTACTATTTTCAGCTTTAACTTTATACCACCATTTACCATCAGATCCTTTTCTATCTTCTCCCATAAAATCTAACTCTGCTCCATATCTTGCAGTTGCTACTATTTTATAGTTTGTTCCTGCTCCTGATCTAATATTTGCTCCTGATTTAGCTGTAACTTTAAAAACTCCTGCTATTTTTGGATTACTTACTGTTTCTACTGTTTGTATTCCATCCTTAGGAATTTCAGTTTGTGCGTTAGCATTTAAACTTAATCCTATTCCTGTTAAACTACTTGTTATTAATGTTAATGCAATTACTTTTTTTAAAATCATTTTATCCCCCTCTATAATCTTTTAAAAATATATTATTTTCCTTTTTTGTTATATTATGCCATATGTTAACTAAAATTTATAGTTTTTTATAAAATAATTAACTGACTTGACTAAATTATCTAATTTACTATAGTCTACTTTATCTTCAGTATCTTTTACACTATGGATAACTTCTTTTACGTTTTCATCAATTAAACATATATTAGAGATTCCATTTCTTTCAAAATTTTTATTATCTGAAACACCCATTAACTTCCCATCTTTATTTATTTTTATATCATTTAAATTTAAACTTTCTTCCATTAATGAATATATTTTTTCATAATTTTTTTGTTGCAAAAAGATTATATCTCCACCATTTTTATATCCTACTGAATCAATATTTATATTAATTATATTCTCATACTCTTTTTTTATATCTTCAACAAATTTTTGACTCCCACTTAAACCTTTCTCTTCTCCATTAAATGCACAAAATATTATATCTGATTCTAAATTTTCCTCTTTTAAGCTTAATGCTAAATCTAATAAAACAGCTACTCCACTAGCATTATCAACTGCTCCTCTAATAATTTCTCCATTTTGTTTACCTATATGATCAAAATGTGCTGAAACAACTATAGCCTTTTTATTATTCTTTCCCTCAATTTTCCCAACTACATTATTTACGCTTGCAATTCTTGTTTTGCTATTCTCATCAACTGCTCCATAAGTATCACTTACCTCTTGCTCATAGTTGTGATATAAATTATTATTCAAAACAGGCTTTAAATTTAATTCTTCAAATTTCAAATATAAATATTCTTCTGCTAATTTATTCCCCTGACTTCCAACTAATCTGCCTTCATATTTATCAGATGTTAACTCTTCTATAATTTCTTTTTTATTTATCTCAATACTATCTTTAGATTCAACAAACTTATTAGAATCCGTTGAAATA
>JBOFYJ010000003.1:0-191979 GCA_051654605.1 Metamycoplasmataceae bacterium | reverse complement strand
GATTTAATAATTCATCTGAAAGATCTTCAGGAGGATTTCCATTTCCGGTTTTAACAGCCACAAAGAAAGTTCCTTGTCCATCTCAAATAGAATCACTTCCATTAATGTTAGTTACTATTTTTAAATCTTTAAAAATATCTGTATTAGGAGCAGCTATTTCTAATTGATTAACTGTTCAGCTAGCAATTGAAGAAGAAGGTCCAATTAAAACAAAGTTAGGATCAGATGGAACTAGACCTATTAAAACTCTATCTCCATTTGATAAATCTTGTAATTGTGATAAGTTAAGACTTGTTCCATTATAAAAGAATTGTTCATCTTTAGATTTTCTTTTTAAAGTTACTTGAATTCTTAATTTTCCTTTAGATTCTTGTTCTAATCTTTTAAAAGCCTCTTCTCCTTGAAGAGTATTACTTGTATTTCCGTTATCTTCTATAAATTGAATTTTAATAGCAGTATCACTTGTAATAAATGCTTTTCCATTTTGAGGAACAGCTTCCCCTTTAGTTTCATATTTAATTGGATCAGGAATTTGAACAGACATTGTAAGATTATGATTAGTATTTAATGGATATTTAGCATTAGTAATTGTTTGAGTTAAAGGTTTTGCTGTTGAACCATCTAAAACAAAGTCTGGTTTAGCTTTGATATTTATTGTAAATGTTTGATTTTGGAATAATATTCCTTGTTTTACATTTACAGCACCTGAATTAAGATTATAAATAAAGGTTGCTAATGAATCTGGAACTTCAGTTAAATCAAGATTTTTTACAGATCCTGTTTCTAATGGATCAGATGGAATTGTTTTAGTACTATCTGTATAATAAACCCTTACTTCTGATGAAGGGCTTCCTGTTTCAGGACCAATAACATCATAAAATGCTGTAGGTTTTCTTTTTACAATTGGTAATGCATTATTATCTAAAACAAAATTCCCATCTGGTCTTGTGTAAAATTCTGTTCTTACTTGTAGAACTAAATCTACTCCTAAATAATTATCTTTATCATCTTTTTCAACATTTATTCTATTGATATAAATATCACCATCAATTAAACTACTTTGATTTGAATATTCATTATTTCTTAATTGAGGAGCAGCAATTACAATTTTACTTTCATTAACTTTTAATCCAATTACTTTAGTAGAAAGTGAATCATTTACTTTAATATCTTTAATTTCGAATGTAGAGTTTTCTCTCATTCTAATTCTTCCTGCTACAAATTGTCCTACTTTTAAATTAGAAGGGAATTGAATAGTTCCTCCTTGACCATCAGGAGCACCTACTTTTATTCAACTATCTTCAGGAAGATTATCTAATTCTCCCCCTGATAAAGGAGTATTACTTATATGGAATTCAATATAATATTGATCAACTAAATCAGTATCTCTATTAAGAACAGCCGAAGCTAATTGTTGTGGAACTGTTGATGTATATAAATTAGTTGTCCCATCTCCTTGATATCCATCAAATTTAACTACTAATTTATCTATACCAAAAGGATTGTCTTTAATTGTTTTTATGCTAAGTGGAGCACTAAAACTTCAACCATCATTTTGAAGAGTTCCACCTTTATAAATTTGATATCCGGTTTTTGCAACTATTTTAATTCCAAAGAACTGATCTGTTACAGAAGTTGAAATTGGATCGAACCCTGTAGTTTTAAATCCTGCTGGTCCAAATAATTTATGATTATCATCTAAAGTAAAATCACCATTACCTGTTCCTTTTTTGGTTGTATAGTAAATATCAAATGGAGTAATAGCTGGATCTTGATAAGGAGCAAATTGTGAAGCTAACTTCGCTCCTGCTGCAGTAAATTCAAGAATTGGAACTGCATTTGTTCCTGTTATTTTAAATCCTGTTGTATCAAAATCAGGAACTTTAGATAAATTAATATATCCGTTAAATCCATTGTTAACAGCAGAAGATAAAATTTGTCTAAATAATGTTGGATCTTCAACAAATGGTGTATTTATAATGCCAGTTCCATCAACTTTTAAACGATATTCTACAAATTTAGAAGGATCAATTGAATATCTTGCTTTAACTTTATTTTTTAAAAGAATAAAGTTATTAGCATCTAATGCCCCTTCTAGTGTTTTTAGTTTAGCAACAAAATCAGTTTGTGATAATCATTCTTTATCATCAACTGTATATTGAATTCTAACTCATTCCCCACCTGGAATTGTTGCTAAATTAGCTTGAAATGTAGTTTCATTAATTGTAGCATTAAATAAATTTCCTGAAAAGACAATTTGGTCTAATCAAATATTTTGTACATTTATATATGTAAATATTTTTGAAGTATCAATTGAATAAACTTTATTAGCTGATGTTTCAAGTGTATAAGCTGGTTTAACTCTATAAGCTACTGATAATTTTTTAATAGTAGGTTCTAAAGTTGTTGGTAGAACTGAAGTTCAAGTAGCATTATTAGTTTGTTCTATTTGTGATAATTGAGGATTTGCTGCTATTGACCAAACAAGTTCAAGACCTGGAGATAACTGTCCATTTGGAGATGGTTTTAATTCATCTGGAATTATAATAGTTAAATCATCTGAACTTCCTGTTGCAGTAATTTTTGCTGGCGAAGTATCATAATTTGCTTTATTAATAAATATTTTTACTTTTGCTGCGGCTGTTAAATCTTGTGCTTGAAGGGTTTCTGGCACTTCTGTTGAAAGAATATATTTTTGTCCTGCATTTGAATAACTAGGGTCGATATAGAATTTAGCTCTAATTTGGTTTGTATCAAAATCAGTTGTTTTAGTAGATAATAATCTTTTAAATTCAGTTAAAGTGAATCATGTTTTTGTTTGATCAGCGTCATCAAGAGGAAGACCATCTGTACTAGTTCCTCCACCAATTGCATATAGAATTTGTAATGGAACATCTGCTGAAAGTTTTTCTCTAGTTTTAACAGCATTAATAGCCGCTGTATTTATAGCATCATCTAAAACTAATATTTTAGTATTTCCACCAATAGCTGCTTTAATTGTATTATAGTCTGTTGGTTGAATAAGAATTTGAACTGGAAGATTAACATTTAATTGAACTGCATTTGAAGTATTTGCTGCATTATTATCTGCATTAAATGTTATATCAGTAATTGTTGTTAAAGCAAATCTTCACATTAAAACTGGTTTACCAGAAGTATCTTTATTAGGTAATTTAGGTGGAAGATTAGTATTTTTACCTGGTTGTCATCAGTATGTACTAAAATTAGGATTATTTAAATCAACAGCCAGATCTCCTCTTAAATCAAGATTTGTTCCAAATAATAAATTAGCCTCTTCAGTAGTTAATCCTGTTTTTATAATTTCAGTAATTTTCTCTGTAGAATCACCAGGAGCAAATGAAGTTTCATTTTTATTTAAATTTGCAAGAGGTTCAGTTACATCAATAAATGATTTAAAGTTTGTAATATCTAAAACTCCTTCTGTTACATCGCCTGAATATTCAATAATATAACCAACATATGGTTGTGATGTTGAAGGAGGATTAGGATTAGGTGGAGGTGTTCCAGCTTTTAAAAAGTATTTTGCATTAATTTGTCTTTCACTAGGTAATATTAATTCTTTGTAATTTAACAATGCTGCTTTAAGTTCTGTAAATGAATATCATTCTTGTCCCGCGACTAATTCTATTGGTTTTGTAGTTCCTATTTTATATTTAATTTCTAAATGTTCATAATCTGGATAAGCACCTGTAAGTGAAGATGTTTCATTTAAATCACCTATTTTTCTAGTGTTTCCAGTTGGTTTTAAATTAGTTACTAAAGTTTGTGAATTTACACTATAAACAATAGTAATACTTAATGGAGTTACATCAATTACTATTTTATATACATCTTTACTTGTAATAACATTAGGTTGGTTTGTAGTAATTCTCATTGCTAAATATGGATTAACACCAATATTTTTTGGATATGTAGCAAGATTATCTAAAGCTAAATCATTTCAATCAGTATCATTTACTGCTGTTTTATTAGTTGTTCATTGTAAAACAATACCTTTTGTTTCTAAAACTTTAAAAGCTGCTTTATCAAATCCATCTGGAAAAATAACGTTTGTTACATTTGTAGCTGTTCCTGCAATAGTTACACGTTTATCTTTAAGAGCATTAAAATAAACTGAAGTATGTATAAATGATTCAACATTTGTTGCATCTATTACTTGTTCTGTAGTAGTTGGAATTCTTCAACCCTCATTAGCAGATGCTGCTTTAACTCTATAATTAGATTTAATATTTTGTAAATCTGAAAGAAAAATATTAAGTGGGTATGTTGGAAGGATAGCATCTAACTCTGTTTTTGTAAATCAAACTTTTGCTGAATCAGTAACGTCTAATTTAATATCATTTATATTATAAATAATTTCAATATGAGCTGAAACTTCATCTTGAGTATTACTATTATTCCCTGGAACAAGTGAAAGAGTTTCATTAATTTTTAAATCAATAGATGAACCAGTTAAAACAGTTTTTGATAAATTTGCTTGATTTAGTTCAATAAATTTAGGTTTTTCTATTTGAGGTTCTATTGCTCTATGAGTTCATGAAGGATTAGAAATTTCTGTAATTGCTGTTGAAGTTGAAAGAACAAAAAACTTTAATCATATAGTTGGTGGTTGACCAAGATTAACTGGGTTTGCAAATTTATCATTTCAATTTTCTGTATATGCAGAATCAGCAGGATTATTAGAAGGTCCAAAAGCAAATTTTAATTCAATTCCTAAAACTTTTAATTTTGCTTTATCTGCATCTGTAATTTGAGCAATAGTTAATTCAGTTACTGAATCTGGTTTATCATTAACACCAAAAGTAATTTTTGCTGATTGAAGTTTTGTTTGTAAATCTGAAATATTAATTAAGTTTTTAATTGTTAATTTTTGTGTATCGTTATAAGTGTAATTTACTTCTTTTTGATTATTTGCAAAAATATAATTATCATAATTAGTAATTCCTGGTTTAACAATAAATCTTGCTTTTAATTTAAATGTATTAGCAAATTCAACTGGATAATCAGCTCTTTTAATAAATAAATTTGTCGCTAAAGTTTTTAATCTTGCAATTAAATCTGATTCTGAATATCATTTTTCATTATTTTGTTCTGTTTCTACATTATTTATTAGATCTCAACCAACTGAAAATTCTAACTCTGCTATTGAAGCAAATGAAGGAAGATTAGTAATTGCACTTTTATTAATTGTTAAATTTTTTGTATTCCCACCAAAAACAATTTTTTCTAAATCAGCTTCTGATAAATTAATTAAAATTTTAATATTTTTAGGAGTTACTACTACTACTTTCCCATCATTAACTGTATCAAATGTAACTTTATTATTTCCAGCAACAATTTTAACAGCTAAATAAGGAGGTGCCCCTAAATCTATTTTATTAGTTGCTCCTGGAGTAAAATTATAGTCTATTCAATCAGTATTTGTTGGTGATGATTTATTTGTTCATTGGAATTTTATTCCAGCCGCTATTATTTTATTAAATTCAGTATCTATTGTAAACGGTCAATTAATAGCTGTTATATTTGAAGAGTCTGTTCCAGTTACATCTATCCCATCACCGGCACCAACTCTAACAAGTTCTGCATAATAAGAGTCCATATGCATAAATGGAATAAGTCCTGTTGTTTGGGCAGTTGTTACTACTTGTTCTGATCCATCACTAACTGTATAGTCTGTTCCTGGTTTAACAGAATATTTCATTTGTATTGATTTAATATCATCTGAAAAAAAGTTCTTTTTAGAAGTAGCTAAAGCAGCAATAAAATCAGCTCTTTTATATCATTTTGTATCGAATGAATTTAAATTATATAAAATTTCTACATTAGCTTTTATTAAATTAGTTTGCCCTGCATTACCATTTCCCGAAACTAAAGCTTGATCTTCATTAGTAATTGTTATATCTTTAGTATTTCCTGCAAAAACAATTTTTTCAAGATTTGTTTTTGAAACATCTAATGTTGTTGACCTTACGTTTCTTATTTTGACATCAAAAGTCATAGAAGTATCTGCATTATAATTTGTAAGAACACCATTAACATAATATTTAGGAAATGAAAGTTTTACAGTTACTTCAGTATTAGTATCATTTCAAATAGGAAAACCTTTCATTGTTAATGGTAATGAATTTAAATCATTTATATTAACAATATAATCAGCAAAAACTTTTTGATTTCTAATAAAAGTTTTAAATTTGTCTGATAATGTTCTAATTTCAGTAAAAGAAAGATTATTTTGAGCATCTAATACTGATGTTTTTATAGCTATTGTATTTCATATTGGAATATTATTTGGTTTAAATGAATTTAATCTTAATTGAGTTTGAGCATTTCCATTAGTAACATCATTTGAATTTGGATTAATTTGTAATTTTGCTTCTTTTGAAGAATATAGTATTGATGTTATATCTCTCCCGTTTTCATCCTTGAAAATATTAATTGCATTATAAGGGCCTTTATTAGTTGAATTAATTGTTCCTAATGTTTTTGAAGAAAAACTTGCTCCTCCAGAATTACTTGTAGAACCTACAGATCATAAATTATCAGTAAAAGATATTTCTTTAAATTCTTTCCCATTTTGAAGTTCGGCCAACGGACCTGCAGAGGGACCTGAAGCATCATTAAAAGCATATCCAGAATTTCTAATATTTAAAGCTGTTTTTTCTTTTTGTCAATATGGTTGTTGAAGAACTTGAAAAGTATCATGATTAGAATTTACATTTCTATAATAACCAGTTGGAATTGAAAAATCATTTGTTGCCGAACTATTTGTTGTACCAGAAATTACTACAGGATTTGGTGCTTGATTATATGATGATTGTAACACTGTTGTTATAGCGTTATAAGTTTTGTCTTGAGAATAAAATGATCCATGTGTAAATCAACCTTTATTATTTTTATCATTAACTTGACTGATATTTTGAGGATTATTAAAAGATAAAACAGATGAACCAAGTGTTGATATTAAAGGAACATCAGAAAATTTAGAATTTGTAAATCCAGCAACAGATGCTGAATATTCTTGAGACATTGTTCAACTATCATTATTCATTATTGGACTAGCAGTTAAGGGGTTTGTTGGATCAGATGAGAACTTAAATAAAACATGATGAATATTATTCCCATTTTCATATGTTGATCCACCAAAAGAAATAGACATATCTACACCTAAATATTCATTACCATTAATAAAATTAGAAGAAATATTATGAATTTTAAATACACTATTATTTGTAAAATTAGCAGTAGTATTTGTAGGATTTACAGAAACTGAAATAGGTTTAGATTTAAGTGCTTCTGCAAATTTATTTCTAAAAGTTCCCCATTGTTTTATTGACGTTGCACCACCAGGACCAAATTGAACCCTTACTAATGGATTTAAACCATTTGAATTATTAGCTAAAAGTTGGTTTGTTGGTGTAAAAGTCTCATTTTTCACAAGGGCTCTATTAACAATTCAATATTCAGTTTTATTAATATTTGGTATTGGAACAATCGCTATATTTGTTGTTAAAGATCTTGAATCTATTGGTCTATTATATGTGACTAATTCAAATCTATTAGGATTAGAAAATTGACCAGTAGATTCATTTAAAGGGAAAACAACAACACTTAATTTTAATGAATGTCTAAATCATACAATGGCTTGTTTATTCAGTGAATCATATGTTACATCAATAACTGATATTTCTTTTCCTTCATAAGATCTAAATGCTCCTGATGAAACAATTTTACCTTCATGAGAAAGTAATGTTAAATTATGATATTGATTTCCAAGCCTACTTGGAATATTTGCTGAAATTATTAATGATCCATTATTAAATGGAACTGGTGTTGGACGAATCATTACTTGATTATTAAAAATTGCATTTAATAATCCTTGTTCAGTTAAAGCTGTTGAATTACCACCTACTAATCAATTATTGCTATATGGTCTTACTGAAACAGTACCAGAATCACTATTAGTAGTTTTATTATCATCAAGTATAGCAACAGGATCTGTTACAGGTTTTAAAACGTTTGAGGTTTTAAATCCTTTTATTACTATTGATGAAAAAACTTTTTTAGTAGTTGTATCATAAAGAGAAAAAATAGCCTGTCCTAAAACATCGTTTTTCGAAGAAACGGTTATTTCAAAGTTTGAAGGAATATTATTATCAGGTGTTCCATTTTGATAAATATTTACATAATTTTTTGCTTGAACACTTGTAATAGAAGAAGGTAAAACATTTTTATTTACTCCTGGTCTTTCAATTAAATATGCATTAGTATCAAAAGTAGAATGAAATCCTTTTATTATATATTCAAAATGACGAGTCCCTGGTTTAATTAAAGCTGCACCGTTATTATCATCTAATCCTGCATTAGTTTTAAATTGAGAACTAGAAATATTGCTATTATCAAAAACATTATTATTATATTGTTTTGCTATATTTATTTCTTGTTGAATATTAAAAGTAATTTTTATTTGCCCTGATCGATCATCAGATTGTGCTGTTATTGTCGATGTTTCATCTCAAAATTTTGGAGCATTAATAGAACGTAAATTTAAAAATTTTGTTTTATCAACTATTACTTTTTCTAATGCTGCCTGTGCTGTTAAATTTTTGTCAAATTTTGTTTCATCTACTGTGCCACCTAATAATTGAGGAACTCCCTGGGTTGAATTATTTTGAAAATTAGGCAAAATGTTTCATGTATTATTTACATCCATATATCCTATTACATCTAAAAGCATAAATTTAATATTTGCACTAGAATTATTTGCTGCTGTTTCCATATTAATTAATGGTTGATTAGTAGGATTAATAGAAGTACCATTACCACTTCGAGTATAAAATTCTGGCATAGTTCCTATTCCGCCCCCACCAGAAGGAGATTGTGTTACATAAGTTAATCCTTGTGAAACAGTTGAAGTACCATATGTTTTTTGAGCAAAAGAATCATTTTGTCCAAATGGTTTTCTTAATAAAACTTTTACTAACCTATCATTTACATCTGTTACATTTGATTGAAAAGCTGAAATATCTCAATGTGTATTCCCACTCACTGTTACTCCCTTTGCTGTTGCAAAATTTTCATATTTAATAGCTGTTGATTGTAAAGAAGCTACATTTATTTTTGAAGCTTGAAGGTTAACAAGACCAGCAGCATCAATAGTACCATTAAGTTTTTCTGCATAAACCGGATCATTTTTACTTAAACTTACTTCAAATGTTCTAGAAGGATTAATAGCTGTTGAATATTTTAATATTGAATTGCTTTGACTATAATTATAAACATCTAAAATATCTTTAATATTTCTTCCCTCATAATTAACTGCCAATACAGTACTATTGTTTCAAAAAATAGGAGAAGTACTTAAATCACTTATTTTAGTATTTTTTCAGGCAGAATCTATATAATTTTTATTATTTTTATTATTTAAATTTAAAGACTCTTGATTAAGACCTAATAATAAAGCTGGTAAGACAATAGTTGAAGCTGTCGTAATACCAACACCTAAGCCTAATAAGGTTTTTTTCTTATTTTTCTTGATCATAAAAACTCCTGTTAATTTTTTTTATAAAATTATATAATAAAATAGTGAATTTTTTCATTTATAAAGGTATTTATATTAAAAAATATGATTTTTTTAATATAAAAACCTATTAAAATTTAAAAAAATTTAGTTCTAGTTTTTAATTAAAAAAATAACTAATAATATCAAAAAAAAAATAGATGTCTTCTATAAGAAATAATTATCAAAATTTTATCCAATATACTAATTTAATATAACTTTTTTCGAATCAAAATTGGATTTTTTTATTAGTCTTAATGCTATATATTATTAAGTTAAATTAGTAAAATAGAATCAAATATCAGCAATTTATATATTTTTAAAGCATAAATTTTATATTTTTTTAATTATTTATTAATACTCGAGACAGGATTTTTAACTGTAAAACAAACCACTAATATTAATATGGTTTTTATTTTAGAAATACAAAAAGACAAATTTGTTGTAAAATAAAAATAAAAGTTTTTAAAATTTTAATTTTAGGAGAACGAATGAAAAAGAAAGAAAAAAAGGAAAAAAATAATAAAAAAAGTATTAAACAATTTTTTTCTAATTTAAACTCTTCTAACGAAATTAAAAGAGGAGATGTTGTTGTAAATCCTAAAGACAAAAGAGTTAAATGATTTTTTGGTGCTGGGATTTTAGCAATAACTGCTTTAGGAATTGGTCTTCCTTTAGGTTTAACACAACAAATAATTAAAGCTGAAGAACCAATGTCTCCAGATAAAGATATAGTAGGCGGAATTAATGGAGGAACAACGGTTGGCGATATTTTAGATCATATTAATTCTCTTCCTAATAAAGAATTTACTAAATATATGAATGAATATCAAAATCTTTCAACACAATATCTTTATGTTCAAGAAAGAGCTGCATATCAAGGTTTTGCTGCTTTTTTAAAAAATACTAAATTTAAAAATGATACTTCAGGTCCAGGAGATGAAGCATTTGGTTATAATGTTTCAAAACCTTTAACTGAAATTAGAAAAGAAGCTCAAGCGCAACTAGATAAAGATAGAACTAATTATAAAAATTCAAATCCAGGAACATGAGAAGCTGGTTGAAAAAATGAATTATTAACTAATGAAAAATATGGTCTTCCATTAAATTCTAATACTGGTAATAATGCAAATGAAAATATAAATTATATTGAATCATTAGTAGTTAATTTTTTAACATCACAAAGAATTAAAGAAGTTGCTTTTGCTCCTTTCCAAAGTGCTGAATTTAATTCAGAATCATGAATTTTTTCTGATTTAAGTCTTAAATCTAATGAGATTATTAATTATGATATTATTACTCCAGTAATTACAGTTAAAGATGATGGTTCTTGAACTGTAACTGAAGAAATAAAAGAAAAAACAGGAGTTATTGGTGTTGGTGAAGCTTATTTAGATACTAAATATCAATTTAATAAAGCTGCTGATTATGTATATTTTAATGGAAAAGAAAACAATACAAGTCCTTCTGCTACAAGTAAGATAACTGTGTATCAAACAAAATCTTATTTACCAGGTAAAAGAAATCCTATACCTGCTTTTTCACAAATATTTTCTAAAGCTTTCCGTTCTGTTTCAATGTCTACTGTTGATTTAAATCTTTCTTTAAATGCAGAAGGAAATTGAGTCTTCCCTAAAGAAACATTTTTAAAATTAGTAACAGCTTATGAATATAATGATAGCACTGGAAAAGTCCAAATAGGTCTTCCTATTGCTGATTTAATTAATTTCCTTGGAGTTTCATCTTTTATTGAAGGTACTGCTCCTAATATAACTAATATTAATAGAGATGAAGCTTTAATAAAAACGCTTGGAACTGCTACAACTCCTCCTCCAGAAGGTAGTTCTACAAAAGAAGGAGAAAATACTTTATTAGGGCAAATGCCTGTTACAAAAGTTTCAGATCTTTTAAAATCAAAAGAAAATACTAATAGATATTTAAATATGGTTGCACTAACCTCAGGAAATATGGCTGGTGATACTTGAGAAGGAGCAGCTGATCCTACAAAAGCTTTATTTAAGGCTGCAGAAGTAAATATTTTAGGAAAACTATTATTTCAATTTTTAAACTATACTGTTAATGCTTCAACTCCTGAATGATTTACTCAATTAAGAAAATTAGTAACTTATAATTTTACAATTACACCTGATACTACAACTGAAGTTTCAACTATTGATTTAAGTAATGGAATGATAACAACTCCTCCTACAACAGATGCTAATTCTCCATTTTTTGTAAATGCTGATATGACAAAATATAATAAATTTATTAGTGAGGTTGAGAAAATAATTGTTGATACTGAATATAGTAATATTTTTTTAAGTAAAATAAATCAAAATAGTATTTTACAAAAAACATTCTATGATAATGCTCAATGAACAAGTGGTAATTTTGTTGATCAAAACTTCATATTTAATCCTAAAAAATGAACACTATATAAATTAAGTGCTAATACTTTTATGTATATGGGGAATGAAGGAAGTAAGATTTATTCAATTAATAAAGTTGATGAACAAAATATGCCTAAAATGATTAATAATGCTTTAAGAGCAAGTTTTTATACAGCTAATTCAGATTTATTAATTGGACAACCTTCTTGATATGGAACAGATTTTTTTGAAATTAATAAAATGTATGATAATTTAAAAAATGATGATTTGATAAATGGAATTTCTTATAACCAAAATCAAGCAGATACTCCAGGACTTGTTATTAATAATAATTGATTAACTATTTTAAAAAATAAAATTAAACAAACTAATGCAAATTTAACAGATGCTGAATTAGTACAAAAAGCAACAGAACTTAGAAAACAAATTGGAGTTAAATTAAATGGTCAAATTAATTTAAATCTTTCAAAAGGAAATTCTGATGCTATGCAAGGTTTAACTGAATTAATAAATACAGTTATTCTACCTGAAAATTCATATGATTTTTATAGAAGTAATGATTTAAATGATGGGTTTTGATATTGAAAATTAAATAACGGAATTGTATATGATCCTGCAGTTAATATTGGGGGAAATGAGAATTTTATGATGCAACAAGTTAATGATAAAATTAAAAGCATAGTAATTGTTAATTTTGGTCAAGGTCCTGTTTTACCTTTTTCAAATACTAAAGGGAAAGGAAAATAATGAATAGAAAGAAATTTTTATGACCATCGTTATCATTAGTAACTCCAGCAGTTTTAGCAACTGTTGCCGTTACAACATCATGTAGTCAGATTCCTTTTACTGATAATTCTTTTTCAGAACAAATTGCCGAATTAACTTCTGAAGCGGCTAAAAAAGTATATAAAAATAATTGAATAAAATCAACTATAAGTGCTTTCTTTTTAAAAAGTATTTTAAAAACTGAAGTAACAAACGCTAAAATAACTGCTCTTTCTAATTTTTTAACAGATTTAACTAAAAAAGATTTAACTATTAATTTTGATTCAAAAAATACAACATTAAATACAAATGCTTTAATTTATGGATGATTTGAAACAAATATTTTTAATAATTATAAAGATTGAGTTGGATTTGAAAAAACAAAAGATAATAATTGATTTAATGCCCAAGTTAATGGAGCAGAAGTTGAAGGTGAATTTAAAGAAAATTGATCAAATATTCAAATATATGAATTTAATACAACAACTCAAAAATGAGAAAAATCTGATATTTTAGTTCCTCAATATTTTTTAAATAGTTATGCTGATTATGATTTCTTTCCAGGAGCTACACCAGGTAGTGCTGAAGCTAAATTTAATATCTTTTATGAAGAATCATTTAAAAAGTTATATAACACTCCAGAAACTGATGTTCAAAATAAATTATTAGAAATGGTTTTAACTAGTTTTTATTTTAATCAATCTTCTAGTGAATTTGTTTTAGGAGGAACAACTTTTAATAAAGATAAACCTCAAGGTTCTTCAATTTCAACATTTGAAGGTTGACAAGCTACTAATTTTGATGAAAATGATCCTAACTATTTTTTAATTAAATATTTAGTAGATACTACTCCTTTTATTGCTTGAAATATTAAAACTGAAGATGCTAAAACAATTGAGAAATTTCAAGGTCCTACTGGAATTAAAGAAGTTTTAACTTTTGATAGTTATAAAGAAGTTTTAAATAAATTACAACCTTCAATTGAAATTGATAAAAAATTAAATAAAAATATCAAAATTACTTCAAGTGATACTATTTTTAATACTAATTTTTCTCAAATGAAAGGATTTAATTCAGGGGGGTTAAAACTTGATACGACAGGTTTAACTAATGATTTAAATATTGATAGAAATAATTTAATTTATAGTCAATCATTTTTATCAGGGTTTATAAATAAATTTGGAACTATTGAACAGACAAAAGATACAATAATTTCTTTTGATCAATTAAGTGCAATTAATGCTATTCAAACTTCTACTGTAAATAATGGAATCCTTCATAAAGTAACTCTTAAACCTAATTCTTCTTCAACATTAAAAGCAGCATATCAAATTACTCAAAACGATTTAATTCTTCCAGATCCAGCACAAAAACAAACTGTTCTTCAAATTGTTCCTAATTTTTCAAATAGTTCAAAAGATTTACAAGAAATTACTGTTTATATGAATTGAGATTTAGGTGCTGGTCTTAATTATAAATATAATGTTAAAATAACATGAAATATTAACGCTATTCCTGATAATGCAAATATTTCATCTGATTTAGCTAATGAAACTAATATTAAAAATGTTGATGCTAATAATAAATATTTCTTAAAAGGAATAAATACTTTAAACAACGAAAAGAAGGCTCTTGATTTATCTTATGTTATTAAATTAGTTCCTAAATTTAAATTTAATACAAATGTTGATGGAAGTATTAATTTTACTCAAATAAATAGTAGAATTTTACCTTTTGGTAAATTCTCTATAGAAGATTTCCAATGAACTGAAGAAGATAAATATTCAGTTTCTAATTTACTTTATTTATTTGATAATACTTTATTTGATAAAGTTAAACAAGCTTTTGTTTGAAATAACTATAGTTTAGATTATAAAATAAGTCAATTAAGTAAAGTTTTTTCTGAATTAGGTTTAAATACTTTAACAGCTAGTCAAAGAAAAGATAATAAATTATCTGCTCCATATTTTAGTCCTATAACTAGTGGGCAATCTTCTATAATTGATAATAATTCTTTAGAAAATATTTTTAATCAAATAACAGCAAAATCTAATGGAAAATATAAATTAGATCTTAAAGAAGAAGTTGATAAATATGAAAGAAGAAAATAATTTATTTTTAAAAATAATAAATAAAGAAATTCCTAGCAATATTTTTTTTGAAAATAAAAGAGTAATTGCTTTTTATGATATTAATCCTGTAAATGAAGGACATTTTTTAGTTGTTCCTAAAAATTATTCACGAAACTTAAAAACAATTAAAGAAAAAGATTTAAATTATTTAATTTCTATTGCAAGAAAATTAGCTCTTAAAAAAATTAAGGAATTAGATGTTGATGGTTTTCGTTTAATAATTAATAATGAAGCAACATCTAAACAAGTAATTTTTCATACTCACGTTCATATTATTCCTTCTAAAAAATAAGTTTTTATTTTTTAAAGATCTTCATCATCAATTTCGTTTAGCATTCTATCAATAGTATCTTCTTGATTAGAATTAAAATCAATAGTTGTATTAGATATAATTTCATCAATATCAAACTTACGTTCATTTTTTACTAACTTCTCATCAATTGATGGAACATAATATTCTTCATATGTTGTAGTATGAGTAAGTAATTTAGCTTCATTTTGTTTTTTGTGCTCAATATTTCTAGGGGTTCTTTTTTGTTTGTTTTCAATTATTCCATATTGAACTAATTTCTTTTTATTTCTAATCATTAAATAAGTTATAATTCCTGCAGAAATGATTACAAGAGCTATTGTAGCTGAGATAAATGATCATAAATAAATTTCTTCTCAATTTTTTGAATCTAGAAGTGCAAAACCAATTATTTTAATAGGAGAAGTTAATCATAATGCTTCATTATCTTTTGCATCTACATATCTTCCATCTTTAATATATTGTTTTACAACAATTAAAACATTAGCACTTCCTTGATTATCATCTCTATCTTCTAAAATAAGATCAAAGTCATTTGCTTTTAAACTATTAACAACAATTTGTTTTTTGCTAAGAGCTTCTTTAATTTGTTCTATTGTTGCATTAGAAGCTATTATATTATTTAAATTAAGATCATAATTACCTTTAGCTACAATCGAAGTAGATATATCGTTTCCAGTTACTTGATCAGGATTTAATAAAGCTTGACCAAATCCTGAAATATGAGTTGTAATATTAATTGGTCTATCAATTACTTTTCCATTCTCAATATACTTTGGTATTTGTAAAGAAATTTCTATTGTTCCTAAAAAATTATCAGCCATCTTTGTTACAAAAGTAAAACTATCAAAATTAAAAGCTGATGATATTTGAAATCCACCATATTGTTGAATAATTCTTGTTAATTCAACTTCATTATTTGCAAATGAACTTGCTAGTTGTGTAGAAAAATTTTCTTTTCCAAAAATATCAGTTTCAGGATTTATTTTAAAAATTGTACTTGTTTTATCTGTAACAACTTGACCATTACCTAATAAATCTTTTCCAAAATTGTTAAAAGTAATTGGTTGAGATTGAATGCTAGATGTTCCATCAACTTCATTTCCAGAAATATCAAAATATTTATCTAATTTAAATGTTAATTTTTTTTCTCCTTTAAGATTATCATCAATAATGCTTGTAGGGTCAATAATAATATTATTAACACTTAAATTAGGAGGAATATTTAAAAAGTCACTATTAGTTTCTAAAAATAAATTTATATTTTTTGCTATTTCTACTCTCATTTGATTGATTCTAATTTTTGAAGGTAGTTGATTATTTAATACTGGATTCAAGTCAAGAACGTTAATATTAACATTTCTTTTAAATTGAGTAGTCATAACTTTTTTAAGACCTTCAAGTTGAAAGGATTGAAAATAAGTTGGATTATCTAAATCGTTATTAGTAAGAGTTCCGTTTTCTAAATATTTTTCAGGAAAAGCTTTATAAGTTATAGTTCCTTCTAAATTATCAACCGAAATAACTTTTATTCTTATATTATTTTTCCCATAACCAGGAGCTTCTTTATCATTTTCATAAAGATCACGAGAATAATCTTCTAATTGATATTCATAAATATTTGATGCAATATTTTGCGCATCTTCTGGACTACAAGTTATTTTTATAGTTTCTGTAACAAATTTCGGCGAAGCTAAATTTAAATCATGATTAATATTTATTTCATTTTTTACAATTTTAGGAATAGAAAATGATAATAAAATAATAGGGGTTACTATAAGGGGAGAAATACTTATTAATGTTCTTATTCTTTTTTTCACAAATCCTCTTTTTTTTATTTTTTATAATTAATTATATATTTTCTTTTGTTTTCATTGATAATTTTAATTTTAATTGATAAATAATTTTCAAAATTAAAGTTAAAATTTTCTCATCATTCTATAATTACAATTTTATTTTCAAAATAATCAATAAACTCTTCTAGGGTATTATTTTTTAAATTATAAGCATCTATATGGATAAAGTTTTTATAAATATTTATAAAATTAAATGTTGGAGAAACTATTTCGCTTTTTTCGTTTAATTGTTTTCCAATTTCTTTAGTAAGTGTTGTTTTCCCACTTCCTATATCTCCACTTAATAAAACAAATTGAATATTCTTCGATTTAATTTCTTCTAAAATTATTTTAACAAAGGAAGGAATATCTTCAATTTTTAAATTATTAAACATTGATTCTTACCTTAATATTTTTAATTCAATCACTTATTAAGTTTTGAAACTTAATAAGATCCTTTTCATTTTTTTTAAAAATAGTTAATTGAAGTCTGGCATTTGATGCTAATTTATATATTTCAGAAGTTTTTATTTTACTATATATAAAAAGATCTCTTTCGCTTAATTGACTAATAATTATTTTTAATTTCTTTTTATCAATTAAAAAAGAAACAAGAGGTCAAAAAGGAAAAACAAAAAGAAATGTTAATAAAATAATTGTTAATAACTTAGTTCAATTATTCCCTATTGAAATTTCAAAATTTAAAAAAATTTCTCAATTAAGAGAATAAAATAAAATATTTGAAATTACTACTAATGAAAAGAAAATAATAAAAACTAAAAGTTTTTGTTTACAAAAATATTTTGCTATTATTGCATTTGTTAATAGCATAAATTATTTTTTTCTTCAAAGTCCTTCAGGAGTTCTAATAAATGAACCATCAATTGTTAATATTTTATAGGTTTCTCCTATTTTGTTTTCTCTTATTTGTTCATCAGATAAATCAGGAAATTGATTTTTTCATTGATTATTTAATTGACTTTCAACTTCTTGATAAATATCATCGAAGGCAAATTCATCTATTGTATTTCCCATTTTTTCTTTAATTACTGACAAAATTGTTTTCATTTTTCTCCTTTAAATATATACGCTTATTTAATAATACATATAATTATAAAATAAATTAATATTTTTACATATATTAAATCGAATTCTAAAAATTATTTATAAAACATATTAAATATTAAAAGAATAATAATTTTAAATAATTAAGTGTTTAAAATTATTAAATTATATTAAATGAAGTAAAATTAAAGAATAGAAATATTCTTAATATTTAAAAGAAAATAGATATGAATAAAATTATAAAAATTTAATAAATATAATAGAAAAAGGATAAATTATGGCAAGTCTTGCAAAACGACATTTTTATAATGGTAAAGAATATTTTCTTGATTTAGAAAATAAAAAAATAATTTTAGAAAAAGATTTTCACAAAAAACTTCTTGAAAAAAAATTATGAGGGAAATTTGGTTTTAAAAAAGTTGGTGGTTCTTCAATTGGAGATGTTTTAAATACTGATGAATATAAATCTGGTTTTTCAGCCTTTGCAAATTTTTCTTGACTTGGTTTACCTGTTTTAGATAGGAAATATGTTGATGCAGGGATAGCAATTGAACCAAAGGTAATTGATGTATTAAGAAACAAATTTTCTTTAGATGTTGAAACATATGATGTTAAAGAATATAACTATGACTATTTTAGTGACAAAGATGAAATAATAGGTGGTATTCCTGACGGCTTTATAAAAGATAAGGGTATTATTATAGAAATAAAAACAACAGGAGAAAAAAACTATAAAAATTGAGATTCTTATGGTGTCCCTGCTTCATATTTAAAGCAAGCTCAATTATATGCCTATTTAATGGGTGTTAAAGAGTTTTGAATAGTAGCAACCTTTTTAAAAGAAGAAGATTATTTAGAACCAGAAAACTTTCCAATTGAAAAAAGATATTTAAAAAATTATAAATATAAATTTGATGAAGAAGTTGCTAAAGACGACATTAAAAAAGTTAAAGAATGATATATTTATTACACTCAAAGGGGAGAATCTCCTCAATTTGATATTGTTAAAGATCATGATTTAATTGAATATTTAAAATGTAAAAATGAAGATGAATATAAATTACTTTTAAATAAATGGAAAAATGAAGGAAAATTAAAGTTAGATTATGAATAATAAAATTACAGAAAAACATTTTAAAAATTATTTAACTTGTCAACCATATTTTGTTTGGAATTCTTTAGATGAAAAAAATATTATTGAAGATGAAGATGAAGATTCTGGAATTTATTGAGATATTTCTATTGATGATGAAGATGATGAAAATAATTTTGTAAAAATAACTAAAAAAGGTTTTGAAATTGTTAAAGAAAAAGTTCAAAATTTTATAATAAAAAAATATGAAAACCAAAAACTTTTTTTTGTTACAGGGAAAACTAATGAACAAAAAATTAATCAAACAAAATTATTTATAGAAAATATAAATGATTATGATGCAATATTATTTCCTATTTTTGAATATGATGAGGCAATTGCTCGTCCTTTTCTTTATGATAAAAATCAAAAAAAATTATCAATCTTTAAGATTGGAGTATCAACTAAATTAAATGATTACATAAAATGTTTTTTTGATTTTTCTGTTGCGGAAAAAAATAATCTAGAAATAGAAGAAATTACTATTTTCACAATTGAAGAAAAAAATTGAGAAGATTCAATTGAACTAACCTTTGATGAAACAAATAAAGCAAATACTACTAAAAATTCAAGAAAGCCAAAAGATAAGTATGACGATGTTCATTTAAGACAAGAAGCTGTTTTAGGTGAAAAAGAAAAAGAGACTATAATTGAAAAAATTAGATCAGGAATAATTAATAAAGAAATTGTTCTTAAAAGTTTTGAAACTTATTTAAAAAATATTAAAGATTCAAAAAATATTCCTTTAAGTAAAAATTTAAACGATGATAATACAAGTTTTGGAAGAAATCCTCAATTTAAAGAATTGTTAAAAAAGTTTTATCCTCAACTTCCTGATCTAAGTGGTAAATTAATTAATGTTAAAAATCTTTTAACTGTTTATGAAAATGAAAATGATTTTAATAATTTAATGAAAGAAAATGTTGTAACAAAATATATATTAGAGAAAAAAAATTTTATTAATAATGAAGTTATTAATGAAGTTATAGAAAAAATAAAAAATAATAAAGTTGTTTGATATGATTTTGAAGGTTTTTCTTTACCATTTCCAATTATGTTAAATACTAAACCATATCAACAATTAATTAACCAAGTTTCGGTTATAAAAACTGATAATGAAAAGATGATTAATGAATGTGAAAATATTGTTATTGATCCAAAAGGTATTTCAATAGAAGATTTCTATAAAATAATTGATGCTATTTATGATCCAGAAGCTTCATTTTATGTTGTTTATAATAAGAGTTATGAACATTCCAAACTAAAAGATATGAAACATGTTTTAATCAAGACTTTGGGTTTTACTGAAAAAGTAAATGAGTATATAGAAAAAATTGATTTTATAACTAATGAAGAAATGACAATTGATTTACTTGATAATTTTAATGTTTCAAGCGCAAAAAACTCTCCTCCTATTTTTCTTTGAGAATTATATGGCTTTTCTTCTATTAAAAAAGTTGAGAAATTTATCACACAAAATAAATATCAATTAGAAGTACTTATAGCTCCTTATAGTAGTCTAGAGGTTCAAAATGGTTTAATGGCTATGGAAACGGCTATAAATCGTTATTTAGATGTTATTGGCGATGAAGAATGAAAAACAATTCAAGAAGATTTAAAGATATATTGTGAAAATGATGTCAAAGCAATGCTTATGGTTTATTTTTTTATAAAAGAGGTTTATAAGGGAAATATAAAACTTTAATTCATTTTTCTTTTTAATATAAGTAAGTTTTCTAAATGATTTGTTTGAGGAAACATATCAAACATTTTTATTTTTGATATTTCATAAAAATCTTTAAAATAATTAAAATCTCTTGCTTGAGTTGAAACATTACATGATAAATAAATTATTTTTTCTGGTTTAATTTTTTCATTTATAAGTTTGCATATTTTTTTATTAAGTCCACTTCTTGTAGGATCTAAAATAACTATATTTGCTTTTATATCTGTTTCTAATAAAAAATGCATAACATCTTGCTTTACAATTGTTATATTTTTTATATCATTATTTTTTATATTTCATTTTGCATCACTATGAGAAAAAGTATTATTTTCAACTGAATAAACCTCTTCTGCTTCTTTTGATGCTAAAAGAGCAAATATTCCTATTCCTGAATATAAATCAAAAACTATTTTTTCTTTTTTTATTTCAGATGATATATCTTTATAAATTTCATTAGCAACTTCATCGTTTACTTGAAAGAAAGAAGAAATAGATAATCTAATTTTAAAATTATTAAATTGTATAAAGTGAAAAAGTTTTTCTCCCATTTTTCCTTCAATTTTTTTATTATCAATTTCTCTAATAATAACTTCACCTTTTAAAGTGGTTTCTGGTTTTATTTTTGATAGTTTAAAATCTTTTATTTCTATTTTTTCTTTAGTTTTTTTAGAGTAAAAATAACCATCATGAAGAATAATTTTGTTTCTGTAATAAAACTCTTTTTTAGGGATATATTTTTCTAAATTAGAAAGCAAAAAATTAGCGTTTTGTTTAAAGGCTTCTTTTATTTTATTTATTTTGAAATTAGTCTGCTCTTCCTGATTCATATGAATTAATTCATATCCACCTATTAATTCTTGATTCTCAAAAACTTCTTCTCTTCTTTTTAAAGATTTATGAATTATTTTACTGATTTTCCCTATAGAATAAGTATTTTTTTCTTCGATAATATCTACTTCAATTGTTTCTCCAACTATAGATCCAAAGATATAAACTGGCTTTTTATTTAGGAAAGCTATTCCTTCTCCATTATGATTATATTTTTCAATTATTAAAGTTTCTTTTTTCATTAGTCATTACATTATAAAATATTTTAAATTATTTTATAATTTTACTAAGGGCTTAGTATAACGGTAGTACCGCAGATTCCAAACCTGCTTGTGGGGGTTCGATTCCTCTAGCCCTTGCCATTTCATTTTTGACCTTAGCTATTTTGTACAATAAAGTTTTTTAATTTTAAAAAAACTATTTGAGAGTTTTGATAATCACCTAAAGAAAAAAATGTTTGATAATCTTTTGATAAATAATAAAATGTTTTTAATTCCTTTAAATTTGTTTTCTTATTATTTGCATGATCAAAACAAAGCATTCCGCCATCAACAAATGAAAAAAATGATAATTTTTGATTTGATTTACAAAAAATACATTTATCAAATAATAATTGAATTCCTTTATCTTCTAAAATTTTGGATACTAAATATGTTTGAATAAATTGTATTTCATCTTCAAAATCATTTATTTCTTGCATTACAGTTTTAAATCAATTAAGAAAATTATTATTGTTCTCGTTTATAAGAGAAAATATTTCAATAATTTTTTTATAAATTATAGAATTGGTTCTAATTTTTGTTAAATAATCATTTAATGAAGTTGCTCTTTTTAAAAGATAAGTATTTTTTGAAACTAAAATTTCTAATTCAGAAAATACACCTATTTCTGTTGATATTCTATTTTTAGATTCTTGTTTTTTAATTCCTTTTGCTTTTATAAATAAAAGGCCTTCATCAGATAAAACTTTTAATAAAAATCCATTTTGGATATTGGCTTCTATTTTATCAATTATTAATCCGTTAATAATTTTATCTGTAAACAAATTTTAAATTTTTTCCTTTTTTTCTTTATCAAATGTATTCGTTTTTGAATTATTTTTAATATTATTTAATTCTTCAATTTCTAAACAAATTTCATCTAAAAATTTATCAACTTCCGAAGGAGAATAACCATTTATTATAGAAGAAAATTTTTTTTGAGTTATCTTATTTATTAATGTTTTTTCCTTCATTTTAAATCTTTTCTATATTTGCTCTTCTTCGTTTTTAGATTTTGTTTTTGGAGAAGCTTTTTTAATAGCTTTTTTTACTGGTTTTTCAAGTTTTTCAGGTTTTTTTTCATTATTAGTTACAATAGAAATATGATAAATTAATTCTTCTTTTGTCATTAAGTCAACTCCTGAAATAGATAATTTATTAGCTATTTGAATTAATTGATTTTTATTTAAATTTTTTAGTTTTGAAGCATTAGGGTTTAATTCATTTTTTTGATCAATAATAATTTCTTTGTTTTCATTATTTTCACCACTAACATCATAATTAATATCTTTAGCAGGATTTTGATTATTTTCATCTGTTTGAAATGTATTAACTTGTTGAATTATTTCATTAAATCCGGCTTGTTGCTCTTTTGCTTTTGCTAACATTTCCGCACGTAAAGAAATTTTTTTAATTAAAGTTATATATCTTGAAATAAAGAATCATATAAAAATTGTACTTCCTGATGCAACTATATTAAGTGTATCAATTACACTTCAAGAAGTAAATAATCTTGGATTAAAGAAAAAAGAAAATAAATTAACTATTACATAAAATCCAATTAAACCAATAACCATAGATGCCATTATAGAAAGTTTTGAAAAAGTTTTTTCTTTATAACAATCAAATAATTTTTTAACAAAAAGAACTAATGATGCTGTTATTATTAATAATAATATTGAAGCTTGAGATATTTGTATTAATTTCGTTTGAAGAACTATATTTTCTAGTCTAGCTGGAGTTAAAGTATTATTTGTATCATTTAAAAGTAAATTATCCTTAAATGCTTGAACAAAATTTGGATCTGTTCAATTTAATATAGTTAAAATTAGAGAAGTTAAATACATTGCAAATAAAAACAATAATGAAATAAAAAGCGATATAAAAAAAGGGCGAAATTTTTTTTCAGATTCAAATATTTGGCTTGATGTTTTTTCTTTGTATTCGTTAATATTTAATAAAAAATTCATAAAATCACCAAATATATTATACTCTATTTATCGGCTTACCTTCTATAATAGAATCTATAATTATTTCTGTTTTAGTTTTATTTTTCTTAAATTTATAATTAGGATATTTTTCACTTGTTGAAAGAATATATAAAAAATTATCTGAATTATAATTATTTTCATTAATTAATGGCATAGATTTGATTTTTTTAATTGGATCATTAAAAATTTTATTAATTATTTCTGTTTTAATAGAATTAGTTCCCCCTTCTGTTAGTGTAAAATGAATTACAGAAATTAAAGATGGGAACACATTTAACTTAACATCATTTCCATATCAAAATATATTTATTTTATTATTTTTTTGAAAAACAGAATATGATGAAAAGGCTATTAGAGCTGTTATTCTATAAATTAAACTGTCATAAAACTCGTTTTCTAGTATATTTTTTTTATCTGCTTTCATTTTTTGGTTATAAACAATATTGAATATAAATTTTATTAATCCTGTTAGAGAATTAAATTTATTAAACATTGCTCTACTCATACTTAAAAGGGAAATTGATTTATCTTTATGTTTTATAAAAGCGCTTGGTGGTTTTAGATTTTTTAGAAAAATATAGATTAAACCTTTTGATTTATTTGATTTTGAAAAAAGAAGGTCTAAAAATAAACAAAATGATTTTTCTTCTTCGTCAGTAAGTTTTAAAGAAGTAAGTGAAAGTGCTATTTTATTAAGTTCTGTTGGCGTTAAAATAAAAATAAAATCTGCTAAATTTGACTCATATATTTTTTTAAATTTAAAGAATGAAAATATATTAATTAAAATTAAATCTAATTTATTTGTTTTAATAATTTTATCTATTATTTGTTCAATAAAATTTTCAATAATTAGTAAATCCTTTTCATTTGTATCTTCTATATCGCAAAAAGAAATAATATATTCAGAGAATAATTCAACAATTTCTTTTTTATTATCATCAATAACCTTAAATATATAATTATTTGCTCTAAGATCTGATAAAAGAGTATTGAAAAAGTATTTAAAAAAAGATTCAAAATCATTAATTTCTCTTGATTGTTTTATTAATGAAGTAAAACTATTAATCATACTTTCAATAGTGTCATCAATTAATTTTGGAGAAAACATATTATTTATTAATATTTCATTTATTTTTTCAGGAAAAACTACTGAATTATAATTATTAAAATCATTTGTTTTTAAATTTATTATTTTTATGAATTCTTCTTTTCTTTTTTCATTACTTATTATTTTTTTAAATAATAAAGAAGCCGTTTTTTTAAGTTCAGAAATATCTATTACTTTTTTATTTTTTTCTAGAATAATTAAGATATTTTTAAAGAACAAAAATAGCAATTTATCGTCTGATAATATTATTAATAATAGATCATTAAAATCTTTAATATTATTTAATGTTGATTCATTTTCATCAACTTTTTTTTGAAATTCCTCAAAGAAATAATTTATATATTCAGGACTTCATATAATTTCAGAAATAATTTTAAAATTGGCTTCCTTTTTAAAGAATTTATCTACTAAATGAATATCTTGTTTTAGTCTTGTTTTAAAGAATTCAACAATTATTTTTATAGTTGTTTCTAGTCTTTCTTTTCCTAATAAATTAATATTGGTTGAAAGATATAAAAATATATTCGGTTTTGAATTAAAATATTTTAAATATTCAATTCAATTTGCATCTTTTTCGGACAAAAAATCTTTTTCTTTTCCTTTAGCAATATTTACAAGTTTTTCAATTTGTTTTTCATTAGTTCCAAAATTAAAAAAGCTTTCGAAACACTTATGATCTTTAAGGAAATATTCTTTATTAATATCTGGAAAAAGTTCTTGAATTTTTTCATTATTTTTAGCTTCTAAGAAATATACATTATTCATTGTTGTTTTAATAAAAATTTGTTGAGCTATTTTTTTATAACCAATGATAGTAGGATGAATATCATAACTATATTTAGTAAATTTTTTAGCTTCTTTTTTTCATTCTTCATCGTTAAAAAAATTAATATAATTAACATTTGATTCTTTTGCCGCCTCTTTTATAGCCTTATTTAATTGCTCACCTACTTCATTAAGGATTTTTCCATTAGGCATTTTATTAATAATTGTATTAATTCTATTAAATGGTTTTAAATATCCTAGTAAATAAATTTCTACATTATTTTTATTTAATGATTTTATTTTCGAAATAATTTTTTTTATATTATTTTTTACTTCTATAATTATTGAAGCAACATTTTCAAGTGATATTTTTGTTTCTGTTGTCCCTAAAAAAATATCCATTACACTAGATGATTTAATATATTTTATAATATCATTAGCGCCAATTGTCATTGTTATAAAATTAGCTTTTGCAATTTCTTTTTTTAAAAAATCAAAATCTGTTTTATCTTCTTTACCAAAATTTTTAAATTTCTTTTTAACTCTATTATTAGTTCCTTCTACTAGTGATTTAACTTTAGAAATATAACTTTCAATATATTCTTGAGAATTTTTATATGAATAATTTTTTTCTCCTAAAAAATATAATCAATCTGTTGTTTTTGAACCAGAAAGAGCAAAGTTTTCATAATTTTCAACATCAACTCCAAGTTTTTGATACATTAAAGTTAAATATGAAGGATAAGAAATTCCATGAACTCTGTTTTCTGTTTTATCATAATAACCAGCTATTCCATATTGAAAATCTACATTTAATGACTCTGTTATTGAATCTCCTAATGCTAAATAATATAGTTTTTCATTCATTAAATTAAATTTCATATTATTAAAATTATAAAATAACTTTATATATAATTATAAAAATGGAAGAATTAAAAAAAAGAAACCAATATATCAATGCTTTAGATAAGTTTCCTTTTGTTTTAACTCAAAATCAATTACAAGTAATGTCTCTTTATCTTATAGAAGATTTATCACTTCAAGAAATAGCAAATATTCTAGCAACTTCAAGAAGTGCTGTTTTTGATTCGATAAAAAAATCTAAAAAGAAATTAGATCCTTTTTTAGATAAATTAAATTAAATTAGTTATATATTTTGCAACAATAGCGCCGTCTGAAGCTGCTGTTATTATTTGTCTTACTTCTTTGCTCCTAATATCACCAATTGCAAAAATGCCTTTTATTTCTGTTTCCATATTTTCATTTGTTTTGATAAAACCTTTTTCATCAAAAATTTGAATATGTGAAGCGAAACTATTTAATGGAAGGAATCCTATATATGGAAAAAGAGCATTTATTTTAAAGTTTTTTGCTTCTCCTGCAACATTAACGTCTACACTTTCAATTCCCTCATTATTTCCATTTATTTTTTTAATTTGAGAATTTAAAATGATTTCTATATTTTTTTTGCTTAGGGCTTGTTCTAAAATAATTTTTTCAGCAATAATTTTTTCATCTTTTACAAAAATATAAACCTTTGAAGCAACTGTTGATAGAAATGATGCTTCTTCAATTGCTGAATTTCCACCACCAATTACTCCTTGTGGTTTCCCTTCATAAAATGGACCATCGCAAATAACACAATATGAAACACCTTTGTTTTCATATTCTTCTATTCCATCAATTTCTCTTGGTACTCTATTTGTCATTCCTGAAGCGATTATAACAACTTTTGCTGTTATTTTTTCTCCATTTTGTAATTCAATAATTTTATAATAATCTTCTTTATTATGGATTTTTTTAACTTCTCCATATTTATAAATAGCTCCAAATTCTTTAGCATGATTAAACATATTTAAAGAAAGAGTTGCACCATTTATCTCTTTTGTACCTATTCAATTATCAATTTTAAAGGTTTGCACCATTTTCCCACCAGGAGCACCTTTTTCTATAAATAATGTTTTCTTATTTGATCTTGAAAGATAAAGAGCCGCATTAAGTCCTGCTGGCCCCGCTCCTATAATAATAACGTCATAATCTGGTTCATTATGAACGTTACTCATTTATTCACCTTGTAGAAATAGTTGTTACCAAGTTATAATTGATTCTTTTATTTTTATAAAATTTAACTAGTCCTACTTTTTCAATAATATAATCTTTTCTTCCTGTAATTTCGAAAAATACTAATAATAAAACTCCCGCTACAATTGACATTATTGACATTATTGAATAATATAAATATTGTTCTTCTCTTAATGGTTCCATCGCTGTTCTTACAACACCATATCAAAGTAAATAAAGAGCTCCTGTTGAACCTGGTTTTAAAAGACCTAAATTTAAAATTACTCAAACAATTAAAATATATCCTACTAAATTAGCAAGTGATTCATATAAGAATAATGGTTGTCTATAAACTCCATCAATAAACATATTGTAAGTAATATTAGGTCCTAATCAAGCTATACTTTCATATGAAGTAGGATTCCCATAAACTTCATGATTAGCAAAATTTCCTCATCTTCCTATAACTTGTCCTAATAAAACAGACGGTAAAATAATTCCAAAAGCCATTTTAATATCAATAACTGACCTTTTTGTTGATAAATAGATTAAATTTAAAACTAAAGGAACTGCTACTCCTCCTTGAATAGAAAGTCCTCCATCTCATAGTGCCCACCAATTACTTCCTGGAAAGGGATCTGCTGGATTATAAATTAATCTTTCGAAAATAAAAAATAATCTTGCCCCAATAATTGCTGAAGGGATTGTTATTAAAATTATTTTTAATAATGTTTCAAAAGAATATTTTTCTCTTTTTCAAAAATACATAACAGTAATAATAGAAGCAAATATTCCTAAAATCATCGTAATTGAATAAACAGCTATAGGTGTTCCTGGAAGATATGTAATTTGTCCTGTTGTAAATCCGTTTGCAAACATTCTTATTTTCCCCCCTCTTTTTTTGTTCTTGATTCAATTAAATCTAAGACATCTTCTCCATATTGCTTTGTAATATACAAATAGGTTGCAGCTTCTACCAAAGAAGAAGCATTTCTGCCTGGAGTAATTGGTATTTTTATTTTATTAATTTTACCATTTAATATAGAATAATATAAGTTTTTATTACCTAATCTATCAAATGAAGAAGAAGAATCTAGTAAATCAAGCTCTATAACAAGGTCAATTTGAGTTGTTTTTCTAATTGCTTTTGATCCATAAATTGAGCAAATATTCATAAGTCCAAGCCCTCTTGCTTCTAAAAGATCTTGAGTAATTTCAGGAGATTCTCCAAAAAAGGAATTTCCTACTTTTTTTATAATAACTGCATCATCAGAAACAAAAACATGATTTTTATGAAGAAGATCAAGAATAATTTCTGATTTTCCTATTCCTGATTTTCCTATTATTAAAACTCCTACTCCATTAATTATTATTAATGATCCATGAACAAACTCGGTTTGAGCAAAAAAACTTGATAAATAAACTCCTAAGGTAGTATTAATAAAAGAAGTTTTTAGTTCTGGAAAACAAAGAGGAACTTTATTTTTATTAGCTATTTCTAAAATTATTTTTTTGTTTTTTTCATTCATTCCTGTTGAACATATAACAAGTGGAGGATTTAAAATAAAAATACTTTGTATTACTTCTTTTAAGTCTTTTTTTGTTTGTTTATCCATTCAATTAGATTCAATAGTTCCTCAACCAATTACGTTTTTAGAAATATCATCTTCATTTAAAAAACCAATAAATGCTAGTCCGGTTCTACTAATAGCTGGTCTTTGAATATAGCTATCTTTTTTAGCATATTCTTCATTAACAATTTTAAGTTTATTATCAAAACAAGCTTTTGAAGTTAAAATTTTTTTTTCTAGTTCCATGTTATTCATACATTAATTAAAAAATTATATCATTTTATTTCGGCATAATAAATGGATTATGGCCAAAATAATTAAGAGTTGTTGCTAAAACAATTCCTAGCATTATAGAAAGAAAGATTGTTAATAAAGCAATTAAAATTTTTTTCATATTTAAATTATATTGCTTGTTTGCTATTTTTTTTAAATATGTATAATTTAATTATTAAATTGCCCGCGTGGTGGAATGGCAGACACAGAAGACTCAAAATCTTCCGAACTTAGTTCATAAGGGTTCGAGTCCCTTTGCGGGCACCATATAAAATCTTTTTCTTAAATTGAAGAAGGTTTTATTTTTTTATTTATCTCTATTGCAATTGTTTCAGTCTTTTTTAAATTTAAACCAGAAAATATAACATTTTTTCCTTGCTTTAAAAAAATAACTAATTTAGTTACTTTTTGATTTATATATCCAATTTTTTCTATATCAGATAAATTTATAATATTAATTACTTTTCCAAATCTTCTTTTAGATGAAAAAACAAGAATGTCTGAATAAAAAATTAAAACTCCTTTTAGTCTTTCTAATTTAGTTTTATTAAAAGCAACAGATTCAATAAAATAAATTTTACTTTCATCTGGAATAATATTATTTACACAATTTAAATGTTTTATCATTTTTGTTGAAGATATAGATGTTAAAGTATTTGAATTCATTTAAAAAAATTATAATCTATTTTTTATTTAATAACATTTATTATTTAAAAAGTTATAAAATAATAAAATATAAAATATATTGGAGAAAATATGAAATCTAATAAAGATTTGAATCATTCAGCATCACATTTATTAGCATTAGCTATATTAAGTTTGTATCCTAATACTAAGCTTGCTTTTGGACCACCAACTGAAGAAGGTTTTTATTATGACTTTGAATTTAAATCTCCACTATCAAATGAAGAGCTTCCAAAAATAGAAAAAATGATGAGAAAATTAATTTCTATGAATCTAATAATAAAAAAAGAAGAAAGTGGTTTTCAATATAATTTTTTAAAGCAACCTTATAAAAAAGAACTTTCTAAAGATTTAATTTCTCAAAAGAAAGAAATAACATATTACTCTTTAATTGATTCAAATGGGAAAAGACACTTTAGCGATCTTTGTAGAGGTGGGCACATTGAAAGTGTATCTAAACTTAGACACTTTAAATTATTGAGTTTGGCAGGAGCGTATTGAAAAGGTGATTCTAATAATATTCAATTAACAAGAATTTATGGAACAGCTTGAGAAACTAAAGAAGAACTAAATGATTATTTAAATTTATTAGAAGAAAGAAAAGAGAGAGATCATAGAAAAGTTGGAAAAGAATTAGGTATTTTTTCTTTTAATAAATTATCTGGGCAAGGATTCCCTATTTGATTAGAAGATGGGATGAAAATAAGAAATGCTATTAAAGATAAAATTTTAGAACTTGATAAAAAATATGGTTTTAGAGAAGTTCTTACTCCTGTAGTAGGCTCAAAAGAATTATATGTTTTATCAGGACATTGAGATCATTATAAAGAAGATATGTTTCCTTTAATGAAATTAGATAATGAAGAATTAGTTTTAAGGCCTATGACTTGTCCCCATCACATTTTAATTTATAAACAAAAAAGAAAATCTTATAGAGAATTTCCTATTCGTTTTTCAGAACAATCATCACTATTTAGATGTGAAAAATCTGGTGCTTTAACAGGACTTGAAAGAGTAAGAGGAATGCAATTAACTGAAGGTCATGTTTTTGTAAGACAAGACCAAATAATTGATGAATTTAAATGATGCTATAAACTTATTACTGAAGCTCTTGAATTATTTGATATAGAAATTGATTATGTTTCTTTATCATTAAGAGATAAAGAAGATAAAGAAAAATATTTTAATGATGATGAAATGTGAGAAAAAGCTGAACAAGACTTAAAAAATGTTTTAAAAGAATTAAAAATCGAGTATATAGAGAAAATTGGAGAGGCCGCTTTTTACGGGCCTAAAATAGATATTCAAATTAAAACTGTTTTAGGACATGAAATTACTCTTTCTACTCTTCAATTAGACTTCTTGCTTCCAAAAAGATTTGATCTTGGATATATTGATAAAGATGAAAATATTCAAACGCCAATTTTAGTTCATAGAGGTTTAATTGGTACTTACGAACGTTTTGTTTCAATTTTACTTGAACAAACAAAAGGAAATTTAAAATTTTGATTATCTCCTAAACAAGTTGGAATTATTCCTATTAATAATGAAAAACATTTAGATTATGCTGATAAATTATTTTTAGAATTAAGAGATGCTGGTTTTAATGTTTTTGTTGATGATAAACTTGAAAGAATTAGTAAAAAAATTAGAGAGGCTCAAATTAGTAAAACAAAAATTCAAATTGTTATTGGGGATGAAGAAATAAAAACCAATAAATTAAAATTAAGATTTTTTGGTTCTGAAGAAATCCTAGAAATTGATAAGTCTAATTTAATTTCTTATTTAAATAAATTAAAAAATGAAAAATAATAAAAACCCTAATTTAAACTCAAGAAAAAACTCATGGATAAAAGCTTTATTTACTTTGTTTGTAGTCGCTATTCCTTCAATTATGATTTGGTTTTTTTTATCAAAAGATTTTGGGGGTGGAGACCAAAATGTTCTTAATTTTGGATATGGAATTTTAATTTCAATAGGTTTTATAATCGCTGTTTTTTTACTATCATATTTATTTTATTATTTCAAAATTTGTGATGTCTCTTTATTTACTTTTTCTCTTCCAGTAGCAATTACTTTTATGGGTATTTATTTATCATCTTTTCTGAATTCAACAGATCCTAATTATATTCTTTATAGATCTCTTATTGTTTTGCCTTTAACATTAACTGTTATTCCAATAAATATGTTTATTACAAAAATTAAATTAAAAATAAGATTGAAAGATAAAATAAGAAATAAGAAATAAGAAATATTTGCAAAAGAAAATATAATTAATATTATGAATATATTATTTTTAAAGCCTTATTTTTCTGAAAGAATTTGAGGAAGTGACCGACTTAAAAAGTTTGGATTTTCTCTTCCTGAAAAAACTAAAATAGGTGAAGCTTGAATTATTAGTGCTATTGAAGGAAAAAGCTCAAGCATTAAAAATATTGAAGGTGAAACATTACTTTCTTTTTTTAAAAAAGATAAAGAGTTTTTTGGAAATTACGAAGGAGATTATCCATTATTAACTAAAATTATTGATGCTAATAATGATCTTAGTATTCAAGTGCACCCTAATAATGAATATGCTCTTAAAAAACATAATTCATTTGGAAAAGCAGAATGTTGATATATTTTAGATGCTCCAGAAAATGCTGAGTTAATTTTAGGAGTAAATGCTAAAAATAGAATTGAAGCTGAAAACTTAATTAAAGAAGAAAAATGAGATCTTTTTTTAAAAAAAATAAAAATTAAAAAGGGTGATTTTATTTATGTCCCACCAGGAATGGTCCATGCAATTACTAAAGGTGTATTAACATATGAGCTTCAACAATCATCTGATATAACATATAGACTTTTTGATTATAATCGTCTAGAAAACGGAAAAAAGAGAGAACTTCATATTGAAGATTCTTTAAATGTTATTAAATATCAATTTAATGAAGAAAAGAAAGAAAAAGATTATTTAATAAAATGTGAATTTTTTAATTTAATTAAAAAAAGAATTTCTGGAAAAGAAATAGAATTATGAAATGAAAAAGCTTTTTGATTAGAAGTAACTGTAATAAAAGGCAATGGAACAGTTGATAATATAAATATAAAAGAAGGTGATTCTTTTATTATTAAAAATAATTATAAGGCAAAGGTAAATGGCGAACTAGAAATTTTAATATCTTATATTGAAAAATAAATTAATGAAAAATCATTTTTTTACTAACTCTTTCCATTATAAAAAAAGCAAGAACAGTTATTATAGTATTTGGAAAAATAATTTGAATATTAATTATAAATGAAGCTAGAAAAGTTCCATTTTCTAGATAGAAATATTTTCCTACAATAACATGGATTAATAATTTAAGCATTCAAGCTAAAAGAAAAAGACTTATATTGATAAGAGTTCCCATTTTTATTTTTTTCAGAAATACTTCATATGAAAAAAAACACAATCCAAAAACTCATATTGAAACAAAATATTCTAAAAAAAATTGAATAGGATTAATAAAAAAATAATCAGGAATAACTAATAAACAAAGTGGTGCTGCTAACCAAAAAATAAATCTTATTTGTTTATTAAATAAAAACAAGAAAGAAACTACATATATTATTAAATATATATCTAATGAATAACCATTTAAGATTGGTAAATGTCAAAAAAGTAATTTAGTTACTAAAATTAAAGAAAGAAAGACACCAGCTTTAGCAATTTCTCTTGTTAAGTTTGAATAATAATTTTCCATAAACTTTGTAAAAGCAAAAAATATAGTTCTCTCTACGTTGGTATTAACCAAATCAGATTCTAAGAGTTTTTCTCAACCTTTATTTTAAAATAAATGTACCTCTGAACTTTTACAAATAAATTATATATTAATTATATTGTTAAAATAAATTATAATTTTTTTTATGATAAAAATTATAAACCACCCTTTAATCGATATAAAGCTAACTGTTTTAAGAGATAAAAATACTAACCATATAGACTTTAAAAAAAATTTAAATGAAATTGCCTCATTAATGGTTTACGAAATCCTTCGTGACTACAAAACTAAAATAAAAGAAGTTGAAACACCTAATTCAATTGTTTTTAGTGGTTCTGATTTCGATAAAGAAATTATTATAGTTCCAATTTTAAGAGCAGGACTTGGAATGGTTGACGGAATTCACAGTTTAATTCCTCAAGCGAGAATAGGTCATATTGGATTATATAGAGATGAAGAAACATTAGAAATTAAAGAATATTTTTATAAGATGCCTGATTCTAGCAAAAATGCTCAAATTATTCTTGTTGATCCTATGCTTGCAACAGGAAGTTCAGCTACAGAAGCTATTTCAAAACTAAAAGAAACCGGATTTAAAAATATAATTTTAGTTTCTCTTGTAGGAACTGAAAAAGGAATAAATAAAGTTTCAAAAATACATAAAAATGTTTCTATTTATCTTGCTGCTAAAGATAATAAATTAAATGAAAAAGGATTTATTATCCCTGGTCTTGGGGATGCTGGAGACAGAATTTTCGGAACTAAATAATTAAATTATTTTAATTACTTCTTCTTTTATATTTGTTTTTCCTTCTTTTTGATTTCTAAAAACATGAAGAATTTCGATTTTTTCATTTTCGCTTGTATGTTCGCCTCTTTTTTGACCCCTTCTAAATGTTTTAATAGCATTTTCAACGTCTTGAACAGAATGTCCTTCAGCGATTACTTCTCTTGATGAAATAAGAATGGCTTTATATTGATACATAAATCTTAAATCTCCTAAATTTTATATACTTAAATTATATCAAAAGAAACAATTTAAGCAATTTAATTACATAATTAAACTGATGATTTAAAGTACAAAAAAATTAATAAAAAAGTCTTGTTATTTTTTTGTTTTTATTTTTGTTGTTAAAAAAATATATAATTATTAAAATTAAATAAAAGGGATTAATATGTATAAAAAAGTTCTAATTAAATTATCGGGAGAATGGCTTTCGAATAAAGAAAAAAATTTAGCAATTGATTATTTTTTAATAAATAAAATTGCTGAACAAATTAAAGTATTAGTTAATGAAAATTATCAAGTAGGTATTGTTGTAGGTGGTGGTAACTTTTGAAGAGGTGCTAGTGCTGAAAAAAATGGAATTCCTAGAAGTAGAGCTGATTATATAGGAATGATTGCAACAACAATGAATGCTCTTGCTCTTCAATCTGTATTTGAAAAAAATGGAATTAAAACAAGAGTTCAATCTTCTCTTTCAATTGATGAAAAAGTTGCTGAACCATATATTACGGAAAAAGCAAAACGTTATCTTAAAAAGGGGAAAGTTGTAATTTTTTCAGCAGGAACAGGAAGACCTTATTTTACAACAGATACAGCAGCAACATTAATCGCTTCTGAAATAGGTTTTGATGTTTTATTACTAGGAAAAAATAATACTAAAGGGATTTATGATTCTGATCCTAATATCAATAAGGATGCTAAGTTCTTTAAGGAAATATCATATGAAGAAATTATTTCAAGAAATCTTCAAGTTATGGACGTTACAGCAGCAGCTATGGCAAAAGCAAATAATTTAAACCTTCTTGTTTTTGATATAGGTGGAGAAGATTCAATATTGAATGTTCTAAAAAATAAAGGAAAATTTACAAAGGTAGCAAATAAATAATTATGGATTTTGATTTTTTAAAATTAGAACTTGAAGAAGAAAATAAATTAGTTCTTGAATGGTTCAAAAAACAACTTACAAAAATTACTGTTTCTGGAGCTAATCCAGAATTATTTAAACATTTACAAATAAAATATTTTGATGCTCTTTCTCCTCTTATAGATTTATGTTCTATAACAAGAGCAGATAACCAGCAACTAATAATTAAACCATATGAAAAATCATTAGTATCAAGTATTGTTTCTGTAATTGAAAAACAAAATTATTCTTTATCTATTCAAGACGAAGGAGATAAAATAAGAATAATTTTCCCCGCTCTTACTCAACAAAGAAGAATAGAAGAAACTAAAAAGATTGCTAAACTAAAAGAAGAAGGAAAAATTAAAATAAGAAATTTAAGACAGGCCTTTATGAAACAAATAAAAGATAATAAAGAAATTAGTGAAGATCTTTCTAAAGAATATCAAAATAAAATTCAAGTAATAATTGATTCTGAAATTAAAAAAATTGATTTTCTTTCAGATGAAAAAGAAAAGGATCTTTTAAAATTATAATGAATTTTAAAAAGCTTTCTCCAGTAACAATTAAAATAGTTATGGCATTATTTTTAGCTATTATATTTACTATTTCTTTAATAGTTATTGTTTTTGGAGGAGTATATGGTACATGAATTGGAACTATTTTCTTTTTATTAATTGCAATGGTTTCTATTTATGAATTTTCAGGATTATTAATTACATCCAGGTGATGAAGAATTTATGTAGCTCTTATTCCCATTTTAATTGTTTTTATATTTCCTTTAGAAAATTTTGATTCATTAAATGCAAGTCATAATGGAGACGATGTTAAAGAGATTATAAAAAACCTTAGAAATCAATTTATTTTTAAAGTTGGTGGTGTGCATGCAATTGGTTATCTTTTATTTGTTGTTTCTATCTTTATTCCTTTTGGTTTTATTTTTTATACGGAGAGAAAAACAAATAAAGACAAAAAAGTTTTTTGAACATTATTAATTAATTTTATTTTATTAGGGATTACAATTTTTGCAACAGCTTTAACTATTAAATTTGTTTTATATTGAACAATATATAAATTTACTATTTTAACAATAATTCTGGCTGGGATTATTTGTTGCGATGTATTTGCTTATTTTGGAGGAATAACTCTTGGGAAGATAAAAATATTAAGCAGAAAACTTGCTCCTAAAATATCACCTAATAAAACAATAATAGGTTTTATTTGTGGATATTCTTCTTCTTTTTTACTTTTATTTTTTTCTTTATATTTTTCAAACATATTTCTTACAACATTTAATATAAATGAACTGCAAAATATTTCTTTAGTTCTTGTAATTTCACTTACCATTCCTCTTATGGCAGTTATTGGTGATCTTGCTTTTTCTTATATCAAGCGAAAATTCCAAGTTAAAGATTATTCATCACTTATTCCTGGTCATGGTGGAATACTAGATAGATTTGATTCAACTATCTATGGCTTTTTATATTTTAACTTTCTTTTCGTTGTGATTTTCGAATCTTTCCACCAAATTATTATCTTTTAGGAGATATATCTGGTTTAGGAATAGCTTTTCTTTTATGATTAGTAATATTAATTTGTTTAACTATTTTTTCTTTAGTTTTATTATCGATTACTTCATTTTTATAATACTTTTCAAAATCAGAATATTTAAATCCTAATTCTTCTTCGTCTTCTTGATCTTCTCAAAGACCTCCACTTGGTTTTTTATTTAAAATATTAATTGGAATATCTAGTATTTGTCCTATTTTAAATATTTCTGATTTAAAAAGATTTACAATAGGTAATAGATCACAAGCACCATCACCAAATTTTGTAAAATATCCTAATTCATATTCAGATAAATTATCAGTTCCTAATACAAGATAATTATTTTCTTGAGCAAGCGCATATAGCGTTGTCATTCTAAGTCTTGCTTGCAGATTAGCTAAAGACATTTTATTTTTAATTTGAGTTAGTTCCCTAAAATTATTAAATTCTTTTTCTAGATTAATTACTTTGTAATTTATATTATATTTTTTGCACAATTCGATTCCATCTTCAAGGTCAAAAGATCTTTTAGAATTAATTGGTAATAAAATACCTAAAGTATTATCAGGAAAGGCTTTTTTAGCAAGAGCAGCTACAATAGCAGAATCTATTCCGCCACTTATACCAATAATAACTCCTTTAGCATTTGCTTGCAAAACTTGATTTTTAATTCATGTTACTAAATATTCAATGTATTCATTTAAATTCATATTACTTTTATTTTAAATGAATAATAATTTTATAAATTAATAAAATAAAAAAAGCTAGAATAATTTTTCTAGCTTTTTATTTATAAACCCAAGAAGCGCCTCTTTGGCTTTTAATATTAAATAGTTGAAGGGAACATAAGTTCAAGGCGTTTTTATTTAAACCCATTATATTATTTCATATAACAAGCTAATTAATATTATACTCTTTTTTTAATATAAATTAATATTTTTTGGAATTTTAAGAACTGATAAAAGCAATATTGAAATAATTGAATATTGTAATATGTTAAATGAGAATAATAAAGTAAAGGAAGCTAAATAATAATTAGGGATACCAAAGAAAAATATTTGCATGCTAGTGCTTTGTTGATATTGCTTACTAAAATCTATGAAATTTAAATAAGGGAAAGAAAGAGGATCAATTATATAAAAAAATATTGGGATAAATAATAATATATTTAAAGTTGTCATTATAATAGCTGTTGCTAGTGTAGTTATACTTGTTATTAAAATAAAAGACTTTACTTTAATTTCGTATTTTATATTCTTACCAATTAGTAGCCGGAATATTATTAGAAAAATAAAATTAGATAAATTTAAAACTATTTGACCAAATAAAAAAACAGGAGTAAGGCCTCATCCGAAAGAAAGAAAGGGAGCTATAAAAAAATTAATTAAAATAATTAGCATTCCATATGCAAATCCAGATATATAAAAACAATAAAAAATAAAAACAAAAGTTATATTAATATTTAAAAAGGAAAAAGGAAAAAAATTAGATACTATGTTTGTTATTATCATAAGTACTAACATAAAAGAAGAAAAAACTATTCTAAATGTTTTAGAGTAGTTTTTTCTTTCTATTATTTCTTCTTTATTATTTTTTTTATGAACCACTATTTAATTATATTTCAATAAAATAAATTTATCTTTTCGATTTATCAAACGGTTCACCGAGAGCCTCGGGAGCAAATGATTTTTTAGAGAATATTATTAAAACAATTAATGTAATTAAATATGGTAATAAAGTTATTAAACTACCATATAAATAGTTTGGTTGTTCTCCTATAATTGTTGGTAAAATTGCTGAAAGTGCAAATATTAATGAGAAAAATAATGAAGAAATTGTTCCAAGTCCAGCTCTTCATTTCCCCATAATCATTATAGCAATTGCAAGGAATCCAAAACCATTTACATTTCCTCTAAATGTTATTCCTGTATTTGAACCAGCTATTATAGAGGGAAGAGTCATAAAAACAGCACCAGCTATTCCCGCAATTGCTCCTGCAATCATTATTACAAATCATTTTGTTTTATTAACATCAATTCCTGCTGCATCAGAAGCATTAGGATTTTCTCCTATCGATCTTACTCTTAAACCTCATTTAGTTTTATTCATAACAAAAATACTTCCTATAACAATGATAATTGGTAAAATTACCCCTAATGAAAAAATATTTAAAAGATCGGAAGAATTATTTGAATTACCTGCTGAAAGAGATTTTACAAAAAATGGTAATTTATCATTTGTTCCAAAAATATTTAAAAGTAAAATAGTTATTGCAGGCGCTAATATATTTAATGCTATACCAGAAATAATTTGATTAGCTTTTAATTTTATTACTGCAAATCCATGCAATAAATTAAAGAGCAAACCAAAAACGGCGGATATTCCAAATAAAATTACTTGGAATATAGGATTCAATGCTGCATCAAATGGACCTGCTCCTAATCCGTCTGTAAAAATACTTGCGAATAACATATAAAAAGAAGCCCCGATAACAATAGTTCCATTAAGTCCTAAATTTATTATTCCTACTCTTTCGGATATTGTTGAAGAAATTACTCCTAAAGAAATAAAGGAAAAAAACATTACAGTTAAAAGAATTAGTTCTTGAAAATTAAACATTTAAACCTCCTTCATTTTCTATATTTTCTTTTTCTTCTTTAGAAAATTTTTTATAGATTTTTGAATTTTTATAAAAATGTTCAGCTAATTCATCTCTTTCTTTTTTAAAGTCTTTTCGAGAGTTTTTAAAATTATTAATTGATTTTTCTCTTAATTCTTTTTTTATAAAATAAAATGCATCTGCTAAATTTTTGTCTTTTTCAAGAGCAAGATTTGACAATTCTTTATAATATAAAATTTTATCTTCATTTGATAAATAATTAACATTTACTTTTATTTTTTCGTTATTTTTAGAAAGTTCTTTTTTAACAAAATTAAGCTTTTTAATTTGAGCAATTTTTTCTTCTTTTTCTCTTAATTTTTCTTTTTTTTGTAAAAATTTAGATAAATAAAGAATAATAATATTTTCGGTTTTGCCACTATTTCTTTCTGTATTTTTATTTTCTATTCTATTTAAATTTTCTATGTAAGAATCAAAATAATTATTTTTTAAATTTTTCTTATTATAATGGAAGTCATTTTTTATGTTTTTCCATTCTTTTTTAAATGAAAAATGATCATGATTTGGATGTAATTCCTTAAATGATTTTTTAAATGAAAATGAAGCAAAAAATAATTTAAGGAATTGCATTTTTGCTTTTGAATAATTTGAATAATTTTCTCATCCTTCTTTTTTAGAATAAACAAAAATATTTTTTTTCAGTTTTTTTCATAATTCTAATTTATTAAAGACAACTATAATGGCAGTAAAATAAATTAAAATTCCTATTATTATTTGATAAAATTCACGATTTATTTGATTATTTAATTGAGCCGCAATTGCTACTGGATTTACAGTTAATATTGAATAAAAGAATGATGAAAAAATTATTCCTATTGGATTATTATTAGCTAATAAAGTAACAGCTATTACATCAAAACCAATACTTAATGGTTCATTTGCAAGAGATATACTACCTATAAAAATAATATATAAAAAACCTGATATTCCTGCAAGTATTCCAGAAACAATCATTGTATAAATAATTGTTTTTCTTTCATTTATTCCTGCATATTTAGCAACGTCGTTGCTATTTTTAATTACATCTAACTTAAATCCTATTGTTGTTTTTTTAATAATAAACCAAAAAAGAAATGCAGTTAAAATAGATAATGATAAAATTACTCAAATAAAATCACCACTTCCAATAAAAAGATTTGATGATAAAAGTGCTATTGTACCATTTTGATTAATTGGAGAACGAATAAAAGGGGTATTTCTAATAATTAGTAATCCTAAACTTAAAATTATTAAATTAAGCATAATAGAGGAAATAACTTCATTAATTTTAAAATAAATTTTAAGTGCAGTTACTATTAATGAAATTGATATTGAAATTAATATTGATACAATAAGAGCTAAAAAAACATTCCCTTCTGTTGGATTAAAATTAATTATCATTAATGTAAATAATGAAGATAATAATATTGATGACGATACAGAAATATTAAATATTTTTATCCTAAAACAAATGGATATTGAAAGGGTTGCAAAAATAAAGATTGTAAATCAAAAGAAAAACCTATTTTGTGCTCCCCCTGTCTTAAAAGAAATATCAAAAAGTGCTTGAAAAAATACAAAAGGGTTACTTATCCCAGCTAAAGCTAGTAAAATAATTGTTATAATTCCTGCGAATAATAAAGCTCATAAAGTAGAATAAAAAGTTTTTCTTCCTTGCTTTTGTTTATCTAAATTTAAGTAATTTTTTACTTTTTCAAAACTAGTTAGAAACATTTTTCGCCTCCTTCTTTAATCCTGCCATAAAAAACCCTATTTCTTCTCTAGATAAATCTTTAGCACTTTTCATTTCTACAATTTTTCCTTTATTAATAACTGCTATTGTATCAGCTAAAGCTAAAACTTCATCTAATTCAAATGAAATTAATAGGATTGCTTTCCCTTTTTCTTTTTCTTGCAAAATATAATTATGAACATTATTAATCGCTCCAACATCTAGCCCTCTAGTAGGTTGAACAATTATAATGAAATCATGTTCTGTTTCCATTTCTCTTCCAACAACTGCTTTTTGTTGATTACCACCAGAAAGAGATCTTGAAATAGCGAATCCATTATTTGCTCCTCTAACATCATATTTTTCAGTAATAGTAGAAGAAAAATTATAAATTTCTTTATTTTTAATAAATTTAAATTTTTGAAATTTTTCTTTTTCTATAATTCTTAAAACATAGTTTTCATTTATATCCATATCTAATGCTAAAGCATATTTATGTCTATCTCCAGGAATATAAGAAATTCCTGCTTTTATTCTTTGATTTACAGTTTTTTTAGATATTTCTTCTAACGGAAAGAGATCATCTTGAGATTTTTTATTTTTATAAAGACCTATTTTATTTAATTTTTTTTCAAAACAAGTTAATTGTCTAGGTTTAGATTTAAAATAAATATTTCCTTCTTTTTGTTTTTGAAGACCAGAAGCTATATATTCAATTTCTTCTTGCCCGTTTCCAGAAACTCCTGCTATTGCAAATATTTCTCCTGCTCTAATATCAAATGAAATATTTTTAATTGTTTCTCCTGAAATATTATTAAATGAAAAAATATTATCTATAAAATTAATATTTAAAGTATTTTTTATTTCTGAAATTTCTGTTCCAACCATCGCATTTGTTATATCTTTTATCGAAACATTTGTATTCGGAATTGTTTTTATTAATTTACCTTGGCGTAAAACAGAAATATTGTCAGAAATCTCTAATACTTCGTCTAATTTATGAGAAATAAAAATAATTGTTTTACCATCTTCTTTTAAATTTTTTATAGATTTTAAAAGGTTTTTTATTTCCTCAGGAGTTAAAACAGCACTTGGTTCATCAAAAATTAATATATTTGCATCATTAAAAAGCATTTTCATAATTTCTATTTTTTGTTGAATAACAACAGGCTCATTTCTTGTTTTATTAAATAAATTAAAATGAAGATTATATTTTTTTTGTAATGATAATACTTTATTAATAGCATATTCATTATCAATTATTGCTCGTCTTGTTGGCTCTAAACCTAAAATTATATTTTCTAAATTAGTAAAATTTTTAACTAATTTAAAATGTTGATGAACCATACTAATTCCCATTTGATTAGCGTGATGAGCATTTTTAATATTTACTTCATGACCAAAAATTCTAATAAATCCAAAGGTTGGTTGATATAAACCAAATAAAATCGACATTAATGTTGATTTACCTGCGCCATTTTCTCCTATTAATGAATGTATTTCGCCTTTTCTTATTTGTAAAGATATATTTTCATTAGCAGTAAAATTACCAAACTTTTTTGTTATATCAATAAATTCTATTGCTGTTTCTTGCATATTTTATATCTACTTATTTTTATCTTGTATTTATTGTTTTTATAATTCCATCTAATAATTTTTGATTAGCAGTAGGATCAGAACCAACTAATTCAAAATTTGGAGCTGTTGAACTAGTACCATAAAATTTATCTTTTGCCGCTTTAATAAGAGCATTAATTTTATCAGCAGTAGCTTTATCAGAAGTTATATTAGGTGATGTTCCTACTCAACCTTCATTATAACCACCTAAAGCTTGAACTGATTTTTTCGCTGCATAATCATAAGTATCTATTTGGTTAGTTGAAGATAAAATTCCTGTAACACTTGGGAAAAGAATTTTAATTAAAGATTCATATACAGCAATTCCAACTTTTTTCTCTATAGAAGTAAAGAATAAATTTTTATATGAAGGTATTGCTAATGCTTGATCAGAATCAACTCCTACAATTAATTGATTTTGATTTATTTCTGTTAACAATGAATTAGTTAATGAACCAGCTACTGGAAAAAAAGCTTTTGCTTTAGAATTTTTTGCTGCTTGTATTGCTTGTTGAGCGGCAGTGTCAGAAGGTTCAAAACCAGAATTCATTAATATTGTATCAGTAGTTGTTCCAGAAATTCCTTGTTGTCCTGAAACGAATTGAATTTTATTTCCTGTTGAAGCTTTATTTCATTCAGCCATTCCTGCAAGTAATCCATTATTAAATAAACTAACACCAGGAAATATTCCTCCACCAAAAGAATTAATTGATCAATCATCTTTATTAGTAAAATTTTCTGTTAAATATTGAGATAAAGCATATCCCATTACATAAGCAGGTTCTTGAGTTTTAAAATTTAATGTAATTATAGCTCCTAAATCAAATAATTTTTTAAGATTAGGAGTTTTTGTAGACGCTGAAACATCAACAACTCAGTCAACACTTACAATTTTTATTTTTTGATCTACAAATTTTTGATAATTACTACCTTCATTTAAGAAAACTTCAATAAAATCAACTTGTTGGAATCCTGTAAGAATTCAAACTTTTTGTCCTGAATTTAAAGCTGCATTATAAGCTGATGGAAGTTCATTAGGTACTAATGTTTCAGTATATGAAACAAAATTTTTAGTACCTGGTACTATTGATTGCATTTGATTTTGAAAAATTTCTAACCCTTCTCAAATTGATTGATTAAATGAAAAGTCTTTAACATTCCCTCCCGCTGTTATTAATCTTGCTGGTTCTGGAGCAAATTTTTCTTTATTTTGTGTTAATTTTTCATGATATTGTTCCGATAATTCTTTTACGCCAGAAATTAAAGTTGATTGTTGTTCAGAAGCTGAACAAGAAACGGTTGTTGCTAAAAGCCCAATAGAAAATATTGTTGCAGCCCCTAGTCCAAGTAGTATTTTTTTATTTTTCATATATAGATCCTTTTTATTACTTAATTTTAATTAATATAAATAATTATATTTAAAAGGAGTTTTTGAACTTAAAAAACAATGTTATAAAAAGAAAAAAATATAACATTCGATTTACTTTTATTTAATTTTGAAAAAATTTATTTGATTTTTTATTAAATCATCTTCTAAATCTTTAATATTTATTAATTCTTTTTCTTCTAATAAATAACAAGTCTCTAGTTTTGGTTTTGTTACAGGTTTAGGGGGAGCAAAAAACTCACATGCTTCTATTGCTTTTTCTATTGATATTTCATATGTTTTTATTTTTATAGCTAAATTAATTGTTTCATTTTTGTCATAAGTTAAAAGCGGAGAAAAAACAGGCATATCGGCTTGTTCTTGTATAACTGACATCGATTCAATTGTTTGTGATGCTACTTGACCTACATTTTCTCCATTTGATAAAATTAAAAAGTTATTGTACTTTGCTATTTTAGTTGCTATTCTATAAAAACTTCTTCTCATAAGGGTTATTCGATAGCTTTCATTTGAAATAAGTGAAATATAATTCATTATTGAAGAATAGTTCCCGCTAAAAAGAGTTGATGGTCCTTGATAAAGAGAAAGCAAAGAAATTATTCTATTTATTTTATCTTTTGTTTTCTCATCGGTATGGGGAGGAGTTAAAAAAGATAAAAAAGAAACTTTTAGTCCTCTTTTCATCAAAAGGAATGCAGCTACAGGAGAATCTATCCCTCCTGATATTAAATGAAGGACTTTCCCTGAAGATCCTACTGGTAATCCTCCTAATCCTAAATGTTTTTCATAAAAAACATATGTATAGTTTTTATGAACTTCTATATTAAAAGTTATTTCTGGATTTTTTATATCAACCTTATAATTAGAATTATTTAAGACGAATTCTCCCATCAAACTATTTAATTCCATTGACCCAATTAAAAATTGTTTATCATTTCTTCTTGCAGCAATTTTAAATGTTCTTATTTCCTTATCTTCTTTTACAACTGATAAAAGATGTTCTTTTATTCCTTCCAAACTAGAAGGGATTTGATTAACAATAGAAAAAGAACTTATTCCAAAAACATAATTAAGATCATTTAAAAATTTTTCTTCATATGGGATAAAAATTCTATCTATTTTTATTTCTATTTGATCTTTTTTTAATACACATTTTTCTTGAATATTTTTTGCAAGAATTTTTACAAAGGTCATTTTATTTTTTTTCTTTAAAGATAGTTCTCCATATCTTATTAATATTTTCTTTATCATATCTTTCCTTTTAATTTTCTTCCATTTTTGTATACTTCAATAAATGCTTTATAGCACTATCATAATTAGCATTTTCATAATATAATTCAGCCTTTAAAATTTCTTTGTGATATGCAGGATTTGAACTTCTTAAATATCCTATTTCAAAAACTAATTTTTGAAATAAAATTGCTTTATAAATTTTGATTAAGTTTTCTTTAAAATAATAAATAAATTCTTTATAAAGTATCGAATAATCATTGTCTAAATCTTGATTATTATTCAAATATGTTTTTTCTTGAATAATCTCTAAAATATTATTAATTTTTTGGTGTTTAATTTTATCAATTTCTGTTTGACCAATATTAAGATTTTGCAAAGAAAAGTTTATTTCAAAAAACATTTTATGTAGTAATTCAATTTTTAATCTTGTTGAGTTTTCCTCATAATAAAATATTCTTAATTTTGTTTTTGTTTCATTAAGTTTTTCTTTTAAAATATTTATTTTATTTAAAAAGTTTTTATATAAATAAAAAAGCTTTGAATACAAATAAATTTCGCTTTTTTCTTCCATCTCAATATTATCTTTAAAAAAAGCTATTTCTTCTACTAGTTTTTCAATTAATTCATATTCTTTTTTATCACTATCAAATCATATAGAATCGATTTCAATTGCCTTTTTCATTGCTCCGATAACTTGTATATATGTTCTTTTTATTTCTTCTTCTATTTGAAAGATTATTTTCTTATTATTTTGAATAAAAATATATGATTTTTTTTCAAAATTAATTATATGTTTTAAGTTAGATAATAATTTATTTATTTCTTTTATTATTTCAATAACATTATCTACCGAAAAGTTTGGTTGATAAAGAAATTCAATTGCTTCTTTCCACTTTGTATTTATCTCTTGTTTTTTAGCTTCAATGTCTAACAAAGCTAAGTTAGTTTTTGTCTCATCTTCAACAACTTTAGTTAATTTATTAATTTCAGTAATTTCTTTAGAATAAATATTAAAAAGAAAATTATCAATTTCTTTTATGTTATTCATAAATAGAATTAATTCTTTATATCTTCAGCTTAACTCAACAAATAGTTGTTTATATTTATCTTCTTCAACATTTTTAACTAAGCTTTCAATTTTTTTTATAAGTAAAGAAATATAATTAATTTCATTAATTGTTTTTTCAATTGTTCTCTCAGAAAATTTGTTTTCAGGATTTGAAATATAATTTTTGATTTCTCTTATCCCTTTTTTTAGTTTTGTAATATTAGATTGAATTCCTTTTACATTCCCTAAAATATTTTTAGAAAGATTGTCAAACTTAAAAGAAAAGGTTTTTAGTTTAAGATTTGTTTCTTGACTTTTTTTTAAAAGTTTATATGATTGAATAAGTTTATATTCTGATAAAAGTTGTAATGCTGTTTCTATATTTTTTTTATTTTTTTTTGCCAGTTTTTCTATGTTAAATCATAATGATTCAATTTCTATAGTTTCACTTTGTTCTAAATTAAAACTGCTTATTGATCCTATTTCATTTTTATATTTTATTAATTTAGTATCAGAAAACTCTTTTTTTAAATTTAAAAAATAGTTTTTTTGTTTTGAAATAATAAATTTTGAACAAAGAAAACAAACTATTACTAAAAATAATAGCACTCCTAAAACAGAAAATATAATAATATAGGGCATATTTTTATTTTATTATATTGCTTGGTTTTTTTTGAATTATAATAAAAAACCTTTCTTTTTATTTTTTTCAAAGAAAGGTTTTTAAAAAATGTTTTAATGCATTACTTGTTCAATTATTATAAAAATAAGTGAAAATAGAGCTACTAAAATTACAGTTCAATTTAATCTTTTTAAATATTTAAATTCTCTTGTTTTAAGATTAGGATTATCTTCTGCGAAATTCATTGATATTGTTTCAACTACTCTTTTTTTACCTCTTATTAATTGGTAAATTCCTGCAGCGGTATTTAATATTACAAAAGTAATTGCTGAAACTCCAATACCAATTGCAATTGAATTAGATAAAGCCATTAAAATAATAGTTAAAAATAACATAGGAATATCAATAGCTATTTCTCATTCAAAAAACTTAATTTGAGCAATCATAATTGTTCCCACAATAATCAATATGGGCCCAACTATTGGTTGGTATGAAGTATCTCCTATATTTAATGGTAAAAATATTTGTAGGATAGGTCATGCTGGAATCGCCAAAGCAAATCCAAGAGCAACAATAATGTTAGAAAAACCTGTTTTTGCTCCAGCTGAAACTCCAACTACTGATTCAACAAACGATGTTACTGTTGTAGCTCCTATAGAAGCTCCAACAATTGTTGATATCGCATCAATATTATTTGCTTTTTTAATTCAGTTTGGATCTTTTTCATCTAGATCTACCATTTTATTTAATGCTATAAGAGTTCCTGTTGTATCAAAAAAATCAAGATAAACAAATGATAAAATAGCTAAATAAGTTGTGGGAGATATTCACATTTTTATATTTGCAAATCCCTTCCATCCCGCACTTATTACTGTAGGAAAAGTTGAAAAATCACTATAACTTCCTAAGAAATTAATATCTTTTAATTCGCTTAATCCGCTCGCCTTCATAATAAGAAGGATAATAGCACCTAAAATCATAGTAATGATGATTGCGCTAGGTATTTTTAAATAATATAATATTAGTCCAACAAATAGAAGAACAACTGCCAAAATAACCATTGGGTTAGTAAAAGAATTTAATTTTGTTGCAAGTCCTGGTCCTGGATCTTCAATAATTATATTAGATGATTGAAGACCTAAATAAGCAATAAAAAATCCTATTCCTGTTCCTATAGCTAATTTAATATTTTTAGGAATTTTTCTAGAAATAAAATCTCTTGCCGGCGTCATTACGACAACAAAATATAAAACACCTGATAGGATAGTTACAGAAAGAGCAGATTCAAAACCAATAATTGATGCAACATTAAATGCAAAAAAAGTATTTAAACCCATTCCGGGAGCTAAGCCTATAGGTAAATTAGCAAATAATCCCATTATTAATGTTCCTGTAAAAGCAGAAATGGCTGTTGCAAGGAATAATCCTCCTTGATAAATAACAGCTGTATCCTGATTAACTCCAGGATTTAATAATGAGGCCCCAACTATAGAGGGGTTAACCGCTAAAATATAAATCATCGCAAGGAATGTTGACATTCCACCAATTATTTCTTTTTTTAAAATTGTGTTTCTATCGTCGAACCTAAAATAATTGAAAATTTTTTTCATTTAATTGGTCCTTAATAAAAAATTTTGTAGAAAATAGAAAAATAAAATAACATTTTATTTAAGCTAATATAACATATTAGTTTTCCTACAATATAATTTTACAACAATGTATTATAATTTTAAACTATGAAGCAAACTTATTATGATGTTTTAGGGGTTAAGCCCACAGTTGAAGGAAATGAACTAAAAAAAGCTTATTATAAAAAAGCAAAATTATATCATCCTGATATTTGTAAAGATAAAGATGCTGGAAAGAAATTTGAAGAAGTTAATAATGCTTATGAGGTTCTTAGTGATCCAAAATCTCGAAAAGAATATGACTATGAGCTTTTAAATGGTGGTAATAGTAGATCAAGTAATTCTTCTGCTAGAAAAGAACAAAGAAAGCAAGAAGAAACTCATTCTATATATTCAATAATTGATTCTTTTTTAAATCAAAATGAATCAGTTAGTTATTATACTCAAGTAATAAATGAAAAATTTAAATCATTTGAATCATGAATTATGGCATTTAATTATTTTTGAATGACATTTTGAATAGGTGGACAAAAAAGTATTAATTCTATTAAATACAAAAATACTAAAAAAATATATAGAGCTTTTATTGAATCATCTCTTTTCTTCTCAATAGAGAAAAAAATTAATCTTTTAATATTGGCAAATGCTGAAAATAAAGCGAAATTAGAAAAAATAAAAATTTTTATTCAAGAAAAAAATGAAAAGCTTTCTTCTTTATTAAAACAAAATCCAAATAAAGCATTTGTTTATGTTTTAAAAACAATTAATAATAAAAACTTCTTTGATAAAGAATCTGATACTTGAATTTTTTTAATTTTGAATCATGATGTAATGAAGCTTTTTGAATTATTTTCTAAGGTAGATATTAAAAATGAAGAATTTAAAACTCCAAGAAAATGATTTTTCTGAAGAGTAATAAAAAAAGTTTTTGTTTTTGTTATTTTATTTATAATAATTTCTTCTGTTTCTGGTTGATTATTTTCTTTTTTTAAATAGAAAATATAAGATTAAAAGTTGGAAAAGTTCCTATTGTAGGTTTATAAACAACTGATTCATTTTTAGAAGAAATAATATTAATTTCTACTTTAAAAGTTTTTGTTTGAGCGTTTGGAGAATTTAATAATTCTTTTACTTTATACACAATTTTAAGACCTGCATTAATAACTATATCTGAAGGTGGGACTCAATAATTAAGAGCATTATTTTTATCAAGTATTGAGAAATTTAATGAATCAATTTTAATTGGTGTATTTGGCATTTGACTTAAAATTCCTGCTGGAGAATATAAAAAATCTATTTGATCTTGATAAATATTTTTATACCCACCAATTACTGAATTTAAAATTTTATCTGCATCTTGAAAAATAATTTTCCCTTCTGAATTTATATAAGTGTTTTGTGGTCTTATAAATATTCCAGGATTTGCAAGATTAGCTGCATTAGGGGGAGTCATATTTCCAATAGTTTTTTCTATAAAAAATAATTTTACCTGAACATCTACACTACCTAAATTATCATTATATGAATTTTCTAAAGGCGTAACTACTATTTTAAAATAATAGTTTTCATTTTTATCAGGGGTTTCTCCTGTTAATGTTTCTTGAACAATAGTTCAACTAGGATTTGCCGGATCTGCTTCATAAAACTTTAATTCAGAAGGAAATGTAAGAGTTGAATTATCAATATTTGATATTGGTATAGATAAATTAGGAGGAGTTATTTGATTTGAAACAATTTGCTTATTTTTAAATATTTTATAAACATTATCTATAGCTTCTAAAATTCCATCTTTTTCCTTTGGTGTTGCTCATGCAAAATTTATACTTAGTGTTTTATTTGCAACTTTATTAGGGTTTTCTACATCTACTTTATTTCCGCCTGGTAATGTAAATTGAAATAAAGGAGAAACTCTAACTGTTCCTAAGCTATCATTGCTAGTAATCTTATATTGGAATTGTGAAAGATAATTAAAATAATTATTAGGATCATCAGTTGGATTTGGTCCATATACTTCACCATCAAAAGGTTTTGGCACATTACCAACTAATGTTTTTCCTGGGATTAAACCGTTTTTTATAATTACAAAAAAATCTTTTAGTGTTTTTTCATCATATATTGAAGAAGGGAATTGAGAATTTTGAAGATTTGTTAGATTTGTTGTAGTTAAATATTGTGATAAATTAATTGAATTTGATGTTGTAGAACTTCAATAAAAATCAAAAATTTCTGATAGTTTTTTATTAGTTAAAAAATCAATTTCTTTAATAGATTGGAATTCATGAAATTGTGTATTTATTGCTTGCATATCCCCAGAATTTAAAAAAGGTAATAATATATTGTTATTATTTGCTACTTTATAATTTAAATTAAGTATTCCTGTTTCGTCATTGCCATTTATATTTTCAATTAAAATACTATAATTAACATTATTTAAAGGTTTAATTGTAAAATTTTCTTTAACAATTAAAGATGCAAGAATATTAGAATTTTTCACTCCTTGAGGATTAAAAGAAATTTTTGATTTTGCATCTTTAAAAATTTCGTTTGTTTCTTTTATGTGGTTTGCTGAAGCTTGTTTAAATCCTGAAACGGTAAATTTATTGATAATGCTAGCAGATGGTTTTAGTGTTTCATTTGTTTCAGCATTTTTAAGTTCAAAAGTTATTTCTACAGAGGAATAATCTATTGAGTATTTGTAATCTAAAAAAACTGGAATAAACATATTATCTATTTTGTTAAGTGCGGGAATAAATTCTTTTGCTGATTCTATTGAATAAATACTATTTGCATTTTTTGTCTCATTTACTGGAAGAGTTATATTTGAAAAACTAGAATAAGCTTTATCAATATTTTGTTGAGAAAAAGTATTTTCTACATTTACAGAACAAGAAACAAAAACAAAAGGCAATGGTATTAAAGGAGTTAAAATTAGAAGAGTTTTTTTAAACACAATATAGTCCTTTCATAGCAAAATATTTTAAATATTATTAAATTATATTATAAATGTTAAAATTATTAAAATTAAAGAATTGGAGAAATAGTATGAACACACACAAAATTTATGTATCACATTCTGATAGCCAAGAAGGGTTAATTTTATTTGAAAAAGTTAAAATGGCTGTTTATGAATTAGGAAAGGAAGTATTTCATTTAGGAGAAAAAACAAGAGAACTTTCTAAAAATGATCAAAACTGAAATAAAATTTATTCTAATATTGTTTCTTGTGATACAACAATTGTCATTTTGACAAAAGACCTATTAAAAGAAAATAAAAAAGATTTATTGGGCGGAATTATGGAAGAAGAAATAAAAGCTTCTTTATTTAATAATGAACTGAAAGATATAAGTGGAGTTATTTTATTATTAACTGAAGAATTTAAAAAAGAATACTTTAATGTTGAAAAAAATAAAACTCTTCGTTTTCCAATAATCGATCATAATATCGATAATATTAATCCGTGTAGAAAATCTGATAATGATTATCCTGGATTTTTATATGCAGTAGATGTTAAAAACTTTTTCAAGTATCCTACTCTTTATTTAAAAAGATCTGAAAAAATTAGAGACAGACAAAGAGAATTAAAAATTTACGGAATTGAATGAGCTATTTAAATTTTTTATAAATTATTTGTTGAAATTTTGCCTGAGAAAAATTTAATTCTTTAGGGCTTTTTTCTTTTTCATCAAAAGTGAAAAAGTTTTTTAAAAATATAAAAATTAAAATTGTTATTCATACTAATGAAAAAGCTAATACAGGCATATATGGCCAAGGAATATTAAATATTTTTGTAACCTGTCCATATTGTCCTCCTGAAGGATTTCAGTCTTGTTCAACTAATCCTGTTGCATTATTAACTACTCCAAAGAAAGAAATAAATATTCCTATATAACTAAAATATCCAGCAGCAAATAAATGGGCTGATAAAGCAGATTTTATTGTAAACGTTTTACTATTAATAAGAACTAAAAATGATAACATTAATGAATATCAATGCATTGCAAAGTATAAATTATTAAAGAAAATATAATCAATTATTGATGTTGTTCCGTATGAATTTTCATCTGGACCTAATTTTTCAAATATTATTTGACCATAAATCGTTATAGCTGAGCCTACAATTCCAAATAAAGCTAAAACCTTTGCCACGTTTCTTGTTCTATCAAAAACTAGGCTTAATGGTAATGCTACACTAATAAAAGGACATAAATCAAGAAGAAATGCTTTAGATATTAATGTACTTTTGCTTAATGTTGATGGAATAAGACCAATTAATTCCATAATATCGCCCATTCATCTATAAGTAATGAAATAAACTAGGCATCCGATGGAAGAGATTGAATAAAAATAATAATTAGTAGTTACTTTTTTTATATATGGGTTTACAAAAAAAAGAACTATTATTAATATCGCTGTTGAAATTGCAAGATAAAAACCTATTCCTAAAAACATATTAATAAATATTATAAACTTTTTATGTTATTAATATATTTCATAATTGTTTTGTTTCTGTTTTAACTTCTTCAAATTGATTTTGACTATAAATAGATATTATTCTATTATCAGATAAAAGAGGTTGAATTTTTTTATAAAAATTAAGATGAGTAATCATTGAAAAATCTTGGGCCATTATTCTATTTGTTACTGTATCAAAATCATAACTAGTATTATCATAATATATACCTACACTTAAACCTAATGAAAAAGCATAATCTAAGATATATGTTCTTTGTTCTAAAGTTAAAATTTCATTATGAACAAAAAGCATTTTTATTTTTTTATTATTTTTACTTATAAATTTTATTATTTCAGATCTTTTATTAGAATTAATATATACAAAGCAATTCTTTGGGAATTTTTCTAGATTTATATTATCGTTAATAATAAAAACTTTTTTATTTTTAAGTTTTAAGGGTTTATTGTCTTTATATATTTTTTTAGGTTTATAAAAAATGAATTTAAAAAATATATGAGAAAGGAATTTTCAATGCATTTGCGAAATTTGAAAATATAAATTATAACTAGAAATAAGGGAAAAAGCATCTGCTAAAACAAGATTTGATATTTTTTTATTATATCCATAATGTTTTTTTAATAAAACTAGAACTCATAACGGCTGGATTAAAATTGAATTAATAGATTCAATTACTTTTGAATCTTTTAATTTTCCATTTTTTTCAAGACTTGAAATAAAATAAGACATTTGTTTTTTAATAGAAATAAGATCTCAAATTTTATTTTTATTAAAAGAGGAAATATGATTGCCATTTGGGTATCTGCAATAATTGTAAACTACATTTTTTATTATTTTGATTCTTTTTGCTTCTAAAAAAAAATAATTAATAATTAAGTCTTCATAAACTCAACCAAGTAGAAATGGAGGACAATTCTTAATTATATCTGCTTTACCAATTCATCCTCAAGGAACACAAATATTCCATTCAAAAAAATTATCTTTTTCTACTTTTTTACTGTTGTTTCTTTGAACTAAAAATGCTGTTTTATGTTTTTGATTAAAAATAACATTGCTTTTCCCAAAAACAATATCTTGCTTTTCATTTTCCGAATTTTCATAAAGAATTTTTAATGCTTCTTTTTCTAAAAAATCATCTGCATCTACAAATGTAACATATATACCTTTAGCTTCAGCTATTAAAAGGTTTCGAACACTAGCTATACCGCTATTTTTTTGTGTAATTACTTTAATTTTAGAATCTAAACTTTGATAATATTCTAATATTTTTAAAGAGTTGTCTGTTGATCCATCATTTACGACAATAATTTCAATATCTTTAAAAGTTTGTTCTAGAATAGCATCAAGACACGCAGGAAGTCCCTTTTCTTCGTTATAACATGCTATTAAAACAGATATTTTTGGCCTAGTTTCGAAACTCATATATAAATTTTATCAAAATTGAATAAAAAAAAGCAGCGTCCTATTTTCCCATTGCTGGTATTTTCGGCGATTAAAGGCTTAACTACTGAGTTCGGAATGGTATCAGGTGCTCCCTTTATCTATGGCTACCATAAATTATTATATACTAAATTAAAAATTTAATAATTATTTTTTATTCTTAAAAAATTTGTTTTGTTTTTACTAATATAACCTTCTATTAATTCTTCTTCATTTATTCCTATTAATGAACCCAATCCAAAATATAATTCTATTATTTTTTTTAAATCGTTTGTTTTTTTTGATTTAAAAAAAATATTTATTTGATTATATATTTCTATAAATTGGGAATCAATATCTTTTGAAGATAAAATGCTTTCAATATTAGGATCTAAATTTAAATCAAGTGCAAAAGAAAATAAAAAATGTAAACCATCACTATATTCTTCAATAATTTTCTTTTGTTCTATTTTTTTATTCTTTTTTCAATATTTAAAAGATTGTATTTCATTTGCTAATTCAGAAAGTTCAACATACAATGCTAAAATTCTTTTACTTCAAACGTTTTCTTCATTTGATAAATGAACTTTTTTAATTTCATCATCTAATAGTTTTTGATATTCTAGCAATTTTGATATATTCATTTTTATTTATTAATTGATTCAATTTTAATTTTATAGTTTGGATTTGCTTCAATTTCTACTACATCTCCAACTGATTTGTGAAGAGCTGCTATTCCAAGTGGAGAAGATGAAGAAATTTTGTTTTCAAAAGGATTTGCTTCAAGTGTATTAACTATTTGAATTGAATGACTTTTATTAGTAGATAAATTTTTAAATGTTACTTTTGAAAATAAAGAAACTTGATTTATTGTTGAAGAAACACCAGATATAATTTCTGCATGATCAATTAAATTTTCTAATTCAGAAATTTTATCTTCTATTATTCCTTGTTTTTCTCTTGCTGCTTCATATTCTGCATTTTCAGATAAATCTCCGTTTTCTCTAGCTATCTTAATTTCTTCAATTGTTTTTACTCTTTCAACATCAATTAAGTGTCTTAATTCTTTTTTTAGTTCCTCTAATTTTTGTTTTGTTATTTGAACTTTTTCATTTGATTTCATAATTTTCTTTTCTTATTTTCCATTCTATATATTTTCTTATTTTATCAAAAGAAACAAACAAATTTTTATTTTGTTAATTTACTATTAGGAAAAAGCCTTTATCTCAATTTAACAAATCAAATTTTGATTTAGCTTTTGATAAATAATTAAAGAGTTCTTTCTTTTCTTTTTTGTTTCTATTTACATTTGCAATAATAAACATTCCTTTTTCTTTAAGCTTGTCTTTATTATTTAAATAATCATTAAAATAATCTTGGGAATTTAAAATTAAAATAGTATCAAATAAGTTTTCAAAAGTACTTTCATTTGAAAATGTATTAGTTATGTTATTTTCGTTGCAATACTTCTCAATTAAGTCAATATTTTGTTGTTGATTTTGATAAAAAAAGTTTTTCATTGTTTTTTTCATAAGAGATAAAATTTCATAAGGATTATTATCGTTAAGAAAAAGAATATTTTCATAATTATTTTTTATAATTGTATTAATACAAAATTCTATTGTTTCATCTGAATTAATTGAATTTGCAAAAAGACTTTTAAGTTCAAAATCTACCTCAAATAAGTCTTCTCTTTTTAATACTTTTTCATGATCTAAAGAATTAACTTCTTTTTCTAATAAAGCTCTTTGGCTTTCTCTTATTTTTTTTCTTAATAAAAATGCTTTTGTAAAGAAAAACGCTCCTGTAATTAAACCAATTGTTGCAACGATAATAACTGAAATTATTAAGATTTGTCTTATTTGATCATTTGACATTTAACTTTATTCCTCATCAAAATCTTCATCATCTATTTCATCATCAAATTCATCTTCATCAATTTCATCTAATGAATCTAAATATTCATTATAGATAGTTTCTATAATATCGATTTCTTCTTCTGGGATTGGAAGAATTTCATTTTTATCATTAACAATTGCAGGATAAATTGCACCTTCTAAAGAATAAAGAATATAATCGTCTCCTGCCTCGTTAAAAGCAAAAACAACTTTAGCTTTCTTCTCTTCTCCGTTTTCAAGGAAAATAGTAATTTCTTCTTCATTTTTTTTCATATTACAATTTTAACAAAATAAAAATATAAAAATTAAAAAACCCCCTAAAAAGGGGGTTTCTTTTATTTTAGTTTATTCTATTGTAAATAAAGGGGTTCCTTTTTCTACAGTTCCTTTAGCTAAAATTTTTATTTTTCTTCCTTTAATTGTTTCATTTAAAACAACAATTGGAGAAATTGGAGATTTAGTTCATTCATTTAAACCTTCTAAATAAATATTGGCTATTTTTGTATCTGTTTTTACATTTTGACCTGTTTTTATTCTAGGTTCAAAGATTGAAACTGAATTTCCTTCAGCATCTTGGAATCCAAATGAATCTATTCCTAAGTGTAAAAGAATTTGTGTTCCTTGATCGGTAACAAATGAATAAGCATGTCCTGTATCAAAAGCAAGTTCTAATTTTCCTTTATTTAGAATTGAAAATATTTCTTCTTCTAAAGGAATAATAGCAACTCCTTTTCCAACTATTTCATCACTAAAAGTAGGATCAGGTACATCTTTTAAATTGATTACTTTACATTTTACAGGAGCAAGAACTGTTACTTTTTCTAAAGAAGTTTCAGCAGCTTTATTATTACTAATATTGAATTCAGTTTTTTCTAAAGAATTAAATAATTCGTCTTTTAACTTTGGATTTTGGTGAATTGCTTTTTTAACTTCAATAATACCGTTTTTATATTTATCTGCTTTCGCTCCATAAATAGCATAAACTGATTGTTTAGACGGCTTGATTGTACCAAAAGCACCTAAATCATTTTTTAATCTATTTTCATCAACAATATCTTGGTTTGCTACTTGTATTCTTAATTTAGTTATACAAGCATCAACGTTTTCAATATTATCTATTCCACCATATGCATCAATTATTTGTAAAACAATTGGATCGAATCCTTGTACATTCCCACTTGATTCGTTTTTGTTTTTATAATCTGCTTTTGTGAATAATTTTTCATTTCCGCCTCTACCTGGAGTAGGAATATTAAATCTTTTTATTAAAAATAAGAATAAGAAGAAGTAAATTGGGATATACACTGCTCCTAAAATTAGAGCTCATCATGCATTTGATCCACCAGGAATTTGAATAGCACCATAAATTACTCAGTCTATAGCACCACCACTAAATGTTTGTCCTATATGTGGAGCTGTTGCTGGAAAAATTAATCCTATTCAGTTCATGAATCCAAAAGAGAATGCACAGAAAAAGGCATGTACTCCTCAGAATAATCATGGAGCTAAGAATAAGAATGTAAATTCAATAGGTTCAGTAATTCCTGTTAAAAATGATGTTAACCCGGCAGAACCAACTATTGAAGCTGACATTTTTCTGTTTTCTTTAGGTGCTGCTAAAACCATTGCTGCTGCTGCAGCTGGCAATCCAAACATCATGAATGGATATTTACCTTGCATATATTGTCCAACATTAACGCCGGCAGATCCGTTTGCAAAGGTAAAATCACTAAACACTAAAATGTGTTTTTGATCTCCTAATAAAACTTCTGCTCCAACCACGTTATTAATATTAGCTCATAAAATTTGATCTCCGGCTATTGTAGTCATTCCTTTATCAAAATTTGGATTTAAGTTAATAAATAAATCTTGTCATGTTGTAACTACTGCTCCTCCTGCCATTGTTATAGGAACAAGAGCTCCATTAATTAAAATTTCAGCATTTTTAGTTAAATCAAGTGATCCACCTACTGATGTATATCATAATGGAGAATAAAAAGCGTGGTGTAATCCAAATGGAACCAATGCTCTTTCTATATAACCAAAAATAAATGAATTGAATCCATATAAATTTGATCCTAATCCCTCACCAATAATATTAAATAAAATTCCGATTAATGGTCAAATTATTAAAAATATTAATGTTATTGGGAAAAATACTAAGAAAACCATGATTGGAACAAATCTGATTCCTGAGAAAAATCCAATTACAGCTGGTAATTGAATATCTTTAAAACGATTATAAATCGCTGCAACTGTAAATCCTACAATAAATCCACCAAAAATTGATGAAGATAATGCGGTTATTCCAAGGGTTGTACCAACTAAGGAACTAGGTAATCCTGCTCCATTAGAGTATTCGCCTAACGATCCTGCTACATAGAAAAGTAAATTATATCCAATTAATTTACCTTCTTGAAAAACAGGGTTTAAAAGTGCGGCTTGTAATCCAGAAAAAACTAAAAAACCAATTATAGCTGCAAGAGCTGCTGGTCCAGAGTCTTTCGTGAAAGCTATTGCTATTGCAATAGCGAATAAAACAGGTAATGCCCCGAAAATTACATCGCCTGGTATTTTTAAAAAATTACCAAATGTTGCTAAAGCTAAATTAGAACCTGCACCTGTTGCTATTGCGGCACCAATACCTAAAAATAATCCAGCAATAGGAAGCATAGCAATAGGAAGCATTAAACCTTTAGAAAGTTTAGCAATGAATTCTTTTACACTACCTTTATTGGTATTGTGTATTTTACTTTTTAAAGCGCAAAACATATTTTTCATAAAGTCCTTTCCATAATTTTATTTTATTGTTTGAAAAGGGAAAATAAAACACATAATACTTGAAATTGAAAACACAATAATAAGAGAAATTAATCAAAAAACTTTATTTTTAACAAAGAAAGAAATTAATCAGCTTATTTTTGTTTTTTTGATTTGTGGTTCATAGTCCCCATTCATAAAATGCTTTATTAATATAATTAAAAAAAATAATGATAATAACATTAATAAAGTACCCATTATGTAAAAAAATACTTCCATTATTTCTTTCCTTTTTTTTAAAAAACATTAAAAACAAAATTATTATTTATATATATAAATTTTTATTATATATACTAATATAATACTACTTATTTATAATCTAATTTATTATTTTAAATGGCTCTCCATCAATTCAAACAACGGAACCTACAAAAACCTTTGTATTTCTACCTAAAGGTTTCTTTTCATTAATTAAAATATTATGTGTTTCTAGGAAGTATTTTGCTCCTCCTCCTGTATCAATAATATTCATTTTTTTTATAAGTTGACCTATTTTAATAAATTCTCCAGATATCTTAACTTCCATTTTAAATCCTTTGTGGTGCTATTATTTGTTTTAATGTAGGAATCTCACTACAAAATAAAGTAATTCTCTCAATTGGACCATTCATTAAGATTGTAAGATCACCTTCGCAAACCGAAATTGCTTCTTTTAAAAATTTATAAGAAACAACAATAACTGTTTTTTCTCCTTCATATTTAAAATTTTCAATATATATTTCTGTTCTTCCTATTTCTTCTTTAAAAGAAGTTATTTTTATTTTATTTTCATCAGAGATAGTAATTGTTAAATTGTTTGTTACTTCTGTAGAAGAAGAAATAACTGCTTTATTTATTGCATCAAGTAATTCTTTTTTAGGAATTATTAATTTTCTTGAAAATTCTTTTAAAAATACATTGCTTAAATCAATATATGGGGCATCTATAATTTTTGACTGATAAATGAAATCATCTTGAACAACATTAATTTTATAATCATTTATATATAAAACAATTTTTTCGCTTTCTTTAGTAGGAATAATATCTTTTAAAGCTTTTACAGCAATAGTAATATCTATGTTTTCATTTCCTTCTATTTCTTTAATTTCAATTTCTTGTGTTGAAAGACGAAAACTATCAGTTGCACAAAATGTTAATTTGTTTTGTGATGTTTTTAAGTTAATGCCATTTAAAATGTTGCTTGTATTTATTGAATTAGCTGCAAAAGAAACATTTTTAATGCACTCTTTAAATTCTTTATATGATACTTCTATTTTTTTACCATATAAAATAAAATCTATTTCAGGGTATTCTTCCCCTTCTTGAGTATTTAAAAAAAATGTATTTCCATTATTTTTAATAATAAGTTCTTTTGAAAATAAAGAAATTTCAATTTTTCCTTCACATTTTTTTAAGGTATTTAAAAACATTGTAGAAGATAATAAGAACTTACCATTTCCTTCTATATTTATTTCTTTATTATTATTTAAAGAAAAATCTTTTTTTATTGAAATTATTGAATTAGAACCAATAATAGTCATTTTTTCATCTTTAACATCAAAAAATATATTCCTTAAAGGAAGGTATGCATTATTAGAATCTATAGCTCTTGAAATTTCTTCCAAAGAACCTAAAAGTAAATTTTTATTTGTAAATATTTTCATTTATATAATTATAAACAAAATAATTAATCTTTTAAATGATTCTAAAATTAAAAGTTATTTTCTTTATTTAGAGTTCATTAATAATAATGTATGTGGAAAATGTGGATAACTTATATTTAGTCTTATTTTCAAAAGAAAAATAAGTAAATTAAATGTTGATAAGTTTATTATAAATAATAATTTCCAAAGTAGTTTTTAAAGAGAATAAAAAAACCACCAAACACAACACTTCCCGATATGGCTGCTACATTTCTGTCCTGACCAAATTACAGGGTTATCGTTTTGATGGCATAAATATTATATAATAAAAATTTAACTATTCAAAATTAGGTTTTTTAAGTAACTTAAACATATTATTTTTATAGATTTCTACACCTGGTTGATCAAATGGATTAACTTCTAATAAATAACCACTCATAGCTACAGCTATCTCGAAAAAATAAATTAATTCTCCAAATGAATATTCATCTAATTGAGAAAGACTTATTTCTATACATTTAACATTTCCAATTTTAGAATGAGCAGCTAATGTAGCTTCGGCTGCGATTTCATTTATTTGATGCAAACTATTATTAATTAAATAATTTAAGCCATCTAAATTTTCTCTATCCTCTACTATTTGTAGATCAATAAGAGGTTTTTCAACAAGCAAAACAGTTTCAAATAATACTTTTGATCCTTCTTGAATAAATTGACCAATAGAATGAAGATCAGTTGAAAAAATAGAACCAACAGGAAAAATTCCTTTTTGTAGTTTTCCTTCTGATTCTCCAAAAAGCTGTTTTCATCATTCAATAAAATAAAGTAAATTAGGTTCATATCCTACAAGAATTTCTACAGGCAATTTACTTCTTTTATATAGGTTATATCTAGTAACAGCATATTTATAAGCATCATTATCTTCTAGATTTTCTGCTCTATAGTTTTTATACCCAGTTTGTGCACCCTTCATAATAGATTTAATATTAATACCACTACAAGCAAAAGGGAATAATCCAACAGCTGTTAAAACAGAAAAACGACCCCCAATATTATCAGGAATTACGAACATTTCATATCCTTCATTTTTCGATAAAGTAAATAAAGCGCCCTTATTTGCATCAGTTGTTGAAATTATAAAATCTTTAGCATTATTAATACCTATTTTATCTTCTAATAATTTTTTAAACATTCTAAAAGCAATTGCAGGTTCTGTTGTTGTTCCAGATTTAGAAATTACATTAATAGCAAATTTTTTATTTTCAACATATTTTAATTTTTGAGCAAGATCTGTTGAAGAAAAAGAAGTACCAGCAAAAATAACTTCCATTTTTCTTTCATTTTTAGAAGGAAGATTGCCTAAAATAAAATCAATCCCAGCTTTAACTCCAGTAAAAGATCCACCTATTCCAATAACCACTAAAACTTCAATCCCACTTTTAATTAAAAAATTAGCTTTATTCTCTATTTTTTTAAATTCATCCTTATTAAAGTTTTCAGGAAGATCTTTTCATCCTAAAAATTCATTACCTTCCCCTTCTTCTTTTTCAATTGTATTATGAATCTCAGAAACAATTTTTTTATAATTATTTAATTCTTCCTTACTTATTATATTTTCAATATTTATTTTTATTGAACTCATTTTTTAATTTCTCCTTTAGTAAAATTTAGTAACTTTTTAAATCCTTTTTCTGTTTCTTTAATATTAAATGAAAAAGGATTTTTTAAAAATAAAGGCCTTTCATTTTTAAAGTCTAAATAAAAGGTCTTGTTTTTTATAAAAAGAATTTTCATTGTAAGTTCATCGCCAACTTTAAAAATATTATCTAAATTAGAAACAAAATAATCCGTCGTTTTACTTATATGTAAAAACCCCGTATATTCTTCATCAACATCAAATAAAACCCAATTACGATTAACTTCGCTTACTTTCCCAAAGACAATCTCATTATTTCTTTTCATAATATTTATATTATCATATATAAAAAAACTAAATTATTTTTTTAGGGCTAATTCCAATAAAAACAGCCCCATAACCAGTATGAATAGTAGTTGAAGCACAAGCTTTTCTTACAAAATCAACTTTAAGATCTAACGATTTTAAAATTTTTTCAATTTCTTTTACAACTTTTTCATCTCAAGCATAAACAATAGTTAAATTAAAATCATTAATACTAAATGAAGGACCTTTAATTTCTTTTATATATTCATTTAACTTGCTAATAACTTTTTTAACAGCACCACTAAATGTTCTGCTTATTCCAGATATTTTAACTCCATTAAAAATTTTAATTAAAAGAGAAAATCTTGATGAAAGAAATTTTTTAATTCCAATTAAACGTCCATTTCTTGCAAAAGCAGAAAGTTCAGATGGAATTATATAACCTAAACAATTTTTGTTTTGTTCTTCTAAATATGAAGTAATTTCTTTCATTAAATTTCCTTCTTTAGGGAAAGTAGATTCTAAATGTAAAAGATAGTCAACAACAGTTAAATATTGTTCTGAAACAAAATGATTATCAAAAGCTAAAATATTTGTTTTTTTACCTTTTTCTTTTTTTAAACTTTCTAGTTTTGCAGCAATAACAGAATAGGTAGAAGAAAGATTAGAATTTATAAAAAGACAAACAACATTTTCGTATTCATCTATAACTTTATTCGCTATTTCTTCAATATTTTGACTTACAGGTAAAGAAGTTTTAATATCATTATTTTTATCAATAATATCACTAAGTTCAGGATCTTTATCTCTTCCTTCTAGGATTTGTTTTCCATTTATAAAAATTTGAAGAGGAAGGAAAAAAACATTTTCATAATTGTCTTCAAAATATTTTTCTGTTTTCCCGGAAAAGGAATCAAGAATAATTGCCAATTTTTTCATATATCAATTATACCACTTTATTTTTTAGGTCAATGTTTAATTTTATTCCTTCAAACTTTTTAATTATAAAAAAATTTTTGCCTATTTTGTTTGTTAATCTATTAAAAACTTGGTCAAAAACTCTTGTTTCATCTCGAATCTCAACCTTTCAAACCTTTTTATAAATTTCATTTCTTTTTAAAAAAGAATTTTTATTAGAATTATAATTTTGCATTAAAACTTTCATTAAAGATGTTTCTTTTTTAGTTAACTTAATTTTAATATTATTAATATATAAAACAAATTTAAGACAATCTAAAATTAATGGGCCAGAATAAATAGTATTATTTTTATTATGAGAATCTCATTTCCTTCTTAAAACAGAAAAAATCTTTCATCTTAAAAATCTTTCATCTTCATCATTAATTATTAAATCATCAGCCCCCAATTTTAAAAGCTCAATCATTTGCTCATTTTCTAAAGAATTTTTTTCAATAATTCAAGCAAAGAAAAAATCTTTATTATTCGAATGTAGTTTCGAATACATATCTAAATTAAAAATAGATACCAATTCCTTTTGGTGGAAAACAAATAAAAAATCAATTTTAATTACATTTGTAAAGTCTAAAAAAATTTTAGAAGTCATATTCGTTGAATCAAGAAAAAAAAGATTTACTAATAACTGTTCCTGTGAATACTCTAATCATTTTTTTATGCTTGTAATCAAATATTGATCACAAACAAAAAAGACATTTAATTTTTTGCAAGACATAAAATAAATTATATATATATAATTTTAAGATTTAGTAATTTCCTTTTGTAATGGAGGTTGCAATTCTTTAATATCATCTACAAAAATAATGCTTGTAGTGATTAAAGGTCTTCTTCTTTTTGTTCTATAAAAAAACGGAGTAAGCCTTTCTTTTATTATTTTTTTTAATTGATTTGTTGTATATGCCTCATCATTTTTAATTTTATTTAAAATAGAACCATAAACTAGTTTTCTTGTTTCAATTATTATATCCATTGAGTTTTTAATATATAAAGTTCCTCTTGTAATTATTTTTGGTCTTTGGACAATTTTCTTTTCTTGTTTATTAATAAAAACAACCACATGTACAAAACCATTTTCTCCTAAAACAACTCTTTCATTTAAAAGTTTAGTAGTTAGTGTTGATGCAATATCTCCATCAATATATACTGGACTAGATTCTCTTTTTTCATCTGATAATCAAATTTTATTATTTTCCATATAGAAAACTTCACCAATTTTTGCATTAAAAACATTTTCCGGTTTTACTCCACATTCTACAGCTGTTTTTCCATGAACAACTGACATTCTGTATTCTCCATGATAAGGAAAAAAATATTTTGGTTTTGTTAATGCAAATATTTTTCTATGTTCATCTTGGTAAGCGTGACCTGAAGTATGAAGATATCCATCTACTCCATTTTCTTTTATATCAGCACCTAATTTAAATAATTTATTTATTAATAATTCAATTTTTAATCTGTTTCCAGGAATTGGAGAAGAAGAAAAAATAATAATATCTTTATTTTTAATTTTTACCTGAGGATGTTTATTTTCTCCCATTTTAGCAAGAGCAGCCATTTCTTCTCCTTGAGAACCAGTAGTTAAAATAAGAAGTTTGTTTTCTTCAATTGAATCTATTTTTTTTCTATCAATAAAGACATTATCTTTAATGTTAATATGTCCTATTTTTCTTCCAATCTTTATTCCTTTAACCATTGCTCTTCCGAAACAAACAACTTTTTTATCAAGCTCTTCAGCAAGCTCAATAATTTTTAATATTCTTGTAATATTTGAAGCAAAAGAAGTCAAAATCACCTTTCCTTCAGCCTCTTTTATATATTTTTTTATATCTTGTAAGATATCTTTTTCAGAAGGAGAATGATTAGGTCTCATTGCATTAGTAGAATCAGAAAATAGTGCAGTTAGTCCCTGATCTCCAATTAATTTAAGTTTTTCAAAATTTGTATAATTTCCTATAGGAGAATAGTCAAATCTAAAATCTCCAGTGAACATTATACTTCCATTTGGACAAGTAAATCTTATTCCAAAAGCATCAGGAATTGAGTGTTGAGCAGTTCAAAAATCAACTTTCATAGACCCAAATTCATAAGAATCTTCTTCTTTTATTTCAATAAACTCTGGTTTAACCTCAATTTTAGCTTCTTCAAATTTACTTTTTAGAAACTCAATTCCTATTCTGGGAGCAAATATTTTTTTTATATTTGTATCTTTTACTAAAAAGGGAATACCGCCCATATGGTCTTCATGTCCATGTGTTAAAAAAATTCCTGCTATTTTATTTTGATTTTCTTTTAAATAACTATAATTTGGGATAATTCCTTTTATTCCGCTAACAGAAATGTTTCCAAATTTTATACCAGCATCTAATATAAATATTTGGTCATCGTGCTCAATTATTGCAGTAGATTTCCCGATTTCTTGCATTCCACCTAATCCATAAAACTTAGTTAATCCCATTATAAACCCCTCTTTTTATATATTTTTTGAATTATTAAACAAAACAAAGTACATAAATATTTAAAATATTAAATTTTAAATTTAAATATATTATAACAAATTTAAGTCTTTTTCCCCAGCTCATTTGTTTTTTTTATCAATTCTATCAATAAATAGCTTTCCATCTAAATGGTCTAATTCGTGTTGGATCACAATAGCTAAATAACCATACGCATCAATTACTATTTTTTTATTTTTATAATAAGAAAAAGCTTCTAATTTTATATGCCCACTTCTTTTTACATATCCATCTTGATTAAGAATCTTTCTTCCTACAGATAAACAACCTTCTCCGCTTGAAAGAGCTGTATTAATATCTGATAAACCTAAAACTTTTGGGTTTATTAAAACATCTGAAAACAAAATAGAGTTATCTGGATTTAAGATATGTACAAAAAACATATTTTTTAAAATACCATATTGAACAGCCGCAACTCCAACAGCAGGTCTAAATTTAGATCCTTTTTTAATTGAGTCAGTAACATGATAAATCATTTTTTTAGCAAGTAATTCATCTTCTTCATTAAGTGGTAGCAAAACATCAACAGATTTTTGTCTTAAAACTTTTTCAGGCAATTGGACAATGTTAATTTTATAAATCATTCTAATTTATTATATTATATAAATATATGTTAGACATTAAAAAAATACAAAAAGAAATTGATGTAGTTATTGAAGAGCTTAAAAAAAGAAAAATATCAAAAGATATTCTGCTTTCATTATCAAATAGAATTAATGAAAGAAATAAAATTATAAAAGAGCTTTCTGATATACAACATAAAAGAAATACTATAACAAAAGAAATTAGTTTAAATAAAGATGACAAAGAAAAACAAAAGGAGTTTTTTGAAAGAGCTTCTAGAAAAAAAGAACTAATATTAAAATTAGAAAAAGAGTTATCAAAGTTAGAAGAAGACCTGCAAGAAGAACTTTATTACATTCCTAATATATTAAATTCTAATGTTCCATTAGGTAATGATGAAAATGATAATATTGTAATTTTTGAAAAAGATAAACTAGGAAGAGGGTTAGTTAATAATATTGTTCCTCATTATGAAATAGCAACTCAAAAAAATATTTTAGATATTCCAAGAGGAGTTAAAATTTCAGGGACAAGATTTCTTTTTTATAAAGGAATAGGAGCTAGATTAATTAGAGCTCTTGAAAATTTTATGTTAGATGAAAATATTAAAGCGGGATATGAGGAACTATTGCCTCCACTTATAGTTAAATCCTTAGCTTTAAAAGGAACTGGTCAACTTCCTAAATTTAAAGAAGATGTTTTTAAAATAGAAAATGAAGACTTATATTTAATTTCAACAGCAGAAATTCCTATTACAAATTATTATAATGATGAAATATTAAATTTAGAAAAACCAATAAAATTTACTGCGTATTCTCCTTGTTTTAGATCTGAAGCAGGTTCTTCTGGAAAAGATACAAAAGGTCTTATTAGAACACACCAATTTAATAAAGTAGAAATTGTAAAAATTGTAAATAAAGATCAAGCATTTGAAGAATTTGAAAAAACAATTTTAGATTCAGAAAGAATATTAGAATTACTAGAAATTCCATATAGAAAAATCCTTTTATGTTCAGGAGATACAGGATTTAGTTCATCAATTACATATGATTTAGAATTATGGCTTCCATCAGAACAAAGATATAGAGAAGTTTCTTCTATTTCTTATTTTTCTGATTTTCAAGCTAGAAGAGCAAAAATTAGATATAAAGATAATGATGGTAATATTCAAGTTGCTCATACTATAAATGGTTCTGCCTTAGCTATTGATAGAGTTTTTGCAGCCTTATTAGAAATATATCAAAATAAAGACGGATCAATTTCTATTCCAGAAAAACTATATCCTTATATGAATGGAATTAAAACATTTTAATGAAAATATTTTTTTTAAAAATAGGTAATACTAATACTTGTTTAAAAGAATATAACAAAAAAACAATAACAAAAATAAATAATAAATTTTTAGATATAAATATTAATAAAATTAAACCAAAATTTTCTAATAATAAAATTAAGGTTTTTGTTTGTTCAACAAATAAAGAAATTTTTAAAAAAATAAAATCCTATTTCCCTTTAATAAAATTCTATTGCAACAAAAAAATTGAAGATAATATTGATTATAGTCTTATTAATAAAAAACAAATAGGATTTGATTTATATTATTCTATTGAATTTTTATCTAGATTAAAAGAAAGTTTTTTATTTTTTTCTTTTGGAACATTTTATGCAGAATGTTCTATTGAAAACAAAAAATTAATCGGAATAAATATAATGAACTCTTTATATAATGAACTAAATTTAATAATTAAAAATTCTGATATAAAATTAAACATTTATTCTATTTTTAAAGAAATAAAAAACAATAAATTAGTTGAGGATTTTGGAATTGATAATAATAGTTCTATTATTAATGGATTATTTAAATTAAAAGAACAATATTTTAAAAAAAGAATAGAACAAAATGAATATTTTTTCAGTGGAAATGAAGGAAAGTTTTTTATTAAAAATGATAAAAAATATTTAGATAATATAGAAATAAAGTCTCTTGAATTTTTCTATCAAAATAATTTATTAAAATAATTTTGTTTGATTAGTTTCGTTTAAAGAAGAAAGAACACCAAGATCTTTTAATTTTTCAATATTAGTTTTATTTAAAAGAGTTCTTTCTGTTAATTCTTTTATTGAATAAAACTCTCTTTCTTCTCTAGCTTTAATTATTGATGAAGCAGCAGCTTCTCCTAAACCATCAATTGATATAAAAGGAGGAATTATAGAATTTTTTTCTTTATTTATTTTTCAAGTAAAAGCACATGAAGTTTTTAAACAAATATTTTCAAATACTATTCCTCTTGCAAGCATTTCTAAAACAATTTCTAAAATTGGAATTAGTTTTTCTTCTTTTGGAGTTATAGTTTTTTCTTTGCTGCCTAATTTAATTTCATTAAGTTTATTAAATATTTCTTCTTCAGTTCCCATCATTGTTTTAATATCAAAAAAATCTGCTCTTGTTGAAAAATAAGTTGCATAATATTCAAGTGGATAATATAATTTATATCATGCTATTCTTCAAGCCATCATAACATATGCAGTTGCATGAGCTTTAGGAAATAAATACTGGATTAAATCTAATGATTCAATATATCATTTAGGAACTTTATTTAAGACTAACAATTGAGTTTCTTCTGGTGATAATTTTATTCCTTTTCTAACTTTTTCCATGATTTGAAATGATTTAATAGGTTCAACCCCACAACTCATTAAAAATGTCATAATATCGTCACGACAAGAAATAACATCTTTAATAGTTAATCCTTTTTTACTGATTAATTGTTCTGCATTTCCTTGTCAAACTCCTGTTCCGTGAGATAAACCAGAAATAGAGATTAAATCAGCAAAAGACTTTGGTTTAGCTATAACAAGCATTTTTCTTACAAAGTTAGTTCCAAATTCAGGAATACCCATTGCTCCTGTTTCTTCAGAATAATATTTTTTATGTTTAAGTTTTAGTTCTTTATTTGAAGTAAATAAAGAAAGAACTAAATCATCTTTAAAAGGAATTTCTTTAGCGTTTGTATTAGTTAATTCTTCTAATAATTTAATGGCTGTAGGATCATCATGACCTAAAAGGTCAAGCTTTAATAAATTATCATGAATTGAATGAAAATCAAAATGAGTTGTTTTTCATTTTTTACTTTCATCATTAGAAGGATAATTGATAGGTGTAAATTCTTCAATATCAAATTCAGAAGGAACAATAATAATTCCTCCGGGATGTTGGCCTGTAGTTCTTTTTGATCCGGATATTTTATTTGCCACCATATCAACATAAGCTAAAGATTTTTTTTCTTCTTTACTATTATTTCAATCTCTTACTAAAGAAAAAGCAGTTTTAGGAGCTATTGTGCTTATTGTTCCTGCTCTAAAACAATTATTTTCTCCAAATAGTTTTTGAACTTCTTGGTGAATAATTGGTTGGTAATCTCCTGAGAAATTTAAATCAATATCAGGAACCTTATCAGCATTAAATCCAAGGAACGTTTCAAAAGGAATGTTTTGACCATCTTTTTCATAAGGAATTTTACATTTATTACAATCCTTATCCTCTAAATCATAACCAGAACCAATATTTGCTTTTTTTCAATCAATAAAAATAGTATCTTTACATTGATTACAGAAATAATATGGTGGAAGTGGATTAACCTCAGTGATATTTAAAAGAGTTGCTACTATAGAAGAACCAACTGATCCTCTTGATCCAACTAAATAACCATCATCAAGAGATTTTTTAACTAGTTTATATGAAATTCAATAAACATCAGAAAACCCATATTTAATAATTGGTTCTAACTCTCTTTTTATTCTTTGCTCTATAAAACTATTTAATGGTTTTCCAAATTTTTTATAAGCATTTTCATATACTAAATTTGGAAGCTTTTCTTTTGAATTATCAAAATCAGGAGAATATAATTCATTTTTAACAATTACAATATTATCATCTATAAGAAGAGAAAATTTTTGAGAATTCTTAACTACAATTTCATAAGCTAATTCTTTACTATTAAGAAATTCATACTCTTTTAGCATTTGCTTTGTATTTAAAAACAATTGTTTAGGATAATTTGAATTTATATTTTTTTCATTATATAAATAATGTCTTCTTCCTTGAAGTGATTTTGAATTAATATAAACTTCATGGAAAGAAGATTCAAATTTTTTATTATATCTAACATCTCCTGTCCCAATAACTAATTTTCCTTTTTCTTTTGATTCATAAATTATTTTTTTTGTTATTGCTGTAAAGTCTTCTTTATTTAACTCATCTTTTTCAAATTTATATTCGAATAAAGATAAGTAAGGAATAGAGATAAAATCACATAAATCAATAGTCTTATTAATATCTTCTGTAGTTCCTGAAAAAATATGCTCAATTATTTTAGAACTAATACCAACATAACCAATTAATAAATCATCATCTTTCTGAATATCTTCTATAAATAATTTTGGTTCTGTTCCAAAAAGACCATCAATATGGGCTTTAGAAACAAGTTTAAAAAGCTTTTTAAGACCATTTTGATTTTTAGCGTAAAAAGTCATTTCATGTCCTCTTTTTTTTGAAAAAAATATCTTTTCTTGTAATTTTTCTAATTCTGAAAATGTTTCCACTTTTTTAATTTTTAAAAGAGATACTAACTTTATAAATACTTGAGTTAAAACTCTTGCATCATAATCAGCTTTATGAGCGACTAATGAATTATATTCAATACCCGTTTTTTTTGCTATCTTCTCTAATCTATATGAAGTTGAAGAAAAAAGAAAATAACTTAATGACATAGTATCAATTCATTGATTTTTAAATTCTTTCAAATTATATTTATATATTTTTTCTTTTATAAAACCAATATCAAATTTCGCATTATGAGCTACAAGAGTATAATTTTTACAAAAATCTAGAAACTTTATTAATCCTTCTTTTTCATCAAGACCATTGGCCAAATCTTCATCTTTAATTCCTGTTATAGCTTTTGTTGTCTCATTAAGAGGTTTATCTATTTTTATAAAAAAAGACAATTGATCTACAATTCTTCCATTATTTACTAAACAAGCACCAAATTGTATTATATTATCAAAAATAGGTGAAAGACCTGTTGTTTCTAAATCAAAAACAACAAATTTTTCTTTTATTATTTCACCATCTTTTTTATTAAAAATAATTCCATTATTTTTGTCAATTACATTTAATGTAACACCATAAATTGGTTTAATTTTTTCTTTTTTACTTTTAAAATAAAATTCAGGAAAAGATTGAACAGAGTTTTTATCAGCTATTCCAAGAGCGCTATGTTTTAAAATTTTAGCATGATCAATATATTCTGAAGGAGTTTTAAAACCATCCATTGGTGTCATGTTTGTTCTTAAACAAATTTCAATCCTTTTTTCTTCAGCATCATCAATAATATTTTGAATTAAATCAGTTTCTTCTCTCTTTTCTATCGTTCTAATAGTTATAAAAGGAACTCCACGTAAATCAGAATTCTTTTTTCCAATTATTTTATATAAAGAACCAATATTAATATTGTTCATTTCTTTTTCAGATTGACTATCTTTTGAAAAGAATTTACAATGTATTGCTTCAGTAAAATCTGTTACTAAAAAATCAAAAATAGTTATACCTGTTTTTGTTACAAAAGTTTCTTTTGATATAACTTCCCCTTCAATCATATTTAAAGGATCAAAAGAATCATATATTTCACTTATTTTAGAAATAAATAAGGAATTATTTTTATATTGTTTTTTGACTGTATTAACTTTTATAGGTTCAGTATTACTTTTTTTATTTAAAAGAAAATCTTTAATTTTGTTTTCTTTTTCAATATGAATTTCTTTTTCTTTTTCTATTGTTTTACTTAAAAAATTAATTATTTCCAATTTAAAATCACTAAGACCAATTTCAATTAATATTTTAGAAAGTTTGTCATAATTTTTTTCTCAGAATAAATTTATTTTTTCTTCAAAACATTTAATTATTATCTTTTTTTCATCTAAATTCAAATTAATATTTGAAAATAAAACATAATCACCAAATGGTAATTTAAAGTTTTTTTTCGCAAAAAAACAAAAATATTTATAAATAATTTCTTTATTTAAATTATCCCTTCCAAAAGACATATTAAATGTTATTTTATCTAAAAAAAGCTTCTTTGCCTTTTTAAAAAATAACTCTAAATCTTTGATTTCTGGATAACAAATAAAGGAAATATTAACAATAAATGATTCGTTTTTATCTAAAGAAGCACTTGTTATAATAGTTTTTTCTAAATATGAAGGAATCTCCCAATCGATTTCTTTACAAAAATTTAAAAATGAATTTTCCATATTATTTATTAATTATATTAAATAAATAATATTAATTTTTATTTTGAATAAGATTAAAATCTTAAACTGTAGGATTAGGAGTTGGAGGAACTACAACTTCTGGAGCAAATAATGCAGAAGGAATTCCGAATGCAACAGGAATTTCTTTAGTATCAGTTCATGAAATAGTAATTTTAACAAAATCACCTAATGCTTCAGCGCTAATATCTTTAATTTTAGCAGTTTCTTCAGCAGTAAGAGGTGTTACAAAAATTGATGTAGCTACATCTACAAAAAATTTATTAAAATCTGTTGCTGTTGGAGCCATAGGTGCTGCGAAAGCAGTTAAAAAGTCTGCTTTTTTAATTTTAAGGACATTAGCTGTATTTAATTCATATGATCTTGTTGGAGGAGTAGTTGGTTTTAAAAATGTATTTACTGATATTGAAGGAACTACAAAAACAGTATCTGCTGTTATTGTTTGTCTTTTAGGTGCAACTAAATGTTTTCAAATATCATTAAGTGTAATACCATAACCAACTAAAACACCACTATTATTTAGATTTTCTTGTTTATTTAAAGCACTAACTTTATCAAAAACACCTATATCATCATCTTCATCTGCATCTTTTTCACCTAAAAAGAATTCTTTTAGATCTTTAAGATCAATATTATTATTAGAAGTATTTGCTCCTAGAATACTATCTTTAATTCCTTTAATTTCATTAGTATTGATAAATGAAGGTTTTAATTCTCAAGTAATATCTTTTGATTCAACTTTTTCTTGATCAGTTGAATCTGTTTCTACTGTATAAAATACAGTTATATTAAATTCTCTATTTTTGTTTGTATTAGTTGGAGTTGTAACTTCACTATTTACTTTAATGCTTTGAAGTTCTACTTCGGTATCTCCTGTTTCAAGTTCATATACTTCATAAAAATCTGAAAGAACTTTAGTAAAATCGTTTTGTAAATCAGCAACTGTGAAATTTTGTTTACTAAAAAACCCTTCTTTTAACATTTTTTCAGCATTTACATTTATATTTGCATCTACTATATTAACTTCTTCTCCTGCTTTTGAATTTTGTTTAACTATACTTGTAAAAGACGAAGTTTTAAGGTTTGATCCAAAAGTTGGTGCTTCTGTACTACATGAAGTAGCAATTAACGGGATACTTAATCCTATTAAACTTAAACTTGTAATTCCTAATAATATTTTTTTCATTTTTTCTTCTTTCGTTGTTTATTTAATTTTTGATTGATTAGATTATTATTTTACTCCTTTTTCATGCTTTTTTATATTTTTCATATATTTTTAAAAAATGTCAAGTAATTTTGCTTGACAGGAAAAAAAAGTGTATAATAAAAATATTAATTTTTTAAATAAATATATAAAAGGAGAATAGATGGTTAAATTAAGATTGAAAAGAATGGGATGTAAGTTCAATGCTTTTTATAGAATTGTTGCAGCTGAAGCAAAAGCACCAAGAGACGGACGTTTTATAGAAGAATTAGGATACTTTAATCCTATTTCAAATGAATTAAAATTAGAAAAAGATTTAATTTTAAAATGATTAAAAGAAGGAGCACAACCTACAAGTGTTGTTAAAGACCTTTTTAAAAAAGAAAAAATTTGAGCAGAGTTTATGAATGAAAAAAATAACAATAAACCTAAAAAAACATCATCAACACCTAAAAAAACATCAACAAAACCGAAAACAACAACTAAAGTAAAAAAAACTAAATAAAAAGGAGAATAACAATGATTAATGAAAAACTAGCAAAACTTGATGTTTTACAAACTAGAAAAGATTTTCCAAAATTTAAAGTTGGAGATAATATAAAAGTTCATGTTCGTATAAAAGAAGGGGAAAAAACTCGTATCCAAATATTCGAAGGACTTATTATTGCAATGAAAAATAGCGGATTAAGAGAAACTTTTACAGTAAGAAAAATTTCTTATGGTATTGGTGTTGAAAGAACATTCCCAATTAATTCACCAAATATATCTCAAATTGAATTAGTAAGAAGAAATAAAATTAGAAGAGCAAAATTATATTACATGAGAGATCTAACTGGAAAAGCTACAAGATTAAAAGAAATAAGAATTAAAAAAGGAGAATAAATGAAAAGAACTTATCAACCTAATAAACGAAAACACGCTAAAGTTCATGGTTTTCGTGAAAGAATGAAAACAGCTAATGGAAGAAAAGTGTTGGCAGCAAGAAGGCTTAAAGGTCGTAAAAAATTAACTGTTTCAGACGAAAAATAATTTTATGTCTAAGTTGAATATTTTAAAAAAAAATTGAGAATTTCAAAGTATTTTAAATACAAAGAAACAAATAGTTTCTCAATATTTAATTTTATATTATCAACCAACAAACCAAAATTTTGTAATAGGAATAAGTATTCCTAAAAAATTTGCAAATGCAGTAAAAAGAAACTATTTGAAAAGGCAAATTAAAGTAATAATTAAAAATAGTAATTATTTTAGTTTAAAATATAAAGTAGTTTTAATTATTAGAAAGGATTTTATTAATTTAACCTTTAAACAAAAAGAAGAAGCAATTTTGAAATTAATAGAAAGACTAACATTAAATGGCAAAAATAAAAAGATCAACTAAATACGATTTTTTTAAAAATGATAAAGACCCAGATAAAAATGAGAAAAAATCAGCTAAGAAAATATTTAAAAATATTTTTAAATGATTTAAAATTGTCATTTATATTTGTTTGGGTGGTATTTCATTAACAGGTTGCATCCAATCATTTGTTGTTAGAACTTCTTCAACCGTTGGTTCTGGTCTTGAAATATATAGAAGTGAAAATGAAATTTCTCCTTTTGTTAATACTTATTTTATTCAAGAAGAACGTGATAAAGATGGAAACATAAAATCACAAAAGCTTTTAATTAATACTAAAGACAATTTTCTTCTTAAAGATCAAAAAGAAATTGAAGCAATTCATAAACAATTAACATTAAATAATGTTAAATACTATGGACAATATGGAAATCATTCTTCTTCTTTAAGAATTGTTAATAATAAAGGTAAATTTATTTCTAATACTTTAGATATAACATCTATTTCTGCAGAAGAGGACTTATTAACAAGAGGAGCATCTTGATCAAATAATTCAAATGCCAATAATAATATAATGATATTAAATAATATTTATTTAAATGCATTAAATGAAGATCCTTTTAGTGAATATCAAACAGCTAATGAAATAATAGAAATTCCTATTTTTGTTCAAAAAAGACCTAATGAAAAACCAACAGATAAAACTGAATTAGCATCTTATAATACTCCTGTAGTTGCAATAGGAAATAAATCATGAAAACCATTTTTACCTAATCCTACTGATCCAACTCAATATAAATTAGTAATAATTTCTGATAAAGATGATTCAAAAGGGAAATATATTGATCCTTGAAACGATAAACCAATTGATCAAAATACACAAGAAGGTAAAGACAGAATAAAACAATTTAAATATAATTTTGAATTTGAAAAAGTTATGTTAAAAATAAATACAGCTGATTCAGCAGCTGCTAAATATGCAAGAGATTATTTACAATCATTAGCAAATGTTATGATTCAATTCAAACAATTTGAAAACTTTGATGCTCAACTTCCAAACACACCACCAGTTGATCCAAGTCAAACTGTAATTCCTGTAAAAAGATTTGGAAATTTAACTAATCTAAAAGATATTGAAACTCCACCTAATAATACAACTATTATTAATGAACAAAATTTATATAATACAGAGTTAAAAACAGCAATAGAAACTTATTTAACTCAAATATTAGGAGTTATAGCAAATACTGGATTTAATTTTAAACAACTTAATTTTACAGGAGATGAACCAGACGCATGGACTACACCAAGAACTTTAGCATTTCTTCCTAAAGAAAGTCCTAACCCATCTAATTATTTAATTAATGCTTCACCGGAACCGCAAAAACCAATTCTTTCGTTTTCAGATGCATGATCATTAGGTCCATTTTATGGATTAGTAGTTTACCCAATTGGAAAATTAGTTCAAGATTTAGCTTACTCAATGCCTAACTTAAATGGGTTTGAATCTGTGTTATCGATAGCTATATCAGTTATTATTGCAAGATTGTTTACATTAATTGTTACTTATAAATCTGCATTCGCTCAATCTAAGCAAGCAGCACTAGCTCCTAAGAAAGCAAAGATAGATGCAAAATACGCAGCATATAAAGGCAATAAAACAATGGAGCAAAGGAAACGGCAAGAAACTGCTGAGTTATATAAGAAGAATGGTATAAGTATGATAACCCCTCTTCTTTCAGTATTAGTATCCGCTCCTATATTTCTTGCCATGTGGAGAATAGTTCAAGGAATTCCGTTGCTTAAAGCTACAGAATGATTAGGAATTAACTTCTCATCATTATCATATCAAGAATTATTTGGAGGAGCATGACAATACTTACCATTAATTTTATTAGCTGCATTAATTCAAGCAGGATCTCAATTAGTTCCAAGACTTCTTAATAAAAAAAGAGTTTCTGAAAGAGCAAATGTTGCAGAAAAAGAAGCACTTAAAAAAGCTAACAAAACTCAAAACATTGTAATGGTTGTATTCGTATTTATGGCTCTTATCTTTGAAGCTGGTATTCAAATTTACTGAATTGTTGGAGGAATCTGAATGATGTTACAATCAATGCTTATTCATCACATTCAAAAAACAAATTTCTTTAAAGAAAAATTAATTAAATATGTTTAAAAAATTAAAACTATAATTTCATTATTATAGTTTTTTTTATATAATTTCATAATAATGACTAAAATAAAAATAAACTTTCTTACAATTTTTCCTAATTATTATCAACCCTTTTTAAATGAATCAGTAATAGCAAAAGCAATTAATAAAGGAATTGTTGAAATAAATATAGTCGATTTTAGAGATTTTTGCTTAGATAAACATAAAAAAGTAGATGATGAAATTTATGGTGGCGGAACAGGAATGTTATTAAAAGTAGAACCAATTGATTTAGCTCTTGAATCTCTTAGTGAAAAAGGTAAAGTTATTCTTATTTCCCCGCAAGGTAAAAAAATGACTCAAAAAGAAGCTATAAGATTATCAAAAGAAAAAGTAATAACTTTTATAGCTGGAAGATATGAAGGTTTTGATGAAAGAGTTTCTTCTCTTGTAGATGAAGAAATTTCATTAGGAGATTTTATTTTAACAGGAGGAGAACTCCCTTCAATGGCAATAGCTGATTCGATTATAAGATTAGTTGATGGAGTAATTAAAGAGGAATCATATAAAAACGATTCATTTTATAATAATATTTTAGATTATCCTCAATATACAAGACCAGCTGAATACAAAGGAATGAAAGTTCCCGAAGTTCTTTTAAATGGAGATCATAAAAAAATAGAAAAATGAAAAAAAGAAAAGGCTTTAGAAAACACTAAAAAGAAAAGGCCTGATTTATTATAATTTTTGTAAATTATAGAAATAAGTAATTCCTTTTTCTAAATCAGCTTCAATTATTTTATCTAATATAGAAGAAGCAATTATTCTATTTAAACTACAAAAAATTATTTTGTAGTTTCCAGCAGCTAAATCATTAGGATAATTTATAAGTTTAATATATCCATTATTATTTCAATTTATATGAAGGATTCCGTGATAAACAAAATCATCAATTTCAATTTTAATATTATATATTCCAGCATGAGGAATAATATTTTTTTTATCAAAAGTTATTTTATTAAAAATTACTTCAAAATAATCTCCAAAATTTCAAACAAGAAGTTTATTTGCTAAGTCAATTTCTCCATAAGAAATCAATTCTTTTATTCTTGTTGAAGATATTTTTACATTATCAAATAAATCTAATTCTAAAATCAATGTTTTATAATTATTTGCTACATCTTGAGAGTTTCATTGTGCATTTTTTCCAAGCTTGTAATCTTGGCCGCAAATAAATAAATTGGCATTATATATATTTTTAATATTATCTAAAAAATCTTTAGCTTCCATATTTTTTATTTGATTAAAATCAATTAAAATAATAAAATCTATTTTCGAAAGAAAAAAACAATCAAGCATATAATTAAGACTTGTAACTTTTTTTTTATTTGATCTAAAAACCTCTTCAACATTTGAAAAAGTAATAAGGCCTATTTTTTGTTTTTCATTTTTAACTTCTATAGCTTTATCTAACAAAGTTTTATGACCTTTATGAAATAGTTCGAAAGCACCCAATAAAATAATACTTCCATCACTTAACTCTTTAATTTTTTTTGTTTCACTATATTTATAAATAGTCATTATATAACTCCAAGTTTTTCTAAGAAATCAATTACCCCATCTTCATCAACTGGTTTATCAGTAATTTTATTTGCAATTTTTTTAACTTCATTAACTCCATTTTTCATCGCAATACCTAATCCGACTTCTTGAAGCATTTCTATATCATTTTCACCATCTCCGAAAGCAATAATTTGAGATTTATCAATTCCAATTATTTCACTTAATTGAATAATAGTTTTAGCTTTATTAACTCCAATATTTGATACAAAAAAACCATTATATCAGCTCGCTTGTAAATTTAGAGAAGAATTCGTTTCTTCAAAAAACTTTTTAGATTCATTTTTTAAATTATTACAACTAGAATTAATTGTGATAAGTGAAAAGTTTTCTTCATTAATTTTATTTTTAGCATCATTTAAATCTCTATAAAATTCTTTATAACCTTTTCAAAATCAGTGATCCTTTAAAATTTCCTTATTTTTTACAAATATAAATTCTTTTTCAGAAAGAATAATATTAGCTATTTTATGTTCATATTTTTTATTATCTAAAATATTTATTTTATAATCTAAAAAGTCTTCAATTTTTATAGGGTTATTAATTATTTTAACTATCTCTTCATTATCTTTTTTATTGCAAAAAGAACCATTAGCTCCTATAAAATAATTTGTATTTAAATCATTTCAAACATTACCAATAGAAATCTCATCTCTTCCTGTTGCTAAAACAACAATATAACCATTATTCATTAATTTTTTTATTCCATCTTTTGTTCTTTTAGAAACAGCTTGATCGCCATACTTTAATAATGTACCATCGATATCAAATATAATCATTTTATACATATTTATTTGTCTCCCTTATTTATTAATAATTATTTCATTAACTATATTTGAAAAAATTTTTCTTTTTATAATTTTATCATTTTCAACTAGTATAAATGCAAAGTATAAATTTTCTCAAATAAAACCATTTATTCCATTTTTTAAATTTCACTCTTTACTAGTAAATCCGTTCATAAAAAGTTTAATTTCTTCTCTTTTATCAAAATTAATTGTTTCAAATGAAAATAATAAATCATATGGAATTGGTTTTTCTAAAAATTCATCACTTATTCCATTAACAACAACCCTTTCAAGACCGCTCATATAACTACCACACTTTAATTTTTGTCCTATATCATAAATTAATGATCTTATATATGTCCCACTTGAAACTTCTACAGAAAATGAAAAAGAGTTTTTATCATAACTTAAAAGCTCTATATTAAATATTTCTATTAATGAAGGTTCAAGAACAAAATCCTTTCCCTTTCTTGCTAATTCATATCCTCTTTTACCATTAATTTTTTTTGCAGAAAATTTAGGAGGTATTTGTTGACTTTTACCTAAAAAAGAATTCAAACATATATTTAATTCTTCTTTTGTAGGGACATAATCAGAAAAAGGAACTATTTCCCCTTCGCTATCATATGTATCTGAAATTGACCCTATTGTTGCTTCTGCTATATATTTTTTGGTTTTATTCTCTATAAATTCCAAAAGCTTTGTATCATTTTCTGTAGCTACTAAAAGAAGACCTGAAGCAAGAGGATCTAAGGTTCCTGAATGACCAATTTTTTTATAATTATATTTTCTTGAAAAATCTTTAATGGCTTTAAATGAAGATAAACCTTTTTCTTTTTTAATTACAGTTATCATTTTATTTTTTAATTTTTAATGTAGGAAGACCTAAATCTATATATATATCTTTTTGAAGATCTTTATTTTTTCCTTTTGCAAAATAATCTTTTCAGCCAGAACTACTACTAAAAGAAGTTAAAGATTCTTTTGTTGATAATTTTATAAAAAATTTATATTGGTCTTTTGCCACTTTTTTCATATCTAAAGCAAAAAATTTTCTTGTTTGTTTATCTTTTGCAGAAACATAACCACTTTCTACAATATTATCATTTTCTAAGAAAAGATTAAAATTTGATTGAATAGGAACAGAAACAATTTTTCTATTAGCATTATCTCAATATCTTGTTGTACTTTGGTATTGAAAATATTTTCTAGCAAGTTCTTTTTTTTCTTCAGTTGGTTGGCTATTAATTATTTTTTCCTGGTCACTATTAAGACTTCCATTTCTATATATTGGAACTGGTTTTTCTACTCCCTTATCATCTTGAAAAAGACTTAATAATTGAGACCCTTCTTGAATTTGATAAGAATATTCTCATCAATATTTAGGATTTATAGAATTAATTTCATAATTATTTAATATTTTTATTTCAATATTAACTATACTATCTATTAGTTTTTGTAGATTAACAAATGTTTGAGAATCTTTCCCGCTATCTTTTGAATCTCCTGGAGTATCATCATCAATCATTTTTTCATATGCTCTGTAATTCTCATCAATATTAGATAAAGAAATAGAAATTCCACTTTCATTATAAATATTTTTATATATATTACTCAAATCTTTTAATAAAAAAACTTTTAAAACTGATTGATTTCTTTGTTTATTAAGTTCATTTTTAATTATTTCATTTAAACTATCAAGCGACTCTTTTTTTCCATTAAAAAAGGTTTTATTAAGGTCGTTTTCAATATTATAAGGAGGATTTTGTCCAATAATTAAATAATTAAATACTTCAGAATAAATAGTTTTATCTACATTAGCATTTACATCATCTTCTATATTATTAATAGTTGAAGAACAAGAAGAAGTTAAAGCAATTGGCAAAACAATTGAGCTACTTATTAATAAAGGAATAAAAAATTTTTTAAACATATTTATAATTTTACATTATAAAAAAAAACAAAAAACAAAAAAAATAGCAATTAAATAGCAACAGTGCTAATTTTGTTGTATAATTATGTTTAAATAAAAAAATATTTATATAAAGGAGGCCCAAAATGGCAAAAGAAAAAATTATAGGTATAGATTTAGGTACAACGAATTCCGTTGTAGCAGTTATTGAAAATGGTGAACCAATTGTTTTAGAAAATCCAGCAGGGAAAAGAACAACTCCATCTGTTGTAGCTTTTAAAAATGATGAAATAATTGTTGGAGAAATAGCTAAAAGACAATTACAAACTAACCCAGATAGTATCGCTTCTATTAAAAGAAAAATGGGTACAAATGAAAAAACAAAAATAAATAAAAAAGAATATAAACCAGAAGAAATTTCTGCAATGATTCTATCTTATTTAAAGGAATATGCTGAAAAAAAAGTTGGTTCTAAAATCACTAAAGCAGTTATTACAGTTCCAGCTTATTTTGATAATGCACAACGTGAATCAACAAAAATTGCAGGTAAAATTGCAGGGTTAGAAGTTTTAAGAATTATTAACGAACCTACAGCTGCAGCATTAGCTTTTGGTTTAGATAAGAAAGATAAATCTTTAAAAGTATTAGTATATGACCTTGGAGGAGGAACATTTGACGTTTCTGTTCTTGAATTAGAAGATGGAACTTTTGAAGTTCTTTCAACATCAGGAGATAACCATTTAGGTGGAGATGATTGAGATAATAAAATTGTTAATTGATTAACTGATAAAATTAAAAAAGAATATGATTTTGATGCAACCAAAGATAAAATGGCTATGTCAAGACTTAAAGAAGAAGCTGAAAGAACAAAAATTAATCTTTCAGGTGAAATGAAAACAGAAATTAATTTACCATTTTTAGCTATGACTCCTAAAGGTCCATTAAATATTGAATTAGAATTAACAAGAGCAGAGTTTGATAAAATGACTTCTGATTTAGTAGATAGAACTAGAAAACCTATTGAAGATGCTTTAAAAGAAGCAAAACTTAAAAAAGAAGATATTAATGAAATTCTTTTAGTTGGTGGATCAACAAGAATACCAGCTATTCAAACAATGATTCAACATACATTAAATAAAAAACCAAATCATACAATCAATCCTGATGAAGTTGTAGCGATAGGGGCAGCAATTCAAGGTGGAGTTTTAGCAGGAGATATTTCAGATGTTTTATTATTAGATGTTACTCCATTAACTTTAGGATTAGAAACAGAAGGCGGAATTGCAACTCCTTTAATATCTAGAAATACAACAATTCCAGTTACAAAATCACAAACATTTTCAACTGCTGCAGATAATCAATCAGAAGTTACTGTAAATGTTGTTCAAGGAGAAAGACAATTTGCAAGAGATAATAAATCATTGGGTCAATTTAATTTAGGTGGTATTGAACCAGCTCCTAGAGGAGTTCCACAAATAGAAGTTAGTTTTTCAATTGATGTTAACGGGATTATAAAAGTAACAGCTAAAGATAAAAAAACAAATAAAGAAAATACAATTTCTATTACAAATTCAACTTCATTAACTCCTGCTGAAATTGAAAAAATGGTTAAAGATGCTGAAGAGAATAAAGATGCTGATCAAAAAAGAAAAGAAGATCAAATGATTATTATTAAAGCAGAATCTTTAATCAATCAACTTGAAAAATCAATTTCTGATCAAGGTGAAAATATTGATGAGGCTTCAAAAGAATCATATAATAAAGAAATCGAAGAATTAAGAAACTTAATCAATAAAAATAAAATTGATGAACTTAAAACAAAAATAGAACAAATTGAAAGTATTGTTGAGCAATTTTCACAACAAAGTGCTCAAAATGCATATACTAATAATCAAAGTGAACATGTAGTCGAAGATGAAAGTGAAGCTATTGAACCAGAAGTAGAAGAACAATAAAATTATTTTTCAATTAAAAAATAAACTAAAACAGAACCAAAAGTTTTAGTTTTTTTTATTTCTCATTTCGATAATAAAAAAGAACTAATATCTAAATTTCATTCAATAATAATTTGACCATCTTTATTTAATAATTTCTTTTCATAAATTTTATTTAATACTTCTTCTAATAAAGAAAATTTTGAAAAAGGTGGATCAATATAAATAAAATCAAATTTTATTTCTTTGTTTATTTTATTTAAAAAAAATAATATATCTTCATTTAATAAATGATAATTCGATATATTAAGACTTTCTAAATTATTTTTTGCAATTTCAAAAACCTCTCTATCTTTTTCAATTGCAAAAGCTTTTTTTGCATTTCTTGAAAGAAACTCTCCTGTTATAATTCCTGAACCCGAAAAGCAATCAAGAATAATTTTATCTTTAATTTCATAGTTAATAATATTAAAAATACTTTCTCTAACCCTATCCATAGTAACTCTAGTTTTATTTTTATCTGGCTCTTTAAAAACTCTTCTCTTAAAATCGCCACTAATTATTCTTATCATATTTAATATATTACATTATAGATATTAATAAATTATAATAATTAAATATGAATGAAATTACAGACATTAAAGAAATTTTTAATTTTACTTATAAACAAGATAACGAAGAAATAATTTTTATTATTAAGGATTTGGATTTAAAAATGAATTATAAAAAAATTCATGTTGTGGGAACAAACGGAAAGGGTTCAACATGTAAGTTTTTATCTGATAATTTTTCAAAAAATAATATTTCTAATGGTAGTTTTACTTCTCCTCATCTTTTAAAACCTACTGAAAGAATATGTTTAAATTCAAAAGAAATATCAAATAATGATTTATTAAAAAATACTAATTTTATTTTAAAAAAATACAAAGATAAAACATTTAATTTTTTTTCTTTAATGTTTCTCTCTTCATTAATTTTTTTTGAAGAACAAAAACCAGAAATTGTTATTTTTGAGGCAGGAATAGGAGCAAAAAAAGATGTTGTTAATCTTCTTGATTTTAATTTTACAATTTTTACTTCTATTAGTATTGATCACCAAGAAATTTTAGGAAATAGTATCAATAAAATTTCCAGTGATAAATCAGAAGCTATCAAAGGAGAAACAAAGGTTTATATACCATCTAATTTAAATACAACTTCTTTTAAAATAATATTGGCAAAAATTAAAAAAAATAATAACAATTTTTTTATAGTCCCAATTCCAAAAAAAGAAAAAAACATATATCTAATAAATTTTTTTGTAGTTGAATCTTTTTTAAAAAATGAATTTAATATAAAAGCTATAATGACCCCTTTAAATAAAGGAAGAATTACAATAGAAAATATTAATGAAAAAATATGTTATTTAGATGTTTCACATAATTACGATGGGATAAAAAAAACTCTTGCATTATTACCTAATAAAAATGTTATTTTTGTTATATCATTAACAAAGAGGAAAGATATAAAAAAGATAATGAATTTATTTAAAAATAAAACTAATGTTTTTGTTTATGAAAATAATAGTAATAAAGCTGTAAAAATTGAAGATTATCCAAAAGATTTTCCAATAATAGAAAATCTTAATAATTTTGTAAAAGAAATAAAAGAAACAGTTATTTTTTTAGGATCTCATTATTTTATATCTGATATCTATGAAATTATAGGAGAAAGAAAAAATGAAAAATAAAAAAATATCACAATACTTCTCCTTAAATACATTTGAAATTTGCTTAATGGGAATTTTATTAGCATGTTATCTAATAATAGAATGATTTAATTCACAAGTTCTTGTTGGTCCTCTTAATATAGCAACGAGCTTTATATTTTATATTTTATCAGGAATAATTTTTGGTCCTTTTAAGGGAGCAATTTTTTCTTTCTTTCTTGATACTTTTTATCAACTAGTTTCAGGAGGAATAAGTTTTTGAATGTGGCAATATGCAATAGTCCCAATTTTTGTTTCCTTATTATCTTGATTTTTATTTTATTTTTTTAATAAAATGAAAACTAATGAAACTAATAAGATGACTATTTCCTTAAGTGATACAGGAGAAAAAAATATTTATAAAGAAAAGTTTTTATTTTTAGATAAAAAGCAATTCCCTCTTTTAATACTTTCAGCATTAACTATTATTTATGTAGTTACTATTTTATCTTTATATAATAATATAAGTAATTATGATAAGGAACCAGTAAATCCATATATAAGTATTATTATCACAAGCATTATTTTTGTAGGAATATTTTTATCATATTTTGTTTTTTATTTCCTATGAAAAAAAACAAATAATATAATGTATTTAAATACTATTAATCAAGTTGTTATAGTGGCGGCTGTTTTTGTGTTATTTAGATGATTTTGAGGAACATATGCTTTTATAGCATTTTCTGAACAATTTCTTTCAGCAACTAAAAAACCTTTTATAACAATTATGCTTGGAATTTCTTTTAAATCAATTTTTACAATTCCTATTTTTAGCATAATTATTATTAGATTAAATAGTGTTATTTTAGTTTTAAAAGAAAGATTTAGTAGAAATAACTTATAACTTATTATTAAAATAGTTGATAATATATAAATATATGTTAACAGATAATTTTGATAAAGAATATCATAAAGTTTTAAAGCGTTTTGATGAAATATGTAAGATTAATAATTTTTGATATTCTTTAGGTGATATAACATTATTATCAGCAATTACAAATTCTTTGCATTATAAAAGAACTAAAAATATTGATATTTTTATTACAATTGAAACATTAAGAGAACTTGAAAAAAAATATAATAATAATCTTATAAGCCCTTATACAGAAAGCAGTTTTTTTCTTTTAACTCCTCGTCTTAAATTTGATAATTCCGATATCACAATTAATTTAATTATAATTACACCTACTTCTATTAAAAAAGTTTTAAAAATGAAAAAAATTAAATATAAAATTAAATATTTTTACGGTAATTATTTAGCGAATCAAAAAGAAAATAATTTTCAAACAAAAGTCTTTTTTCTTCTTTTTAAATTATTTCCTTGAATTAAATTTAGTCCTCTTTCTTATTTTGAAATATATGATGATTTATATGAAGAAAAACACCAAGGATTTTTCTTAATAAATAATTTTTTAGAAGGAATAAATTTAAATTGAATTCCAAACATTAATTTTAAAAGAAATACTGTTAATTTTTTAGGATTAGAACTTTATGTTTTTGAGGAAGCTAGTATGTTTTTAATTAATAAATATGGAAAAAATTTTAATACCAATCCAAAGATAATAAATAATATTTAATATCCGTATTTATTTTCATTTACTTTATAATCTTCAACAATTTTACAATCATTAATTTTAATAATTCTTGTAGCATATTTTATAATTTGCATATCATGAGTAACGAGAATAATTGTTTTATTACTTTCAACATTTATTTTTTTTAAAATAGAAAGAATATTTTGAGAAGATTGAGGATCTAAAGAAGCAGTTGGTTCGTCTGCAAAAATAATATTAGAGTTTTTAGCAAGTGCTCTTAAAATAGAAATACGTTGTTGTTGCCCACCTGACATTTCATTTGGATATTTATAAATTATATCTTCTAAACCAAATTCTTTAATTAAAGGTTCAAGCGAAACTTTTTTATTAATATCTTTTTGAAGATAAGCACCTGTTTCAATATTTTCTTCACCTGTTAGATTATTTAATAAATTATATGATTGAAAAATAAAAGAAACATTTTCTCTTCTAAATTTTAAAAGTTCATTTTGTGTTAAATAAGGAAGATTTTTATTTTCTACAATTACATTTCCTATTGAAGGACGATCAAGTCCTGAAAGAATATTTAAAAGAGTAGATTTTCCAGATCCGGAAGGACCTAAAAGAATAACAAATTCTCCTCTTTCAATTTTTAAAGAAATATTTGATAATGTTCTAACTAATTTAATTTTGTCAATAAAAAATTTTGAAACATTCTCAAGCTCTATTATATAGTTACCCTCGTTCTTTCTTAATTCTTGCCCATCAAATTTTCTTCTGTGATTATTATTATATGAATAAATTTTTTTGTCTTTTTTGTTTAACATAACAAGTTGAGTATTAATATCTAATTTCCCGGTCTTATAAAACGTTTTAATAATATTTTTGTTTTTCATTTATTTACCTTTCAATAATAATATAGGTTTAATTTTATTTACATTGTATCAAGATAGTAATAAAGACATTGAGAAGATTACTAATACGAATAATGATCCACCTAAAACACTAATTGCAGATAAAGAAATAGGAAGCAATGTTAATGAAGTTTGTAATATAAAAGTAGTAAATAAACTTATTAAACCAAGAGAAAATGGTATTGAAATTAAAACAGCAACTAATAAAATTGGGAAGTAAATTGATAAGAACATTCTTGCTTTATCTCTATTGCTATATCCTAAGATACCAAAGATGGCAATATTTCTTTCATTCTCATTAATTATTAAAGTAGACATAAGAATTAAAATAATCATTGAAATTGAAAGTGAAAATGCTAAAATCAAAATCGTTATAGTATTCATAATATTTGATGTACCTAAAATAAAACCAACTTCTATTTCTTGTGAAAAAACATTTTCAATTAAAGGATCTAATATATTAGAACCGTAAATATCGACAAAAGCTTTTAACCCCATTAATATTTCTTCATTTGATAATGAAGAAAATTCATTAGCATCTAAATTTCCATCATTATTTTTATCTATGTCAAAACCAAGCCACTTTTCAATAGCATCTGAAATTATTATTTTATTATTATAAAAATTAGGATCAATTTTTTTAAGAGATAATGGAATTACAGCTTCATTTTCACTTCCATCAATATTATTTAAATAAAATAATTGTTTAAATATATTTCTACTTCTTGTTAAAATTGCAGAAGTTGCAGTTGAGGTATTATAATCTATATCAATTTTTTGATCAGCAGCTCAGTAATTTGATTGTGAATATAAAGAAAGAGAATCAGAAATAATTGATGGATTATCATTATTTGAAAAAATACCGTTAAATGCTTCTTGATTATCATTTCCTTTTAATTCTAAAATATCATTTATAACAGTTTGTGTTGTTGAAAATTCTTCATTAATATAAGTGTTATTTATTCCAACTACTTCAAAAGTAATCATTTCATCATTTACATTTTTTGTTTTATTAATTGATTCTTCAAGTTTATTTAAATTCCTTTTAAAATTATTTTCAATTTTTAAATACACTTTTTTCCCAATTGATAAATTTCTTAAATTTGAAGCCACTTCATTAACTATTATTGGATATATTTTTGAATCTTTATTTTTAATATAAAAATCATCAGCAACATTTAAAAGATTAGTTCCGTTTGAATTAGTAATTTTTACATATGATGAATTATTTTTATAACCATATATCTTTAATTCTTTATTATTAGTATCTCTAGTCTGAGCTCAAGTATATGTTTCATTTTGTTCTTTATCAAATTTAACCCCGCCAAAAAGTAAAGAGAAATCTTGTGTTTCTGTTTTTTGATTAAATATTATATTATAGGCATTAACTAAGAAGTCCCTATAAACATTTCTAAGATGTTTAAGTTCTAAATCCATTTCACCAATTATTATTTTTACATTCTTATAATCACTTTGTTCTTGATTTAGTTTTCTATATACAAAATGAGAATCAGAAGGATTGCTTTCTTGAATATATTTAAAATAACTTATTTTTTCTCCAGTTTTCTTATCTCTAGCAAACTTATCTTCATTAGTAGGGAAAATAATATCCTGGGTTTTTTCAATAAAAATAGAGGCATTTTCTGAAACATCTAAAAGTTTTACCTTTTGTGCTTCTGGAAGCGAATTAAAAAGTGTATTTCATGTATTAATATTAATACCAGAAGATTTAACAGTTAAATCTAAAGAAGACTTTGTAATAATATGAGGAGAATTTTCAAAAGGAATACCATTTGAAGGAATAAATACTCCTGGGTTATTAGGATCTTCTATATTGAAATTAATTACTGAAGAAAAACCTGGTCTAAAATAATCTGCTATATATGTATTTCCTTCGTTAGGATTTCCAGTAGGAACAAAAAGAAGATTATTAATATTAGTATTTTTTTCATCTCCAAGTTCTATTTTTGAATAAAGACCACTTTCTTTTGTAGGAGAAGTAAGATCAATTTTATATTTATATTTTCTATTTTTATATGTCAAATCAGTTGATTTGTCAAACCCCCCACTAGAAGCTATAGAAAAAATACTTATTGAAGAAGAAGCTATAAGACAAATTAATAAAGAAAATAATTTCATTGCTGAATTTATTGATAAAGAAACACTAAATTTATTTTTAATACTTGTATGTTTTACCGATTTTTTTATCTTTTCACCAGATTTAGATTTATTTAATTCAAATGATTCATTAATTAAAGACATTGTATTTATTCTTAATACAATTAAAGAAATTACAATTATTAGAGCGGATACCATTACAAGAGGAACCACAATAGTTATTAAAAATGAAATTATATTAAATGATACAGCTTGTACTGGTAGCGCTCAAAAACTACTAAAAACTCCTATAAAAGTTCCTTGTAGTGATAAACCTAATAAGTAACCAAAAATTCCACCTATTGTAACAGCTAATGCGCCAATAGTAGTTAGTGCAATAGATATTTGAAGTTTTGAGTATCCTTGAGCTTTTAAAATTCCAAATACTCTTGCTTTTGCCATTATAAATCTTTTAATTATTAAAATAATTACCCCTGAAATAATAATTAATAAGGAAATCGTTACAATAAAATTTAGAGAAACAATAAGATCAATCATTCTTTCGATCGTAGTAACTCTTAAAGACCTTTCAGGATTAAGAGGATTAGTTTCATTATATAAAAATGCAACATTATTAATTCCTGGATTTTCTCCAAGCTCATAATTAGTTCCATTAATTGCATTATATACAAGTAGATTAATAGTATTTTTAAGAGTTACTAAACTTTTTTGATAATCACCTTTTCTTAATATTAAATATTTTTCAATAAATGAATTAGCATTAGATTGCTTTGCTCTATCAAAGCCAGTTTGATTTAAATATACAATAGCTTGTTTTCGAGAATCAACTTGAATATTTTCTGTATTAATTATAGGATAAAGAAAATCTGCTGTAATATCTTCTCCTATAATTAAATATTTAAGACCATTAACATCAACTATATATTTTTCATTTATAGGATCATTAATAAATTTCTCCATAGCATCTAGGTCATTTAAAACATTAATATTTTTTTTAAGATCAAATTCTTCTTTATTATTTTGTTTTAAATATCCATATGAAACTTTTGCAACAAAAGAACTTACATTATATGTAACAATAACATTTTCTTCTTTTCTTTCTTCTACAAAGGAATTAAGAACAGATGATATCAAATCATTAATATCAATTCCGAAAAATTTAAGATTAACTATATCTAGAGGATTATTAGGATCATTAGTAGTAAATTTTTCATATAAATTTTGTATTGTTGCAAAATCTAATTCTAAAGGAATTATTTCTTCTGGATCATATCCACTATCAATAAATTCAGGACTATTATATATTAAATTAATTATGTTTTCAAAACCATTAAAATTAATAGCATTAACACTATTATCTACTGAATTAATTTTATAAAGTCTTTCCTTTAATAAAAATTGTAAATTTCCTAAAGAAGATGTGCTTGTTGCATTTTGGTTAACGGTATATCACAATACAACGAAAGGATTAATAATCCCAGAAAAAGAGGACATAATTGAACTTGATAAACCTATATTTTCTAAAATACTAGAAGTACTCCCGTTTAATTGGCTTTGCATTTTTAAAGCAAGTTCAACTCTTGTTAATTTTTCTTCTATGCTCCCTTGTCCTAAAAAAGTATTTATAAAATTATTTTTTAAAAGATTAATTTGTTCTTGACTATTATTTGCCATAATCATTGTAAGAGCACCAACTAAAGAAAATGTATTTGCATTATAAGAAACATTATTTAAATTATTAATATTAAAAAATACTTTAATTATTTCTTTAGATATTCAAGTAGAATTAGGATCATTTTTTAATTGCTTTTCTGTTTCAGCCGCTAATTCAGTAGCGATTTTCTTAGTCGAAGTAAAACCATCTAAAAGAGGAGTCCTTCCTAATAAAAATTTATTAAATTCATGAGTTTTTTGAGATAAAATTTGTTTAATTAAATTATTATTAGTCCCAGTTACTAAATTAATTAAATTATCCATTTGTTCAATAGGATTTAATCCATTTTCTAAGGTTTGTTTTGAAAACAATAATCAAAAATTATAATAATTTAACATTTCAGGTAACATATCATATTCTTTAATTTTTTTATTACCACCATAAAACTGATCATAAATTTGTTGTTTAATTGTTTTTTCTATAAAACCACCAGTTGTAGTTTTTGGGTGAATTAAAGATAAAAAATCATCAGCAGTTGTTTTTGCTATTGTTGGACTAAAAGAATCTGTATCTATTTGGAAACTATTTAATTTTCCTTGCTCCATAATTTTTAATATATATGTCAATCTATTTTTAAGTTCATTAGTAGATAAACTTAAAAAATCATTTTCATTTTTAATTAATATATATTTTTTTAAAACATTTTTTTCAATATCAGTTAAATTATTGATATTAAATCCATTATTTACTTTTTTTAATAATTCTTTTAAAATGTCATCATCCTTTTTAAGTTCTGGTGATTTAGAAACATTAAGAGATGTTAAATCATATAAATCAATTTTATCCGGATCACTATCAGGTTGATAAACACCTAAAAAACCTGTTGTTTTATTCGATAAATTTAATAATTTAATTAAAGAATTTAATATATTTTCATTATTATCACCTTCAGGAGAAATTGAAACAAAAAGAGAAGAAAATAAATCAGTCGCTTTCATTGTATTGGTTGAAATCATTTTTTCATTATTATTTTCATCTACAATTAAAAATTCTTTATTAACAATTTTTTTATCTACTAATTTTTTAAAACTATCTAAAGAAAAATAATCAAGTAATTCACTTAAACCAACTCCAATATTTTTATAATTTTCTCCACCATTTAATTGAAGAATAATATTTCCATATATTTCTCTATCTTCTACACTTAAATTATCATAAATACTTTTAAAAATATTACCTCAATTTATATTTGTTATTATTTTTTTAATACTTTCTTTAAACTTATATTCATTTGTATTTTTAAGGATAAAAGGTAAATAATCACCTATACCAATAGCTCTATTATTTATATCTTGTCTATTAAAAAAGTTTTCAAAAAATTCTATAAAAAATTTATCAATATTTATAGATGAAAGCAATAAAGAAATATCACTAAAAAATATATTTTTATCAACAAAATATTTAATTGCTAACTCATTAAAATCAATATTAATATTAAAGAAGTTTTTAAATATAATTGTTAATGAAGAAAGAGTCTCATCAACAGTACCTTTTTTAGAATTTAAAACGCTATTTAATAAATTACCTAAATAATCTTTTTGGTCATAAAGAGCAGCATGATATGGAATACCTAATACAGATTTCAATAATACATTTTTTGTAAGAATTGAAGGAGGCATAAGAGCATTTCCGAATCCATAATTTGTAAAAGACTGATTAGTTGCATCGGTTAAAATTTTTATATCAAAAGGAGAAATAATTCCATCCAAAGAAGTAGTTAAATAGTTTTCTAACTTATCACTAAAATGTTTAAATCCATTTCCGTTTTGATAATCTTGAATTATTTCTGAAGAAGGAAGTAAAATTTTTAAAGGAACATAAAATTTATTAGAATAATTTTTATCTTGAACAGCTCAACCAAATTCTCCTATAAGATCAATTTTCTTACCGCTAAGATTTTCTTCAGCAAAATTTCATTTTTCATCAAATATTAATTTATTAAGATTTTCTATTGAATTATCAAATGATGAATTTTCAACTACATCCCAATTTAAAAAAGGAGTACTTGTTGAGGCAAGAAGAACGAACTTATTTTCTATCGGATTTAAAGTAATTCCCATAAATTTTTTGACATTATTAACCGTTTTTTCAAGAAGAAGAATTTTTTGTGAATTTAAAGTAATATATACATTATTTTTTAAATCAAAAAACTTATAATTACCAAAATAAAATATAGGATTTAAGTAACTGGTCTCAAGAGAATATCCAGAAAAAATTTTACTTATTATTTCTGGAGTAAAAGATTGAAGAGAGGTTTTACTTTTTGGTTCAAAATATAAAGATGAATTAAATAATAGATTAGTTCCATTTTTTTCTTCGTTATAAAGTGTGTTAACGTTTGTTGTATTAAAGGATTGATTACCAATTTTTACTTCTTTATTTTTATCTCCTAGATTAACTAAATTAAATAAATTATTTTCTGATTTAACACTCATTGTTTCTCGTAATGAAACATTATCTTTCCCAACAAGAGATTCAATTTTGTCAAAAATATTTGAATCAATATTTTGCTCTACAAATGAATTAATCTCATTTACTTTTCTTATTGTCCCATCATTATTTTTAATTTTATCTAACAATAATGTAGTTTCATTTCCTGAAATATTATTAATTATATTGTTATATTCATCAAAAGTAATAATGTCATTATTTTTTAATTCTAATAATATATTACTTTTTTTAAGCGGATCTTTAGCTGAAATTATTTCTCTCTTTAAATCAGTATTTAATAATTCTGCTTTAGTTATTGTATATTTATTCTTGTCTATTATTTGCCCATTTATATCAGCATCAAAAATATAATTTTTTTTCTCTCAAAAAGCATTTTTATTAAAGTATCTTTTTTTGATATTATTATTTTTAATACTATTAATAAAATCTAAATATGATCCATCTCATTCTTTATTCGCTTCATTTATATTGTCAAAATCATAATTTAATTTATCAAGTTTTAGTGAAAACGTATTAACAACTTTCTTTTTTTGTATTCAATTTTTTCTTAAGAAAAAGTTATTATGCAAATTGAAAAGAGGTTCTGCTTTTTGACTCGCTATTAACTCTTGAGAAAAAACATTATTTGTACTTAATTTAAAACTAGCGTTTCAATTTGCATTAGGATTTAATTTTATATATGTTGAATTTGTAGTAGGTTTAAAAAAAGCATCTTTTGAAATGTTAGAATTTATATCAACTTCATAAACTCCAAATCTAGGATCTTTAATTTTAAAACCTAAAAATTTTGCAACATCAGAACTTTTAATTATATAAAGAACATTTTGAAGTGCTCATTCTTTCTTATCATTTAAAGAAATAGAAGCTTCTTTTGTTTTAATATTAACAAAAATATTTTTTACTCCCGAAATAGTATCAGAATTTCTAAAACCATTATTTACAATTGTAACTAATTCAGATAATTTTAATGGTTGACCTAAAGAATTATTAAAAGAAACAAAAGAATCAATTGTTTTAAGTTCAAATGAGTTCCCAACTAATAATTTTCCAGGTGAAGAAAACTTTTTAAAATTATATTGAGAAAAAAGATTATTTGCGATTTCAATTTGTTCCGTAGGGAATCCTGTTCCATTTATAAAATCAAAAATTAAAGGATTAATTTTTAAAAAATTATAAAACTCTTCCAAACTTATATAAAAATCATTTGTACCTGATAAACTAGGAACAATATTTGATATTTTAAAATATTTATTTGTATCTTTTGGATCAGAAGTATTCGTTTCTAAAATTATAGGAGGAAGAACAATATCACTTTCAATATTTGTACTATTTACATCTGAATAAAAAAGAGAAGAGTCTTCTAAATAAAATTTTTCTGGTTTTTTATTATTATTTTTAATATTTAAATCAACTGTTAAATCATGAATTTTAGAGACTTTTTTGTAATTTTCAAAATCATTAGAATAATTTCTTGAAATATCGGAAAATAAAGTGAAAAAACTTGATGATAAAAAGATTAATATCATCAAACAAATCATAAGAACTTTTGAATTAGCCAATGATTTTATTACTTCTTTAAAAAGTTTTTTCAATATTTTCCCTTCAAAAAAATAATTTTACAATAAAAATATATCAAAAGTACAACCTTTTAATTATAATTAATTAATAAACAATGGAAATAAAAACAAAAAAAGCAATTAATAAATTAATTGAAGAACATGAAACAATAATAATTTTTCACCATATTAATCCAGATGGAGACTGTTTAGGTTCTCAATTTGGTCTCAAAGAGCTTTTAAAGACTAATTTTCCTCAAAAAACAGTTCTTGCTATTGGTAATAGTTTTAATGTTCTAAATTTTATGAATTTTAAACATGATAAAATTCCTTCAAAAAAAATTATAAACCAAGCACTTGCAGTAATAGTTGATTGCGGGAATTTAGATAGAATCCAAAACGCAGAAATTATTAAGGACAATAAATTCAAAAATATTTTAAGAATTGATCATCATCCAAGTAGTGATGATTTACCTGAGAGCAAGTTTTTATGAGTTGATCCAACATTTTCATCTAGTTGTGAGCAAATAACATTATTAGCAAAAACTTTAAAATGAGAAATTACCTCCATAGCAGCAAAGTATTTATATCTTGGACTAATTACAGACTCTGGATGATTTTTTTATGAAAAAACATCATCAAGAACTCATAATATGGCCTCTTTGCTGCTGGAAGAAGATAAATTTGATTTTTTTTCTCTTCACAACAAACTTAAAAAGAGAAATATTAAGGATATAAAGTTTAATAGCGAAGTTCTTAAAAACTTTAAAACTAATGGTAATGTAATTTATTATATTGTAACTAATGAAATATCAAAAAAGTTAAAATTAGATGCGAATGAAAAAAATAAAGTTAATTTTTTAGCTAATATAGATACTTTTCCTATTTGAATATTTTTTATAGAAGATATTGACAAAACATATAGAGTTAGAATAAGATCTAATGGACCAGCTATAAATATTCTTGCTAGCAAATATAATGGTGGTGGACATCAACTTGCTTCTGGAGCTAAAGTAAAAAATAAAAGAGAAATATTAAAATTTGTTAATGATGCAAATAAGTTAGCTAATGATTATTTAAAATCTCTAAAATAATATTTTTAAGTTCTAATTCTTCAAGTGTTTTAAAAGATGAATCATTATAATCATGATTTATTTTAAGATCGTTTATTTTTATAAAATTAAGATCAACCTTATGATTTAAGGTTGCTAATTTTTTACATAAAAAAGATATTTCCTTATTTTCAATAAACTTATTTTTTAAATCTAATGAAAGAGAATCTACATTTTCATAAATATTTTCTAATGTGCCATATTGTTTTAATAATTTTGTAGCACCTACTTTTCCTACACCTTTAATTCCTGGTAAATTATCAGAAGGATCACCTGAAATAGCTTTAAAATCGATAATTTTAATAGGTTCAAAATCAAAAATAGAACTAAAGTTCTCTATATTAACTTCTTCATATTTTTTTTCTTTGTTATTTTTCTTTATTACATTTGTATTAATATCAACTAATTGTAATAAATCTTGATCGTCAGAAAAAATAAAAAATGAATTATTTTCTCCTCTTAGTTGATCTCTTATTGAAGCTATTAGATCATCTGCTTCATCACCTATTTTTTCAAATCAAAATAAATTTAATTCATCTAATATTTTTAATATATATTTTTTATATTCAAAAATAACAGGGTCGGGTTTAGATCTTCCGGCCTTATATTCAGAATATAATTCTTTTCTTTTATTATCTCCATGAGCATCAAATGCTATAAAACAAAATTCTGTTGATAATTGTTTTATAACTGTAAGTAAACTTTTTAAAAATCTGTGAATAGTTCTAGTATCAATTCCTTTACTATTTTTATATTCTGATTTATTTAAAAATACAGAGTAAAATGACTTAAAAAGAAGTAAATTACCATCTACTAATAAAATTTTATTTTTCATCTTTTACCATTATATCCCTAATTTTATAACCATATTGATTTTTAAATGAATTAAAATATTTAATTACTTTAATTTTAATTATTTGATTTTCTTTTAAAACGCTTTTATATTTTTCTCATATTTCTTTGAAAAGAAAAAAAGTTTCTTTCTTGGAAGAATCCATTACTTCTAAAATTCCTATTTCATTTTGATTTTTATCTTTCTTTTCTGAAATTTTATTAATCATTAAGCAAAGGATATATTCTATTCCTTCTTTAATATTTGCTAATTTATCATTACTTTCAAATTTAAGAGTAGGGAAAGCATTATAAATACCACCTAATTGCTCAATTTCATTTTTAGCTTCAAAAATATAATCCATTTCTTTTTCAATTAATGAAAGCTCTTCTTCAGCATTAAAATTAAGAATAATAGTTTTATCTGTTTTTGATTTAACACTAATATTTTCATAATAATAATTAGCATCTTCTAAATTAGATATAAGTGTTTTCATATTCCCAAATTCTCTTAAAGAATTAGAAAGAATAAGCTTTTCAATAATTGAATCACCTATTCCGATTTTTTTTGCTCTTGCAACAAAATTAAAGAACGAAGTAAAGTCCCCATTTTTTACTCTTTCCTCAATTATTTTTTGAGATGCAATTTGTCCTATTCCTTTAATAAGTTGAAAAGTTAATATAATTTTATTACCTTCATTGTAAACAATCATATTTGATTTATTTATTAAAGGAGATAAAACTTCATATTTATATTTTTTCATTTCTATTACGTAATTATTTATTGTTTCAATTCCTGGAAGAGGATTTAAAATTGAGCAATAAAAGAAAATAGGAAACTTTGCCTTTAAAAAAGCCATTTGGTATGTAAGAGTAGCATATGAAACAGCATGAGCTTTATTAAAACCATATTGAGCAAATTTTTCTATTTGATTAAAAACACTATTAGCCACGGCCTCGTCATAACCATTTGATTTTGATCCATTTACAAATTTTAATTTTAAATCAGTAATTTCTTTTAGATTTTTTTTACCTATCGCCTTTCTTAAAATATCCGCTTCTGAATAAGACATAAGAGCGATAGTTTTAGCGATTTCCATTATTTGTTCTTGATAGATAATAATACCATTTGTTTCTTTTACTATTTGATCATAAGCATCAGAAATATGCTCTATCTTTTGAACTTCGTTTTTAACATCAATATATTGTTGAATGTTTTGCATAGGCCCTGGTCTGAAAAGAGATATGATATCTACTATATCAAGAAATTTATTTACTTTAACTCTTTTTAATGTATTAATCATTCCTTGAGATTCCATTTGAAAAATTCCGATTGTATCTCCATTATTTAGTAAATTAAAAGTACTTTCATCTGAGTAATTAATATTATTAATATTAAATAAAGGATTTTCTTTTTTAATTAGTTCAATTATATTTTTAATAATTGTTAATGTTTTAAGACCAAGCAAGTCAATTTTTAATAGACCTCATTTTTCTAAGTATTCCATTGATAGTTGGCTAACAAAATTTCCATTGTCTAAATAAATAGGAATAACATCATTTAATTTTTCTTTACTTATTATAATTCCCGCTGCATGCAAACCTGTTTGTCTGGGAAAGTTTTGTATTTTTATTGCTAAATTTAAAATACTATCAAATTCAGTTTTCGATTTAATTTTTGCTCGAAATTTAGCATCACTTTTATATGCGCTTTCTAAATCTTGATCAATACTAATAAGTTTAGTTATTTCATTTATTTCATTAAATTTAATGTTTTTAATTTTGGCTATATCTTTTAAAGCACTTTTAGCACTTAATTTTTGAAATGTAGTTATTAAGCAAACATAATCATTTCCATATTTTTGTCTTATGTATTCAAATATCTCTTCTCTTCTGTCATCTTGAATATCTATATCTATATCAGGCATTGATATTCTTGAAAGATTTAAAAACCTTTCAAATACTAATCCAAACTCTAATGGATTAATTCTTGTAATTCCTAATATAAAACAAACTATAGAAGAAGCAGCTGATCCTCTTCCTGGACCTATTGCAATATTAGATTTGTTAGCGAAATTTATAATATCAAATATGATTAAAAAATAATCTGAAAAATTTAATTTTTTTATAACTTCTAATTCAAATTTTATTCTACTAATTGCTTGTTCCTTATCTTTAAAATGTTTTTGATAATTAGGCATATTTTTATTAATTATCTTTTTAAGATATTCAAAAGAAGATAAATTTTCATTATTTACAAATGATGGAAAATTATACTTTCCAAAATCATGAGGAAATTCAAAATAACAAGATTTAGCAATATCATTAGTTTTATTTATCATTTCTTCATTTTCTGAAAATGGTGAAAAAACATCTATTTCTTTTTTTATTTTTTCACTATTTTTAATTTCATTTAATGCTTTTATTATTTCTTTTCCAGATTCATTTAAACAAATTTGTTCTTTGATTAAAATAGACCTTTTATCATTAATTTCCTCAGAATTATAAAAAACAAAATCTTTTGGAATTTGTTTTTTATAATTTGAAAAAAACCCATACTTAGGATGATCTATTATTAATAGATCACTTGAATTCAATTCATCTAAATTAATATTGTTATTTATGCTATAGGAGCTAATTTTAATAAGTTTTTTAAATCCTGTATAAGATTTAGCTATTACTATAATTCTATAATTTTTATCTAAGTCATTAATATCTAAATCAATTCCAAAAATAGGTTTAAGTCCTAATGATTCACATTTTTGTTTAAATTCAGCTAAAGAAAAAAAATTGTTATGCTCAGTTATAACGGCATATTCAAATCCATTATTTAATTGATAATTTAAATATTCATCAATTAAAATAGATGATTCTAAAATTGAAAATTCAGTATTTAAATGAAGGTTAATAAATTTATTTGTTTTTTTCAAGATCCTCAACTACTAATTTTTTAGTTCATTTTAAATATTGTTCATAATCAATTTCTCTAGTTTCAAAAAGAAATTTAACAGTTTTTAATTTTTCTTTAGTTTCTGAACAATATTGTTCATCAAAAATAGAAGAATCCTGTTCATTATCATATTCATTTCTAATTTCATTTTCAGTATAAAGCATTTGAGGAGCTGATTGATTAATTAATTGAGGTACTTGATTAATCATTTGATTTTGTTGAAAACTAGCATTTTGATGAAATCCATTATTTTGTTGATAAGGATTCATAAAATTTTGTTGATTTCTCGTTGGCTCCTGCTCAAATGAAATTATTTGAGTTTGTGGAATTTGATTATTATATATAACTTGTGTTTGTTCTTGAGGATACTCTATAACTTGAGAAGGTACTCCATTAATATTTATTATTTTTGTTTTATACATAATTACTCCAATTAGTTTAAATTATTTTTTATATTCATATTATACAACAAATAAAAATTACATTCCAAATGCAGAAGGATCAAATCCACCAGTTTTTCCACCAACTTTACTCATTTCTTTTATTCTCTTTTTCATATTTTCAAAATCATTTAATAATTTATTATATTCTTTAATATCTCTTCCAGAACCTTTAATTATTCTATTTTTTCTTGAAGCATTTTTTAAAAGTTTAGGATTTTTTCTTTCTTCCTTGGTCATAGAATTTATTAAAATTTCATATAATTTTATTTTATCTTCAGCTCCACCTAATTTATTTTCATCAACTTTTATTGAATTGGGAAGCATTTTAATTAATTTTGATATTTTCCCCATTTTTCTTACTTGCTTAAGATTGTTTAATAAATCATCAAGATCGAATTCGCCTTTCATCATTTTTCTAAACATTTTTTTAGATTCATCTTTATCAATAACTGATTCAGCTTTTTCTATAAGAGATAATACATCCCCCATTCCTAAAATTCTTTCAGCCATTCTTTCAGGGTGGAATAAATCTAAATTATTTATTCTTTCTCCAGTACCTATAAATAAAATAGGAATCTTTAATAAATAAGTTACAGAAAGAGCTGCCCCACCTCTACTATCAGAATCTAATTTTGTTAAAATTGATCCGTCAAGCTGTAATTTATTATTAAATATTTGAGCTACATTAATAATATCTTGCCCACTCATCGCATCTAAAACAAAAACACTTTTATTTGGTTTTGCTATTTTCTTTATATCAACTAATTCTGTCATTAATTCTTCATTAATTGATAACCTTCCAGCAGTATCAATAATTACTAAATCATAATGTTCGCTTCTTGCTTTACTTATTCCTTCTTCAACAATTATTCTAGGATCTACTTCAATTCCTTTTTCAAAAAGATCAACATTAATCTCTTTTGCTAACTTAGCTAATTGATTAATAGCAGCTGGTCTATAAACATCGGCCGCTATTAATAAAACTTTTTTGATATTATTTTTTCTTTTTAAATAAGTTGCTAATTTTGCTACAGTAGTTGTTTTTCCTCCACCTTGCAATCCTACCAACATTAAAATATAAGGAGATTTTTCAATTTTTATTTCATGAGCTTTAGTTCCTAAAATTTTAATAAGTTCTTCTTTAATTATTTTTACCATTTGTTGAGAAGGGTTTAATTTATTAATAAGTTCTTGTCCAACAACTTTTTCTTTTACAGAATTTGTAAAATCTTTAACTACTGTTAAATTCACATCAGCCTCTAATAAAGACATTTTTATTTCTCTAGTTATTTCTAAAATATCTGCTTCAGTAAGAATGGTTTTCTTATTGATATTAGCCATTGTTTTTTGAATTCTTGAACCTAAAAAATCAAACATTTTTCTCCTTAAAATTAATTTTAATTAATTAATTAAATTTAAAAATATTATAACCCAATTAAATATCATTTTAATTTTGAAATCAAAAATTGTTTATCTATTAAATAAATTTTACAGCTGTACCAATAATACAAGTACTTCCAGTTGCATTTGCTGTATAAGGTCTAATTCCTATAACGGCATCCGCTTTTAATTCGGTTGCTTGTTCTTCTAATTTTCTTATAGCTTTTTCCATTTGAGTTTTATTAAAAATACTAATAGTTCTATTTCCAAAAACAAGACCAATAATTTCATATTGTTTTCCTGGAATAATATCTGTAGTTGTTAAGATCATAATTTTATATTATATATTAAATCTAGTAATTAAATTTCTTTAATCTCAAATTCAATATTATTATCAAAAACCCTACAAATAATAAATGATGCTTTAGAATTTCCTCTTGGATATGTAATAGAACCAGGATTTATAATAAACTTATTTTTTTCTATTTTCTCAATTTTAGTTATATGAGTATGTCCATGAATAATCACATCTACATCAAATAATTTAAGAAATCTTTTCATATATTCTTTATCATCTAATTGAGAATAAGTCCCTAATAAATGTCCATGTTGTAAAAAGAATTTAATATTATTAACTTCAAAAAACATATCAGTATTATTTTCATCAAAATCATTGTTGCCTTTTACATGATATGTAAAATTTTCCTTTATAAAACTTAAATCGGTTTCATAATCTCCTGCACAAACACTAATATCGTGAAAATTTTCATTTAATATTTTTTTTATTTCACTATTATTCCCGTGTGAGTCAGAAATTATTATAATTGTTTTCATAATTAATTGATTTTAAAACCAGAAACTTTAATATTATCTTTAATAATAGATTGTTCTGGGTTTGGATATATTGTTGGATTAATTAAAACTAATTTCATAAGTAAAACATTTTTGTTTTTTCCAGAAGAAGTAAAAGTACTATTTTTAAAATCTATTTCTCATCCATTACGTTGGATAGGAATGCCTTGATATATATATTTTTCAAAATTCATTTGAGGATCAGATATAAAATCATCTAAAGAAATAGGTGTATTTTCATTATTGTATAATAAATTAGAATTTCTTAAAACTCCATTTTCTATATAACTTTTTTCTATATCAAATATATTTCCAATTCTTATATTTAATCCATATCTAATTAAAAAAGAATTTATATCATTATTTACTATAGATATTGAAAAATTATTATTTGTTGAATAAAAATTATTTTTACCAGTATATTTATATAAAAAAGCATTATTTAATTTAACATCAAACACAAATGAAGCAAAATTTTCATCATTAGTTACATTACTAATTACAACATCATTAATAATATCAAATTCTAATAAATTAAAAAAAGGAACAGGAACATTTAAAGTAGAAGGGGTTTTTGGTATTTTATATTTTTCAAAAGTAAAAGATTCTTTAAATGCTTGAATTGATTTTAAATCATAAAGAGTAGTTGAAGGAGTTCCCTCAACATTTTTAAAAGAAAAATTTTGTAACATTTTATCTCAATTAATAAAATTATCTAATTCTACAGAAGTTATATTTTTTGTTTCTTTAGGAGTTGTTGCTGAACAAGAAACAAAAATAAATGATGGCAAAATAATTGCAGACGGAATTAATAAAAATTTTATTTTCTTTTTCATTATTACTATTTTACATTAAAATAATTAAATATGAAAACATCAAAAGAAATAAGACAAGCTTGAATAGATTACTTTGTTTCTAAAAAGCATCTTTTTTTAGAATCAAAATCATTAGTTCCATATAAAGACGATTCATTACTTTGAATAAACTCTGGAGTAGCAACTTTAAAAGACTATTTTTCAGGCAAAAAAAATCCACCATCAAAGCGAATTGTAAATAGTCAAAAATCACTTAGAACTAATGATGTTGAAAATGTTGGTATAACATCAAGACACCATACTTTTTTTGAAATGCTTGGAAACTTTTCTATTGGTGATTATTTTAAAAATGAAGCAATAGAATTTGCCGATGAATTCTTAACTAAAATAATTAAATTTGATAAAGAAAAACTTTTTATAACATATTATGAAAAAGATATTTTAGTTAAAGACAAATGACTTTCTTTAGGATATAAAGAAGAAAATATTATAGCAGGTAGTAAAGAATTAAATTTTTGAGATATTGGAGAAGGACCTTGTGGACCTTGTACTGAAATTTTTTATGATAGAGGAAATAAGTATGATAAAAAAGGGAAAGAACTAATTGAAAAAGATATTGAAAACGATCGTTTTATAGAAATTTGAAATATTGTATTTTCTGAATTTAATAATTTAGGTAATGGGGAATATGTTCCGTTATCACAAAAAAATATAGATACTGGAGCCGGATTAGAAAGAATAGTTTCTATAATACAAGATGGGCCAACTAATTTTGATACAGATTTATTCCTTCCAATAATACAAGCTATAGAAAAACAAACCCAATATTCTTATAAAAAAGAAAATTATTTTGAAAAAAATAAAGAGCAAACAAAAATAAATATGTATTTTAAGGTTATTGCTGATCATTTGAGAGCATTTGTTAATGCAATTCAAGATGGAGTTAAACCTTCTAATCTTTCAAGAGGTTATATTATAAGAAGACTTATAAGGAGAGCATATTATTATGGAAGAAAATTAGAAATAGATGAAGAAGCTTTTTTATATAAATTAGTACCTATAGTTAAAGATACTTTAATTTTTCCAATTGATATTAAAAATGTTCAAAAAATTATTTTTGATGAAGAAATTAAATTTTCTAAAACAATTGAAAACGGAAAAAAAATTCTTGAAGTAGAAATTCAAAAATCAAAAGATTTTTTTTCTCCAGATGTAGCTTTTAAATTATATGAAACATATGGATTCCCAATTGATATGACAAAAGATATTCTTATTGAATATGATTTAAAACTTAATGATGAGGAAGTAGAAAAATTAAAAGAAAAACATTCAAATGTTTCAAAATCATTAAAAAATGAAATAGGATTTTCTAAAACAATTAATTCCTTATCTTTAATTCCTAAAAAAATAGATAATTTTATCGGTTATGAAAGTCTTGAATGTGATACAAAAATAGAACTTCTTTTAGATAATGAAAATAAGTTAGAAAAAAATAAAGGTATTTCTTATTTTATATTAAAAGATACACCATTTTATGCAACTAGCGGTGGGCAAAAAGCAGATTCTGGATTTATACAACAAAAGGAAAATAAAATAAAAATTCTTGATGTTTTTAAAGATAAATATACAAATCATATTCACGTAATCGATGGGGAAATTAATTCTAAAGAAAAAATATTTTGTTCTGTAGATAAAAATCTAAGAATAAAATCAATGAGAAACCATTCAGCAACTCATTTAACTTTTGCCGCTCTTAGAGCTATCTATAATACAGAAATTATTCAATTAGGTTCTGACAATAATCCTGATAGATTAACTTTTGATTTTCCACTAAAAACAAGACCAACTAAAGATGAAATTAAACAAATAGAAAAATTTGTTAAAGATTCTATTAGTTCTAAAGTTGAAAGAGAATATATTATAACTAATATAGAACATGCAAAAGAAATAGGAGCTATATTAACTATAGAAGAAGAAGAATATTTAGATTCTTCTTCAGTAAGGGTTGTAAGATTTGGAAAAATAACAACTGATCTTTGTGGTGGGACTCACGTTAATAATACTAAAGATATAGAAGACTTTAAAATAGTAAGCATTGAAAGTAAAGGGACAAATATCTGAAGAATTAGAGCAATAACATCTTATGAGGAAGTTAACAATTATTGAGAAAAACAAAATAATATAGATGAAGATACACTTAAAAGATTAGTAATCAAATTAAAAGAACTTAATAAGCAAGATGCAGAAAAATTTAAAAATATAAAATATAGTAATTCATTAGAAGAAAAAAATATTGAATTAAATAAAAAAATAGATGAGATTACAAAATTAATAAAAATTAATTTAAAACAAAAAGAAAAAACAAATGTAAATATAAATGAAATTAATTATGAGATAACAAATATTAATCCTTATTCATTGATTTTTTTATCAAATATTGACCAAGAACAACTAAAAAATTTATCAGTTAATTTAAGAGAAGCAAACCCAAAGTCAATAATTTTCTTATCTTCTAAAAATAAGTCCATAATAATTACTTCTAAAAAAGATAATTGTAAAGAATTTGCTGAAAAATTAAAATCAAGTTTTTCAATTTCAGGTGGAGGAAATGAATTTTCTTGACAAGGAAAAATTAATGAAGATATTACAATAAAAAATATTGAGGAATTATTTAATAAATAATGGGAAGAATAATCTGTTTAGATCTTGGTACAAAAAAAACAGGTATAGCAATTTCTGATCCTTTAAAAATTATTTCACAAGCATTAAAAATAATTAGATATGAAGCAAATGATGACGATTTTCTTATTGAAGAAATTCTAAAAATAATGGACGAAAATAAACCTATTGATTGCATTGTTATTGGATATCCCATTTCAAAGCAAAATTTTGAAACTGTTATGAGTAAAAAAGTATTAAAATTTAAAGAAGTTTTAGAAAATAAAACTAATTTACCTATTATTTTGCAAAAAGAAACATATAGTTCTCAAAATGCAAACTCGATTATGACTGATCTTAATTTATCTAAAAAAAGAAAAAAAGAAAAAAAAGATGCTTTAGCAGCGCAAATAATTTTAAGTGATTTTCTTTTAACAAAAAACTAAAATCTAATAATTTTAACTACTAAATAATAGAAAAACATTCATCAATTAGAAGGAAATCCAGGAACTCTTTTTGTTAGTTCCTTAAATTTAGTTTTCAAATTTCTTTTTTCATCTTTATTCATTTTAGAACTAAATCATATATAAGAATGTAAAACAGAGAAATAAAATAACATTTGATTTTTAAGATAATCATCATATTTTCTATTCCCCCTTAATTCATCTATTTTGTTTAATAAATCTCTTATTTGTTTATATGCAAAATTTACTTTTTCATACGACATTTTTTTATCTCTAGATAAAGAATTTCCATTATTAATATAATAATATAATCTTTCATTAATGATAGCGACATTTTTAGTCAAAAGAAATCAATAATTCAAAGTACCAGCATCTTCAAAGAATCTATATTTATCATTAAATTTAAGTTTATTATTTTTAATAAAAGAAGTTCTATAAAAAATATTTCATGCAAAAACAATATTAGATCTTAAATATTGTTCTTTAGTTATTATTTTCTTCTTTGGCTTCATTACAAACCATTTTTTATTTTTATTATTTATAACATTATATGCATAAAAAAATATTAAATCTAGATCTTTATTTTTACTTATTTCATCTAAATTTTTTTGAATTAAATTTTTATCGATAGAATCGTCACTATCTAGAAAAAAGAAATATGGTGTTTCTACTAAATCCATCAAAACATTTCTAGCTTTTGATATACCTAAATTTTTTTGATTTTTTAAGATAATTCTTTCATCATTATAATCTAAAATAGCCTTTTCAGTATTATCTGTTGAACCATCATTAACTATTATTATTTTAAAATTTTGATATGTTTGTTTTGTAATAGAATCTAAACACTTTTTTATTGTTTTTTCTGCATTGTAACAAGGAATTAAAATACTAACTTCGCTTTTCATTTACATAATTTTAACACAAATAAAATGATTAAGTTATAATATAAAAATGAAATCATTTTCAATAATTATTCCAGCATATAATTCAGAAAGTTATCTTAAGGTAGCAATATCATCAATAATTAATCAAGATTATCCAAAAGAAAAAATCCAAGTTATTATAGTTAATGATGGTTCAAGTGATAGAACGCCAATAATTGCAAAAGAATATGCAGATAAATATAATTTTATTGAATTTTATAATAAAGAAAACGGTAATTGAGGATCTGTTATTAATTATGTAAAAGAAAATAAATTAGTAAAAAACGATTTAGTTGTTATTCTTGATTCTGATGACAAGTTTAAACCAAATGCTTTTGAAGTAATAAATAATCTATGTGAAAAAGGCAAAGAACAAGATTTATATATTTCTTCATTTAAAAGATGAAACGGATCAAAAGAAAAGAAGAAAATGGTTCCTTTTTTCTTTTTATTAAAAAGAAACTTAACTGAAAAAACGCAAATGTTAACTCCATTATGTGCACCAATTATTTATTTTTTTAAAAATGAAGTTTTTTATAAAACAAAAAAATTAAAAGAAAAAATAGCATATCAAGATTCAAATTTTTTCTCTCAAATTATTATGAATAGTAATGGGCTAAAATTTACAAAAAAAGTGACAAGCTTATATTATTTTAATAGAGAAGGTAATTCTATGTCTCAACCTTGAGATAAAAAGAGATTAGATGCTGAATTAATATCAATATTTTCAGCAATTGAAGAAGATGCACAAGAAATAGCAGCATTTAGATTATGTCAAAAAAAATTAAGAGAATCTATTTTAAAATATGATAAAAATTTTAAGATAACAATTAATAGGAAATTTAAGTTTAATTTTTTCCCTTTTTATATTAAATGAATTTTTTGAATCATTTATTTTTTTCAATTAAAATCGTTTTTTATAATTAAAAAATATTAAATACAAACATATAATATATAAATATTAATGATATAAAAATAAATATAGAAACAACTCAAACAATTCTATAATATCTTGTAAATAATCTTGTTTTCTTAATTAAATTATTATTCAACAGATTTTGAATTTTTTTATATTTATCAATTCTCCATTCACCAACAGATACTACTATTAATAAAATACCTGAAATAATAGCGGGAATTAAAGTAAAGAAAATTCTATTTAAAACATTAAATGTTTCTGTAGCATTTTTAAGAAATAATGGATCATATAAAACATTTGATAATCAATCACCTGTTCCTAATCCACCAGGTAAAAAAGAAAAGGAATTAGCTAACTCAATAAATTTAGATATTACTAAAAAATCTCAATAAAAAATGCCATCATTTAATAAATCACTTTTAAGATTAGCAACAATTGCAAAAATTGCCTCAACACTAATAAATGAAAAAATTAATCTATAGAAAAATATTTCAAGAAAATTAGTAAATTTATTAAAAACAGCTTTAACCCCTTCATGGATTTTCATTGTTTCATATTTAAAATTTCCTCCTAATTTATTTGTATCTTTAATAATTATAAGTGGTTGTCATTCTAGAAAACTTACGAAAACTTTTGAAATTAAATTTTTAAATCTTGAACTTAATGCAATTCCTAACATAAAAAATACAGAAATAAGATTAAAAAATAATCCAAGAAAAATCATAATAACAGAAATTATAGATTCACTATTATCAGCAAATAAAAATATGGAAAATTTATTAAAACCATATGGTATAAAAATTATTGAAGTTATAACAACAAAAAGTTGGTGTATTAATCCTAAAAGTAAAACGTTAGTTATAAGAGGGGCTCGTGGATAACCCTTTCTTCTAAGAAATCAATAAACAACAATTTCTCCGCCTATTGAAAAAGGAGTAATTAATGAAATTACAACTCCGATTATCGTACTAATTACTAAATGTAAATATTTTACTTTATATCCTTGATATCTCATTATCCTATAAGGAATAAATGCTCAAATAAATAAGGTTCCAAATTTTGCTAATAATATAAATGGAAAAAGATAAGAAAAGGTTTTGTTTTCTAAAAATATTTTAGATATATTGCTACCAATATTATTTATATTACTATAAACAAAACTAAAAATTATATATAATAAAACACCAAAAAGAACAAATAAAAACCCATATTTTAAAATAGTTTTATTATCTATTTTTTTAAAATCTAAATCTTCTTTATATTCTTTAAAAGAATCAAATATTTTTTTTTCTTTTGAAATACATTCAAAAATAAGTTCTTTGTTTAAAGATTCATTTTTAATTTTAGTAGAAATAAAAGAAACTAAAATCTCTTCAGCATATTTATATTTTAAAAATAAAAATGTTCCATCTAATAAATGTATAATTAGTGTTCTTGATTTTTTAAAAATTTTTATTTCTTCTATTTTTGTTATTTTAATTCCTGTAATTTCAGTCTTAGTCTTCATAATATCAAAAAAATTTTTTAATACTTTCGGCTTAATACTTTCTTCTTCAATATGTATTCTTTCGTAAAAAAATTCTTCATATAAAGAAAGAAAAACATCTTTTATTGTTTTTCCTTGATTTTTAATAAAAGAAGAAATATGACAAAATAATAAAAAGTTTTTAATGGAATTAGATACAAAATTTTTATTATTATTTTGATAAAAATAGTTATCTCCATTTGTAGCGAATAATATTTCTTTTTCACAATTTCTAATTTCTTCAAAAATATCATTAGATTCAATAATTTCTATTTTTAATTTTTTAGCTATATCATTTAATAATTTACTTGAATTTTTAGATTTTATTATAACTTGATTTTTATTTAATAAACCATTTTGGTTTAAGTAATATAAATACATAATTGAAAGATCATTATAATTAAAAAAAGTAAACTTGTTATTTTCTTTAACTTGTATTTCAAAATGCTCTCCTGAAACTTCTTGTTGGTAAATAACTTCATATTTTTTAATTAAAGAACCAAATCTTGCTTTAACAGTGGATAAGTTTTTAAGTTTTAAATTTTTATAATCTTTAAGTTTACAATTACCACTATTAAATATATCTTTTATAACTTCTTTTTTGTTTTCATCATTAAAAATAATTAGTGTTGAGTTTATATTTTCAAAAGAAAAATTTTCATCATTTTCTTGTAATAAAGAACTAATTTCAATTTCTTTACTTCTTAAAATTTGTTTAACATCATTATTAATTTTTTCTTCACTTTTAAAATTAATATTTTTTTCAATTTCTTTATTTAAAAGTTTAGTATTTTTATTATCTAAAATTAATCCTTTCTTATCATAAATTTTTATTATCATTTCTTTTTCATTTTCAGAAAAAAATATAACATTTTCATATGATTCATCAATATATGAAAAAACATTTTCAATTCTAGGATTTATATCAATACCTAAAATAAAAATATTATCTAAATGACAATTTAAATAATTAAAAAAATCAAAAGCAAAAACCTTAGATTTATAATTTTCTGGAACAATTAAAATTTTTCTATTTTCTACTTTATTAACTAATAAATATTTATAAAAAGCATCAGAAAGCTTAATTATATTATTTTTATTAATACAGCTTGATTCATCACTTATTTTAGATATTAATCTACCATTAATAAAATTTAAAAAATCTAAATTATTATCTTCTATTTGAATTAAACTATCACTAGAATATTCACTTTTATGTTCAAGCTCCATATATATAAATTAAACCACAATTTTAATAAATCTAATTATCAATAACAAAACTTAATATTTTATCTTTAATAACAATTGCTTTTAATATCTTTTTATCTTTAATATATTTATTAACATTATTATTATTTTTGGCATTTTTAATAATTTCTTCTTCGCTTCAATCTTCATCAATTTCAATTGTTCCTCTAACTTTTCCATTAATTTGAATAGCAAGAATTTTCTTAGTTACAATTATTTTTAGATCTGAATATTCTGGTCATTTTTGGTGTAATATCTCTTTACCTTTTAATTGAAATAAAAGCTCTTCTGCTAAGTGAGGTGCAAAAGTGGAAAAAATTACTAAAAACGATTCTAAATATTTTTTATTAGGTAGAGAATTCAATTTATATAAATAATTTATGTAAACCATCATTTTAGAAATAGCAATATTAAATTTTAGTTCTTCAATACATTCTGTAGCACTTTTTACTAATTTATTGTATTCACTTTCTAATTCTAAATTTTCTTTATTATTAAATAATAATTCTTTGTCAATATATTTTTTAACAAGTCTATAAACTCTTTCTAATCATTTTCTTGTTCCATCTACTTTACTTTCATTTCATGGTTTAGTTTCTGTAAGTGGCCCCATAAACATTTCATAAACTCTTAATGTATCTGCTCCAAAACTTTCTATTATTTCATTTGGATTTATTACATTGCCCTTTGACTTAGACATTTTTTGATTATCTTCACCTAAAATCATTCCTTGATTAACTAATTTTAAAAATGGTTCTTCTGTAGGAACAACTTTAATATCATATAAAAACTTATGTCAAAATCTTGCATATAAAAGGTGAAGAACAGCATGCTCTTGTCCTCCTATATAAATATCAACAGGCAATCATTTTTTAAATTCCTCATATGCTTTTTTTGAATCAAGATCTAAATATGTATCATCTTCATTTTTTAAAATATATCCTAAATAATACCAACTTGAACCAGCTCATTGAGGCATTGTATTAGTTTCTCTTCTATATTTTTTTCCTTCATGTTCAAAATATAATCAATCTTTAGCATTTGCTAATGGTGATTCTCCATTACCTGAAGGAGTTATCATTTCTAAATCAGGTAATTCTACTAAATTTTCAATTAATAAAATATTATTGTCTTCATCAAAAGCAATTGGAAATGGTTCTCCTCAATATCTTTGTCTTGCAAAAATTCAATCCCTTAATTGATATGTTGTTTTATTATTTTCTTCTTTTTTTCCAATTCAATTTCTTTGTAATGATTTTAGTGAATTTGGTCAATCTAATGTAGTTAATCCTTCGAGTAATTTATCTGCATAATTAGTTATTTTTAATACTCATTGTTTCATTGATTTTTTAACTACAGGAAATGATCCTCTTTCGGAAACATTATTTCCCTTTTCATCAACTAAAACTTCTTCATTAGCTAAAACAGTACCAAGACCTTCACATCAATTAACATCAATCTCTCTTATTTCAGCAAGATTATGTTTGTACATTTGAGAAAATATTCATTGTGTTCATTTGTAATACTTTGGATCTGTTGTATTTATTTCTTTATCATAATCATATGAAAAACCTAGACTTTGTAATTGTTTTCTAAAAATTTCTATATTTTTATTTGTAAAACTTTGAGGTTTATTACCTGTTTGCAAAGCATATTGTTCAGCTGGAAGACCAAAAGCATCTCAACCGATAGGATGAAGAACATTAAAATTATTTAATCTTTTATATCTAGCAATTATATCTGTAGCTGTATATCCTTCTGGATGACCAACATGTAATCCAGAACCTGAAGGATAAGGAAACATATCTAAAACATAAAAATATTCTTTTGAATTATCAGAACCAGTTTTAAAAACTTTGTTTTTAAATCAATATTTTTGTCATTTTGTTTCTATTTCTTTATGGTTATACATCTTAAATTTGTCATTTTTCTTTTTAATTATTTTTTTAAATTATACATTTAAATTTAAATTAATTAATTTTTGAAAACCTTAAAAAAATAATTTCAAAACAAAAAAACATAAGCAAAGCAAAATTATAAATATTAAAATATTTACAATTTTGCTAAAATTAAAATAATAAATATGAAAAAACAACAAGTAAAAAAAATGATTATTCCGGCAGCTGGATGAGGGACAAGATTTTTACCAATGACAAAAGTTATTCCTAAAGAATTACTACCAATTTTAAATCGTCCTTCTATTGATTATTTAGTTGATGAAGGTTTAGATTCAGGGATAGATGAAATAATTTTAGTTATTTCAACAAGAAAACAAGAAATAATGAGATATTTTGAACCAAATATAGAACTTGAAAAAGAGTTAGAATTTAAAGAGAAAAAAACATTATTAACTAATCTTATTAAAACTAATAGACATCCAATTATTAAAATTGTTTATCAATATGAACAGTTAGGTCTTGGTCATGCAATTTTAACTGGAGCAAGATTTTTTAAAGATGAACCATTTGCAGTTGTTTTAGGAGATGATTTAGTTAAATCAGAACAACCAGCAATTCAACAATTAATGGAATTTTATAATATTTCTAATTCTTCAGTTATTGGTGTTCAAGAAGTGGAAGATGATAAAACCCATCTTTATGGAATGATTATTCCAAAAATAGAATCAGAAGTTAAAAATAAATTTTTTGAAATATCAGGAGCTATAGAAAAACCAGCACCAAATAAATCACCATCAAATAAAGCTATTTTAGGAAGATATATTTTTAATTATTCAATTGTAAAACATCTTGAAGAAGCGGTGGAAAATTTTGATAAAAATAATAAAAAAGAGATTGATTTAGTTTCTGTATTTGATAAATATCTTAAAGAAGAAAAAATTTATGCATATAATTTTTCTGGAACTCGTTTTGATTTAGGATCAATAGAAGGTTTTGTAAAAGCTAATATTACATATGCTCTTGATAATGAAGAAACAAAAGATGAAATAGAAAAATATCTAAAAGAGGAGATTTTTAAAAAGTATAAATAATGAATTTAAATTGAATTTGAACAACATTAGTATTTGGTATTTTAGGATATTTAATTGGTTCTATTAATTTTGCTCTATTAATTACTAGTCATTCAAAAAGTAAACAAAATATTAGGGAATTAGGTTCAGGTAATCCTGGAGCAACAAATGCAATGAGAACATATGGAGTTAAATTTGGAGCTTTCATTTTCTTTTTAGATGTATCAAAGGCTTATTGATTTGCTTTTATGTTAGGAGCATTTCAAAAATATATTCCATTTTTTCAAACTCCAGAAAACGGAATTCCTCAAATATTACCTCAAGTAGCTACTATTTTTGTCATTATAGGACATATATGACCAGTTTATTATAAATTTAAAGGCGGTAAAGGAGCGGCCACTCTTTTAGGACTTATTTGTTCTATTTCTATTTTTATAACATTAATAGGAACTTGTATATTTTTAATTATTGTAATTTCAAGTAAATATGTTTCTCTAGGTTCTATAGTTGCTCCATCTTTAATTTCGCCATTAGCCTTTATGTGTCCGTTATGAGATTTTATGGATTCTATGATTCAAATGCCAAATTATTCATGATTATCATTTGTTTCTATTTTAGCATCATCAATTTTAGTAATTATTGCTCATCGAAAAAATATTATTAAAATAATACAAAAAAAAGAAAATAAATTAAGTTTTAAAAAATAATTTATTTCTTAATAATAGTTAACCAATACAGAGTTCTATTAATAACCTCTTCTCTATATTGTTCTATTCTTTTTGTATTAGGAACTTTATGTGTTCAAAAATATGTATAAAAATGAGTGCAGAAAATTATTTTAAATAGTTTTTCTTTATCGAAATCATTAAAGAAAACTTCCTCTTCGATTTCTTCTTTATTTATTTCTAAATCTTTTATAATATTTCCCATATCTCAATAATTATGATTGAGCGTAGCTCATTCAAAATCTATTAAATAAAATTTATTATCAGAAACTATAATATTATTTTGAGAAACATCATTATGAGTTAAAACTAAATTATCTTCATTTATTTCTTCTTTAATTATATTTTCATAATATTTAAAAGCTTCTTTTAATCTCATATCTACCTTATGGTCTTCTACAAAATATTCTAATTTTTTAATATTTAAATCTTTAATATCAATCTTTTGCATATTGGAAATTTGATAAAAAATATCTTTTCAAAAATCATAACAAATATTTGCTTTTTTAAGAGTTTCACCTTCTATTCACTTTTTAATATAATCTCCATTTTCATCTCAAAAAAAGATTATTTTTTTATATAAAGAAAATTCAATCGTTTTTTCTAATTGTCTATTTATAAATTTATTATAAATAGCTTTTCTTATTTTAAATCTTTCTCCTGTTTCTAAAATAAGTTTAAAAATATTATTTGTAAATCCTGCTTCTATTTTTTCAACAGAAATAATTTTTTTATTTTTTAAATTAGGTAATTTTTCATAAAAAAATTTTTTTATTTCTTCTATATCATTCTCTTTTGGGTAATTCATAATTTAATTTTACAATAATAAATATAATGATTAATTTTTATTTTTCTATTATCCAAAACTATATTTTTTTAAATCTATTATAATTATATTAATAAATTTTCACAGGAAGTAAATATGCAAAAAGAAGACATTATAAAAGAATTAAAATGAAGAGGATTAATTAGTAACATTACTGATGAAAAAAAGTTTTTAAATCTTATTAAAAAAAATAATGATTTTGCTATTTATGTTGGATTTGATCCATCTTTTAAATCATTGCATTTAGGTAATTATGTAATGATAAAAATTTTAAAAATGTTTAAAAAATATGGTTTCAGAACTATTGCTCTTGTAGGTGGTGGAACAGGAATGATTGGAGATCCTTCTGGGAAAAATAGTGAAAGAAATTTATTAAATAAAGAACAAGTTCTTTTTAATTCTCAAGCCATTGCTAAACAAATAAAAACCTATTCAGATTCAGATGAGATTTTTAATAATATTGATATATGATCAAAAATGAGTGTAGTTGAATTTTTAAGAGATGTATCAAAGAGTTTTCAGGTAAATAGAATGCTTGAAAAAGAAATAGTTAAAAATAGATTATCAGATGGAATTAGTTATACAGAGTTTTCTTATTCTATCTTGCAATCTTATGATTGAAAAGTTTTATATGAAACAAAAGATGTTTTTGTCCAAATAGGTGGCAGCGACCAATGAGGTAATATTACTGCTGGAACTGATTTTATAAGAAAAGTTCATGGAGATAAAAATAATGCAGTTGGTTTAACAATTAATCTTTTATTAAAAAAAGATGGTAAGAAATTTGGAAAATCAGAATCAGGAGCCCTTTATTTAGATAGAGAAATTACAAATCCATTTGAAATCTATCAATATATTATTAAACAAGATGATAGTGATTTAGAAAAATTATTTAAATTTTTAACTTCATATAATGAAAAAGAAATAAAAGAAATATTATCAAAACACTTAGAAGATCCTAAAAAAAGATATGCTCATAAAAAAATTGCAGAAAATATAATTACAGAAATTCATTCAGAAAAAGATTTCTTAAAATGTGAAGAAACAGCATTTTTCTTATTTAAAGAAGACTATAAAAATATAGAAGAAAAAACATTATTAAGTTTATTTCATAATGAAAATCATTTTAAAACAAAATCATCTAACAAACCTATTATAGAAATACTAAATGAACTAAAAATATTTAATTCAAAAAGAGAAATAAGAGAGTTTTTTGAAACAAATTCAATTACAATAAATGGTAAAAAATCAAATGATTACAATTTTATATATAAAAAAGAAGATTTAATTAATTCTAAATATTTAATATTAAGAAAAGGGAAAAAAACTTTTATTTTAATTGAGATTTTTTAACTAAATAATCATTTAAAAATGGAGCTGTAAAAAAGAATATTATAAAAATTAAATAGAAAATAACAGCTGCTAAATTACTAATACCAATTCCATTATCAAAATATAATCCTCATGAAATCTTTCCTAAAGGATTAACAATAGCTTCTTTAATAGATAAAATAATATTTACAGAAACAACAACGGAAATTGCAAAAATTGTAAATAAAACAAAAATAGAATAAATTGTTTTCTTCTTTTTATTCTGTTGATTAGGTAAATAATCATTTTTTCAATAGAAAAATATAAGCATTATATAAACTAGAAAAAATAAAACAACAGGATAATTACTAAAACCATCAATTATTTGGTCACTATTTAATATAGATGCAGGAATATACATACATAATGATCAAGTTCCTATAATCATTATGTAAAAAAGAATTATAGTTTTATTTTCTCCAAACTTATTAACTCATCAACTTGTTTTATAAATTACTCTTTTTTTAACTATGTTTCCAAATTCTTTTACACAAACAGCATTAACAGCCATTGTTGTTCCGAAAACAGAAATAAAAATAATTAAAGATAAAAATATATTAAGAATTCTTGCGGTTTGTCCTCCAAAAATATCTTGAATTACATTTGCTATAAATGATGGTACACCATCAACGGAGTGAAGAATTGAAGAAATAGCAACTAAAACATAAAGAATAATAACTCCAATCATTCCTAAGAAAATAACTTTTGAAACTGTTTTTTCCCCACCTTTAAATCTATCTCCTAAAACACCTACTCCAACAAAATTATCAAAAGCAAATAGAACGGCTGGAAGAGAAATTAAAATACCTTGGAATGATTCTCCAGGAGAAATGGAATTCTCAAACCCATTACCTCCTACATTTCCATTAGGAGCTTCTAGATGATGACTATCAAATAATATCATCCCACTTATAATTACAATAATTAAAGGAATAAATTTAATTATTGTTGTTATTTGTGATGCTATTCCAACAAATTTTGTTGAAAAATAATTTGCTATAAAAATAATAATTCCAACAACTATAGAAATAATAGCAATACCATAAACTGGAAATTCTTTATGATCTTTCCCTTGGGCATTATAAATAAATTCAATTATAGTTTCACCCGTTAAAAATATTAAAATTACAAAAAGTAAGGAATTATAAAATAATGAATAATTAATTGAAACTAACTTAGAAAATCATTTTTCTTTAGGTTTAGTATAGTGATTTGCTCATCCAGCAAGTCCTGTATCGTCATTATTTAACTTTACTTTTGATAGTTTTCCAAAATGAATTGCTACTAATAAAGCAATAAAACCACCTAATATTCATGATAAAAGTCAAGAAACACCGTCATTTTGATTAAAACCTTGAATCGAAGCATTTTTGAAAAAAATCCCTATACCAACAACAGAACCAATACAAATAGTAAGGGCTGAAAAAAATCCTAATTTCCTGACATTTTTAATTTCCATATTAATGTATTATATAATAATTTCTATTAATTATAAATTGATATAAATAAGTTATAATTTAATTAGTTTCGAGGAAAAATGAATGATATAAAACCAATTTACAATTCAGGAACAATATCTTTTGTTCAAAATCCAGATACGGTTCTTGCTAAAAAAATAGCATCGAACTATATAAAAGATTCAGAGGGATTAATTCCTAATGGTATATATAAGGTTTTTAAACTTGAACAAAATAAGCAAATTTTTTGTTTTATTCTTTATTTTCTCTTATTTGCAAGTCAAATTGTATTTATTTCTCTTCTTGCTACTATTTTAAGTAATTATAGTTGATTATTTTATGTTTTAGCAGGTGTTGGATCAATTATTTTTGGATTGCTTTTTATATTTAATATGATTGATTATCTTTCACTTAAAAAATCTATTACCGCTTATCGGGATAGTATTAGAATTGGATCAAAAATAACGCCTCCATTTATTTCTAATTTATATTTAAAATTAAATTTAAAACAAGTTGCAAGTAATTGAATAACAATAGCAGCATTATTTTATGGTTCTATTTCTTTAATAATTTTTTGATGATTAAAGGATGTTAATTGATGAATTTTTGAATTTGATGTTTGAATTGGAAATTTAGGACCTAAACCAGAACTAATAGCTTATATTGTCTTAGGAATTTTAGGAGGAATTTTATCTTTTTATATTTTTATAACCATTTTTAGAAAAAAGAGAATAATTGACATTCAAGCATTTTTTGGAAATGAAGTAATTTCTCAATTAGAAATAAATAAAATGGTTTATGAAAGAAATAAAGCTTATAGAAGAATTTTCATTATTTCAATTTTAGTAATATTAGTTTTACCTATTATTGTAAAATTAGTATTAAAATATACAAAAAAAGGAGCTATTTAATATGGATTTAGGTTTAGCAATAGGAATGATTTGTTTGGGAGTTTTTCTTGGAATTTTAATAGGAGCGGGAATTGGTTTCTTTGTAACTAAGAGAATGTTTGAAAAACAATTAAGAGAAAACCCTCCTATAAATGAAAAAATGATTAAGGCAATGTTCTTACAAATGGGAAGAAAACCTTCTGAAGCTCAAATAAAACAAGTTATGAGATCAATGAAAAATGCAAAAAATGATAAATAACATTTAAATGTGTTAAAATAAAATAAATTATGAAAAAAAATATACACCCTGAAAGCAAAATTACTGAAGTAACATGTTCTACATGTAATACAAATCATGAACTTTTAACAACAAATTTTAATGTAGTTGTTGATGTATGTTCTGGTTGTCACGCCTTTTATACAGGTGATAAAACTAAAGCAAAATCAAAAGGTAGAGTAGAAAGATTTAACAAAAGAGTTTCTGCTTCTATTAAAAAATAAAATTAATAAATTTTCATTTTAATATTAAATTTATTAATAATATTTTTATTTTCATCTAAAAGTTTATAAATAAAATAAAGTTTTTCGTTTTCAACAAAATCAAGTCTTTGAAGTCTTGTAAATAGTTTTATTTCTCCAAATTCTGTTTGGTAATTGTTTAGAATATTTTCTCTTGATTTTAAATATAAAGTGCTAGGACCGCAAATAATAATTAAAGTATCATTTTTTATTTCAAAACGATTTATTACATTAGTTTCTTTTTCTGTAAATTCAATTACATAAACATCTTCTTCTCATTCATGTTTTAAAAGAGGAGCAACCATTTTTATTTTTTCTTCTTTACCATTTTTTAAAAAACATGATTCAAACTCTATTGTCATATTAAATATTCTTTAATCTTTCTTTAATCTTTTCTTCTCCATATAAATAAATACATTTAGCAAGTTCTGGACCTTCTGTTTTATCTGTTAAAAAAAGACGAATAGGCATAAATAAATTTTTACCCTTTAATTTATTTTTTTCACCAACTAAATTAATTGTTTCTTGAATATTATCAATTGTAAAGATTTTATCTTTAAATATTTCTTTAAAACTAATAACAGCAACATTATCTTTATATTCGTTATTAATTTTATTTGTTTCCTTATTATATTCTTCTAAGTAAATTTGCATTTCGCTAAATGTTGTTGAAAATTGTTTAAATGTTGAAATAAAAACCTCTTTTCATTCTTCACTTTTTTCAAGGTGGAAAGAGAGTTTCTTTTCTATAAAACCATTATCTAGATTTTTCATATATGTTTTTGAAAATCAATTCATTTTTCCGATATCGAATTTAGAAGGAGATTTTGATAATCTTGAAACATCAAAATACTTAATTAATTCTTCTTTGGATAAAATTTCTTGATTATTACCAGGAGTTCAACCTAATAATGATAAAAAGTTAAAAATAGCCTCTGGGATATATCCCGTTAATCTATAATCCTCAATAAATTGCTTAAGAGATAAATCTCTTTTTGATAACTTTTTACCTTCCATGTTGGTAATTATTGTAAGATGACCAAAAAAAGGCTTGTCTTTTTTTAATATTTCATATATAGCAAGTTGTTTAGGAGTGTTTGCAATATGCTCTTCTCCTCTTAAAACATGGGATATTTCCATATCTATATCATCAATTACAACAGCAAAATTATAAGTTGGGAAACCATCAGATTTTTTAATAACAAAATCACCAATATCATTAGAATTAAAAGATATTTCTCCCCTTACTAAATCATTTCATTTATATTCTTTATTTAAAGGAATAGATACTCTAACAGAAAATTCATTATTTTCTTCTCTACGTTTTTTTTCTTCATTAGAAATTTTTAATCAATTTTTATCATATCTAAAAGAAGGAATACCCTTCTCTTCTTGTTCTTTTTTTTGATTTTCTAATTCTTCTTTATTTTCATAAGCTTTATAAGCAAAACCGTCAATTATCATTTGATCTATAATTTGATTATATCTATCAATTTTTTCACTTTGTCTATATTTTCCATATTTATGATTAGGTCTACTTGGTTCTTCATCAGGAATAATACCAAGTCAAGCTAAATTTTCAAGTTGAGATTCTTCTCCCCTTTCTACATTTCTTGAAAAATCAGTATCTTCAATTCTTACAATAAAATCTCCATTGTAATGTTTGGCAAGAAGATAACTAAATAATGCAGTACGAGCACCACCAATATGTAAATAACCAGTAGGCGAAGGAGCATATCTAGTTCTTATTCTTTTATTAATCATTTTTTAATAACCTTTAATTTCTTTATTGCTTACAAGCTCAACAGAAGACGAAGTACCTAGTCTTGAAACACCCATTTCTATATATTTAATTGCATCATTAATATTTTTAATACCACCTGCAGCTTTAATTTTTAATTTTTTACCTTTTATTATTTTATTGAAAATTTCAATATCAGAAAAACTTGCTCCTCTATAAGAGAAACCAGTAGAAGTTTTTATAAAATCAGCTCCAGAACCTAAAACTATTTCAGTTATTTTTTCTATTTCATAATCTTTTAATAAGGCAGTTTCTACAATAACTTTTAAAATTTTATTTCCTATTGCTTGCTTTATTTTCTTGATTTCATTTAAAACATAATCATATTGTCCATCTTTAAGTCTTCCTATATTTATAACCATATCAATTTCATCAGCACCATGTTTAACTGCAAGTTCAGCTTCTTGAACTTTATTCTGCATTATATTTGCTCCTAATGGAAAACCAACAACAGATGTTATTTTAAGGTCATTGCTTTTTATTTTTTCTTTTGCATACTTTACTCAAGAAGAATTTATACAAATTGAATAGAAATTATATTTTTCTGCTTCTAATATTAATTTATCTATATCTTTTTCTGTCGCTTCTGGTTTTAATAAAGTATGATCAATAAATTTTGATATATCCATTTTTCTCCTAAATAATATTTTAATTTAAATATCTATAATATTATAATTTAAATAATTAGTATTATAATATTTGTATTATAAAAAAAAATTATAATATTTTGGTTATAAAATACTATGAAAAGAAAAATAAAATTAGTTTATAATTTTTAAGAATAAATTTAATAAGAATAAATTTTTTTTATTTGGATTAAATAAAACAGGAGAATAAAATGAAAAAAACAATTGAACAAGTAAATTTTAAAAACAAAAGAGTAATTATAAGAGCTGATTTTAATGTTCCATTAGAAGGAGGGAAAATAACCTCAAATTCTAGAATAGCTGCTGCAGTTCCTACATTAAACTATATTCTAAATCAAGAACCATCAAAGGTAATTTTATTATCACACCTTGGAAGAGTAAAGTCTAAAGATGATTTTTTAAAAAAATCTTTAAGACCAGTAGCGAAAGAATTATCACAATTATTAAGAAGAAAAGTTATTTTTTCAAGTACATCAACAGGACCTGAAGTAGAACAAAAAATTAAAGAACTTGAACCAGGAACAGTTTTAGTTCTTGAAAATACTAGATTTGAAGATGTTTTAAATAATAATGCAGAATCTAAAAATGATCCAGCACTAGGTAAATATTGAGCAGGTCTTGCAGATGTTTTTGTAAATGACGCTTTTGGTACTTCTCATAGAGCACATGCATCAAATGTAGGAATAGCTAATAATATTAAAGAATCTGCAATAGGTTTCTTAATATTAGAAGAATTAAAAAATCTTTCAAAAGCAGTTTATCATGGTCAAAAACCAATGGTAGCTATTATTGGTGGAGCTAAAGTATCAGATAAAATTAAAGTTATTGCTAATTTAATTGAAAAAGTTGATTATTTAATAATCGGTGGAGGAATGGCATATACATTTTTAAAAGCTCAAGGATTTGGTATTGGAACTTCACTAGTTGAAGAACAACAAATTCCATTAGCTACTCAATATTTAAAACAATATTCTCATAAAATTATTTTACCAATTGATTCAGCTTTATCAAGTTCATTTTCAAATTCAAGACCAAAATTTAATACAGAAAACTCATTAGAAATTCCTGATGGATTTATGGGATTAGATATTGGTCCTAAAACAATTGATTTATTTGAAAAAATATTATTAAAAGCAAAAACAATTATTTGAAATGGTCCTATGGGAGTTGCTGAATTTTCTAATTATAAAACAGGAACAGAAGCATTAGCAAATCAAATAGCTGAATTAAAAGACTGTTTTTCAATTATAGGTGGTGGTGATTCAGCTGCTGCTGTTTATAATTTAGGTCTTGAAAAATACTTTTCACATATTTCAACTGGTGGTGGAGCATCATTACAATTTTTAGAAGGAGCAGCTTTACCTGGAATTGATGCAATTCAAGAATCAACATTTGTAGTTCCTCAAATTAAAGAAAAACCAATGCATCCTTTAAGAATAGAAAAAAATGTAATGTTATCAGATGAAGAACAAAAAAATAAAGATATCTTTATTAAAGTTGAAGATCATCCAAATAAAAAATTACCTGTAGATGAAACAACTGTTGTTGAAACAGAATTATTAAATAAAAATAAATCTGAAGAAATATTAATGGTTGAGAAAAAAATTTCACAAACTAATCAACCTACAACACCTGTAACAATGAATAAAGTTGTTACTCCTGCACCTACAACACCAATTAATACTACAACACCAGTTAAACAAGAAGATCGTAAAGTAACAACCCCTCCTCCTGTTAAACCAGTTGTTAGTACAAATACAATGAATTTAAATACTAAAAAAGAATCATTCTTTAAACGTTTATTTACAAGAACTACTACTATTAAAAGACCAGCTATTAATCCTGAAGCTAATAAAGTAGTTACTCCTCCTGTTAAACCAGTAATTAATCCAAATCCAATTAATAAAGTAGTTACTCCTCCTGTTAAACCAGCTATTAATACAGATACTAAAAAAGTAGTTACTCCTCCCGTTAAACCAGCTATTAATACAGATACTAAAAAAGTAACAACTCCTCCTGTTAAACCAGCTATTAATACAGATACTAAAAAAGTAACAACTCCTCCTGTTAAACCAGCTATTAATCCTGAAGCTAATAAAGTAGTTACTCCTCCTGTTAAACCAGCTATTAATACAGATACTAAAAAAGTAGTTACTCCTCCTGTTAAACCAGTTGAAAAAACAGATAATAGTAAACCAGTAAATCCACCTGTTAAAAACGAAAAATAATATAAGGTGAAATAGATTTATAAAATTTAAAAAATGTTAAACGAAAAAGCAAAAAAGATTTGGATTGAATATAATAAAGGGATAGTTAATTATTCTTATGATTTTACTTTAGAAAAAATGTCTTTTGACTTATTCGAGGATACATCATCTAATTTTTGTTGAACAATATTTAATGTAGAAAAACATGATTGAATCCCTGTTAATTGTTCTACTATGAAAAAAATGCCTGATTATGTTAATCAAAGTATTCCTTTTTTTATTGATGGTGATCAATATAGATTTAAGAAAACACAAAAAGGTTATGATGTTTTAAAAAATTCTATTTCTTATGATACAAATACTAATGTTTTTGATATAGAAAGATCAGTTAAAAAAGAATTAGGTTATTCAGTTAAAACTGATGAATTTGAATTAGAATGAGAAGAAAATAGAAATAAATTTGGTTCTCATGAACAAGTTATATCTTTAATTAAAACAACAATCAATCCAGATGATGAAAGTAATAATCGTTTTATATCTCCATCTGAAATATTAGATTTAATAAATAAAGCTAATATAGAAGAGGAAAAAAGAGCTAAAGAAAGAGCGTTAAAAAAGGCTCAAGAAAAAGCATTAAAAGAATTTCAAGAAAAAGAATCTCAGGAAAAAATATTAAAAGAATCACAAGAAAAAGAAGAAGTAAATTTAGAGGAAAATTCTGTTTCAATATTTCCTAATAAAATTGATGATTCAATACAGACAAAAAATAAAAATTTTTTTTTCAATAATGTAAATTATAATAAAAATTTAAAAGAAGATCATTCTGAAGAATTGACACAAGAAGTCATTAAGCAAACTCATATTATAGAAGATAAAATAGAAACTCTTCTTGATACTATTAATAAAAAAGAACAAGAACAAAAAAATATTAATAATGAAATAGTTGAAAAATTAAGAGAAAAAGAAAAAAATATTGTCGAAGAATTATATAAAACCTTAGAAAAAAAACAAAAAAATTTTGTTTATTATAAATATTGAGAATTAGTTTATGGACCAAATGAAATAGCGGCTAAGGATTTTGCTGGTGAAATTATTATAAAAGATGAATTTAGAACAAATTCAAAATATTCATGAGATATAGATTTTTTTGATCCAAATAGAGTTAACCAAGAAAAATATATCGCCTCTTCTTTAGCTATTAAAGCAAGAAATAAGCAAAACATTTTTACATATAAAAATTCAGTTTACAATGTTATAAAAGTAAATGATAAATATAGAATAATAGATCCTGAAGAGGTTAAAAATTTCCTTAGACATCCTGCTTTATTAATTAAAAAAGTTGATAATTATTTTCAAAATAAACAATTAGTAACAGTTCCTTATTCTTCAATTTCATCAATTTTTATTTCTTTTAAAGATTTACCAGAAGAATTCCTTGAAAGAATGAGAGCTCTTTTATATAATTTATTTAACGAATTAGATGTATTTTTAGATATCTTTATTTATAAAGATATTGAAAATAAAAAAACAAATAGGTCATTTATAAGAATATTTTTTAGAGGATCAAATGAAAAGCATTATTCAACTATTTTTGATGTAACATTAATTGCAAGATTAGTAGTAAGTTTATCAATATCTAAAATAATACAAAATACAAGAATAATGCAAAAAGTAATTTTTGATATTTTTCTTCAAAATCATTTTTTAACATTTCCATATGTTTCTTGATTTACAAATTTTAAGATTGTAAATGATCCTAAGTACCAACAATTTGAATTAAATAATAATTTTATTATTGATGATTTTTATAAATCATTATTTACTAAAAATATAGGAAATAATGCAAATTATATTTTTAAAAAAGCTAACATTTCAAAAGGGAATTATTATATTTGTACTGAAAGAGCTGAAAAAACAATTCAATATGCTTCTGAATTATCTTTTTCTTCAAAAAAAGGTTAAAATAAAATAATATAAAAATAATAAATATATTAATTAATTAAGGATAAAAATGAGAAAAATAATAATTGTAGGAAATTGAAAAATGAATAAAAATCAGAAAGAAACAAAAGAATTTTTTGATGAAATAAAAAAAATTGCTTTTTCTTTAAAAGAGAATTTAATAGCAGGAATAGCCGTTCCTTCTATAAATATTCAAGAAGCTATTAAAGAAGCTCCTGAATATTTAAAAATAGTTTCACAAGATATATCAAATAAAGAGAATGGAGCATATACAGGAGATATTAGTGCCAATATGCTTAATTCTTATCAAATTAAATATTCTATTATCGGTCATTCAGAAAGAAGACAATATCAACATGAAACTGATGCTATAGTTAATGAAAAAGCTAAGATAGCTCTTAAGCATGGGATAACTCCAATAATTTGTGTTGGAGAAACAGAATCAGAATATGAAAATAAATTATCAAAAGAAATTATAAAAAAACAATTAACAAAAGGATTAGAAGGATTAGACTTATCTAAAATTATTATTGCTTATGAACCAATTTGAGCAATAGGTACTGGTAAAACAGCGACAATTGAATATGCACAAGAAATGTGTGAATTTATAAGATCATTAACATCACCTCAAACAATTATTCAATATGGTGGATCAGTAAGTCCTGAGACAATTAATGATTTAATTTCTCAAAAAGATATTGATGGTGCTTTAGTAGGAGGAGCTTCTCTTTTACCAAATTCTTTTGCTTCTCTAATTAAAAAATAAATTAGATAATAAAAAAGGAGAAAATAATGAACAATAAAAAGATTACAAAAATAGCTGTTTTAACTTCTGGTGGAGATTCACAAGGAATGAATAATGCTGTTAGAGCGATAGTTAAATCAGCCAAAATGTTTGGAATTGAAACATTTTTAATAAATTATGGATATAAAGGGCTTGTTGAAAATAATATTTTTAATTCAAAAGATGTTTATATTGATGACTATATAGCAAAAGGTGGAACATTTATTTATTCAGCAAGATATCCTGAATTTAAAGAAGAAGAAACAAGAAAAATAGCAAAACAAAATTTAGATAAATTAGGCATTGAAGCTTTAGTTGTTATTGGTGGAGATGGTTCATATCATGGAGCGCAACTTTTACATAAATTAGGCGTAAAAACTATAGCTTTACCAGGAACAATTGATAATGATATTTCCTCAACAGATTTCACAATAGGATTTAATACTGCTTTAGAAAATATTGTTGATGCAATTGATAAAATACGTGATACTGCAACTTCGCATAAAAGATGTTTTTTTGTAGAGGTTATGGGAAGATATGCAGGAGATTTGGCTTTACAAAGCGGAATAGCTTGTGGAGCGGAATTAATTATAACTTCTGAAAATAAAAAAAATATTAATGAAATTGCAGATATTGTTAATACACAAATGTATGTAAAAAATAAGAAATCTGTAATTATTGTTGTTTCAGAACTACTATATGATAATTTAGATTCAATGGCAAAAGAAGTTGAAAAACTAACAAAAGTTTCGACAAGAGCAGTTGTTCTTTCACATATTCAAAGAGGAGGAATTCCTACTGCTTCTGAAAGAGTATTAGCGACAGAAATGGGTTATACAGCCACAAAATTATTATTAGAAGGAATGTCAGGACTTGCAATTAGCATAAATGATAATAAAATAACTTCTTCACCAATTTTAGAAGCTCTTTCTAAACCAAGACCAGTTTTTAAAGATAAAATTGAAACCTATAATAAATTAAATCAAGAATAAAACAAACTTAAATAAATTTAAGAGGAGTAATTTTACTCCCTTTTTTATTTAAGTTTAAAACAACACCATTAAATTCAGATTCATTATTAGAAGCTTCAAATTTAATAAGTTTATTATTAAATCTCATTTTTTGATAAACTGCTTCTATTTCAACACCTATTGAGGAATCAATTGGTCCCGTCATACCTACATCAGATATAAATGCTAAATTATTTTTAAGAATTTTTGCATCATTTGTTTGAACATGTGTATGAGTTCCTAACATTGCATCCACTCCCATTTTATCTAAGTAATTACCAAAGACATATTTTTCACTTGTTGTTTCCGCATGAAAATCAACTATAAAAAAATCATAGTCATTTTTTTTAATTTCAATATCGATTGCATCAAAAAAATTATTTGCTTTTTCTTGCTTTCAGGGTTTTAATAATTCATTAAAAGTAATACCTAAAACTGAGGCTACTTTTACTTTTTTTCCCTTAACTTCAAAAATACCTACTCCCTTTCCTGGGTATTCATTACTTATGTTTAGAGGTCTTATAACATTATTGTTATCAATAAAATTATATATTTCTTTATTAGCTCAAACGTGATTCCCGATTGTAAAAATATCTATGCCAATTTGGCTTAATTTTTCATAATCTTCTTTATTAAACCCTTTTCTTCCAGAAACATTTTCTGATTGAGCAATAACAAGATCTATTTGATATTTTTCTTTAATATTATCTAGCTCTTTTTCTACTTTTTTAATGCCAGATTTACCAAATATATCACCAATAAATAATATGTTTAAATAATCATTCATTTAATTATTATATATAAATTATTTTTTGATTTTATTTTTTTTAAAAACAATAAGTATAATTCTTATATGAACCATTCTATTAACCCTGAATTAAAAATATTTGAGAACATGAAAAAAAACAATAAATTGTTTCATGCTTTTTTATTTTATGGTAATAAAAAAACAGATATTTTTACACCAGCACTTCAAGCAATTAAAATATTAATATCAGAGGAAAAAGAGCAATATAAAAACGTTATTAAAATAGAAGATTTAAATTATCCTGATTTAACCCTAATAAAACCGGAAAATAATTTTATTTCAAAAAGCGAAATTATTTTAGTAACTTTGAATAAATTACAAGAAACATCACTTGTAAAAGATAAATTAAAAATTCTTTTTATTCAAGATGTTGATTTAGCATCTTTACACTCTTTAAATGCATTATTAAAATTTATAGAAGAGCCAACAAGAAATACAATTATTATAATGACTACAAATAGAATTAATAAAGTAATTTCAACTATAAAATCCAGAACACAAAATATTTATATAAAACCAAAACCTAATCAATATTTAATTGATTCATTAAAACAAGAAAAACAATTTGAAGGATATGAAGAAATCCTTGTTTCTATTTATGGAAACAACAAACAAAAAATAGAAAATAATTTTGAATTATTAAAAAAAGATTTTCAGGATTTAATAAAAAATTTAGAAGAAACTAAAATTAATAAAGAAAGCTTAAGAACCATGCTTCACTTAAAATTAAATAAAAAAAATTATGAGAATGTTGTTAATATTTTAGAAATATTATTTTTAGAACTAGTAAAAAAAGAAATAGTTGTTTTTCAAAATTATCAAAAATTAATTAATAGTTTTACTTCATTAAACTTTAATTTCGAAACTATTTTAGTTGCTGGTAATGATTTTAAGTCTGCAATGAGTAATCATGGAAATTTTGCTTTGCAAAAAGAAAAATATTTAATTAATTTAGAGAGTTCATTTGATGTCTAAAATATTTATTGTAGGAACACCAATTGGAAATCTTGGCGATATAACTTATCGTGCAATAAATACTCTTAAAGAAGTAGATATTATTGCTTGTGAAGATAAAAGAAATAGTATTAAACTTCTTAATTATTATGAAATAACTTCTTCTAAACTTATTTCATATCATTCATTTAATGAAAAAAATTCTTCTAAAGGAATTATTAATTTAGTAAAACAAGGGAAAAGTATTGCTGTTATTTCAGATGCCGGAATGCCCTCAATATCTGATCCTGGTTTTACAATTATTAATGATGCTAAAAAAGAAAATATTGAAGTAACAATTATTCCAGGAGTTAGTTCTGTTATTTCAGCATTTGTTTGGTCTTCTCTCGATAATACTTTTTTCTTTAAGGGTTTTTTAAAACATAATAAAGAATCAATAATGCAAGAATTAAGTAAATTAGAAACAGGAACTTATATTTATTTTGTATCAACTCATAAATTATTAGTTTCTTTAGAAACTATTGACTATGTTTTTAAAGGCGAAGAAAAAGTATTTTTAGCTAAAGAAATGACTAAAATGAATGAGTCTTTTTTTGAAGGAAATGCAAAAGAAATTTTATCTTTAATAAATAATGAAAATCAAAAGGGAGAATTTTGTTTAGTATTAAATATTCCTAAAAAAAAGAGAATAAAAATTAATAAGTATAGTAAAAACAATAAAGATATATAATTTATATTAATCTATGACATCAACAAGTAAAATAGAAAAATATTTTGGTAATAAAAAATTTTTAAAAACCCTATCTAAAACCTTTTTTCCTTCAGCAATTCAGGCTTTTTTTTCAATCGCTGTTATTTATGTTGATAATTTCTCATTAGCAATTCTTTTAAAACAAGATGGGGAAATTGCTAAAACTGCTTTAGGACTTGCTAATCCTTTCATTACTCTTTTAATTATTGTAATTATAGGGTGATTAGGTGGAACCTCAATAATGATGAGTCAATATTTTGGTTCAAAAGAATTTTCAAAAACGCGGCAAATCACTTTTTACAGAATATGAAGCGGAATGCTTATTGCACTTCCAATGGTTATTTTATTTATGACTATGCCTGAACAATTTATTTTATTTGCTTCTGGGAATATTTCTGCATCTAATAGTGAGGAAGTGAAAAAAATTATTAATTATGCATCAATTTATTTATTTTGAACTGCCTGAACTTTTTTTCCTTATATAATTGCATCAGGACTTTCTTTTTCAATGCAAGAAACCGGAAGAGCTAATATTTCTTTATATGCTGCTTTTGCAGGAATATTAATAAATATTATTCTTGACCCTATTTTTATTTTTATTTTTCAGGATAGTCCAGAACAAAGTATTCTTTTTGTAGCAGTCTCCACAGGGATAGCAAGAATAATTCAAATAGTTTTTTTGCTTATTTATCTTTTTATAAAGAAAAATGATCCTGTTAATTTTTTTAAAAATCTTAAAATAGAAAAAGAGGTTTTTAAAAAAACAAACATAACATCATATTCTATATTTTTAAATGATTTATTCTTTGGTGTAACAAACATGTTTTTAATATTATCCTTGCTTCGTTATTCGGCTGGAACACCCCAAGAAGTAATAAATGTCTCTGTTATGACTAATGTAACGCTTGTATTGCAATTTACCGAAGTTATATGACCAGGAATGGCCTCCTCCTCCGCAGTATTAATTGGAGTATATTTAGGAAAAGGTGAAATAGCAAAGGCGAAAGATAATTGTAAAAAATTACTTAATTGAGGTTTTATAGTTTCAATATTTGTTTGTTTATTTATTGGTCTTATGTCTTTTTGAGTAAATGGAATATTAAGTCCACTACCAATTAATCCAACTCCTGAGATGATTGCTGATAATAAAAAAATTATTTTATTATCAATGCTAGGCCAACTTATTATGTTAATTATTATTTTATCTCAAGGAATGTTTTCTGTTCTATATTATTCAATTAGATCAGGAGGAACAAAAATAATAATTGCTTCTGATGCTTTTATTTCTATTATTTGATGTTGTGTTTTAGCGCCACTTTCATTTTTAGGATATTTAAAAGATTTAAATCCTATTGCTGTTCTATTTATAATAGAATCAAATCAATTACCTAAATTGCTTTTTGCTTATTTAATATACAAAAAAATTAATTGAGCAATAAAATTAACAAATCCAATTAAACAAGAAGAATTAAAAAATATTTCAAATGAAAAAATATTTTAATTTTCTTTATTTGGATAAATTACATGGAAAATATTTTTAAGTCTTCCAATACTATTCTCAACATTTTTCATTATTGAACTTAATAAAAAATATTTATCATCATTATGAAGATCATCTTTAATTTTTGTTTTTAATGGTTTATTTATATTTCAAGCAAAATCTGAAAAATTTGATACTATAATTTCTGATGTTTCAAATTTTGAATCATTTACTTTTGAATCGTATAAATTAATTAATTCTTTCATAGTTTTTAAATATTTTTCAATTAAATCTTTAATCATTTCAAGCTCTTTTAATGAAATACTAGTTCTTGAAATTATTTTCATTATAGAACTAGCATAATGAATAGCTCTTTCAATATCTTTAGTTTGATAAATGAAAGATATAATAATTCTTAAGTGATTAGCTCTTGGCGAGTCTTTAGAAATAATTCAAATACATTCATCTACTAAATCTCTTTCCATTTCTTGAGATAATAAAACTCTTTTATTAACTCAATCTACCACATCAAAAAACTCTTTTTTCTCTCATATTTTTTCTCACATACCTTTATGTGTTTCATAACAAAAAGAAATGAACTCAAAAACAAGCTTTTTAAGTTTTTTTTCTGAAGCTAGTACTAATTTATAATTTGTTGACATATATTTATCCTATCTTTCCATTTATATAATCTTTTGTTAAAGGTTTTTTTGGATTTAAAAAAAGACTTTTTGTTGATCTACTTTCAACTATTTCACCTTTATAAAAGAATTTTGTATAATCACTAATTCTTTGTGCTTGAGCCATTGAGTGAGTTACAATAATAATTGTATATTTTTTCTTCAATTCTAAAATTAACTCTTCAATTTTAGAAGTTGAAATAGGATCAAGAGCAGATGTTGGTTCATCCATTAAAATAACATCAGGTTCTATAGCAATTGTTCTTGCTATACAAAGTTTTTGTTGTTGTCCTCCGGATAAACTAGTACCTGGATCATGGATTTGGTTTTTAACTTCTTCTCATAGTGCAGCTGATTTTAAAGATTTTTCTACTATTTGATCAAGAATTTCTTTATTATTTATTCCATTCGATCTAGGGCCAAAAGCTACATTTTCATAAATAGAAAGAGGGAAAGGAGTAGGTTTTTGGAAAACCATTCCAATTCTTGTTCTTAATAAAGGAACTTGTGTATTTTTATTATTAATGTTTTTTCCTTCAAAATAAATAGCACCTTCATATCTAACACTATCAATTAAATCATTCATTCTATTTAATGATCTTAAAAGAGTTGATTTTCCACAACCAGAAGGTCCAATAAAAGCAGTTATTTTATTTAATTTAATTGTTGTGTCTATATTAAATAAAGCTTGCTTTTGACCATATCAAATAGAGAAATTTTTAATAATAAAAATATTATTATCTTTGTGGTTCTCAATATTTTCTTCGAATTTTATTTCATTTACCTTGTTGTTTTTCTTTTTTCAAAATTTAAGCATTTTTTGGCTCCTTTTTTACTTTTGATTTAATATAATCCTTTATATAATGTATTTTTTCCATAAGGATTCCTCAATTAGGAATTATTAAATAAGCAATTATAATTAAAAAGAAAACAAAGACTAAAGTAACAAGAGCTGCCTGGAATTGAACATTTGTAGCATTTGGATTTGTTGAAAAAATTTGTGAATAAATATTTGTTGTTAAAGTTGTTCCCGGAGTCAATAAAGAAGTTTGAACAGAAGAAGAAAGTCCAGCTGTTAAATAAAGAGGAGCTGTTTCTGATAATATTCTTCCTATTGTAGAAACTATTGAAGCTGACATTGAATTAATTGCTGGAGGAAGAATCAATTTTCTTATTGTTTCAAATTTAGAACTTCCTAAAGCATATGCATTTATTCTTACTTCATCTGGTATTGATTTTAAGTTTCTTTCAAGTAATCTTGTAAATGATGGAACAACAACTATTATTAGGGTTAAAGCTCCGGCAATTAATGAATTACCTGTTCTGCCAGTATAAGTTCAACCAAGTGTCTGGATAAAGAATAATAAACCGAAAATACCAAAAAGAATAGATGGAGTAGAACCTAATGAATCAAGGAAAAAGGTAATTGTAATTTTTAACTTTTTATTTTTCGCATATTCATTTAAATAAATAGCAATTAATAATGAAATTGGGAAACCAATAATTAAAGTTACTACGATTATTAAAAATGTATTTAATAATGATTGAGCAATAGAATTTTTTCCAAAATTAGTAAAAGTATCTGGACTACTATTAATAGCTAGAAAACCATTAATAATAATATCAAAAGTAATTCAAGTTAAGAATAATAAACCCATCACTATTGCAAAGTATTCTCAAAACTTTTTATATCATGAATAAAAATCCCTCATTTTATAATTTTGTTTTCGATCTTTTATATAAGAAAAAGTATTTGAAAGTTCATCTTTATCTAATTTATATTCTGAATTAAATGCAGCATATTCTATTCTTTCTCTTAATAAATAAGGAACAAAGCAAATAAAATATATAACTTTAACAGTAATTCTTTGTATTTTTTCACCAGATTTTCTTCTATATATTAATGTTGTTACAATTAAATTTAATAGCATTGAAATTATTAACATAATAAATCCAAATGCATATAAAAGAGGTCTAATTTTTTCAGGATCTGAATCAGCAAACATTGCTGTTGAAATATATGCCCCCAATGATTGACCACTAGAATTTAAAATAGAGAAGAAATCATTATTAAATAGTTCTGATGATGGTTGAGATTGAAGAATCATTGAAACCGCCATAGATTCACCAATTGCTCTTGATAATGAAATAATAACAGCTACTATAATTCCTTGTCTTGCTGCTTTTTTACATATTTTATAAATTGATATTGTTTGAGAAGAACCAAGAGCAAGAGCGTTATTATAAATATTTTTATCAATTGAATTTAATGATTCAGTAGTAAGAGAAATAATTGATGGTAAAACCATAAAGGCAAGCATTATTGCAGAATTAAATATTGAATTTTTACTTATTCCAAACATTAAATTTAACATGAAACCTAATGAATTAACAGCAAATAAACCAAAAATAACAGAAGGAATACCAGAAAGGGTTTGGAAAAAAAGAATGACTCTATTACTCCATTTTTTATTTAATCTATATTTTGCAAAAATAGCTATCCTTATCCCTAAAGGAACGGCTATTAATAAAGCAATTGCCGAACTTAAAATAGTTACAGTAAAAGGAATTCAAAAAGATTTTTCAGTTGAATTAAAATTAGTAGTAAATAAAATATTTTTAAACCCAAACTCTTGAAACCCTTTAATTGATTGTAATAGAATAGTTATTATTAATCCAAAAAAAACAACCCCCATAAATAAAGAAGCAATTATAGAAATTGTTTTAAAAACACTGTTATTCCTCTTCTTTTTTTCAAAAATTGTTTCATTTAAAAAAGCCATAATTTATTTAGCCCCCGAGTAACCTAATGTTATATCATCCACTCAAAATTCTTCATTCATCTTCATTGAGTCTTTTTGTGCTTCATTAATATTCACATAACCTTCTTTACTTATTAAATCTTGAATAACTTGGCTTTTATTATCCAAATTTAAAATAGCTATTATTAATTGTTTATTAGCTTCTAATATTTCTTTATTTTTAGTTAATGAAATCATAAGATTTAATGGTCTATATCAATCATATCCCTTAGATATAAGATCTGTTTCCATTGGAGTACCACCATTATAAGTTGCTATTTTAAATCCAGCATTTTCAATCATAGCTTTATTATTTAAAATAAAACCAGATGAAAGATATGTAATTGTTCCATTCCCTTTATCTTTTACAAAATCTCAAACTTGTGAATTAGCTTCTGCAGTTGATGTGGTATATTTTCCATAATTACCCTCTTTTAAAATAGCTTTAATTTCTTTATCAATTGTTGGTTTTAAATGAGAATCATCAGCAAATGCTCCCGCTGTTCCTGAAATATTTGATCCACCAGCTCTTGCATAAGGAGCTATAATAGAATCATCATTAAAGTTTTGGTCAATTTGATTAAAACTAAATTGCTCGTTTCCTGCAAAAGCATTATAAAGATTATTTATTGATGTTTTATTAATATCTAAAATTTGATTATTATTACTTGATTTATAAATAATTCCTATACCATCTCAGGCAATAGTTACAGTTTTAATTTTATTATCTACTCAATTTTTATAAAACTTACTGGTTGGTCCTTCTTCAACAACTCCAGGATTTTTTGAAGCCATTCCAATGTCTTTAGTTCCATTTGCAATTGCTTGAATACCAGCTCCAGAACCACCAGCTTGAGTAACTACATCACTTGCTTTATAAATATTTGAAATTTGAGATAATAGTGGTTGAACAGCAGAAGAACCAGCCGCATTAAGAATTTGAAAATTATTGCTTCAAGGAACAGCAAAACCAATTATTAACGCTGTAGAAGAGGTAACCAATAAACTTGTTAAAAGAATAGATTTCTTTTTCATATATTAACTTTATTATACATTATTTTTTTTGTATTTATATATAAATATATAAAAATTATATATTTAATTTTTTAAATGGTAAATCAATTAATAATGTTTTTGTTTCATCATTATCAAAAACATGCTTAGATTCTTCAATTTTTCTAATCATTCTAGAAATATCTTTTTTTATAATATCTTTATCTTCTATTAGTGTTTCTTCATTTACTCCAATAGCAATTATTCCTATTTGTGCAAATATTTCAATATCAAAATCACTAATATATTTAGAAATAATAACTTCAACATTTGTCCCGATAATTTCAGTAAAAATATAATTAATTCTTTCAATCATTTTATTAGTTATATATGAACTTTTTAAAGTAATTAAAAATTTATTGGTTGATTTATAAGCTCCATAAAAAATAGGATTTGATAAAGCATTAATTAATGAAATATCTATTCAATCTATTTTTGAATCACTAAATCCAATTGAAGGAATACATGGAAAACTAAAATTTTTAGAATCTTTATAAAATAATTTTTTTATAATTGTAAAATGATCTCAATTTAATTCTGGATCTAAAAAAGGAACTAAAAATGATTCTATAGAAGATCTTATAAATTTAGATGAAAAAAAGTTTCTAGAATCTAAAGAAATATCTTGAATTTTATATGCTTGTAAAACATTATATTCGCTAATTTTAACAATTACTTGTCCTTTTTTAGAGCAAAGGTTTTTAATATTTAATAAATCTTTTTGAGCTCTTTTACCTTTAATAAATGAATCAATCATAAAATGAAATGAAAAAACATCATATTTAGCTAAATATGAAATTAATTTTTCTATATAACTTAAAACATTTTTATTCTGGTCTTTATAAACAATTATTGCTAAATCTTTGTTTGATAAAATACTTTTTAATTTAGATTCATTAATATTAAAAAAATGATTAGCACTCATTGGAGCTTTTTTATTATCTTCATTAATTTTTTCAGTATCTCATGATAAAAAAGTTTCATCTAATTTATTACAATATAAATTATCTTTATATCTTTCATCTAAATTATTTTTTCAATCAGATCCAATTTTAATAAATTTTGTATTTTCTCTTATTGTTTTATGTAACTTTGTAAAATCTTCTAGATCATCATCATTAAAATAAATAACTACTGTTGAAGCAACATAAGCTTTTTTAAAATTTTTTACTATTGACATAATTTCCTTTTCAAAATCAAATGATTTATAAAACTAACTTTATTTAAATTATATATAAAATAAAAATTTTATTTATGTTAAAATTTTATTTGCAAAGCAGCAAGCAACATGAATTAAAACTTTTAAGACCGCAAAGGTTTATAAGTAATATGCTGATAAATGAAAATATTAATCTTAAATATTTAATTTAGAGTTGTCTTAAATTATAATAATTTCTTTGCAAAATTTAATAATATAAAAGGAATTGTATGTCAAGATATACACAATCAACATTTAAAAAATCAAGAAGATATAAGTTTTCTATTCTTGAAAATGGAAAAGAATTTGCAAAAGGAAAAAGAAGAGAATATGCACCTGGTCAACACGGGCAAGCAAGAACAAAATTATCTGATTATGGTCTTCACTTATATGAAAAACAAAAGCTAAGATTTTTATATGGAATTAGTGAAAAGCAATTTAAATTAACTTTTCTAAAAGCATCTAAAAGACCTGGACAAGCAGGGGTTAATTTTATGCAAATGTTAGAAACAAGACTAGATTCTATAATATATAGAACAGGTTTAGCAGAAACAAGAAGACACGCAAGACAATTAGTTAATCACGGACACTTTCTTTTAAACAATCATAAAGCAGATATTGCTTCAATGCAAGTTAAAATTGGGGATGTAATAACTTTAAAAGAAAAATCAAGAAAAATACCATTAGTTTTAGAAGCTAAAGCAAAAAGAGAAACAGCTCCTTGATTACTTTCAAATAAAGAATTTATATTCGAACTAACAAGATTACCTGAAAGAAAAGAAGTTAATACAGAAATTAAAGAATTACTAATTGTTGAGTACTATAATAAATAACAATATAATATAATATATTGTTTAAAGGAAGTAAAAACAATGGAACAAAACACAAGCGCTGATAATAAATTTAAAGAATTATTTTTTACAACTAACAAAACAAAAACAAAAAATAAACTTTTATCTTTTTCATTATTTTGATTAGGACTTTCTGTTTCTATTATATTTTTAATAACATTTGGTCTTTTATACTTACAAGATGTACCAGCAATATCTAAATTTATCTCACAATTTCTTTATAACTCAACTTCAGTTATTATTTTATCTTTAGCAAATATAGCTCTTTTAATAGGAATGTTTTTTGTATTAAGAAAACAAAGCAGTAGCTTATTTCTTTGTATTTCATTATATTTAATATTTACTGTTTTTGAAGGATTCTATTTATCTGCATTATTTTTTATTTATCAGGTAGAAATTAGAGAATTAATTCCCCTATTTTTAATTCCAAGTTTAGTTTTTGTAATAATGGGGGTTTTAGGAACCTTTAATATATTAGATTTTTCTAAAATACTTCCCTTTTTAATAATGGCAACAATTGGATTAATGATATTTTCATTTGTTATGTTTTTTGCTTCAATATTTTCAAATATTAGCTTTTTATATAAAATATATTGCATTATTGGTTTTGCTGTTTTTTCTTTATGAATAGGATTCGATCTTCAAATGATTCAAAGAACAGCTAATTTTGTAGAAATTGATGATAAAAAAATGTTTATTAAATTATCACTTATGATGGGATTAAATTTATTTGTTGATTTTGTAAATTTATTAATTATGACATTAAGATTATTTAAAAATTAAATTTAATATATAATTTTTAAAATATATGAATAAAAGTAATTTAATGAAAGTATTTTTTAAAATTATTCCGTTTTCTATAGTAACGGTTCCCTTTTTATTATCAACTTCTTGCTCTTCTATAGATAATAATAATAATAATAAAATTCTTGATGAAGCATTTGCTGAATTTGATGAAAACAATATTAATATTAATTATATAAATAAACTTAATGAAAAAGTTATAGAAACCAAACTACCTTTTTTAATTAATAATAAAGAAATGGTAAATAGTTTTTTTACTTTAAAAAATCCAATAATTATTAAAAATGATATTAATGGAAATCCAATTAATATATTTATTAATCTAGATTCCGTTTTTTTAAATGGACAAAATCAATTAACTATTAAATTAATTTATTCAACTACTATTCAAAAAGATAAAGAAATTTTCAAAATGTTTGATTATACAATTGAAAATACAGAAATAACTACAAATATTTTAAATGATCAAGCAATAATTTCTTTTTCTTTAAATAAGGAAAGTTATAAATTTGAAGACATTCCGCTTCCTGTTTGAGATTTATATATTGAAACATATCAAAATCTTTATTTTGGAGAAGAAAAACTAAAAAGTGACCTTATAATTGATTGAAAAAAATTAACAACTAATACATCTTTTGAAGAAGCGAAAAGTAGTAATATAATTTCTAAAGCATGAGAATTTGAAATTAATAAAAATACATATATTTATAATATAGATAGTTCTGATTTTGATGAATATAATCCAACAAAAGAAATAGTAAATATTAAAATGAATCCAAAGAAAATGAATGATGATTTTACAATTAGAAATATTTTGCAAGAAGATAAAAAAAATAATAAAATTAATCCATTAGAAAACATTTTATTTTTTCAATATAAATTAATACCAAACATAAAATTTGGATTTCCTACAGAAGCAACTATAAAAGCTCATATTACTAAGAATGGAGAAATAGCTGGTCGTATTGATACTTCATCTAAAATTTTTAACCCAACATGAATAGATCCACTTATTTTTGAAAAAACTACTCAAGAAATAATTGAACAACAAAATAAGTATAAAAATGTTTTTTATGCACCTAAAAAACTATCGAAAAAAATCGAAAATAGAGAGATTTCATTTGAAATAGAAAAAGTTGAAGCAGTTCAAGGAACAAATCTGATTAATGTAACTCTTAAAATAATTGTAGGAACAGGAAAATTTAAATCAACTGAAAAAACATATACTAAATTTTTTGATAATACTTTAAATAAATTTTTATAATTAAAAAAAATAATAAAACATTCCAAAAAAATGCTATAATTTTTTATTATTTAATTAATATAAATTCTATATTTACAATTCAAAGGAAAAAAATGAGTAACCAAGAAAAAAATACAAATGAAAAGTTGGTAGTAGATGGAGTACCAATTAGTTTTGAATCAAAGACAAAAATTGAAGGAAAAAAATTCGGAGGGACTCTTTCATATGAAGATATTATTTCTCAAACAAAAGAAATAGCATTAACTGTTGTTAAAACGGAAAAAGAATTTATTGAAGAGGATTCTAAATTAAGAAAAGAAAAATTAGATGCTCTTGAAGAACAATATAAAAATTTAAATGCAAAACCATTATCATCAATTGATTCTTATGAAAATTACAATTTAGTTTTAAATAAATCAATTTGAAATTTTTCAGAAATTGAACAAAGAAATACAAAATTTACATTTAAAGATTTATGTCTTCAAGTACATATTTTTATTTATGATGGAGTAATTGTTCCTATTAATATAGTAGAAAACACAATTTCTCAATTTTTAAATAAAGTTTTTGAAAAAGTTATTTATGGAAATCCTGTAATTTTAACACCAAATTTAATTGTTGATATTATTAGATTTGATAAAAATAAAGTTTTACCAATTACAGTTGCTAACCCTAAATTATTACCACCATTAGGAGTTATTGAATGAACAAATGTAGTTGATTTAAGTGATAAAAAATCATTATTTATTATCGAAAATTATTTACTTTTATTAGATAATGCCCTAAATAATGGTCATGAATGTGAGTTTTTCCCAGAAACAACAATGGTAAGAGGTGTTTCAGGGGTAACATCAATGTATATTTCTGAAAAAGCTGCAGTAGCTTTTAATAAAGCGGCAATAAATACAAAGGTGTCAAAATAATTACATTATAAGGGAAAAAGAAAAGAAAAATTATGAACACTAAAGAACTAAAAGAAAAACAAAATAATTTATCTTTCTTTTTAAAATATGTTGATGTTTCTAAAATTATCGTTTTAAAAAATATAAACGAAGAAAATAGAAAATTAAAAAATATTCAATATTTAAAAACAACAAATTTTAATTTTCTAAAGAAAGCTAATGATAAATGACCTGATTTAAATCTTTTTGATAAAATGAAAAAAGGTGAACAACCTAAAAAATTATATTTTTTAATTGATCCAGAAAAAATAGATGATATTTCAGTAATTATGTTAAAAAAATTACAAGAATTATTATCAAAAAATATAACACAAGATGATTATGTAATTACTTTTGGTGAACACTCAAATTTAATGGCACAAAAATTAGAATTAAATGTTATTGAAAAATTTCCTTTAGAATATTATACAAATTTAGATCATTTTTCAGATTTAACAGCATCTATTATAGATTTAGGAACAAAAAACAATATTTTTAATCAAGTAGAAATAATCCTTTCTAATATAGAATTTTCTCAAAACGAATTAATTAAAAGAGTATTATTTCCTCTTGACCATGAAAAAATTGATATGGTTGAATTTGATGAAAAGAAATTTGAAGATGAAGAAGTAATGGAATCATTAAATAATAAAGACGTATATAACTTTATAAAAATATATAAAAATATAGATATTACAAAAATTGTTTGAGAACCTAATATAACTTTTTTTGCATCACAAATGAAAAATATAATTATTAAACAAATTATTAATGAAGCAAAAACAAAAGCAAAAATAGAACAATTAAGATTAGAATTTAAATTACTTGAAGAAAAGAAAAATAAACTTTTAGAAAAACAAGAATTACTAATTAGAAATTTTAATAGAATAAGAAAAGAAGAATCAACAATTCAATCATTGCTTCTTCATTCAGCATTTAAAGTTTCAGAACAAGAGCCTATGCCCCCTCTTATGAATATTAAAGATAATAAAGGAGGTAGTTAATGAGTAAAAATTTAATTGTAACAACTACAATAAACCCTGATTTGTTATTAAAAATATATAATTCAAATATTGAAGAATTGGTAAAAGTTGTGGTGTTAACATTAGATTATAAGCCAATAGAATTGTTTAATAATAGAAATCAAAAATCTCAAAGAACAAATAAATTATCAATGTTTGATGTGGCAGGATTAATAGTAACAACTATGAAAAATCCTGATGATGAAACAGCTAAACCAATTAAAATGAAAAAAATGATATTAGCTCAAGATGTATCATTGTTAACAGAAAACAACGTTGATTTATTATGTTTAGGTGGAACATTCGATATATTACCTAATGATTTAATTTTAGAAAAATATAAAAATATAAAAGAAATTAAAAACACTACACTTGAAGAACTTGATAAATTCTTAGAATTACCAAAAAACGAATCTTCTATTAAAGCATATTTAAAGTTAACAGATTACTTTTCAGTAAAAAACTATTTTAATAATAATAATGTATTAAAATTATTAGATCACAAATCAGAAGCGCTTAATGTAGCTAAAAAAACATTAATAAAATCAATAATTGCCTGACAGATTAGGAAATAAGGAGAAAACATGGCTAAAGAAAAACAATATAGAATAACATCTATAAAAGATAACATAGTAACAATAAATGGTGAAAATAAATTCCGTTTTTTAGAACAAATAACATTTGTTAATAAAACAAAAGGTGTAGTTTTAAAAGCGAATCATTTAGAAGCAAGAGTAGCGTTAATTGATGTTAATGACGAAAATCCATTAAAAATTGGAGATTTAGCTTCAAGTAATGAAGAAGTTTTTTCAATTGATATTTGAAATAGTTTTTTTGGAACAATAATTGACGTTTTTGGTAATAGAATTCATAAAAATGAATTTTTAGAAGAAAAAGGAATTAAATCTGAAGTAATTGGAAATAAAAATGTTTTCGAAGAAGCAAAACCAATTTATGGTCGTTTAGAAGTTCAAGATTATCTTCCTACTGGAACAACAGCTATTGATGGAATTCTTCCAATTGGAAAAGGACAAAGAGAGTTAATAATCGGAGATAGAGGGACAGGTAAAACTTCTATAGCTATTACAGCTCTTTTAGCTCAAAAAAATAATGATGTAAAAAATATTTATGTAAGTATTGGTAAAAAAAGAGAAGAAGTTCTTGAAATTAAAAATATCTTAAGAGAAAGAGGAGTATTAGAACAAACAATTATTTTATCTGCTCCTCCTGACGCAACAGCAGTTGCTAAATATTTATTACCTTATGTAGGAGCTTCTATTGCTGAGTTCTTCCAAGAAAAAGGAGAAAACCTTTTAGTTATATTTGATGATTTATCAAACCATGCTGATGCATATAGAGAACTTTCACTTTTAATTGGTATTGCACCAGGTAGAGAAGCTTATCCTGGAGATATTTTCTATACTCATTCAAGATTATTAGAAAGAGCTGGAAAATTCACAGAACAATTTGGTAAAGGATCAATTACAATGATTCCTATTGCTCAAACATTAGCTGGAGATATATCAGGTTATATTCCAACAAACCTAATTTCTATTACTGATGGTCAAATTTATACTTCATCAGCAATTTTTAATGAAGGACGTAGACCAGCTATTGAAATAACTTATTCTGTTTCTCGTTTAGGTTCAGTTGTTCAGAAAAAAGCTATGAGTAACTCAACAAAAGGACTTAAAAGACTTATTTCTGAATATGAAAATATTAAAAGATTATCTTCATTTAGATCAGATGTATCAAGTGAAGATGCAAGAAGAATTTCTTTAGGAAAAGCTTTTGAAATATTAATAAATCAAGAAGAATATGAAGTAGTTGATTATAACTCATCAGTAATTTTATTCCAATTATTACAATCAGGTGTTTTATCATTTTATGATTTAGATTCAAAAGATCAATTACCTATTATTAAAGAAGTTTTAAAAACATTCTTAACAAAAGATATTATCGGAATCAAATTATCAAACATTTTAAATACACATGATGTTAAAGGTGATGTTTTCCAACAATATTTAAAACATATAATTTTACCATTACTAAAATACCACATATTATCTGAAAATAAATGATTACATTCAAATCCTAAGTTTATTAAAATATTCAAAGATATAAGAAATGACGGAAGAGTTCTTTTATCTTATGAAAGAAGAGGATACGAGAAAGGAATAGCATATGAAATTTAATAACGATACAGAAAGAAAAGCATTTTTAAGAAGATTAACTTTAAGTAATCTTAAGAAGGCTGCAAGATTAGGAAAAATTGATGGTATTTCAAATGCCAAAAAAGAAACTATTATTAAAAAAATATTGCAATTTGATAAATTAAATGACAATAAAATTTTAAATACTTTATCACAAGCAATTGAAAATAATAATACAATGAAATCTAATACTTCTACTTCTACAACTACAGTAAAAGTTGAAAAATCAAAAACTAAAACTAAAACAGTTACTTTAAAAACAAAAGAATCTAAAACTGGAGAATTAAAAGTAGCTGAATCAACAAAAGTTGGTGAAACAAATAAAGAAGAAGGAAAATCATTTGAAGCTAAAACAAGTGAAAGTAAATTTAAAATTTATTTACCTGAACAATTAGCATTAATGAATATTCCTCAATTAGATGTTATTTGTGATTTTCATAATATAATTGCTCAATATAGAGAAGATAAAGTTTCGAGAATTAAAGCAATTTTACAAAAACAAACTGAAGTTAATTTCATAAGAAGAGGATTAGTTAGCACTAAAGTTGTTTCTAAAGCATTTACTCCAACAAATCCAATTAGACCATTACCTGCTAAAAATGTTGTAATTACAGGAGTAATTATAGAAATAAAATCTCAAGTTTATAAGATTCAAATTACTAAAGCAACAGAAAAATTAGAAATTGGATCTGTATTCTTTACAACAAATAAAAAAGGTGAAAGAAGAGTTCTTGAAGTTACAAATATTTTAACTGATAAAATAGCTACAGCATTTGTTCTAGGTCCAGAAGAAGGATTAGGAATAGGTGTAGAATGTTATTCAAAAAATCAACCATATTCTTTAATAATTAATGAATCATTATTAGGAAGAGTTGTAGATCCAGTTGGAAGAATTTTAGATGAACCAAACTTTTTAATTAAAGGTAAAGAATATTCTCCAATGCAAATTAATGAGATTGGTAAAAATGGATTTGATATTATTCCTAAAACACAAATTTTAGAAACAGGAATAAAAGTTGTTGATTTATTAATTCCTATTGCAAAAGGTGGAAAAACAGGATTACTTGGAGGAGCTGGAGTTGGTAAAACTATAGTTGTTCAAGAATTAATTAATACCTTTATTAAACAATATGATGGAATTTCTGTTTTCGCCGGTATTGGTGAACGTATAAGAGAAGGACATGAACTATGAACAGAAGCTAAAGATCTTGGTTTCCTTTCAAAAACAGCTTTTGTTTTTGGTCAAATGAACGAATCTCCAGGATTAAGATTTAGATCAGCTTTAACAGGAGTTAAAGTAGCTGAATACTTCAGAAATAATTTAGGAAAATCAGTTTTATTATTTATGGATAACATTTTCCGTTATTTACAAGCTGGTTCTGAAGTTTCAACACTTTTAGATAGAACTCCATCAATGATGGGTTATCAACCAACATTATTCTCAGAAATGGGATTATTACAAGAAAGAATTAACTCAACATTAGATGGTGATATTACTTCTATTCAAGCTATGTATATTCCTGCCGATGACTTTACAGATCCAGCAGCTGTTGCAGCTTTTGCTCATTTTGATTCAACAATTATTTTATCAAGACAATTAGCAGCTGAAGGAATTTATCCAGCAGTAGATCCATTAGCTTCATCTTCAAAACTTCTATCATCTAAATTTACTTCTAAAAGACATTTAAATGTTGCTAAAATAACAATTCAAATTTTAGAAAAAACTAAATCACTTGATGAAATTATTAATATTTTAGGATTTGATGCTTTAGTTGAAGAAGATAAGAAAATAGTTAAAATTGGACACAGAATTAAACAATTTATGTCTCAACCATTAATAATTGCTGAAAAATATACTGGAGTAGTAGGAAAATTTGTTCCATTAGAAGATTCTATAAATTCAATGGAAAAAATTCTTTCAGGTGAATTAAATCACATTCCATCTTCAATGTTTTCTTTTGTAGGACATATTAATGATGTTGTTAGCAAATATAATTTATCTTTAGATAATAGTAAATTAGAATAACAAAATTTAAATAAATAAAAAACAAAAGCTTAAAAACTTTTGTTTTTTTTATTTTTGTTTTATCATATTATTAATATGAATAAAAAGAAAAAAGTATTTTTACCAATATTAGCTATGTCGATATTACCCCTTAGCTTTTGTATTTCTTGTTCTTCTAATGAAATTATTAACCCTAGTGAAAATGATAAAGATGAAATTATTAATCTTATAGGTGAAGATGCAAGCAATTTAAAATTTGAAATAAATGCAGAATCAGAATATATAGTAAATAATACTTTTTTCTATCCAATATCGTTAGCATTTATGAACGATATAAAACCACTTTACAAATTCGAAATATTAAATTTTAATGATCAATTAGACTATAAAAATATTACAATTTCTCAACCAATTAATTCTAATTTTTTTATAAGTTTTGAAGCTAGTTTAAAAAACAAAAACACCTTTTTTGAATTTAAATCTGAGCAAAAATTAGGAAGTAGTTTTTTTAGATCAGAATTTGATTATATTAAAGAATATTATAATACTTCTTCAATTAATTTATCTCCTGAAATTTCTTCGATTAATACCAAAGATTTAATCATTCAACTTTTAAATCAAGATAATAAAAGTTTATTGTCTTTTAATGATTCATTATATAAATATATAAAAATACTTGATTTAAATTTTGGTAATAGCGCTTTTGATATAGATGCTGGAAGCAATCAAATAATATTGAATCCTAATATAGAATTAAATGGGAATCCGTTTAAAGATAAAAGTCTTCAATTAATAATTAATAATAAAAATTTAGTCTCTTATCAAAGAAAAGTAGTTTATATTACAATAGATGAATCTGGAATCCCTAATTATAATTCAGCAATCTATCCAGGAAGAAGTGAATTAGTTTTTTTAACATCTAAAAACAAAGATAAAAAAATAACTTTTACCAAAGAAGTAAATTTTAATAATGAAGATTTTTTTGGCATGTTAGATTTATCATATTTTGAAACAATCGAAATAATTGATAATAGTAATCGTTTTTTTTCAAATAATTTTTTTACAGAGGTTCTATTTTCCAAAAATTTAAAAACAAATATTCCTCCCAGATTTCTAAATTTTAATAGCTATATAAAAGAAGTTAATTTTAATGGCGCATCAACATCTATTCATATTAATTCATTTGATTCTTCAATTATAAATTTTCTAGGTTCTGAAAATATTAAAACAATTATTAATCAAGAGACAACAATAGATATAGTAAATTTAATTCAAGGAAATAATCTTGATTTATCAAATATAAAGACTGCTGAAGAACTGAAATATATATTAATTTTTATTTTTAAAACAAAACCTATTTTTCTTAATAAAGCAATCGCCAATATCAATAACATTATAATTTCTAATTATGAAATATGAAATAGTGAAATTAGCACAATAATTAAGCAACTAGATACAACGAAAATAGTTTCAATAGAACTTAAATCTAATACACCATCTAATTTTATATTTTCTGATGCTTTCTTAGAATTTAAGAATCTGCAAAACCTTAAAATTGATTCTTCAATTGAACAATTTTCTTTTTCTAATGAAAATAAATGAATAAACAAAATCGATATTAAAAGAGCATTTAATTCTGATCTTCAAAGTCTTATTAAAAATAATATTTTGAATATAGATAAAAACTTTAAATCAAAGAAAATTGATATAAAAAATTTATCAAAATATTTTAATAATTATTCCTATTTAAACAAAACAATTACTACTCAAGAAAAACAATTAATTGATTCAATAAATTTTGTAGGGGATATTGATAGTTTTGAAATTTCTTCTGTTCATTTACCAAATTCTAATGATTTAAAATTTATGAATCAAGCACCCAATTCAACTAAATATGGGAAAATAATTTTTGATGAAAAAATAACTCTATTAGATTTAAATGAAACAATTATAAATAATTATCAAGCTAATACAATTTTAGAACGTAAGACTCCTATTATTGACGGAATAACAATTGATACTACAACTGAAACAATTACAATTGATAGCAAACACTTAACACAACAAAATGGGTTAAAAATAATTCCTATATGACAAAAGATAATTTTATTAGAAACAAAATTTAAACAAATAGTTTTTAAACAAACTCAATCTGCAGATAATGTTAACATAAAATTAATTAGCAATTCCTTTATAAATTTAAACTTACAAAATAGTTCAAAACTAGATTTATCAAGTTTAACTAATATTACTATTTTAGATTCAAATTCGTTTTCAAATAAAACTATAAAAGAAGTTATTTTGCCTCCTAATCTTTTAACAATTGGCAATAGCTCTTTTTCAAATTGCTTAGCTTTAACTACAATTATTATTCCTAATACAGTAACATCAATAGAATCATCAGCTTTTAATTCATCAGGCCTTACTTCAATTATAATTCCTGATTCAGTAACAACTATTGGATCTTCCGCCTTTTCTAATTGTTCTAATCTTGCAAGCATTACCTTACCTAATACTTTAAAAACAATTTCATCATCATTATTTTTAAATTGTAAAGCTTTAACTACAATTACTATTCCTAATACAGCAACATCAATAGAATCATCAGCTTTTAATTCATCAGGACTTACTTCAATTATAATTCCTGATTCAGTAACAACTATCGGATCTTCCGCCTTTTCTAATTGTTCTAATCTTGCAAACATTACCTTACCTAATACTTTAAAAACAATTTCATCATCATTATTTTTAAATTGTAAAGCTTTAACTACAATTACTATTCCTAATACAGTAACATCAATAGAATCATCAGCTTTTAATTCATCAGGACTTACTTCAATTATAATTCCTGATTCAGTAACAACTATTGGATCTTCCGCCTTTTCTAATTGTTCTAATCTTGCAAGCATTATCTTACCTAATACTTTAAAAACAATTTCATCATCATTATTTTTAAATTGTAAAGCTTTAACTACAATTACTATTCCTAATACAGTAACATCAATAGAATCATCAGCTTTTAATTCATCAGGCCTTACTTCAATTGCCTTTCCTTCTGTTCTTAAAAATATAGGAGAAAATGCTTTTTTTGGATGTAATAGTCTTGCAGATAAGCAAATTAATATTCCTAATTCTATAGAATTAATAGGAGCACAAGCATTTAATTTTACTTCCCCAAATTTAAATTTTATTTCTCCATCTAATTTGAATATTATTAATTATATTTCTGGAAAAAATTTACCAAAATTAAACAATGATTTTTTAGAAAAATTAGAAGTTAATAAATATATTATTTCTAAACCAACTTTACAAAAAAATGAATTAATAATAAAGTTTAATAATAAAATAAATGAACCAACTTCTTGGGAAAAAATCATTAAGCAATTATTTTATTTTATTAATGAAGATACTAAAATTGAATTAACAATGCCAGATGAAGGATCGATGTTTAATAATATTGAATTTAATTCTAGAAATCTAAAACAATTTTTCTTAACTCACTTAAAATTATTTAGCTTTAGTCAAATATTTTTTCCAAATGATTTTATGACTTTTATTCCTGATAATGAATTTAGTGATTTAAAAATTTCTAAGTTAAATTTACAAAACCAAACTAAACTTGAAACAATAGATAAAAGAGCATTTTATAATTGTGGTATTACTGATTTAAGTTTACCTCCAAATCTTAAAGAGATTAGAGAAAACGCTTTTTCTCTTAATAATATTAATAAACTTATTTATGAACCTAATACAAGAGGATCGAAAATATTAAATAGTGCTTTTTCTCATTCAACTAGTAGTTTAAATTATATAATTAATGAAAATGTTTTCGATGTTGCTTGAAATGCCTTTGGTCGTTTATCAACAGTTTCAAGAAATAAATTAGAAACTATTGCTTGAAAAACTTATTTTAATACTGATACAAAAGTTTTAGATCTTTCTAAATATAGACCAAATCAAAATATTGATTTGAGTTCTAATGCTATTTCATTTGTTGATATAAATGAAATAATAATACCTGATTATTTATTTATTTTAGATGAAAATACTTTTCAACAGTTATCTTGAAAAATTAAATCGATTGATTTAAATAATGCTGTTATTATTAAATCTGGTGCCTTAAATACCTCTAATTCTGCAACCCCTCAATCGTTTACAAATAAGAAGCAAACTATCTTAGAAAATAAAGATAAATCAATTATTATTGTATAAATCTTTATGAAATAATGATATAATTTTAAAAAATTAAATAATTAAGGATTTTAAAATATGAAGTTATCAAGTAAATCAAAAGTTTTAATTGCCACTTCTTCATTTATTATTTCAAGTTTAGTTATTGCAGGAATAGCTATTTGTTCAAGTTCTACTTTAAATAAAAATCAAGGACTTAATGAAGTTAAAGAGCAAATTAACCAAATTTATAAAGATGATCAAAACGCAATAAAACCAACATTTGAACAAAGTAATTACACTTTTAATAGTATACCAAATAAAGTAAGTGACTATTCTTTAAAATTCTTTTTAATTAATAAATTAGGTTTTAATCCCTTGGCATTAGAAAATGTTGAATCAGGAACATATGTTGATAAAGACCCAAATTTAGATCAAAATGAAAAACTTTTAAATGAAACTACAAAAGAACAATTTTTAAAAGTATTTGATTTTGCAAAATTTAATGAAAAATTTGGGAATAGATTTAAATTAAACTTAAAATCAATTAATTTTTCTTTAAAAGACGGAGCACAACAACTTGTTGTTTCTGTTTTTTCTTCACCTATATCAAATCCTACTAGTTTTCATTCAGATATAATGACCTTTACTTTTGGTAATGAATTATTTGCTTCAAATCAACAAAATTTAGATACATTATTAACTAATTTCAATAAAGTAACTAATAATACGCCAGAAACTCAAATATTATTAAATTATGAAACTCAAGATAAAACTGAATATCAATTTAAAATAGGAACAATTATTAATAATAATTTTAATTTTATGTTAGGAATTTTACCTGCACAAAATGCAACTGGACCAATCAAAATTAATTTTTTAGGTTTTGATTTTTATATATTTTTAACTAATAAAACTTTTAATCCTAATGCAAATCCTTCTAAATCTATTAGTTGAATAGCTAATTCATCATCAACTCAACCTTCATTAGAGCCAGCAAAATGAAATAAAGCAACTTATAGTATAGAATTAGAAATTAGACCTGATGCTCCAACTCCTATTCAATATGATGTTGTATTATTTAATGGAAATACAACTGCAGAACAAGTTATTGCTTCTAAACCAAATAACTATCAAACAACTTTAAGATTTAAAACTGATGTTGTAGGACCAACTATAAATAATGGAAGAGATGAAGCAAACGATTTATTATTTGGTTATGAATTTGGTAATGTTGTTATTGAAGGAAATCAAGAAGATGCAGCAGCAATTAAGGTTGAAGTTAATATTTTTAATAAAGAAACAGGTCTTTTTAGAGAAAAATACGAAAAAATTATAGAAGTTTTATCTGTTCCTCAAAATTTAATGAATAATATAATTAATAATAGTAATTTAACAAATTATATAGACGTTCAAATTAAACCAGCATTTGCTAACCAACCACTTTCATATTTTGAAAATATTTTTCCTTCACCAGAAGAGTTAGAAAAACATTTTACTTTAACTGTTAAACCAGAAGGTGCTAATAATAAAGGAACATCTACATTAGAATACCAACTTTCTCAATCTTATATTACTATTCAAAATGCCCCTGAAAAAGCTATTTTTGTATCGATTAATATCTCAGGTAAATCAAATCCAGAACCCACTTCATTATTTATTTTTAAAATTACAAAGGGTTTTGCAACAACATAAATCCTTAATTATTGAATAAAACATTAAAAATGATTTATAATTTAATAATTAAATTTAAAAAATTAGGAAACGTATGATCACAGAAGGCAAAAAAACTCAATTAGAACCAATCTCAAATTCTATAATTTCAAACAAAGAACTTTTAACTAAACATTTTGTATGGGAAAAATATTTCCAAATTATTGTTTATTTAATATATGGATTATTTTTTTCATTAATTCCTTCTATTTTTATTTTTTCAAAAATATCTTTTACAAATGAAAAAATAAATTTAGCAGAAACAACATTTATTTTATCTCTTTTGTTAGCAGGAATTTTCTCAATATACGCAATATATTGAATATTTTCGGGAGATTTTAAAAAGATCTATTTTAAAAAATATTATATTACGCATATTATTAATGCAACATTTTTATCAGCTATTTTATTAGTTTTAACAATTGTTTTTCCATACGAACAAGGACAATTAAATTTTGTAGAAATTAATGAAAAAAGATTATTTTTATTTTTAATGCTTTCTCTTTTATGATTTGCAACATTTATATCATCAATTTTCATAACAGTTTTCCCAAATAGAAAAAAATTTCAACCAACTTTTATAAAAGCAAATTTTACATTTCTTATTTCTTTTATTTGAATTGTTGAAATGATTTTAAGTTTCGTTTTTGGAATTGCATTTAATACAACAAATACTGATTCAACAACATTAATTTATGGACTTGCAATAATAATAATTGCGATATTAAATGTTGGATTAACTGTTTATTCATTTATTTTTGTAAAATTATACAAAGAAACAATTTTAGCTGATAAAACTGAAAAAGAAATTTCTGGAATTTATAATAGAAGATTTTTATCATTTTTATTTAAATTTGTTATTTTTATTTCATTAATTGTTTTCGTTGTAGCTACTTTTATTGATTTACCATTGGTATTTAAAGCAACAGATCCACTTATTCTTGCTGAAATTATTATTGATGCATTATTAATTATTTTCTTTATAACAATAGTAATTTTACAAAGATCAAAACTTAAATCAAAAAACAATAATAAAACTTCATTTCTTTCAGCATTAGATTCAGAATTCATTTTAGAATTATTAGTTTGAATAATTGTTTTAAAAGGAACAACTTTAGCAAGTAATAATACTCAAAATTCTGATTCACCATTCTTTATTTTATTAATATCATCAATTTCAGCATTATTATTACTTTTATTTGCAACTTCAATTGGAATTAATTTCCCTAATATTAAAAATACAAGTGTATTTATTGTAAATGGTGTAATGTTAATATTAGTTTTCATAACATTAGTAGTTTTTGGTACATGATATAAATCATTCCAATTTAATGAAAATATTGAAAACGTAGCTAAAATTTTATTATTAGAAGTAACTGTAGGATTAACTGTTAATATTTCATTCTACTTCTTTGGTTATTTATTAGCTTTAAAATCAAATCCTGCAAAACCTGCATTTGTTGAACAACCAAAACAAACAGAACAAGTAGAACAAGTAAAACCTGAAATTAAAGATCAATTTAAACAAGATCCAATAAAACCTGAAGTTAAAGAACAAGTTAAACCAGATCAAGTTAAACCTGAAATTAAAGAACCAGTTAAACCAAGTCAACCAGTTCAACCAAAACCTGAAGTTAAAGAACCAGTTAAACCATCTCAACCAAAACCTGAAGTTAAAGAACCAGTTAAACCAAGTCAACCAGTTCAACCGAAACCAGAGGTTAAAGAACCAGTTCAATCAAAACCTGAAGTAAAAAAAGAAGATAATAAAAAAGATTCTTCTGATAAAAAAGAACCACAAAAACCAGAATTTGTTAAAAAAGCAGCATAAAAAGAAAAGAAGGTAAATATGAAAAGTTCAAATAAAAAAAGTATTATAAAATCATCATTATTGGTAGCAGTTACAACAACGCTTTGTGCAGGAGCATTTTTGGCTTCAAGTTCAATTGTTAATGAAAAGAATATTCAAACAGCAAATTTAAATAACAATTTAAGAGCAATAGCTCCTCCAGTTACTCCATTACCAAATGATCCTATTACCAACAATAATACAATTTTTGATTTACCAGCTGATGCTATAACAGCGATGGCAGGTATTTCCGCTACTACAACAGAAGCTCAAATTAAAGCTAAAGAAGCAGAATATCAAGCAATTATTAATAATCTTAAAACAGCAAATAACAATTCATTAGATAGTCAAAATAATGGATTTAAATCTTTAGTAGCGGCGCTTGAATTATTAATTAAAAAAGCTCCAACAGGTTCAAGTCCAAGTGCTTTTTGAAATGGTTATGCTGAAGATTCATATTTAGGAAAAGTGAGTACATGAGTTTATTTTAATGGTTTACAAATGAATGATGCCGATAGAGAAAAAATTCTAACTGGTTTTGGAATTAATATGGATATAGCTCAACAATTTAATGATTTTATTGTTATAGATGAAGTAAATAAATGAGTTGATGAAATGACTGGTTATTACGAAAATCCTAATAAGAGAGTAAATTTAAAAGGTCAAGCAACAACAGTATTTAATTTAAAAGATGGAAAATCAACAAATGTTAATTTAAATAACATTTATGAAAATGGTTATAATACTTTTGTTAAAGTAGCAGAGATTTCACCACAAGGTGGAAAAGATATAGTTTTCAAATTTGAAGCTAATAATAAAAATGGAACTTTAATTATTAAAAATAGTAATAACCAAATTCAATCTAATGATAATTTAGCTCAAAAAGCATTAAAATATAATATTTTTGGTAGATATGAAGTAACTAGAGGGATAGATTCAAACTTTACTTCAGAAGATTATAATAATTTTCTTATTCAACAAGATGCTAATGGTAAAATTGGTCTTTTTGTAAGATTAAAAGATGGAGAAACAATTAATAGTTTAAAACCAGAAAATCCTAGTACAGTAGATAGATTTGGTATTTTAGCAATTCAAAGATCATCAATAGCAACAGACTCTATTTTATTAGAAACTCAAACAGCAGAAAATACAATAAACAAAGTAGAATTTTTTTCAGATATATTAAGCTTTACTAGTAATCCACAAATTACAGGTTTACCTGTAGATCAAATAGAAGCTGATAAAATAAAAGCTATTGGTATTAATAAAACATTAAAATATTTTATAGCAGATGATATTGTAATGCCTTCTTCTTTTGATTTATTTTATAATGATCAAAATAATAATTTACAAAATATAAATAAAGTAGAGAATACAGGACCAGTTTTAGGCCAATTTTTATCAATAAAACCAACATTCCTTGATGAATCAGGAGTAATTAAACCAGAACCTATTATTGCCCCAGATATTATATTTTATGATCAAATGTTAACAGCTCTTGGGGATGTTAAGAAAAAAGCTGTTGAAACTAATCCACTATTATTAGGATTCGCAATGCAATCAAAAAAAGGGACTGCTGCTCCTAATATTTGAGAACAAAGCATTTTCTTTAATGATGTTTATACAGGTCTTGTAGAGAATATACAACAACCATACTTTAAATTAAATGGATTAGCAGGAAATGGATTATTTTATGAACCAATATTTTCATCTCAACCTAAAAAAGTAACAGATACTTTAGCAAATCCAGTTTGAAGTATTAAAGATGTTAAAAAATTATCAAATCCAAATCAAATCGTTTTTGATAAAGTTGGAGATATTTATATTGAAGATTGAGCTCAAAGTTTAAAACCTACAACAAAAGCTACAAAACAATTATCATTTCAAACTACAGGTGAAGTTAAATTTGAAATAGGTCAAAATAATAAATTTTTCAATATTACAATTGATAATAAACAAATTAATCATTCATTAACAGAAAATGAAATTTATAAAAAAGCAAGTTTATATTATTCAAATCTTCAAGAAATTGTTTTACAATTAATGCCTTCATTACAAACATCAAATGATGATAAAAAATATAATTTATTTACTCAAAATCTTTTTGAAATTCAAGGAACTCAAACTTCTTCAAAAGTAATTGAACGTTTAGTATCAAATTTTGGTAATGATGATACTTTTATTAAAGAATTTCAAACTTTATTAAATATAGATGATCAAGGAAATCAATCAAAACCTCCTTCAGCTGATCAAATTAGTCAAATTAATGTAATTATTGCAAAATTAATTGAAAATTCATATAATGATTTAGTAGATACATTTAATAAACAAATTAATGCTTGATTCCTTTCTCAAGTTCAAACTTGATCAAATGATACAACAACTAAAACAAAAATAATTAATCCAGCAATAGCTAAAGCATTTTCAGAAAATGGAATAAATTTATTTGAAAAAGTAACAACAGAAAACTTCTTCCAAGAAACTGAAGGAACAAATAAAGAAAAAATTAATGGATTATTAAACTTTTTGTATATTTCTTCTCCTTCATCTAATTTTTATTTAGGATCATCATTATTTGGTCCTCCAAATCTGGATGAACCAAATAGTATTGGAACAATCTTTTCATTATTAGCATCAAATAAAAGTAATATTTCATTTGATACAGAACTTGATAAAATTTTAGATCAACCAGGAATATTTAATAATATTTATGCATTCTATAATACCTTATTTTCTTCTCTTTCTCCAAGTAATGAATATTCATTAGATTCACTAAAAAATAATTCATTAAAATCAGGAAATGCAATTGAAATTAAATGAGGAAATAATACAGTAAATGGAATAGATGGAATCTTTAATTTTATAGATACTCAATTAAGTTCACCATTATTACCAGCTTTCCCTGGATCATCAACTTCAGGATTAGTTAATCAACAAATTAACAAATTATCAATGGTAACTTCATCTTCAAACATGATAAGTATTTTAATGAAAAAATATGAAGAACACAAAGTAAATGATATATATCAAGCGAAATTATATAAAAATGCATTAGAAACAAATTTTTCAAATCCAATAATTCTATATTACTTTATGAACGCTTATAGTAGTGTATATCCTGAATTAGTTGATAGCTTTGCTAATTTAGAACAATTCTCTAATTTTGCAGCCACACAACAAGGAGCTATGAAATTAAATGAATTAATGAATGAAGATATTGTTAAATATGTTTTAAAATTAATTTCTCCAACAGGAGTTAAAGATAATTGAAACTTTACAATTTGAAATCAAATAGTACCAATAGCATTAGCATTAATAGCAGTAGGAATTTTTATCCCTTCAAGTATTATTTTATCTAAGAAATCTAAAATTCAAAGTTTATCTAATATATCAAGAATTGCGATTATAATTTTAATGGTAATAAGTGTTGCAATTTTAGCATTTTCAATCTTATCATTTATAAGTTTTATTTAATTAAAACCTATTGATATTTATAATTTTTAGTATAATTTTATTTAATGTTTAAAAAATTAAAAAGTATATTTAAATTAAATAGTAAAAAAAGATGATTTATTGTTTCTATTCTATCTTTTTTATCTCTTTTATTTGTTAGTTTAGGATCAGTATTTTTACTTAATAATTCTAAGACTTCAAACATTTATCAAAATGGCGCAAATATAACTTATACAATTAGTGATTCCTCTGGAGAAATTACTGATAAAAATAGATTAGAAGAGAATAAAGATGATTTAATTAAAAGATTAGAATTATTATATCCTCAAAGCAATTATCAAGCATTAATTCCATATATTGAATCAGGAACAAATAATTCTTTAATAGCTAATCAATCTCTTATTTCAGTTGATGTAACTAAAATAAATACTAATGATGAGCTTTTAACTTTAAAAGAATTAATAACAAAAAAAACCCAATATTCAATAATTGAGTTTAAAAATAGCAAACAAGAATATATTCCATTTGATCTAAATAATCCTAATTTTATAAAATTAGAAGATATTTTTAAAGATGCTCAAATTAATCAAAATAAAATATCATTAATATCTAATGGTAAATATCCTTCTTTATTTGCTAACGGAAGCGAATATTTAATTATTAAAAATATTAATAATTTAATTAAAGAAATAAATGAGAATCAAAATTTATATAATTCATTTACTTCAACAGCACCTGATGGAGCTAATCAAAACTTATTTAAATTTTTATTTTATATTCAACCAAGCGGACAAGAAACAGAAAAACCAATTAATGGAATATTGAAAACAAAACAACAAGGTGAAATAAATTCTATAGATTATTTAGTTTCTATTAATAAAGCAGATGCTTATATTAATTTAGATAATAATTCTTCATTTGCTCTTGGTTTTGAAAAATATCTTCCAGATCAATCAAGCAAATTTTATAATGAAACATTTTATGATTTAAAACATTCAGTTAAAGCAATTAATTATAAAATTATTTCTTCTTCATTTCTTGCAGCCAAAAACGGAACTAATGTTTTTCTTTTCTTGTTAATAGCTGCGGGAGTAATTTTAACTTTAGTAGCAATCTTCCTTTTAGTTAATTATGGTTTATTAGGTTTTTTAAATATTATTTCAACAGCTTTATTAATATTTTTAACACTATTAATGATTTCTGTTTTTAGAGGGGATTATGATCCACTATCGATTCTTCTTATACTTGCATCTTCAATTTTTTCATTAGTATTTAATTTCGGTTTCTTTGAAAGAATAAAAAAAGAAATAAAAAATGGAATAAAAGCAGATAAAGCAATATTTAAAGCTAATAAATTATTTTTTAAATCTTCGTTTTTAACTCAAATTATTCAAATTATACTTTCTCTTGTAATTTTCTTCATTACTCCTCCTAATCTTCAAATCTTTTCAGGTGTTTTATTAATCCAATCATTATTCTCATTCTTCATATCATTTGTTGGTCTTAGATGATGTATTAGATTATTAGCAAAAACAGTTTCATTTGAAAATCTTAAACCTTGGTTTATAGGGATATGAACTTCTCCTAAAAAATTAGTTAATATTCAAGAAACAAACGAAATTAGAATAAGTAGAAAAAATAGTAATCCTCTTTCAAGAATTACTGTTGAAAAAAATTATTTAAAATATTCTAAAGGAACTTTAATTGGAACAATAGCATTATTATTTATTTCTTTAATTGCCTTTATGACATTTGGATTAATAAACAGTTCAGCTCTTTCTAGTTTTAATTTATCAAATGTAGATCGTGATCGAACAGTTCTAATTTTTAATAAAGGTAATGATAAACCATTATCTAGAACTGATGCCGATTATGTTATTAATCAAATTAATGAAAGTAAAAAATTTGATTCAAATACTTTAGAAATAAGAAAAGAAAGCGCAAACACTGATGGTAATCAATTTATAGTTTTTGCTTCAGTAAACAATTTACCAAATGATCTTAAAGATTTTGCTTTAGTATTAGCAACTCAGGGAATAGAATTTTATCGTTATATTCTTCCAGATTCTAATATTCAACAATCAATTTTAGATTCAATCTATATTGGGTTAGCAGCTATTGGGGTTATGACAGTATTTATTTTAATTAGATATAAATACCCAAGTGCTTTAAGTGTTTTCCTTTCAATGATAATCGGAATTCCATTCTTTATATTATCATTCATCTTATTCCAAATTCCTATTAACATGATGTTTAGTCCAATTATTATAATTGCTTCTATCTGATTCATTATAAATCTATGTACTATCATTAATCGAATAAATGAAAAAATAAAAACAAAAAATATTAATATTCTTGAAAAAGTAGATTTAAAGAAAATAGCAGTTGATTCAATAAGAGACAAAATAAGAGAATTAATAAAAATTAATTTATTATTTATATTTGTATTCTTAATAGCAACAGTTTTTGTTGGAGTATTATCATGAACAGTTACTATTCCTTTAATAATGTTTGCTTTACTATCATTTGCAATATCAGTTTATGTTTTACCATTTATCTATGTTCAAATAGAAAACTTTAAAATAAAAAGAAAAAGAAAAAGAATTGAAACAAACTTCTGAGATGTAGAAGTTGTTAAAGAACAAGTATTCATATCATTTAATGATATTAAATAAAATTAAATAATATAATATAAACAAAGACACTTGTCTTTGTTTTTTATTTTAATTAGGAGAAAAATTAATGAATAAACCAAAAGGAACAAAAGATATTTTAGGAAAAGAAATACTTATTTACAATTATATTTTTAAAACATTTTCTTTTTTAGCTCTAGCCTATAACTTTAAACAAATAATAACTCCGACTTTTGAAGAAGCATCTTTGTTTAAAAAGGAAATAGGTAAAGAAGCTGAAGTTATCAAAAAAGAACTTTATGAATTCAAAGATAAAGCAAATAGATTAATAGCTTTAAAACCAGAAGGAACAGCTTCAGTAGCAAGAGCATATTTAGAAGAAAAACTTTTTTCGATTAAAAATAACCAAAAACTTTTTTATATTGATTCAATGTTTAGATATGAAAGTCCTCAAAAAGGAAGATTAAGAGAATTCTTCCAAATAGGAGTTGAAATATTTTCTATAGAATTTTTTAATAAAATAGAATTAATTCAATTATCATTATCATTTCTTAGAAAAATTAAAGTCACTGATTTCATTCTTAAAATTAATTTTATATCTTCCCCTGAAATAAGAAATAACTATAAAAAGCAACTAGTTAAATATTTCAAAAAAAATATCGAACTTTTAAGTGATCAACAAAAAGAAAAAATAACAACAAACCCATTTAGAATTCTTGATGAAAAAAATATTAATGAATCTCTAATAAAAAATGCTCCAAAAATAAGTGAATTTTATGATGAAAGATCAGAAAAAGAATTTCAAGAAATCATTAAAATATTAGATGCATTAGAAATTAAATATGAAATAGATCCTTATTTAGTAAGAGGATTAGATTATTATATTGACTTCGTTTTTGAATTTGTTTCAACTTCTCCTAAGTTAGGATCAAAATCAACAATAATTGGTGGTGGAGAATATAGCAATCTTTTAAATGATGAAAGACTTTCTGGTGTAGGATTTGCTGTCGGTGTTGAAAGACTTGTTGAAATAATTAAAGATAATATTAATATTAAGGAAAACTTAATTGATGCTTATTTTATTTTCGAAACAAAAGAAATGTTTTTTGATAATTTGGTTTTAATAAATGATTTAAGAAAATTAGGAATAACTATTGAATTTAATAAAAAAATAAAATCATTTAATAAACTTTTTCAAGACGCTGTTAAAGTAAATCCTAAATATCTTATCTTCAAAGAAAAAGATAATTATAATAAAGATGATTGAACTGTTAAAGGGGCTGATTTCAAAAAGATTTTACCAATTAAAAATGTGATAAAATTATTAAAATTAGAAAAGAGCCAATATAATGAAACAAATTAGTAATATCGACCTTATTAAATTTGAAGTTGGTACTAATGTTGAATTATTCGGTTGAGTTTCTTCAATTAGAAAACTTAGTAATTTAAATTTCGTTCTTTTAAGAGATAGAACTTGTGAAGTTCAATTAGTAATGGAAGACATTAACTTTACTAAAGAATCAGTTTTAAAAATAAATGGAAAAATTAATAAGAGAAAAGAACCTAATCCTAAAATGGAAACAGGTAAAATTGAAATCTTAGTTTCTTCATATGAAGTTTTATCATTAGCTAAAGAACTTCCATTTAATTTATCAGATAAGGTAAATGTAAAAGAAGAAATAAGATTAAAGTATAGATATCTTGATTTAAGAAAAAAAGAAAATTTTGATTTAATGCTTTTAAGACACAAATTACTTAAAAATTTTAGAGATTTTTTAGATAAAGAAAATTTTCTTGAAATAGAAACCCCAATTCTATCTAAATCTACTCCTGAAGGAGCTAGAGATTATTTAGTTCCTACAAGAAATTTAGGAGAATTTTTTGCCCTTCCTCAATCACCTCAAATATATAAACAACTTTTAATGTCGGCTGGGATTGAAAAATATTTTCAAATAGCAAAAGTTTTTCGTGATGAAGATTTAAGAAAAGATAGACAACCTGAATTTACTCAATTAGATATGGAAATATCTTTTGCAAATGAAGAAGATATTTATCTTTTATGTGAAAAAATGTTTAATTATGTTCTTGGTAAATTAGATATTAAAATTGAAGAAAAATTTCCCAGAATGAAATTTAAAGATGCAATAGAAAAATATGGTTCTGATAAACCCGATACAAGGTATGAATTATTTTTAAATGAAGCTACAAAAGAATTCGCTAATATAGATTTAAATATATTTAATAAAAAGCCTTCTATTAAATATTTAGTTTTCAATCAAGAAATCTCTAATTCTCAACTTAAAGCTATTGAAGAAGTAGCTCGAAAAAATAAATTAGAAAAATTAATTTCTATTAAAATAAAAGACAAAAGTTTTGTTGATAATGAATTAAACAAAAAAATAAATTCACAACTAAAAACAATTATTCAAGAACATAAACTAGATAGTGGAATTATTTTTATAGCAGCTGATGAGTATAAAAAAACAACTCAAGCTCTTGGAGCTATTAGAGTTCATTTAGCAGAACTTTTTGATTTAGCTGATCCAAATATTTTTAAATTTCTATGAATAGTCGATTTTCCTTTATTTGAAGAAGAAGATGGCGAGATTATTGCAATGCACCATCCTTTTACTTCTCCTTCAATTGAAACTGAAAAATATTTAGAAAAAGACCTTCTTAAAGTAATTGCTAGAAGTTATGATCTTACTTTAAATGGATTTGAACTTTCATCCGGTTCTATAAGAATAAATAATTTCAACCTTCAAAGAAAAATATTTAAAGCTCTTAAACTAAGTGATAAACAAATTAATGATAAATTCGGTTCTTTTTTAGAAGCTTTCGACTTCGGATTCCCTCCACATGCTGGAACAGCTTTTGGAATAGATCGAATATTAATGATTATTGCAAATCAAAAATCAATTAGAGATACAATTGCCTTTCCTAAAAATGCTAATGGTTATGATACCATGCTTGATTGTCCTTCATTTATTGAAAATGAGGATTTAAATCATCTTGGAATAATAATTAAAAATAATAAAGAAAAAAATTAAGGTTTTATTTTTTGATATAATTAAAAAGAAGTAATTTAATTTTTCTTTTTAAATTATTTGGAGTTAAATATGGACCTAAAAAATCTTATTTTAAAAATATTTTTTGATAATGAATCAAGAAATAAAAAAGAAGCATTAATTTTTTTATCAAATAAAGCAGTTGAATTAAATATTATTTCTAAAAAACATTTATCTAATTTAATAACTGCATTTGAAAATAGAGAAAAAGAATCAACAACGGGATTTGAAGAAGGTTTCGCTATTCCGCATGCAAGAATAAGCGGAATAACTAAGCCAGCTATTATTTTTCTTAAAACAGAAGATATACTTGATTGACAATCAATGGATGATGAACCAATTAGGTATATTTTTGCTTTATTAATACCTGAAAAAAACGAAAATAATTTACATATTGAATATCTTTCAAAATTAGCAACTTTATTAATGCAACCAGATTTCAAATATTATATAAAAAATGAAAATGATCCTGAAATCCTTAAAAATTATATTTATGAAAGTATAACTTCTAATGAAGATCAAAGCAAAGAACAAAATAATTATGAAAAAGGTTCTAGCACATATAGAATTGTTGGAGTAAGTGCTTGTGCAACAGGAGTTGCTCATACTTATATGGCCAAAACTGCTTTAGAAGAATCTGGTTTAGAAGATTTTTCAGTTAAAATTGAAACGCAAGGACAAAAAGGAGCTGAAACTGTTTTATCAGAACAAGATATAGAAGAAGCTGATGCAGTAGTTATAGCTTCTGATATTTATGTTGAATTAGACCGTTTTGAAGGTAAAAGATTAATTCAAATTAAAACAAATGATGCAATATCTAATCCAGAAAAATGAATTAGAAAATCTTTAGAAGGTCCTGTTTATAAACCAAGTAATGGTTCTTTACCTAAAAAATCAAATCAAATTGAGGAATTTAAAAGTAGTAAATTAAATATTTTTATGAAACACCTTTTAAGTGGAGTTTCAAGAATGATTCCATTTATTGTTTTTTCAGGGATTGTTTGAGCGATTATAAATTCAGTAGGTTCAATACCTGGTGTTACTGAAAATCCAGCTTATGGTATTGTTAAAAAAGTTTCAGAAGTTGGTTTCGTCTTCTTCATAGCTATTATGGGAGGATTCATTGCTGAATCAATTGCTGGAAGGGCTGGCTTAGCTGTCGGAATGATGACGACCTTCGTCGCTGCTAGTCCTGATTTTTATTTCTGATGAAATATGAGTGGAGTAGGAAGTGGTATTCCACAGATAGAAAGCTTTTTTGGTGCTGATACGGCAGTAGCTAATGTTGGTTTATCATTATTTGCAGCTATTATGATGGGATTTGCAAGTGGTTATTTAGTTAAGTGAGTTAATACATTTAAAACCCATAAATTAGTAATTCCTTTAATGCCAATAATTTTTATTCCAGTTGTTTGTACTTCTATTATTGCAATTCCTTTTGTATTCTTATTATCAGGTCCTTTAGGTTATTTAATGAATGGTCTTGTTTTTGGATTATCAGAAGCTGCCAAAATAAATGGAGTTAATTTCTTAATAGGATTAATCCTTGGAATGATGATCGGATTTGATATGGGAGGTCCTGTAAATAAAATAGCAGGAACTACAGCTACAGCCTTAATTGTAGTTGATCCAAGATTAATGGGAGCAGTTGCTGCCGCTATTCCAATTGCTCCATTAGGTTGTGGAGTTGCTACTTTATTAGCTAGAAAAGCATTTAACGATAAAGAAAGAGCTGAAGGAATTACAGCATTAGGACTTGGATTTTTTGGAATATCAGAAGGAGCAATTCCTTTTGCAACAAAAAGACCTAAAGAAGTTCTTATAGCTAATTTAATTGGTTCAGGATTTGCTGGAGGTCTTGCCTTCCTATTCTTTGTTGGTGGTTATGTAGGAATGTGAGGTGGACCAATTACAGCTATTGTAGCTGGAGTTAAAGCTCCTGTTGCTGAATTAAATACCTTAGGAGTTTCAATTCCTGTTATTTTTGGAGGAGCTGGTGGAGGTGCTGCTTTTGTAGCAATCCTATGATTCTTCCTAGCTATAATAGCTGCTTCTCTTTTACATGCATTCATCTTTATTACTTTAATGAAAGTATTTAATAACACTAATCCAAATGAAAAAAAATTAGATGTTTTTAAAAACGTTTTCAAAAACATTTTTAAAAAAGAAAACAAAAAAAACAAAATAAAACAAAATAATTTTGAAAGAAAATTATCTAATTACTATAATATGCAAAATTATTATGCAAGTAATACTTTAAATAAATTCTCATTTTTACAAACAACAAAGAACTAAATTATTTAATTTGTTGTAAAATTATTAAAAATGAAAAAAATTAAATTTAAAACAAAACATAATATTTCATTTTTAGTTAAAAAATTTATTAAATATTTTATATATTTATCATTAAACATTTTTTTAACTAGTTTATATATATTCCTTTTTATAGCCTTTGAAAATAATTTTGACTTTACTCCAGAATTTAATTTATTTCTTTCTTTTGTTTCTCTTATGCAATTTTCTATTTTTATCTTATATATTTTGTATAAAGAAACAGGAAATTTGTATTTTAGATTAGGTTTTTGATTAGCAATTATTTTCGAAATATTTTTTATTCCTATTTTTTTTATTTTTGTAATATAATAGTATAGAAACTTAGACGTTGAAGTATAAGGTTGTTGATACACGGAAATTAGTTGTCAAACCATTATCAAGTTTTTATGCAGAGTCTAGTTCAGAAGAACAAAAAGGAGACAACATTGGAAAAAATAAATATAAAAGTTAAGGCTTATGAATCTGCATTAGTAGATCATGCAGCTAAAAAAATAGTTGAAATTATAAAATCAACTAAAACAGAATTTAGAGGGCCAGTGCCTCTACCTACAAAAAGAGAATTATTTACAATATTACGTTCAGTCCATGTAAATAAAAAATCTCGTGAGCAATTTGAAAGAAAAACTCATAAGAGACTAATAGTTTTAGAAAATCCATCAAAAGATTTAATTGAAAAACTAAAAAGAGCTGAAATATCAGCAGGTGTTATTGTAGAAATGACAACAATAAATAACAAATAAAAAAAATAAATTGAAAGGTAAAGATGAAAGGAATCTTAGGTAAAAAAATTGGAATGACCCAAATCTTCTTAGATCACGGGCATTCAATTCCAGTTACGATGATCGAAATCGATAAGAATATCGTAACTAAAGTTTTCACAGCAGAAAAAAATGGCTATAAAGCTCTACAACTTTCTACTATTGAGAAAAAAGAATCTAGATCTAATAAACCAGAAATAGGTCACTTTAAAAAAGCAAATACTACCCCTAAGCGCTTCGTAAAAGAAATACGTGATATGGAAGGTTATAATATTGGAGATGAAGTTAGTCCTTCAATATTTAAATCAGGAGAATTAGTTGATGTTATCGGTATTTCTAAAGGAAAAGGATTTGCCGGTTCAATTAAAAGACATAATCAAAAAATAGGACCAAAATCTCATGGTGGAGGTGGAGGATCTAAACCAGTTCGTCAAACCGGATCACTTGGAGATATTTCAGGAAATAAAGTTGTTAAAGGAATGACAATGCCAGGACATCTTGGTAATCAACAAACAACTATTCAAAATTTAATTGTAGTATCAGTTAATTTAGAAGAAAATTATATTCTTGTTAAAGGTTCTATTCCAGGACCTAAAAAAGGACTTGTTGTTGTTAGACAAGCAATTAAACAACTGCCAAATAGAGATGAAGTTAAATTAGTTAATTTATATGAAGAACACCAAAAAAATGAGCTTTTAGAACAAGCTAAAAAAGTTGGTGCTGAATTAAATGATGATATGAACGTTTCTCAAATGAAAGAAGCAATTAAAATAGCTGAAGCAGAAAAAGAAGCAATTAAAAAAGCCGATGAAGAGAAAGGAGATAAATAATGACAGATAAAGTTAAATCTACAAAAAAAGATGCCCCTTTAAAAGAAGTTAAAAAACCTTCTCTAAAAATTGGAAAAGCAAAAACTAATAAAGAAGAAAAAGTTAAAAAAGTTAAGAAAAATATTTCTGCTGAAACTCTTTTTGAAAATAAAGTTAAATTGCCTAAAGAATTATTTGGAATTGAAAAAGTTAATAACCAAGCAATTTTTGACACAATTTTATTTGAAAGAAATTCTAAAAGACAAGGAACTCATGCCGTTAAAACTAGAGCTACTGTAAGTGGAACTGGGAAAAAACCTTGAAAACAAAAAGGAACAGGTAGAGCTAGAGCTGGAACTCTAAGATCTCCTGTATTTGTTGGAGGGGGTAGAGCATTTGGACCTCAAGTTGAAAGAAACTACGAAATTAAAGTTAATAAAAAAGTTAGAAAATTAGCTTATTTATCAGCTTTAACAATGCTAGCAAATGAAAAATTAATTTTAGTTACTGAAACTTTTAAAATGGAAAAACCAAAAACTAAAGATTTAATCCAACAATTATCAAACTGAAAAGTAGATAATAAAAGACATATTTTATTAGTAACAACTGATGAGAACGTTTTCAAATCAGCTGCAAATTTAAAAAATATTTATGTTGTTAAACCATTTTCAATAACTGTTGAAGATTTATTATGAACTGATGCATTAGTAATGTCTGAAGAAATTTTAAAAATAATGGAAGGGGTGAATAAATAATGAATATAAATCATATTATAAAATACCCGTTATTAACTGAAAAAACTTATCAACAAATGGGAAAAAATATTTACACTTTTGTAGTTGATAAAAAAGCTACTAAAATTGAAATTAAAAAAGCTGTTCAATTCATCTTTGATGTTAAAGTAGACAGAGTAAATATTATGAATGTTGATAAAAAATATAAAAAGCTTGGGAAATATGAAGGATTCAAACCTGGATATAAAAAAGCGATTGTTACCTTAAGTGAAGGAAGTATCAAAATATTACCTGATGATAATTTTGCTCAACCTGAAGAAAAAGCTACTGAAAAAATTGCTGAAGTAAAAGAAGTTTCAAAAGCTGAGAAAAAAGCTGCTGAAAAACTTTCAAAAGTTAGTGAAAAATTAATTGTTGAAAAACCAGCTTCTTCAAAAACTAAGAAAGAGAGTAAATAAGGATAGTTATGGCGATAAAAGTTAAAAAACCAACTACGAATGGTCAAAGAAATATGACTGTTCTTTATTACAAAAAAAATCTTTCAGGTCACAGTCCTGAAAAATCTTTATTAACTACTTTGCAACCACAATCAGGAAGAAATAATCAAGGTAAAATTACAACTAGACATAAAGGTAATCGTGTTAAAAGAAAATATCGTTTAATTGACTTTAAAAGAAATAAAGACAATATTAATGGTGTTGTAGCTTCTATTGAATATGATCCAAATAGAAGTGCAAACATTTCTTTAATTAATTATGTTGATGGAGAAAAAAGATATATCTTAGCTCCTAAAGGATTAAAAGTTGGAGATATTGTTGTTTCTGGAGAAGATGTTGATATTAAAATTGGAAATTCACTTCCATTAGGGAAAATTCCTGAAGGAACTTTTGTTCATAATATTGAATTACAACCAGGTGGTGGAGGAAAACTTATCAGATCTGCTGGAACTTCTGCTCAAATTCTTGGTAGAGATGAAAAAGATAAATATGTTATTCTTCGTCTAAAATCTGGAGAAGTTAGAAAATTCTTATTAAAAGCAAGAGCAACAATTGGTGTTGTTGGTAATGAAGAACATTCATTAGTTAATATTGGTAAAGCTGGAAGAAACAGACACAAAGGTGTTAGACCAACAGTTAGAGGGTCAGTTATGAACCCTAACGACCACCCACATGGTGGAGGGGAAGGTAAACAACCTATTGGTCGTAAATCTCCAATGACTCCTTGAGGTAAAAAAGCTCTTGGTGTTAAAACAAGAGATAATAAAAAAGCATCAAATAAATTAATTATTAGAAGAAGAGGAGATAAATAATGGCAAGATCGTTAAAAAAAGGCCCTTTCGCAGATGACCATTTATTGAAAAAGGTAGAAGATATTAATTCTAAAAAAACTCCTAAAAAACCAATTAAGACTTGATCAAGACGTTCAACAATTTTTCCAGATTTTGTTGGAATCACATTCCAAGTTCATAATGGTAAAAAATTTATAGACGTTTACGTAACTGAAGATATGGTTGGACACAAATTAGGTGAATTTTCTCCAACAAGAACTTATACAGGCCACGGGCAAGATAAAGGTAAGAAAAAATAATGAAAAATCAAGCAAAAGCACAATTAAAATTACAAAGAATATCAGCTAGAAAAGCTCGTTTAGTTGCTGATATTATTAGAAATAAAACAACTTTTGAAGCTCTTTCAATATTAAATAATTCACCAAAAAAAGCTTCAAGACTATTTTTAAAACTTCTTAATTCAGCAATCGCGAATGCAATTAATAATCATTCAATGGATTCATCAAAATTATTTTTAGCAGAAGTATTAGTTAATGAAGGACCAACACTAAAAAGATTTCAACCAAGAGCACAAGGTAGAGCATATCCAATTTTTAAAAGAACTTCACACTTTTTAATAACACTAGAGGAGAAATAAGAGGTATTTATGGGACAAAAAGTCAATCCTAATGGATTCCGTTATGGAATTACAAAAAAACAAAATTCAGTTTGAGCTGCAGATAAAAAATTATTTCCAGTATATCTAATTGAAGATCAAAAAATTAGAAAATTTTTCGAAGCTTTAAGAAGAGAATATCAAATTGGAAATGTGGAAATCTGAAGAACTCAAGATGGAAAAACAAATGTTTCAGTACATACTGCTAAACCTGGAATTGTTCTTGGAAAAGAAGGAAGCAATGTTAAAAAAATGATTAAAGACATTCAAGTTTTCGTTGCTAACAAAAATTTAAATTTAAAAATTGATGTTGTGGAAATCGAACACCCTGAATTAAATGCTCAATTAGTTGCTGAAGAAATCGCTATTAAATTAGAAAACAGAGCTCCTTTTAGAATTGCTCAAAAATTTGCAATTAAAGAAGCTTTAAAATCAGGAGCTAAAGGAATTAAAACTAAAGTTTCAGGACGTTTAAACGGTGTTGATATGGCTCGTAGTGAAGGGTATCAATATGGAGAAATGAAACTACATACTTTAAGACAAGATGTTGATTATGCAACAGCTACAGCAAGAACAACTTATGGAGCTATTGGAATAAAAGTTTGAATTTCTTTAGGGGAATTTAGAGATAGACAAAATAAAGGGAGTGAGAAATAATGTTACAACCAAAAAGAACAAAACACCGTAAAACCTTTAGAATACCTCATGATAGAGGAGTTGCTAACAGAGGAAACAAAGTTTCATTTGGTGATTATGGTTTACAAGCTAAAACTTCTGCTTGAATAACAGCTCGTCAAATTGAATCAGCTCGTATCGCGATTACAAGAAGAATGGGTCGTGAAGGACAAGTTTTTATTAGAATATTTCCTCATTTATCTTTAACATCTAAACCAATTGGGGTTAGAATGGGAAAAGGAAAAGGGAATCCTGAAAAATGAGTTGCTGTAACTAAAGTAAATACCATGATGTTTGAAGTTAATGGAGTTCCTGATGATGTAGCAAAAGATGCTCTTAAATTAGGAGGATATAAATTACCTGTTAAAACAAAAATTATTTCTAGAAAAGAACAAGAAAGTGAGGGTAACAAATAATGCAATATTCAGAACTTATTAAAAAAACAAAAGAAGAACTTGAAAATTTATTAAATGATTATCGTGCTGAATTGTTTACTCTAAGATTTAAAAACAAAACAGGTCAATTAGATGCTTGCCACAAAATTAAGGATATAAGAAAAGATATCGCTAAAACATTAACAGCTATAAAAGAAATTGAACTTGGAGATCAAATCAGAAAACTTCAACCAAAAAACAAAAACAAAGAAACAACCAAAAAAGATAAAGGAGCCAAATAATGGAAAAACGTATAAATACAAGAAAATCATTAACTGGTAAAGTTGTTTCTACAAAAAATACTAAAACAATTATTGTTGAAGTAGATACTTATGTAAAACACCCCCTTTATTCAAAAAGATTTAAGAAAACTAAAAAGTTTGCAGCTCATGATGAAAAAGAACAAGCTAGTTTAGGTGATATTGTTAAAATTACCTCATCAAGACCTTATTCAAAAACAAAAACTTTTATCTTAGAAAAAATCAGAGAAAAAGCGAAAGAAGGTAACTAATGGTTCAAGAAATGTCAAGACTTAATGTTGCAGATAATTCTGGAGCAAAAGAAGTCGGAGTTATTAGAAACTTAGGTGGATCTGTAAAGAAAAAATCAAATATTGGTGATATTATAGTTTGTTCAATTAAAAAAGCTGTTCCTAATGGAATCGTAAAAGAAGGACAAGTTGTTAAAGCTGTTATTGTTAGATCTAAATATGGAGTTAAACGTAAAGACGGAACCCATATTAAATTTGATGATAATGCCGTAGTTATTATAAAAGAAGACGGAACTCCAAGAGGAACTCGTATCTTTGGTCCAATAGCACGTGAATTAAGAGAAAAAGGTTATTTAAAAATAACTTCTTTAGCTCCTGAGGTAATATAGAAAGGCAATTATGAAAATTAGAAAAAATGATGAAGTAGTTATTATTGCTGGAAAAGAAAAAGGGAAAACAGGTTTTGTTATTAAAGTTGATAAGAAAAATGACAAAGTTTTAGTTAAAGATATTAATATGGTTACAAAACATATTAAACCATCTCAACAAAAAACAGAAGGTTCTGTTGAGAAAAAAGAATCTTTTCTTCACATTTCTAATGTAGCAATTAAATCAAAAACATCTAAAAAAGGTGCAAATGATAGTGTAAGAGTTGGATATCGTTATGATAAAGATAAAAAAATTCGTTTCGATAAGAAAACAGGGAAGGATATTTAAAAATGCAAAAATCTAAATTATATTTAAAGTATGAAAAAGAAATAGTTCCTAACCTAATTCAAAAATTCAATTACACCTCAAAAATGCAAGTTCCTAAAATAGAAAAAATTGTTTTAAACATGACTGCAGGTAGAGAAGTTACTAACTCAAAAGCTATTGAAGAAGTTATGAATGAATTAACTTTAATATCAGGACAAAAACCAGCAAGTACAACGGCTAGAAAATCTCTTGCTTCTTGAAAACTAAGAGAAGGAATGCCAATGGGTGGTAAAGTAACTTTAAGAAAAGAAAAAGCTTGATTTTTCCTTTATGAATTAATTAACGTTTCTATTCCTCGTATAAGAGACTTTAGAGGACTTTCTCCAAAAACATTTGATGGAAGAGGAAATTATTCAATGGGAATTAAAGAACAAATTATTTTCCCTGAAATCTCTTTTGATAAGATAAGAAAAATTAAAGGGCTAGATGTAATTATTGTTACAACGGCTAAAACAGATAAAGAAGCGCTAGCGCTATTGCAAGAATTAGGAATGCCATTTATCAAGGCATCGAAATAAGGAGAAATTTATGGCAAAAAAATCATTAAAAGTAAAAGCTGAAAAACATCCTAAATTTTCTTCAAGAAAATATACAAGATGTCAATTATGTGGAAGACCACATTCAGTATTAAGAAAATTCCAAATTTGCAGAATTTGTTTTAGAAATTTAGCTCATGAAGGTAAAATCCCAGGCGTAAAGAAAGCGAGTTGATAAAATGTCTTTTATAACAGATCCAATTGCAGATATGATCGTTCGTATCAAAAATGCAAATCAAAGAAAATTTAAATCAGTTAATATTCCTCATTCTAAAGTTAAAGTTAAATTTTTAGAAATTTTAGAAAAAGAAGGTTTTATTACTTCTTTCGAAGTCGAAACTCATTCTGAATTTAAAAAAGAAATTATCGTTAATCTAAAATATAAATCATTAAATAGAAATGTTATTACTGATATTAAAAGAATCTCTAAACCAGGTCTTAGAATTTATGTCGATGTTGAATCAATTCCTTCTGTATTATCAGGATTTGGAATTGCAATCATTTCAACCTCAAAAGGGATGATGACAGATAAAGAAGCTAGAAAGGAAAACATAGGTGGCGAAGTGCTAGCTTATGTTTGATAGGAGGTTTTAATGTCTAGAGTTGGTAAAAGAATGATTGAAATTCCTACTGGAGTAACAATTGAAGTTAAACAAAATAACGAAGCAATTTTAACAGGTCCAAGAGGAGTTTTAAAAAGAACATTTTCTCCATTAATTTCAATTAAAGTAAATGATAATATCATTACAACTGAAAGAAGTAATGAAGAAAAACATACAAAACAATTACACGGAACAACTAATTCTTTATTACAAGGAATGGTAACAGGTGTATCTGCTGGTTTTGTAAAAAACTTATTAATTAAAGGTGTTGGTTATAAAGCTATTTTAAAAGGAAGCGAAATCGAAATTTTTGCTGGTTATTCACATACTATTTTACTTCCTATTCCTTCAACAATTAAAGTCGAAGTTCCCAAACCTACAGAAATCAAAATTTCTGGAAATGATAAACAAGAAGTAGGAGAATTCGCTGCTAAAATCCGTAAAATCAGAAAACCGAATATTTATTCAGGTAAAGGGATTATGTATTCAGACGAAACTATTCTACTTAAAGAAGGAAAGGCATCATCTAAATAAGGGTAATTTATGGCAAAACAATCAAGAAATCAAGTTAGAGTTAATAAACATCAAAAAATTAGAACAAAAATTAGTGGAACAGCTACAAAACCAAGACTGTGTGTTTTTAAATCACTTCAAAATTTTTCAGCTCAATTAATTGATGATCAAAAAAGAGTAACAATTATAAGTGTTTCAACTGAAAAAGATAAAGAATACAGTGGAAATATTAAAGCAGCTGAAAAACTAGGAAAAATCATGGGAGAACAAATCAAAAAAGCAAAAATTGAAAAACTTGTTTTTGATAGATCAGGTTATATCTACCACGGAAGAGTTAAAGCTTTTGCAGAAGCAGTTAGAAAAGAAGGGATTAAATTTTAATTATGACAGAGAAAATAAAAGAAATTGAATTAATTAAAGAAGCAAAGGAAGAAATTAAAAAAACAGAAGTTGTTTCAGCAATCGATTCAGGCGACAAAGTTAATATTAAAGAAAAAGTTCATTTTGAAACTAACGAAACTAAATTTAAACCTAGAGCAAAAAACTCTCCTAAAGGCGGAGATAACAAAAAAAGATCAAACTTTAAACAAAAACCTCAAAGCGAATTCGAAGAAAGAATTGTAGATATTGCAAGAGTTACAGTTGTTGTTAAAGGGGGAAGAAGATTTAGTTTTTCAGCAGTTGTTGCTGTGGGAAATAAAAAAGGTCTTGTTGGTCTTGGACATGGTAAAGCAAATGAAGTTCCAGATGCGATTAAAAAAGCAGTTAAAGCAGCCCAAGCTAATTTAATTAAAGTTCCAATTATTGATAAATCATCAATTCCTCATGAAGTATCAGCTAAATATTTAGCTTCACATATCCTAATTAAACCTGCTAGAAAAGGAAAAGGGGTTATTGCCTCTGGAACAGTTCGTAATATTATGGAACTAGCTGGTTATACAGATATTTATACTAAAACATATGGATCAAGAAATAAAACAAATATTTCTAAAGTAACTCTTAGAGCTCTATCAAAATTAAGAACTCTTGAAGAAGTAGCTAAATTAAGAGATATTAGTCCAGAAAAAGTTCTTAATTAAAGATTAAATCTTAATTAAATATATTAAAATTAGAAAAAGGAGAAATTATGAAATTACATTCATTAAAAGCAAATGATGGTTCAAGAACAGAAAAACATCGTGTAGGACGTGGTCATGCCGCTGGTAAAGGAAAACAAGCCGGTAAAGGACAATCAGGTCAAAATAAAAGAAGTGGTGGAACAAGACCAGGTTTTGAAGGTGGACAAAATCCATGATTTAGAAGATTACCTAAAAGAGGTTTTAATAATGTTAACCACGTTGAATATCAAGTTGTTTCTCTTTCTTCTCTTGAAGAGAATTTTAAAAATAATGATTTAGTTACTCCAGAAATTCTTTTAGAGAAAAAAATTGCAAGAAATAAAAACCTTCCAATTAAATTACTTGCAAACGGAAATTTAACCAAAAAATTAACAATTAAAGTAAATGCAGCATCGCAAACTGCTATTTCTGCTATTGAAAAATCAGGAGGAACCTTAGAGGTAATATAGAAAATGAATTTTTTTAAAAAATTATTTTCTCCTATAATTTTATTTTTTTCAAAAGTAAATATTTTCTTTAAAAAATATTTTATTGATTTTTTTAAAGAAAAAGATCTTACGAAAAGAATAATTTTTACTTTATTCCTTTTAGCCGTTTTTGTGGCTATAGGATCAATTACCCTGCCAGGGATTAAAATCGAAAATCCAGATAGTTTAAATTCAAATGACTTTCTGGGTCTTTTAAATACTCTTGGAGGAGGAGGACTACGGAGCTTTTCCTTAGTATCCTTAGGAATTTCTCCTTTTATTACAGCTTCATTAATAATGACGCTAGCCCAAACGAAAATCTTCCCTCCTATCTACAGACTTTCCCAATCAGGTCCTTTAGGAAGAATGAAAATAAATGTGATTACTAAAGCTCTTTCTTTTGTAATTGCGATCGCTCAAGCAATAGTTTTACTTCGTTCTTTGCTTCAAACAGGAACTACTAATCAATTTGGAGTTTCTTTTGAAGCGGGGTTTGATACTATTTGATATAGTTATTTTGTAATTCCAGCAATTATGGTTGCCGGAACATTTTTCTCTGTCTTCATTTCTGAAGAAATAACTAATAAAGGTGTAGGGAATGGAACATCTTTATTAATTCTTTCAGGGATTTTAATTTCTCTTCCAAATCATTTCCAAGGAGCTTTTAACCAAATCTTTGGTCAATTAGATCCTAATACTCCAATTAATACTTTAATAATAAATTCTGTTTACTTTATTACTTACTTATTAATCTTTTTACTAATAATGTTTTTAGTAAATTTAGTTTATCAAGCTGAAAGAAGAGTTCCTATTCAACATATAGGAGCAGGAAGAAGCCGTAATTTAAAAGAACTTTCTTATCTGCCACTAAAAGTTAATCCCGCTGGGGTAATGCCCGTTATTTTCGGGCTAATGCTTTCAACTGGTCCTTTATTTATTGCTGATCTAATTGATGCAACGGGAAATAAGTTTGAACAAGTAAAATGAATGAAAGAAAATTTAACTGTTCAACAACCAATAGGACTTACCATTTTTGCAGTAGCTACTTTTATTTTTACAATTATTATGTCTTTACAACAATCAAGACTGGATAAAATAGTTGAAGACTTTTCTAAAAATTCAACTTTTATTCCTGGAGTAAGACCTGGAGAACAAACAGAAGACTACCTTACATCAATCATTTTAAGACTATCTGTTTTCTCTGCTTTTTACCTTACTCTTCTAGCTTCTTCTGAATATCTTCTTCAAATGGCTGGCGTTCCGCCTGCTCTTACTTATGGAGGAACATCCTTCATTATTTTAGTTTCAGTAAGTATTGAAACGATTCAACAAGTTATTGCCCGTTATAAAACAAATAAATTTAGAATTAATAAATCGAAAGCAAGTGTTATTGAGGTATATAATTTTAATGACCAAACAAGAGACATTGAAATGGTAGAAGGATTAAATTCAATTAATCCTTCAAATGAAGAATATAACGAAGAAAGCGACGGATCAATTTTATGATAAAGAAAAACATTATTTTTTTAGGAGCTCCTGGCTCAGGAAAAGGAACAGTTTCTGAAATATTAATGGAAAAAACAAATTTAAGCCATATTTCAACAGGAAATATATTTAGAGAACAAATAGCTAAAAAAACTCCTTTAGGAATTGAAGTAAAACAAATAGTAGATTCAGGAGGATATGTTCCTGATGATATTACCAACAAAATAGTTGAAAACAAATTAAATGAATTAACTAGCGAAAAGAAAAACTTTATTTTAGATGGATATCCAAGAACTCTAGATCAAGCAATTTTTTTATCAAAACTAAAAGTAGACAAATTTGAAATAATTGTTTTAGAAATTTCTAAAGACCACATTATTAAAAGACTATCTTCTCGTCTATTTTGTCCTACATGTAAAGGAACATTTAATAGCCAAAGTTACAAAGGCGATAAATGTCCTCATGATCAAGATACATTAATTAGAAGAAAAGATGATGAACCAGAAGCGATTAGTAAACGTTTCGATATTTACGAAGAACAAACCTTCCCTTTAATTGACTTTTATAAAAAGAACTTCCCTAACAACTTCCACGTTGTCGATTCAGCACAAGATAAAGACCTAATCATTTCAGATATTTTAGAAATAATTGAATAGAAATTTATTTAGCTCTTAATCCTGTTTTCATATCTTTTAATATATGTTTAGGAATAAATATTCTTGCCCTTGTAAAATAAGGGTTGTTTATTTTTATTAATTCGTTTTTCGTTCAAACATAAACAGGAATTATATCTATAAATAAAGTATTTTTTTGTTGAAGATTTACAAGATTATAATCTCCTCAGTTACCCTTACTGAATTTTGCATAATCACTAGAATCTTCGTTTGAAATATATAATAATCTTTGTTTTCAATTGAAATTATTAGGATCAATTATTTCATCTTTTTCATACTTATTTATTAATCTTATGACAACTTCATCAATATCCTTATCATTTAAAATAAGATTAACTAAATCAGTATTTAATCATGACTTTTCTTCATCTGGTAAACCAAAAATATTTTTGTATTCTGAATGTATTTTAGAATCACTATATTTAGGAAAAAAATCTTGATTAAATTCTTGTATAGAATCGAAACTATATATTGGGTAGTTATTAACATCATATTTTTTATAATTATTAAATAATTCCATAAATCTTTTAAGAAATAATTCGTTTGATTTTTCAATAGGTCTTTCTTTTATTCTTAATTCATATTTACAGTTTATATATGATGATTCATAACCTTTTTCTCAAAACGTTTTAACTGCTGTTTTCCTTGTAGCACCAAATCCTTTTTGTGTTTGTTCTGTTGGGAATATTTTAGGTAAATTTTCAATAGAATTTCCATCTTTTTCATAATCTCTAATAACTTCAAATATTTCATTGGCTGAATAATTAATAATATTAAAATCATTAATTAAATCCATAGATAAATAAATTTTCATTATTTTAAAATATTCATTTCTATATCCAAACCATCTTGCCATTTGAAGAACATTATCAGCAAGGGAATTTATTTTAGATCTTCTTAATATAAAAGCACATGTAAGATCGATAAAAGTTAATCCTCTTCCTAATTTATCAGAACCTATAACTATTTCATATCTCTCTTGATTTATTTTATCTAGTTCAATATTTTTATTATAATTACCATTAAATTCATGAATATCTAATTTATTAAAAACTTCATTTATTATAAAATTTTGAATTACATCTAATTCATTTTCTAAGTCTATATATTCCTTATAGTCAAGAATTACATTTTTTAAAATTTCATTTAAATTTAATTCATTTTTTTTAATAAAAGAAAGTCAATTTTCAATTTTGGATTTAATAATAATATGAGAACTAATTTCTCTTTTAACATTAAATAGCATTCGTGGTTTCCTATTATTAAAACTTTTGTTTTTATAAAATATATAACATTGCACAAAATAATTAACTAAAGCTAATTTGATATCTTCATTATCATTTATATCAAAATCTTCATTATTAATAATCTTCATTATTTTTGAATTTTCTTTTTCAGATTCATTTGAAAATTCTTTTAGACCTACATATCCTGTTCCTGGTTCTAAAACAAACCCAAATTTAGGTTTAAGATTATTTTCCTCATTAACTAGCATTTGTACAAAAGGTGTAGCTGTAACAGAAATATAACAACCACCAAAAACTTTTGTATTTTTTATCATATTAGTTATATTCTTATTGATTGTTGATTGTTCTTCTTTAAAAATATTATCGAAAGAAGTAGCATCACCTTCATCATCAAAAATAACAACTTTATTAATTTTATTTTTAATCATTGATAATTTATTTAATAATTCTGAACCTTTTTCTAAGTGATTTTTTTGCTTTTGGAGAAAAATTAAAATATTCTTTTTTAAATCTATATTAGAAGAAACATCTTGATAAACACCTTCTTTTTTTATTTGCGAAAAATTATAAAGAGAAATATTATTTGTTATTTCAAAAATAATATCTGAAAATCGATCATTAGTTTGCTTTAATAAATTAGAATTAGGAGTAGTTAAAACAATAAAAATATTTGAAGAATTATTAAATTCATCAATAAGTTTAGAAATCATTCCAACCATAAAATCAGTTTTTCCTGATTGAACATTACCTACAACAAGTAATTTAAGAATATTATCTACGTCAATAGTTTTAATTTTATTCTTAACATTATTAATAGTTTCGCTTAATTTAGAAATATCTTTTTCAATATCAGAATCTTCCATTTGATATTTTTTTGCTTTTTCTTTTTTTATTTCTAAAAAACCTTCAAAACAACTATTAAAATTAATCTTTTTAGATTGTTTCGATTTTTCAATAAAAATAATACTTTCAAGTCTTTCATTCCTTTCTATATCAAAAGGAGAAAGCTGATCAGAAAAATATCTAATTTTCATCTATAATCCCTTTTATTTTTTTAATAAAATTAAGTGACATATCTTCAGTTGCAAATAATTTAAAATTTGCTGATATTAATGAGTTGGTTTCTTTTACATTAATTATAGGTAAATAATTTTTGTCTATAAAAATAAAATCACAGTTTTCTACATTTACTTTATATTCTTCAAATAGATTAGGAGACTTTAATTCAAGTTGTTTAATTACATCTGTAATGATTATTAAATTTCTGTGTTTACAATTATTTATTGAATTTAATAGCTCTATTAGGTTTAAGCCGTTTTTAGAATCAAATTCTGTAAATACAACACATAATTCATTTTTTTCTTTTGTACTTAACGCTTCTAATTGTTTATAGTTTACAATGAATGACTTAGATTCTTTATTTCCATATTTTATTTCAATATTATTTTTATTTGGAAAATGAAAATCTAATTTATCATTTTCACCATATGAATAAAAATCTTTAATATCTATTTTTTCATCTTGACATTTTCTTATAATAAGTAATTCTGCAAGAATACCAAGATACTTGTTTTTATTATTTTCTTCTTTTAACTTTCTAAAAAGATCAGAAAGATTTGAAACAATTTTTGATAATGTTAATGATTTATCTTTTCTATATTCCTTTTCAAAAAAATTGCATATAAGAAAAGCATATTCTTCATCAATATTATCAAAAGCTATACCATGATATTTTTCTTCTTCATTATCTGTATTATTAACAATAATTTCATCAGTATATTTTATATATATAAAAGAATCTATTTCTTTTATATCTCCAGCCATTATTTCTAAATTAGCAGCAATAGCGAATTTTCCTCTAGAATATTGAACTTCTCTAAAATACATTATTTTTCCTCAGGAATATTAAATAATTCTCTCACTATATCTTTATTTTCCTTATATTTTAATAAGTATATTATTTTAGGAATAATAAATTTATAAAATTCAGAGTCATTTTTTCCAAAATTTGAAACAACAATATCCCCTCCACTAGTTTTTGCTATTTCATTTGCTTCATTATATGCCTCGCTAAATCTTAATGCTAAAAATTCATTTATAACTCTTTTATAACTATCATTAATTAATTTAGCAAAATTATTTGATGATAAATCATAACGAAATATTTTTTTAACTTTTAATTTAGCAAATTCATTTTTAATTCAATCAATAATATCATCAATTTGAATTTCACCATGTTTATAATCATTAAAAAGTGAATAAAATTCTTTATATAATTTTTCACTTGATGAAAGAATAAAAATTAATTGGATAGATGCTAAAGAAATATATTGAGCATACTTAACAAAATTTTTAGAATCTTTCCCGAATTTTTTTAATTCTTTTGGAGTTTTAAATTTTTCATGTATTTTAAACATTATAATAAGCTCATTATATATATTTATATTGTTTTCAATATATTGAAAACAGCTTTCAACTTTTTCTTTGTCATTATAAAGTTTAGCTTTTTCATTTCTACATGTTCCTGGTATTAAGTTTATAAAGGAATTATGAATTTGTAATATTTGCTCTGCTTTTATTGATTGATATTTTTGTTTGAAAATTTCTTTTTCAGAATCAGAACATTTATCTCCTCTTCTAATTAAAACAAATATTTTTATATCTGCTTTAGACTGAAATAAATCTTTAACTCTTTTAATTATTGGAAGATTAGATATTAAATCAATATCTTTAATAGCTTTTTGTTGGTTTGTAGCACTAGCTATTTCATTTGCAAGTTCATATGTTTCGATATCAGGATTTTCATTCATTCCTTTAACGGCAATAATTTTAGTAACAATATGAAAATCATTTTTTTCAAAAACACTATGATCAAAATTTCCAATATTAAAAGTTGTTTGTCCACCATTTACTATTGAGAAATTTTTTATATTAATTTCGTTGCTTCCAATTTCAAAGTTTTCACATATAATAACTAAACCATTATTTTTAAATCAAAATAAAGAACTTCCTTCAGTTATTGATTCCTTCATTTTGTCATCTATTTTTTTATTTTTTACATAAAATCTTAAATTTAATCCTAAAAGATTATTTTCATATTTTTTATATAATTCATTAATTGATTTAGCACTTAAATTACAAATTATTGCTTTTTCAATAAATTCATTTTTAGAATCATATTTTAAAATATTATTTCCATTATCTATTTTTAAAACATCAGAAGAAATACAAATTTTAGATCCTTGTCTTTTATTATAAAGCTCGATAACATCATCTTCAAAAATAAATTTAACTTTTAAATTTTTAGATTTTGCTTTATCATTATCTTTTATTTTTCTTATTTTTAAAGTAAAGTTTTTTTTATAAGCTTCCTTTTGCTCTTTATTTCTTTCTTTTCTATCATTAATTACAAAATAAATAAGGCATTCTCTAATTTCTGAATAATTATTAATATCTCCAGAGTAAAATTCTTCAAATACCTCTTCCATATTTGAAATTACTTCATCGTTTTCATTATTTTTTATTGGACCTTTTTCATTTCTAAAATCAAATCAATAATTCATTATTTTTTCTATAGATAACTCAATAATATTATTAATATCATTAATATCATCAGAATCAATATCTAATCAATTTAAAAAAGCAATATTTTCCTTATCTTCTTTTTTATCTGCTCAAATAACATCGAAATAATCATTTTCATTTTCATCTCTTATTTTTGTAGAGATATCAGAGTCTGTTACATCATCTTTATCGTTTAAAATAAAATCTGTTAAAAAGCCAATTTTTCTACTATATTCAGTTTCGCAATTTGAGATAAAAGAAATATTTTTTTCAACATATTTATTGTAAATTTCTTTAAGTTTTTCGTTTTTAAAATTTATTTGTTTCATATATATCCTTAAATAGAACTAATTTTATTTATTGATATAATTAGATCACATTTTAAAATAATTTTTTATTTTTATAAAAATATAAAGAAATATAAATCTAATAAAGGATTATTTTAGATGATATTAATAAAGTTTTTAAATAAAAATATTTTAGGAATATAATATTAAAAGTTTAAATTTTTATAACTATTTATTTAAAAATTTAAATATAAGGAGTAAACAATATGTCACTAAATATTTATATTGGAAAAAATAAAACAGGAAAGTCAAAAAAACTAAAAGAAATATTTGATGAAGATAAGGAAAAAACAATTTTCTTTGAATCAGAAATTGACCCTGATGTATTAATACAAAAAGAAACAAATGGAACCGGGAAAGAAGCAATAGTTACACCACAAAATCAATTAAAAAAACTTATAAATAAACTTTTTGAAATTGAATATACAGGAAAAATAGAATGAGCAAATGAAATTAAAAAAGAATATAATGAATCATGTGAAATTGTTAAAAATATGATAAGTAAACTTAAAGAAATATCTAAAAATGATGATTTTGTAGAAAAGGAAATAGTCAAATCTTTTCAAATAAAAAATCAAAAAGAAGAAGAGCATTATTGGAACATCTCCCCAATAAATGATTTTTTAAATTGAGAATTTAATAAAAAAACAATATTAGATTTTTCTTCAGGAACAAAATTTTATTCAATGATTTTAATAGTTATAAATATTCTTAAAAATTTAATAGAAAAAAACGATGATAAATTAAAAAATGAAATAAAAAACTGAAAAATCATTATTGATGAACCAGAAAAATTTTGTCATCCAGAATTAATTTCTAAAATAGGTAGTTCTATATATGATTTATCTAAAATAATAGAGATAACAATAGCTACACATTCTCCATTTTTAATAGAATCAATTGTGAAAAAAAATGAATTTGATACCGATAATAGTAATAATAATATTAAATATTATTATTGTTATAGAGAAAAAAAACAAATTAATGAGGAACAAAAAGAGGAACTTAATAGAATTGAATTAAAAAATCTTTCTAGTATTTTAAAGGATGAAAATTATAGAAGACAAAGAATAATAATAAGCTGTCTTTTTTCATCAAATATTATTTTTTATGAGGGAATAAATGATGAAACTTTTTTATATTCTTTAATAAATAAACTTGATAGCGAGAAACATGTCTCTTTTTTTGATACTAATGATAAAAAAGGTGTAAAAGCATGTTTTAATCTTTTAAAAGAATTAGGTTTAAGTGAGATATTAAATATAGCTTTATTTTATGACAAAGATAATGATAAAGAAGAACCTGTTGGTGCCAAGTATGAAATAGTTCAAGATAAAAATTTAGAAGAATATTTTTTTGGTGAAACATATAATCAAAAAAGAAAAGCAAAAAAGGATAAAAACGAAAATGAAAAAGACAAAGAGTTTAGTTTTTTTAAAATAAAAAAAGAAAATGATGAAATAGCTTATTTAACTAAAGGTGATATTGATGTTAAATATGATTCTATTTTAATATATAGTACTGTTGATGAAATTGAAGACAAATTAAACTACAAAAAAGCTGAAATAAAAGAATGACTTTTTTCTAAAGATGATAAAAATATTAAAGAAAAATAAATTTTCAATATATAAATTATTACTAAAATATATTTTTAATTTATATAATAAATATCATTATGAGCAAAACAGCAACAATTCAATCAACCTTATATAAAAGCAACCCAAGAGGATTAAGAATTCACGAAAAAGGAATTGATATTTTATATTTTTTTGAAATTCCAAGAGAAATAATAAAAGAGATAAAAAACCAACCAAATATAAATAATTCAGGAGTATATTTCTTACTTTCAGAAAATCATGAAATTATATATATTGGTCAAACAGATAATATTCATCAAAGAATAACAGAACATAATCAAACAAAAGAATTTTCCAAAATACTAGCTTTTGTTTCAAAAACTAATAGCTTTTCTAGAACAGATATTGATTATTTAGAATGACATTATATTAATGAAATAAAAAAAGCAGGTATTGAAATATCATCTAAATTATCTAATAAACAAAAAAGAGATAAAAAACCAAATGTATCTAATCACGAGGAAGGAAAACTAAAAGAAATAATTTCTTCTATAGATGATTTGTTATTTTTTATTGGTATAGAAATTAATCGAGAAGTAAAAACAATTAAAAAAGAAAATATTTTTATATGTAATGATTCATTAGCGATATATGAAGAAGGAAAAATAATTATTCTTAAGGATTCAATTTTACCAAGTGTAGCTGATAAAATTGAAAAAACTAATAAAGATAATAAATATTATGATGAACAAGTTAAAATATTTACTTCAATGCAACTCCGCTTAGAAGAATTAGTTAAAGAAAACAAAGCAGTTTTTATGGAAGAACAAAATGCTTTTAAGTTATTAGTTGATATTAATTTTGGTTCTCCTACAACAGCTGGTAACTTTGCAAAAGCCCAATATGCAGCAAGTGGTTGAGAAGAATGAAAAAATGAATCAGGGGAAACTCTTAATAAGGTTTATAGATCAAAATAGAGCAATATATTCAGCTAAAATCTCTAAAAACTTCTCTTTATTTCGATAATAAAAATTAGTTATTAATTAACTAAAAAATAAAGTTTATTCTTTTTGGTTATTTTTATTTTTTTAGTACTATAATTGTTGTAATTTAATTAACTTTAAATTTTTTATTAAACATATACTTATAAGGAGAATTATTATGAATAAAAAATCGTCACTTTTGATAGGAGCGCTGTCTACCGTTGCAATCGCAATTCCGCTTGTAGTTACTACATCTTGTACTGAAACAACTGGAATGCAATATATTGGAATAATGGCAAAACAAATTGTTACAGCTAATATTACTGATAAAGAAGTTACTGCTTCTACAATGACAAAACAAACACTAGATAAAGTTTTTGATGGAATTACAACTGTAAATTTTAATCAATTTACATCTGCTTGAGATGCATCAAATAATAAAATTATTTTAACTTCTAAAGAGGGGAGCGAATTTGGTTTAGAAAAAAACAAAATGGAATCAATTAGATTAAAACCTGTAATTGATTTAAATATTTCTTTAAATACAGATATTGTTAATACCGCTATTACCCAAAAAGAAATAAATGCTGATCCAATAACTAAAGAAACCTTAGCAAAGGCATATAATGGAATTACTGATGAAAACATGGAACATTTTACTGTTTCTTATGTTAAAGTTCCAAATATTAATCCACCTCTTTATGCTTTTATCTTAGTAGCTAATGAAGGTTATGGATTTAATAACCAAATGGGAAACCAACTTCCTTCTATGACATTTAATGTTATAGAAGATATAACATATATTAATATAACTGCTAAAACAGAAATTACAACTAGAATTACTGATCAAGAAATAAATGCTAATCCAATTTCTAAATTAACTTTAGATAAAGCTTTTGATGGAATTACTGATATGAATTTTAGTCATTTTATATCTAATTGAGATTCAGCGAATAATAAAATTATTTTAACAGCAGGTCCTGGATATAAATTCGGATCATCAGATAAACCAATTAGTAGTATTGATTCAGTTCAAATAAATGCTGTAAAAGCTTTAAATATTTCTTTAAATAGAAATGTACATAACTATTTAATTACAAAAGAAGAAATAGATGCTCCTCAAATATCTAAAGTAACTTTAGATAAAGCATTTATTGGAATTACTGATGAAAATATGAAAAATTTTACTACAAGTGTAGGAACAATTAATAAACTATATTTTTTAGTTTTAACAGCTAATGACGGTTATGGATTTGGAGACAGAATTGGAGACCAATTTGTTTCAATGACATTTAATGTTACAAATATAATTAATATAACAGCTAAATTAACTCCTGATAAAATTTATAAACAAGAATTAGAAGGAAATATCTCAATAGATACTTTATCTAAAGCTTTTGATGGAGTTAAACCAGAAAATTTTAATTATTTTACAGCATCTTTAAATGATGTAAAAAATAAAATAATTTTAACAGCTAAACCAGGATATAAATTTGGAACAGAAGCTGCACCAACAGATTCTATTGAATCAGCTATAATATCTTATGTTTCTGCTTTAGATATAACAGCTAAAACAGGTATTATAAAAATTTCTAATTCAGAATTAACAGCAAATCCATTAACAGCAAATACAATTAAAAAAGCATTTAATGTTCTTGATGAAGATATTAATAAATTTGAAGCAAAATGAAATGCTGCAACAAATAAAATTACTTTAACAGCAAATCCTGGTTTCGAATTTGGAACTACAGGTTCATCATCTCCTACTCTTGAATCTAATACAATAACTCCTATTACTCTTTTAGAAATAACAGTTAAAGATCCAATCATAGAAAAAATTTATGATACAGAATTAACAGGAACAATTTCAATTACAACTTTAGAAAAAATCTTTAATGGAATTGTTGCAGCAGATTTAGCAAATATTGAAGTTGCATATGAAGCAGGAATAATTACTTTAACAGCTAAAGCAGGTTTTGAATTTGGTGATACAACTGCATCAACAAATATTATTAAATCAGTTAAAATAACACCTATTACTATTTTAAATATAGAATTAAAAGAAACTGTTAAAATTCCAGAATCAGAATTATCTGGAACTATAACAATCCCAACTTTACAAAAAGCTTTTACTTTTGATAATACAATAAGTGCTAAGTTTAGGTTCCGTTTTGATAAAGAACAAAGAAAATTTGTTTTAGAAGCTCTTGATGGATATGAATTTAAAACTCCAACAGGAAATCCAACAACATCTCTTAATTCAAATCCAATAACTGTGCAATTAGATATAACAGCAAAACAAGTAATTGAACCAACTGATAAAATTTTTCTATCAGAATTAGTTGGAGATAAATTTAAATTAGAAACTTTAAATAAAATTTTTGACGGAATTACACCTGAAAATTATGAATTTATAGCAACTACTAAATGAACAGCTACAAGAATAGTAGGAACAATTACTTTAGCTCTTAAAGATGGATACGAATTTAATATTACAACCTCAACTCCATTAAATACTCTTAATTCAATTTCAATAACAGCTCTTTCTCTTTTAGAAATATCACAAAAATCAGGACCTATTTCAATTCCTTTAATTGAATTAATAAATCCTACTTTAACTCATGATACTTTAATGAAAGCATTCAATGGAACTATTGCTCCTGATTATGCTTCTCAATTTACAGCAACTTGGGACTCTCAAACAAATATAATTACTTTAGAAGCTAAACCAGGTTTTGAATTTGGTAATACAACTTTATCAACAAATAAAATTATTTCAGTTGAAATAACATCAACTCTTACCAAATTAGGAATAACAGAAAAAACTATAACTGAGACAATTTATGACAATGAATTAAATGGTTCAACAATTGATATATTAATATTACAAAAATTATTTGATGGTATTGATTCTAGTAATTTAGATAATTTTACATATTCTTTTGATTCAGTAAGTAAAATAGTAACTTTAAAAGCTAAAACAGGATATGAATTTAGTAATTCAACCGATACTCTTGATTCAAATGAAATACCATTTATTAAAGTGATAAATATTAGTCAAAAACAAGGAACAATTTCAATTCCTTTAACAGAATTAACAATAGATCCTTTATCTAATGATACTTTAATGAAAGCATTTGAAGGAACTATTGCTCCTGATTATGCTTCTCAATTTACAGCAACTTGAAATGAAGGGACTGGAATAATTACTTTAACAGCTCAACAAGATTATGTATTTGAAAATAAAACTTCAACAATTACATCAAATATAATAACAACTTCTTTTACTACTTTAAATATAACAGCAAAATCAACAGTTGTTAAAATTTCAGAAGCGGCTTTTAATATTGATCCAACAGAACAAATATTAAATGAAACTTTTAATGATATTACTGATATGACTGTTTTCCACTCTATTAAATGAAATCCAGATAGAACAATTACTTTAATTCTTAATAAAGGATATGTATTTGAAAAACCAACACATCCTTCTAATCCAAATATTCTTATATCAGCCCCTGTAATTGTTCAATTAGCAATAACTCAAAAACCATCTATTTCAGGAGATATTCTTGATTCGGAATTAAATCCTACTTCTCCTAACAAAATTTCTTTTATAACTTTAGAGAAATTATTTGATGGAATTACAACTAAAAATTATGACTATATTACATCTTCTTTAAATTCAAATAGAACAATTACTTTAACAGCTAATTTAGGATATGAATTTACAACAGCATCTGTTATATCTCTTCCAATAACTGTTAAAATGAATATAACAATAAAAGATCCAGTTAAAATTTTAGAATTAGCTTTT
>JBOFYJ010000002.1:0-1672 GCA_051654605.1 Metamycoplasmataceae bacterium | reverse complement strand
TGCTCTTTAACAATCTGGAAAGCTGATTTAAAAAGTAGTTCTCAAACATTTGTTACAAGTGCTTTGGAAACTTCTTGGCGAAAACCAAATTTTATTTGGTCCTTGTTGTACGACAACAAGCCGTGCCGGTTTCACCGACACTTCTTGGGGTTGTATGGTTAAGTGACTAAGCGTACATGGTGGATGCCTTGGCAGTCAGAGGCGATGAAGGACGTACTAACCTGCGATAAGCTGTGAGAAGTCGGTAAGAGACGCTATTACTCACAGATTTCCGAATGGGGAAACCCACCCGAGATAACTCGGGTATCTGTTACTGAATACATAGGTAACAGAGGCGAACCGGGAGAACTGAAACATCTAAGTACCCCGAGGAAAAGAAATCAACCGAGATTCCCTCAGTAGCGGCGAGCGAACGGGGATTAGCCCTTAAGCATCTTGGAAGTTAGTGGAACGGTCCTGGAAAGGCCGGCGATACAGGGTGATAGCCCCGTACACGAAAACAACCTTGATGTGAAATCGAGTAGGGCGGGACACGTGACATCCTGTCTGAATATGGGGGGACCATCCTCCAAGGCTAAATACTCCTGACTGACCGATAGTGAACCAGTACCGTGAGGGAAAGGCGAAAAGAACCCCTGTGAGGGGAGTGAAATAGAACCTGAAACCGTGTACGTACAAGCAGTGGGAGCCCTTCGGGGTGACTGCGTACCTTTTGTATAATGGGTCAGCGACTTACATTTTGTAGCGAGGTTAACCGTATAGGGGAGCCGTAGGGAAACCGAGTCTTAACTGGGCGTCTAGTTGCAAGGTGTAGACCCGAAACCGGGTGATCTAGCCATGGGCAGGTTGAAGGTTGAGTAACATCAACTGGAGGACCGAACCCACTAACGTTGCAAAGTTAGGGGATGACCTGTGGCTGGGGGTGAAAGGCCAATCAAACTCGGAGATAGCTGGTTCTCCCCGAAAGCTATTTAGGTAGCGCCTCGGACGAATACTACTGGGGGTAGAGCACTGTTTGGGCTAGGGGGTCATCCCGACTTACCAACCCCATGCAAACTCCGAATACCAGTAAGTAATATCCGGGAGACACACGGCGGGTGCTAACGTCCGTCGTGAAGAGGGAAACAACCCAGACCGCCGGCTAAGGTCCCAAAGTTCTGGTTAAGTGGGAAACGATGTGGGAAGGCTCAGACAGCTAGGATGTTGGCTTAGAAGCAGCCATCATTTAAAGAAAGCGTAATAGCTCACTAGTCGAGTCGGCCTGCGCGGAAGATGTAACGGGGCTCAAACCAGGCACCGAAGCCGCGGATTCACACTTATGTGTGAGTGGTAGGGGAGCGTTCTGTAAGTCTGCGAAGGTGTATCGAGAGGTATGCTGGAGATATCAGAAGTGCGAATGCTGACGTAAGTAACGATAAAGGGGGTGAAAAGCCTCCTCGCCGGAAGACCAAGGGTTCCTGTCCAACGTTAATCGGGGCAGGGTGAGTCGACCCCTAAGGTGAGGCCGAAAGGCGTAATCGATGGGAAGCAGGTTAATATTCCTGCACGACTTGTAATTGCGATGGGGGGACGGAGAAGGCTAGGTGGGCCAGGCGACGGTTGTCCTGGTGAAAGTGCGTAGGTGGTGTTTCTAGGCAAATCCGGAGACACAACACTGAGACACGAGACGAAC